>CADBEN010000001.1 GCA_902793685.1 uncultured Lachnospiraceae bacterium
GAAGCACTGCGAAACAAAGCGTTTGCCAAAGGTGGGAGGCTCTGCCGTCTGCACCACCGGGCAGGTACAAGCTCGTGACTTTAGTCATGAGTTATTGACGAGGAAGAAGCGGCGCAAAGCGCCGCGAAATTCCGAATGAAGGGCGGAATTGCGGGAGCTGCGAAGCAGCGGAGCAATTCCGGTTAAATCACATACAGTAGTGGGACGCGGGAAGGAAGCTAACCCTTCGTAGCGGTCGGAACCGCCTGGCCTTATATACATACGTGACGCACGAAAACAGGGCATACCCTTCGTAAGAGGAAGAAGCTTGCCGGCTGCGATACGGAGGTGGGACGTGAAAAGGAAGCTGACCCTTCGCAGGCCGGAGAAGCATTGAGACCAGAATACGAATGGTGAGAGCGAAAATCAGGTATACCCTTCGTAAGGCGCCGAAGCTTCCTGGTCGCGATACGAAGGTGGGACGCGAAAAGGAAGCTGATCATCCGTAGGCCGGAGAAGCATCGAGACTAGAATACGAATGGCGAGAGCGAAAATCAGGTATACCCTTCGTAAGGCGCCGAAGCTTCCTGGTCGCGATACGGAGGTGGGACGCGGAAAGGGAAGCTAATCCTTCGTAAGGGCCATCGCGGCGCTGATAGCGGCGCCGCAGGCTGCTTCTTCTTCGAAGGGAGACAGTTCCAACGGCGCGCCGAAACGCTCCGCAACAAGCTTCTGCAGCACCGGGTTCTTTCGCAGCCCGTTGCCGGAGCCGACTACCCGGTCAGGCTTTATTCGGTCAGGCTGAGAAGAAGTCATTTTTGAATAGTAGCCGTAAAGCTCGTCTGCCATACCCCGGAGTGTTCCAAGGATCAGGGCGCCCGGGGTAAAGTTGTTTTCTGAGATCCCGGTCACAGAGCCGCGGACGGACGGATCTTCGCGGGTCCCGCAGAAGAGCGGGGAAACTGAAAGACTTGTTTCTTCCTGCAATGCTTTTTCCGCCAGCGCATTCATAAGCTCATACTGCGGTTTCTCCGGTGCTCCTGCCGCGGCGGCGTACTGCGGTTTCTCCGGTGCTCCTGCCGCGGCGGCGTAAGAGCGGAAGAAGCGTTCCAGGATTGCGTAGGCCCGGCCGCCGCAGAGAGAAGAGCCGGCCATCAGATAAAGCCCCGGAAGGAAGGGACGTGTCTCGATGCCCGGAAGTTCGGAATAACGGGTGGTGAGAAGAGAGACCTGGCCGCCGGTGCCGAAATTGACAAGCGGAGTTCCGGGCGCTGTGCCGACAGAAGCAAGAACGCCTGCCTGGTTGTCGCCGATGGCACATGTGACCGGGATACTGCGGAAACTGCTGGTAATCTTGATATCATCGCAATTGTTGGTGACCGGGATACCATGGCAGGAGACGGAGACCTGTGAGTCGCGGCAGCTGCTGATGTCCGGGTTCCGGTGGTAATGTCCGATCACCCGGATCTCTTCCGAAAAGTCCGGTATGAAAGAAGATGCCCCGGACCCGCCAGCTGCGGACTCCGCTGCGTTGCCAAACAAGGTCTTCAGCGATTCCTTCAAAAACTGATTCCTGCTGGGATGGAAGAGACCCAGGGACGCTGCGTTTGAACTGTGCATCAGGGGACGGCTGTTTCCGGTGAGGTGCATACCGAAGAGATCCATGATGGTGCAGAAGGAGACTGTTCCTTCCGGCACCAGGCCATGGATCATGTTGTAATAATGAGTCGCGAAGCCGTATCCGCCCGGAACGGAAATGCCGGTTTTCCCCAGAATCTGTTCCCGGACCGTTTCCCCACGCTGGTCCTGCCATGTATAGAGAGGACTAAGCGGACGTCCGGCGCAGTCTGTGTAGACGATTCCGTGCATCTGCCCGGTAAGGCCAATGGCAGCGGGAGTTTCACCCGTCCCGCCGTCAATGCCTGTGGAGGCAGAGATTTCAGAGTGTCCATTCCGGCAGCAGAAGTCGAGCAGACGGTCCAGAAGTTCTTTAGCAAGGGACAGGATACGCTCCGCGTCCTGGACGCGGGCGCCGGGGACGTCAGGCGGGAGAAAGCTGTCGTTAGGAATATTTTCCGCATGCAGAATACGGGCAGCGGGAGCTGCAGCCGGATGAGATGTGCAGCCGGCAGTGGAGTTGACTTCGAAGCCTGAAGCCGGCCCGGCAGCAGGATGAGCGGCTCCTGAGATTTCCAGGACCGCGCCGCTGATGGTGGTAGTGCCGATGTCAATGCCGATGGTGATCATTGTGTTTCCTCGTCGTTTGAGAAATAAAACAGAACAGATCGTTTTTCTACATCATACCATGAAGGGCAGGAGTAAGAATAAAAAGAGGAGAACCTGCGCCGGACAGGGTATGTATCGGCGGAAAAGATTGATGAGATTGGAAAAAGACCTTATAATTGTGCCCAGAATATGCACGGAGAACTGCAGCAACTATGCATTCCAACGGATAGAATACGGGTTAAGAATCGAAGAAGAGAGGTAACACCATGGATAAACTGAAGGCAGTTGCCATTGACGGACCTGCGGGCGCCGGCAAGTCCACCATCGCGAAGGCGGTAAGCCGGGAACTCGGCTGGGTCTATGTTGATACGGGGGCGATGTACCGCGCCATGGCGGTGTATTTCCTGCGCAAGGGAATCAAAGCGGACGATGCTGAAAAGATCTCCGCTGCGGCGGGGGATGCTTTTGTCACGCTGGATTACGTGGACGGAGCGCAGCAGGTCTTTCTGAACGGGGAAAATGTGACTGGAGAGCTCCGGACCGAGGCAGTCGGAAACATGGCAAGCGCTTCCAGCGTTTATCCCGCAGTCCGCACAAAGCTTGTGGAGCTTCAGCGGAAGCTTGCGGAATCCCGGCCGGTGGTCATGGACGGCAGAGATATCGGCACCGTGGTCCTTCCGGATGCGGAGACCAAGATCTATCTGACTGCCAGTGTGGAAGTGCGGGCGGTGCGCCGCTACAAGGAGCTGGTCGAGAAGGGGGAGACTCCGGACATCAATGCAATTGCGAAGGACATCGCGGAGCGGGATTACCGCGACATGCACCGGGAGACTTCTCCGTTAAAACAGGCGGAGGACGCAGTCCTTGTGGATTCTTCGGATCTGACCATTCCGGAAGTCATTGAGAAGATCCTCAGCATCGTCCGCAGGAGTACACCATGAAAACCATCATCCTCGCCCGCACGGCGGGCTTCTGCTTCGGCGTGACCCGGGCGGTGGACACGGTCTACCGGGAGGCGGAGCAGGAAACGGGGCCGGTCTACACATACGGGCCTATTATTCATAATGAAGAAGTTGTGCGGGATCTGGAGACCCGCGGCGTGCATGTGCTCCCGGATCGGGCGGCGCTGGAAGCATTGAAGGAAGGCACCGTCATCATCCGCTCCCACGGCGTCGGAAGGGACATCTACGAGCTGTGTAAAAACAACGGGCTGAAGGTGGTGGACGCCACCTGTCCATTTGTAAAAAAGATCCACCGGATCGTGGAGGCGGAGAACGCAAAGGGGAACTGCGTCGTGATCGTCGGAGACCCGCATCATCCGGAGGTAGAGGGGATCCGCGGCTGGGGCCGCGAGGACACGGCAGTCATTGAATCTGCTGAGGATCTGGTGCGTCAGGTCCCTGACCGTGCAGAGTCACTGAGTATTGTCTCACAGACAACGTATAAATTATCGAAATTTAATAAAATCGTTGCGGATTGTATAAATTTGGGGTATCATATATTTTGCTTTAATACGATTTGCAATGCCACGCAGGAACGGCAGAGCGAGGCTCAGGAGATCGCTTCCGATGTTGATGCAATGATCGTCATCGGCGGGAGGAGCAGCTCGAACACCAGGAAACTTGCGGAGATCTGCAGCCACGAGTGTAAGAAGACATTCTTTATACAGACAGCGGCGGATCTGATTCCGGGTTGTCTTGCACGCTGCGATCGTATTGGCATTACAGCGGGTGCTTCAACACCCAAACATATCATTGAGGAGGTCCAAACCATTGTCGGATCAGAGTTTTGAACAGATGCTGGAAGAGTCAATCAAGACAATTCACACAGGAGAAATCGTCAAGGGAACGGTTATCGGTGTTAAGGAGGATCAGATCATCCTGAACATCGGGTATAAGTCTGACGGTATCATCACACGCCAGGAGTATACCAACAACAACAGCCTTGACCTGCGGACCGTTGTCCAGGTTGGCGAAGAACTGGAAGCGAAAGTCATGAAGGTCAATGACGGTGACGGACAGGTCGCCATGTCCTACAGAAGAATGGCTGCTGACAGAGGCAATAAGCGTCTGGAAGAAGCTTTCAACAACCACGAGGTCCTTACCGCGAAGGTAGTCCAGGTCCTCAATGGCGGTCTGAGCGTTATGGTTGAAGAGGCCAGAGTGTTCATTCCGGCCAGCCTCGTTTCCGATTCTTATGAGAGAGACCTGACCAAGTATCAGGATCAGGAGATCGAGTTCGTTATCACCGAGTTCAACCCGCGCAGAAGAAGGATCATCGGCGACCGCAAGCAGCTGATGCAGGCGCGCAAGGCTGAAATGCAGAAGGCGCTCTTTGAGCGCATCAAGCCGGGCGATGTTGTCGACGGCGTTGTCAAGAATGTTACCGATTTCGGTGCGTTCGTTGATCTGGGCGGCGCTGATGGTCTGCTCCACATCTCTGAGATGAGCTGGGGCCGCATCGAGAACCCGAAGAAGGTCTTCAAGTCCGGTGACCATGTCACCGTTCTGATCAAGGATATCATGGGCACCAAGATTGCCCTGTCCCTGAAGTTCCCGGAGCAGAATCCGTGGCTGAACGCTGCAGAGAAGTATGCTCCCGGCAACATCGTTTACGGAAGAGTCGCACGCATGACCGATTTCGGTGCGTTCGTCGAGCTTGAGCCGGGCGTTGACGCTCTGCTTCATGTCTCCCAGATCTCTCGCAGACACATCGACAAGCCGGCGGATGTCCTTCAGATCGGCCAGGAGATCGAGGCTCAGATCGTTGACTTCAACGAGAATGACAGAAAGATCTCCCTGAGCATGAAGGCTCTTGAAGTTCCGCAGCAGCAGGGCGATGAGACTGTCTACACGGATACTGAGGCTCCGGCAGAGGAGTAATTGAATCAGTAACGAGGCGGAGGCGGTTCCGGAAGGAACCGCCTTCATTTGTTATCCCGGCAGGAATATGCTTGCCTGTCCGGATGGATCTTGGAGGGACCGGGTTGAAGATCGCGCTGTTTTCATTTACGGACCGGGGTGAGCGTCTCGCGGAGAAGCTTTGCGATGCCTACGCGGGGCTTGGACATACGGCGGTTTTGCAGAGGTACGGGAAGGATTCCCGGGCGGAAGGTCTTCGGACAGGCTGGAAGGATTCCCGGGCGGAAGGTCTTCTGACAGGCGGGAAAGAATCCTCTGCGGATGCTGCGGCGGTGCGCGGCGGCTTTCGGGAAGCGGTCGGAAAGGCGTTCCGGGAGTCGGATGCCCTGATCTTTGTGGGCGCCGCGGGAATCGCAGTGCGCGGCATCGCCCCGTATATAATGGATAAATATACAGACCCGGCAGTGGTTTCGGTGGACGAATTCGGCCGCTATGCGATGCCCCTGCTTTCCGGCCACGTGGGCGGCGCGAACCGGCTTGCGGAGCTGACTGCGGAGATCACCGGCGGGATCCCGGTCATTTCCACCGCCAGCGACCTGAATCATGTCTTCGCGGTGGATGTCTGGGCGGAGAAGCACTTTCTCACGATAACCGACCGTGTCCTCGCAAAGGAAGTGACGGCGGCGCTGCTCCGCGGGGAGAATGTGGGATTCTTCAGCGATGTTCCGGTGCAGGGGGAACTGCCGGAGGGATTGATCTTATTAGAGGAAGAATCTGATCCTGTGCCGCCGGAGGTTCATTCGGCAAAGAAACCGGCAGAGAAGACTGAAGGCTGCGGGACGAAGACTGAAGGCTGCGGGATGAAGACTGAAGGCTGCGGGACGAAGACTGAGCTTTTGGGGATGAAGACTGCGGACTTCCCGGCGTGTATTTATGTGACATACCGTTCCGCGGAAGCAGTCAGGGAACAGTTCGGTCAGGATGGGGAGAAGATCCTCCGTCTGGTTCCCCGCTGTCTGAGCCTGGGCTGCGGCTGTAAAAAGGACTTTGACCCGGCGGAGGCAGTCCGCCGCGCTACGGAGTTTCTTAAGGAAAACGGGATCGACCCGGAAGCAGTCATGGAAGTGGCGACCATCGACCTTAAAGAAAAGGAACCGGCGCTCCGGGCGGTGGCAGGCATGTTCGCAGGCATCTTCCGCCTGCACTCGGCGGCGGAGCTGGCCGCAGTCCCGGGGGAGTTCCACGACTCGGATTTCGTGAAACAGACCGTCGGCGTGGGGAATGTATGCGAGCGGGCGGCCATGATATACGGGTCGGAACTGCTGGCTCCGAAGACTTCGTATGAGGGAATAACCTTCGCGCTTTCCTTAAAGATTCCGTCCATTTCTTTCCGATAAGTTTATCTTCGTTCAGAAAAGCTTAAAGAAACGTAAGGCTCCCCGGACTTGTCCTGTCCGGGGAGTTTTCCTATACTTTGGGTGTCATAAGGACAAAACTGGCCTTAGACTGCCGGCTATGATGCGGATGGTTATCGCAAAAAACAAACTTTCCATTTGCAAGGAATAGTTTCTGGACGACAGTTTAGACTGACGGGAGAAGAATAGTTATGAACGACGGAACGATTACAATTAAGGATTGCGCAGCGCTGCTGATCCTCGCGGCGTCCCTTGCGTTTTCCACGCAGACGCCTGCGCATGCGGCGACGGTGGGGGAACGCCCCGGCGGATATGAAGCGACGCAGAATATGACATCAGGTGCCCTGCCGCATGTATACCAGACAGACGCGGCGGGTCAGAGCCTTGAAAATGCCGGAGCGGCAGGCCAGGCGGCAGCTGCGGCAGGCCAGGCGGCCGGCGCAGCAGGCCAGACAGCGGCAGACGGTACCGCCCTGGGCGAGACCGCGGCTGACGGCGAGACCCTTCCGGTTCCGGATCCGGTGCCGACGGAGACCGCTTACCTGACCGCGGCGATCGCGGACGGAAATACCGTGGCGGTGAGCGGAAAGGTGACCGGGGAATACTCCGCGGAGGACGGAAAGCTTTATTTCTTCGCGCTGCAGCCCTGGCAGGACGGGATCACCGGCGAGCCGGTGATGAGCACCAATGAAGCGGGAGAGTTCAGCTTCCGGCTTCCTCTGAACGAGGGTACCGCGGAAACCCGGCTTTACTCCGGATTCGCGGCGGCGGTCTGGCTGAACGGAAAGTATCAGGAGATCGGAAACCGTGCATATATCACGAATCCGGAGACCATAGCGAAGAGCCGCCTTCCTTATCAGGACGCGCTCACGAAGAAGGGCCTGCTGGTACAGATGGATATGCTGGATGACGCCTTTTACCTCGGCGTGAAGCATGTGAATGTGAACTTCAACTTTGCCCACATCACCAACGGTACGGGCATCAACTATACCTACGAGGGGAAGACCTATCAGTTCGACGCAGCGCAGATCGCGGAATATGACAAGACCATCAGCGCCTTCTCGAACAAGAGCATGGTGGTCACGGCCATCATCCTGAACGGCTGGAACGAGCGCATGCCGGAGCTGGTATATCCCGGCGTAAAGAAATCCTCGTCCGCGTTCTATTACGGATTCAACACTTCCACGAAGGAAGGCTATGAGACGACCCGCGCGCTGGCTTCGTTCCTGGCGGAGCGCTACAACGGTGAGAACCCGAATTACGGTAGAGTGGCCCACTGGATCGTGGGAAATGAGATCAACAACAATAAGAACTGGAACTACACGGGGCCGATGGATCTTACCACCTATGCGAAGGAATATGTGCGGTCCTTCCGTGTGATCTACACGGCGATCCGCAGCGCTTCCGCCAACGCCCGGGTGTTCTTCTCCATCGACGAGAACTGGAACGACCCGACGGCGGACAATCTCCACTACTCCGGAAAGGCACTTATGGACGAGGTGAACCGGCAGATCCGGGAAGGCGGAAACATCTACTGGAACATGGCTTATCACCCCTATCCGTACCCGATGGTGGAGCCGGAATTCTGGGATGACCACAACACCGGCGCGGTGACCGCAAATCTGAACACCCAGGTCATCGATTTCGAGAACCTGAACGTGCTGACGGATTACCTCTGCACCGGGGACTATCTGGATCCGGCGGGCAATGTGCGCCGCGTGATCCTTTCCGAGCAGGGCTTCACCGCGGTCAGCGCTTCCAGGGGAAATGTGGAGCAGATCCAGGCGGCGGCTTACGCGTACGCCTACTATATTGCGGACTCGAACCCCTACATCGACGCATTTATCCTGAGCCGTCAGGTCGACGCGCCGTCTGAGGTGCGCACCTCCTGTTCCTTCGGTCTCTGGAGCTGCCGCATGGACGTAGGCGACCAGATCATTTCCGCGGGACGACGGAAGATCTGGGTGGTGTTCAAGAACATCGACAAGAAGAACGAGACGCTGGAAAACACGGAGTTCGCGAAGGCCATCATCGGAATTTCCAGGTGGTCCGACGTGATCCCGAACTTCCGGTGGAAAAATATGGAGTAAACAGACAGGCGCCCCGGCCGGAAAAAGTGAAGCCGGGGCGCCTGTAAACTGCGTGAATTGTGCGCACAGGTTGACAAAAACCTGCCCGGTGATTAAAATGGGGAAAGTCAATTGCTTTGATGGCGCAAAGTAGCCTCGGCACCCCGGAAACAGAGAGAAGGATCACCGGCTGCAAGTCCTTCCGAGGGCCCGATGTGTGAAATTTCACGCCGGAGCAGCAGAGCTGAACAGAAATCAGTAGGCCCTGCCGGCTGTCCCCGTTACGGACGAATGAGCGCTGCCGAAAGGCAGAAGCAGGGTGGTACCGCGGTCATTGAAACCGTCCCTTCAGAGATGAGGGGACGGTTATTTTATTTCTGAAAAGGAGAGCACCATGCAGAGTTTGGAAGAACTGAGCCGGGAGATCGAATCGATCCGGCAGGAGATCCGGGAAGGCGCGGCGAAGTTCGCAACGCCGGAAGCATTCTATGAGTTCAGAAAGTCTTTCCTGGACAACAAGGCAGGGAAGATCGGACACCTGATGAAGGAAATGCGGAACGTTCCGAAGGAGGACAAGGCGGCCTACGGAAAGAACGTCAACGTCCTGAGAGACTGGGCGCAGGAGCATTTCAAGGACATGGAGAACGCCGTCCGCGCAAAGCAGCTGGAGATGCGCTATGAGCGGGAGAAGATCGACGTCACCGAGCCTGCGGTCCGCGTCGAGGAAGGCCGCCTTCACCCGGTGACCCAGGTGAAGAACCAGCTGATCGACATCTTCGCGTCCATGGGCTTCGAGGTCTATGAGGGCACCGAGATCGAGACCGACTACTATAATTTCACGGCGCTGAACACGCCGCAGGACCACCCGGCGAGAGACATGCAGGATACCTTCTACCTGTCTCCGGAATTCCTGCTGCGCACCCAGACCTCTGCAGGACAGATCCACGTCATGGAGAGCAAGAAGCCGCCCATCAAGATCGTCTCCCCGGGCAAGGTGTTCCGCTCTGACGACGACGCGACCCATTCTCCGATGTTCACCCAGATGGAAGGCCTGGTGGTGGACAAGGGAATTACCCTCTGCGACCTGAAGGGCATGCTGGACGTCTTTGTGAAGCGCATTTTCGGCGAGGAGACCAGCACCCGCCTGAGACCCTCCTTCTTCCCGTTCACGGAGCCCTCTGTCGAGGTCGATGTGAGCTGCTTCGAGTGCGGCGGCAAGGGCTGCCGTCTCTGCAAGGGCACCGGCTGGATCGAGGTACTGGGCGCCGGCGTCGTCAACAAGAAGGTCCTGGAGAACTGCGGGATCGATTCCGACGAGTACTCCGGCTTCGCTTTCGGCCTTGGTCTGGAGCGCATCGCCATGCTGAAGTACGGCATCAACAACATCAAGCTCCTGTTTGAATCCGATCTGCGTTTCCTGAAGCAGATCAATGACTGAGGAAGGGGGATATAGGATATGTTAGTACCTTTCAGCTGGCTGAAGGAATATGTGGATATCGATATCACGCCGCAGGAGCTGGAGAAGAAGCTCTTTGACTGCGGCTTTGAGGTGGAGGAACTGAGGGAAGTCGGCGCGGACATCAAAAACGTCGTGGTCGGCCTGGTGGAGACCTGCGAGGCGATCCCGGACACCCACCTGCACCTGACGACCGTGAACGCGGGACAGTACGGCACCTTCCAGGTGTGCTGCGGCGCGGACAATGTCTGCGCGGGCGGCAAGTTCCCGCTGGCCCTGGTGGGCGCCCAGGTCGTGATGACCGGCAAGGACCACAAGACGGTCGAGGGTCTGATGACCATCAAGAAAGGAAAGCTGCGCGGCTATGATTCCCACGGCATGCTCTGCTCCGGCGTGGAGCTGGGCCTCACCGAGGACCTTTATCCGGGCGCAGGCTACAACGGCCTTTTGGTGCTCCCGGAGGACGCGGAGCCCGGCGCGGATGTGAAGGCCATCACCGGTCTGGACGACTGGCTCTTTGACATCTCCATCACTGCGAACCGCCCGGACTGCCAGAGCATCTACGGTATGGCCCGCGAGGTGGCAGCGGCCCTCGGGAAGCCGGTGAAGATGCCGTCCATCGAATATCATCCGACGGAAGTCGAGAAGCCGGGCTTCGATGTGACTGTCGAGGCGCCGGATCTCTGCCCGCGCTTCATCGGCCAGTATGTGTACGACGTGAAGATCGGGGAGTCCCCGGCGTGGATGAAGCGGCGTCTGGCCCTGGTGGGCATGAATTCCGTCTCCAACATCGTCGACATCACGAACTATGTCCTGAAGGAGCTGGGGCAGCCGATGCACGCCTATGATGAGAATTACATCGAGGGCGGCGTGATAAATGTCCGCAGAGCCTTTGACGGCGAGAAGATCGTGACGCTGGATTCCAACAAGTACACCCTGAACCATGAGAACCTGGTCATCTGCGACGGCGTGAAGCCTGTGGGTCTGGCCGGTGTCATGGGCGGTTTGAATTCCGAGATCCGGGACGACACGAAGTCCGTCATCCTGGAGTGCGCGAAGTTTGCCCGCGACAACGTACGCAAGACCGGACGCGCCCTGGGAAAGACCTCCGACGCGGCTTCCCGCTATGAGAAGGGCGTCGACGAGTACGCTACGGTCATGGGCAGCAAGCGCGCCCTGCACCTCATCGAGGAGCTGGGCTGCGGAACCATTTCCAGGACCCGCGTGGACCGCAATACCGGAAACTCCCTGGAGCCCAGGGAGATGAAGGCCAGCATCAGGCAGGTGAACGGCGTCCTCGGCATCACCGTGCCGGACGACGACATCATCCGCATCCTGACGAATCTCGACATGGCGCCGGAGATCAGCGGCGACGAGCTGACCATCCGGGTGCCGGCTTACCGCGAGGACATGGAGTCCTACCAGGATATTGCGGAGGAGCTGATCCGCGAGTACGGCTACGACCACGTCGTCGGGACCCTGATGCCCACGGCGGCGGTCACGGCCGGCGGCACGAACCTGCAGCAGAAGATCGAGCTGAAGCTGAAGCAGGCCCTCTGCGGCACCGGAGCCAGCGAGGCGATCCATTATTCCTTCTTCTCTCCGGCGGACCTGGATCTTCTGAAGCTTCCGGAGGACGCGCCGGAGCGTCATGCGATCCGTATCATGAACCCCATCAATGAGGATCTGTCGCTGATGCGGACCACCCTGGTGCCGCAGATGATCGCGGCCATCGCGAGAAACCAGAAGCGCGGAAACCTGTCCGGCCGGCTGTTCGAGATCGGCAGGCGCTTCATCGCGAAGGAGCTCCCGCTGAAGGAGTATCCGGACGAGCGTCCCACCATCTGCGTGGGCGTGTTCGGCGAGAGCGAGACCTTCTTCACCCTGAAGGGCATTGCGGAGGAGATCGCGGACGCCCTGTTCCTGAAGTTCAGCTACAGGCCGGCGGTCCTCCCGTTCCTGCATCCCTACCAGACGGCGGAGGTCTTCTGGGACGATGAGCGCATCGGCTTCCTCGGAAAGCTGGCCTACGATATCGCGGACAGGACCGACATGCGCGTCCCGGCATATCTTATGGAGATCGACCTGGCCCTCCTCAGGGATGCCTTCGGAAAGAAGCCGACCTTCAACCCGCTGCCGAAGTTCGCTGTGGAGAAGCGGGACCTGGCCCTGGTCATGGACGAGGGCTGCACCTGCGGCGCGGTGGAGGACTGCATCAGAGAGTCCTGCAGGCTCGTGACGGATGTGGAGCTTTTCGACATCTACCGCGGCGGGCAGATCCCGGAGGGAAAGAAGAGCATGGCGTTCACCCTGACCTTCACCCCGGGCGACGAGCCGCTGACCGGCGAGGCCGTGGACCAGATGGTGGCGTCGATCCTTAAGAAGCTGAAAAAGCGCATGGATATCGATCTCAGGGCATGAAAACCGGAACAGAGCCTGAAACCGGAACAGGGAGACATAAGAAACTGCTTGAAATAGACAGATTTCTGTGATACCATTCTGCTGTATGTGTTTCTGAAAGAGGAGTGGAGCAATATTATGGCAAATACGCTTATTTCGATCGCTTTTGTTATCGTCTGTGTTTTCCTGACCGTTGTCGTCCTGATGCAGGAAGGCAAGACCCGCGGACTTGGAACCATCGGCGGAATCGCTGATTCCTACTGGGGCAAGAACAAGGGCCGTTCCGTTGAGGGCACGCTCGAGAACATGACCAAGGCCGCTGCGGTCCTGTTCATGGTCCTGGCATTCGTCCTGAACATCGTGAAGTAAATCCCGGTCCGGATTCATAACAGAAGTAAACGGAGGCTGTCGCGGAAGCGGCAGCCTTTTTATCTCAGCGGGGGCTTCGCAGGCGGACATAAGTTTTATCTCAGCGCAGTCCCGCAGGCAGATTTAAATTCGGAAAGGAGGCACCATGACACCGGAGGAGTTAAAACAGAAAAAGAACGTGCTTCTGGCCCTGATGAGTGACCCGATGTACAAACCCATGCGGATCCGGGAGATCGCGGTGTTCCTTGACGTGCCGAAATCCCGCCGCGGGGAGCTGGAGGAGACCCTGAACGCCCTGGTGGAGGAAGGAAAGATCCGTGTTTCCGGCCGGGGAAAATACGGGAAGCCCCAGCGTCAGGAGACTGCCGGCATCTTTATGGCGAACCCCAAGGGCTTCGGCTTTGTCCGGGCGGAGGGGATGGACCAGGATGTGTTTATCGGCAGGGAGAATACCCACGGAGCGCTGAACGGGGATACGGTCCGCATTTCTGTGGAGCCGGGACAGCGTTTCCGGAGCGCCGAAGGCGTGGTCCTGGAGATCGTAAAACACGCCAATGAGCGGATCGTCGGATATTACCGGCGGGTGAAGAACTTCGGCCTGGTGATGCCGGACGACCAGCGGATCACGCAGGACATATATATCCCGGCAGGAAAAGAAAAGGGCGCGGTCACCGGACACAAGGTGGTGGCCCGGGTGACCAGATTCCCGAATCACCGGCAGGAAGAACCCGAGGGCGTGGTGGAGGAGATCATAGGCCACGTGAACGACCCCGGGACGGACATTCTCTCGATCATCAAAGCCTATGATCTGCCGGATGTATTCCCGCCGGAGGTCATGAAGGAGGCGGAGCAGGTGCCGGACCGCATTTCCGCGGATGCCGCGGAAGGGCGGAAGGACCTGAGAGACCTCCTGACGATTACCATCGACGGGGAGGACGCGAAGGACCTGGACGATGCCGTCTCGGTCCGGAAGCTGGAGAACGGAAACACAGAGCTCGGCGTCCATATCGCGGACGTCAGCGCCTATGTGCCGGAGCTCAGCGCCCTGGACAAGGAGGCGTTCCGCCGGTCCACCAGTGTTTACATGGCGGACCGGGTGCTGCCCATGCTTCCGCACCGGCTGTCCAACGGGATCTGTTCGTTAAATGAAGGGGAGGACCGTCTGACCCTTTCCTGCCTGATGGAGCTGGACCCCCAGGGTGTGATCGCGGATCACGAGATCTGTGAGACCGTGATCAGGACCCGGCACCGCATGACCTACACGAATGTGCAGAAGATCATCGACGATGATCCGGAAATCTGCGCAGCTTTCGCCGACATCGTCCCCATGGTGAAGGAGATGAAGAAGACGGCGGATCTTCTCAGGGAGCGCCGTGCGGACCGGGGATACATCAATTTTGATTTCCCGGAGAGCAAGGCGATCCTGGATCCGAAGGGGAGACCTGTCGAGATCCGGGCCTGCGAGCGGAACAGCGCGACCCGCCTGATCGAGGATTTCATGCTGGCGGCAAACGAGACGGTGGCGCAGGAATACTGCTGGCGGCAGCTGCCCTTCCTGTACCGCGTCCACGACAAGCCGGACCCGGAGAAGATCCGGCAGCTCGCGGTCTTCGTCAACAATTTCGGCCTGACCATGCGCAGCAGGAACGGGGAGATCCATCCGAAGGAGATCCAGAAGCTTCTGAAGAATATCGAAGGGACGGACGCGGAGAACCTGATCAGCCGCGTCACTCTGAGGTCCATGAAGCGCGCGGCCTACAATACGGAGTGCACGGGTCACTTCGGTCTCGCGGCGCAGTACTATACTCACTTCACGTCCCCGATCCGGAGATATCCGGACCTGCAGATCCACCGCATCATCAAGGAGAATCTGCACGGAGATCTGAACGAGAAACGGGCAGAGCACTATGAGAAGATCCTTCCGGCCGTGGCGGAGCAGACCAGCCGTCTGGAACGCCGCGCGGACGAGGCGGAGCGGGAGAGCCTGCGCTACAAGAAGTGCGAGTACATGGAGAAGCACGTGGGCGAGACCTTTGACGGCGTGATCAGCGGCGTCACCAGGGCAGGCCTGTATGTGGAACTCCCGAACACCGTGGAAGGTATGATCCGCGTGAACGAACTGCGGGATGATTACTACGAATTCCTGGAAGACCGCTGGGAGCTGGTGGGCGAGATGACCGGCAGACGGTATCGTCTCGGCGAGAAGATCCGCGTGCGCTGCGCTGCCGCTGACCGTCTGGCCCGGACCGTGGATTTCGTGCCCGCGGGGAAGGAGGAATAATGCCGAAGGAAAGCATAAAGCTGATTGCGAACAATAAGAAGGCCCGCTTCGATTACTTTATTCTGGAGACTTTTGAGTGCGGGATAGAGCTCTTCGGGACGGAGGTCAAATCCCTCCGTCTCGGCCAGTGTTCCGTGAAGGAAGCCTGGGTCGAGATCAGGAACGGGGAAGTGTTCATCAACCAGATGCACATCAACCCCTATGAAAAGGGAAACATCTTCAACAAGGACCCGCTGCGTGTCCGGAAGCTCCTCATGCACAAGTCGGAGATCCGCCGCCTGGTGGGAAAGATCAAGGAGAAGGGACTGACGCTGGTCCCGCTGCAGGTCTATTTCAAGGGTTCTCTGGTGAAGGTGGAGATCGGCCTTGCACAGGGTAAGAAGAAGTACGACAAACGGGAGAGCATCGCGAAGAACGACCAGAGACGGGACTTCGAGCGGAACTTCAAGGGCGCGATTAAGTACTGAGTCCGCTGTCCGGCTTGTGAATTGCGGAAATCTGTGATAGTATTACGGATACAGAAATTGGGGATGTACCGGTTTCGACAGGGATCATGCAGCTGGTGAAGCTATCCGCATGCAGTGCGTTAAACGGCAAACTTAAATATAAACGCTAACGACGAATTAGCAATCGCAGCCTGAGTGCTGCCGTCTGACCCGATGCACTCACACTTCGGGACCCAGGCGCCGACTATGTGAGAAACGACGCGCAGTAAGCTTTGCCTGCGCGGGCGTATGATGAAGCTACTGAAACCGTAAGGGTGTCTGCTCCCGTGCGGCGGAGGGAATGTCAAAGAACAGACTATGATAGTAGAAGAACAGGGAATTGATTTTTGGACACGGGTTCGACTCCCGTCATCTCCACTGAAAAACACCGCGGAAATACCGGATCAGTCCGGCGTTTCCGCGGTGTTTTCTGTCAGAAAATGATCTTTGTGATAAACAGGAATGCTGACATGAAGATGGAAATGAGGAAGTAGATCAGGACGATGGTCAGAATGATGCTGAGAACGTTCTTCCGCGGTTTCATCTGCGTGAAGACGGTCTTTCTGACGGCATCCGCCGCCGTCGGCAGCTTCTCTTCGAAGTTCGGGTCATGGTAAGAGCATTCGGGTTCCTGTTCCGGATGCCGCTGGTTCATGAAGGGGATGTGGCGGTCGTTCGCGTGGAATTCGCACATATCGTCATTCCCGTAATGGCTTTCGTTCAGGCGTATCCCGTCCGGGATCACCAGGGGATTCCGGATGATCTTTTTGCAGGACGGGCAGATGTTTCCGACCAGTTTTCTGTCGCAGATGGGGCAGAGACTCATAGACATACCTCCTGTGGTTCTGTTCCTATTATAAATGCACAGTGGCAAAATACAAAGAGTCCGCGGGGAAATATACACCTTCTCTGAAGCGGATTCTGTTTAATGTGTGGCAGGGGGTCCGGATTCATGTTATAATTTTCTCAGTAATATATCATTTGAGTTCAGATCATTGTCAGCCGCCGGAACGTTTCCGGATCAGGACGGCAGATGATCCGGGAAGGAGCAGTTATGTCCATTGCGGAAGAATCCCTGAAGAAACACTACGAATGGAAAGGAAAGATCGAGGTCATCGCGAAGGCCCCCTGCGGCACTTCCGAAGAGCTGAGCCTTGCCTATACGCCCGGAGTGGCGCAGCCCTGTCTTGAGATCCAGAAGGATCCCGACAAGTCCTACGAGCTGACCCGCAGATGGAATCTCTGCGCTGTCATCACGGACGGCACGGCAATTCTCGGCCTCGGCGACATCGGCCCCGAGGCAGGCATGCCGGTCATGGAAGGAAAGTGCGCCCTGTTCAAGAGCTTCGGCGACGTGGACGCCTTCCCGCTGTGCATCAAGACGAAGGACGCGGACGAGTTTGTCCGCACTGTGTACCTGCTGTCCGGTTCCTTCGGCGGCGTGAACCTGGAAGACATCGCCGCGCCCCGCTGCTTTGAGATCGAGCGGAAGCTGAAGGAGATCTGCGACATCCCGATCTTCCACGACGACCAGCACGGGACGGCCATTATTGTCCTCTCCGGACTGATCAACGCCCTGAAGGTGGTGGGAAAGACGAAGGAAGAGGTGAAGGTCGTGGTGAATGGCGCAGGCAGCGCAGGCATCGCGGTCTCCAAGCTTCTTCTGGCTTACGGATTTAAGAACCTGGTGCTCTGCGACCGCTTCGGCATCATGAGCTCCGCCTATGAAGGCCTGAACTGGGCCCAGCAGGAGATGCTGGCGGTGACGAATCTGAAGGACGAGAAGGGAACGCTGGCGGACGCGCTGAAGGGCGCAGACGTGTTCCTCGGCTTCTCCCGTCCCAACATGGTGACCACCGAGATGGTGAAGACCATGAACCGTGACGCCATCGTCTTTGCATGCGCGAACCCGACCCCGGAGATCTTCCCGGAGGACGCGATCGCAGGCGGCGCGAAGATCATCTCCACCGGACGCAGCGATTATCCGAACCAGATCAACAACGTGCTGGTGTTCCCGGGCGTGTTCCGCGGTGTGTTCGATGTCCGCGCGAAGGACATCAACGAGGAGATGAAGATGGCGGCTGCCATGGCCCTGGCGTCTGTCATCCCGGAGAGCGAACTGAACGAGAACAATATCATTCCGAAGGCCTTTGATCCGATCGTGAAGGATACGGTGGCGAAGGCGGTGGCGGAAGCCGCACGGCGTTCCGGCGTCGCGAGGATCTGAGAAGCCGGGGACTGACCCAAATGTCCATGGACAAAAAGTATAAGGAAGGTCAACTAATTCACCAAAACCTGTTCACATTCATTATTTTTCTGGTGTATAATGAATCCGTATTTTAATCCGCAGGCAGCAGAAAGGGACAGGTGAGCAGTGTGGCCATTTTTACGATCCTTTTTGGTTGCGGACATATCGCGGATGCAGAGGTTCAGGGGAATGAGTATGTACAGGAACGGAAACTCGCCTACCTGAAGACCTGCGGACGATGCCCGCTCTGTGAGAAAAAGCGTCAGGAAAAACTCAACAATACGGAAAAAGAAGAGAACTAGAAAGACTGTTTCCGACAAAAAAGACAGGACCGGGAGGCCCTGTCTTTTTTTAGGCATTCGCTGCCGGAATGTCTGAATGGCCCCCTGCAGGGCTTGACATAAATTTATCAAGCGATTATCATGCGTACAGTTGCGGCGCGGCCCTGAAATCGGGACGTGTTTCCGCAGGAAGGATGGAATAATCAAATATGAAGATCATAATCGCGGGAACCGGTTCTGCGCTCCCTGTACGCTCGGTCACGAATGACGAGCTGGCAAAGACGGTTGATACGAGCGATGAATGGATCCGTTCCCGGACCGGGATCGGCGCACGCCATATCGCGGGACCGGAGGAAGAACTTGATGTGCTGGGGGCGGCTGCGGCAGAGCAGGCCCTTGCCCGGGCCGGCATCAGCGCGGAGGAACTGGGCCTGATCATTTACGGGACTGCCACGGCGGGTTATGTGACGCCGAGCGCGGCATGCCGGGTCCAGGCAAGGATCGGCGCGGTGAACGCGGTCTGCTTTGACCTGAACGCCGCATGCTCCGGATTCCTGTATTCCATGTATACGGCAGAGTCCATGATGCGTATGGGGCGCTGCAGATACGCACTGATCATCGGCGGGGACATGGTGACCCGGTATCTCAACTGGGAAGACCGCTCCACCTGCGTTCTCTTCGGAGACGCAGCGGGCGCCGCGGTCCTTGCGGCGACAGATGCGGAGGATGCCGGTGATATCCTGAGCTTCTCCATGGGCTCGAACGGATCGAAGGGGGCTGTGCTTTCCTGCCGGACGCTCCCGGAGGACCATTACCTCACCATGAACGGGCAGGAAGTGTTCCGTTTCGCGGTGCGGACCGTGCCGGCCTGCATCCGGGACGCGCTGGAAAAAGCGGGGGCGGAAAAAGAAGAAGTAAAATACTTTATCCTGCATCAGGCCAACGCGCGGATCATCGAGGCCGCGGCAAAACGGCTGGAGATGCCTTTGGACCGTTTCCCGATGAATCTTCCGGATACGGCGAATACCTCAGCTGGCACCATCCCGGTCCTTCTGGACCAGATGAACCGGGATGGCAGGCTGCAGAGAGGCGATCTCCTGGTGCTTTCCGGCTTCGGAGGCGGACTGACCTGGGGCGCTGCGGTGCTCCGGTACTGAGTCCCGGGAAGCGGAACCGTGCTCCGGTACGAAGGTTCATTTAGACAAAGAGGTACGGAATGTTTATTGACACTTCCGGGTCTTTGAAATAGGTTTTAAACAGAATTTACTGGTAAAAGAAGAATTTATATCAATTCAGGAGGGTTATTATGTTCGAAGAAATCAAAAACATGCTTGCGGAGCAGCTTGGCGTCAGCGCAGACAGCATCAACGAGGAGACTTCTTTCAAGGATGATCTCGGCGCGGATTCTCTGGATCTGTTCGAGGTGATCATGGCTCTGGAGGAGAAGTACGAGATCGAGATCCCCACCGAGGATCTTGAGAAGATGACCACTGTCGGAAGCGTCCTTACCTATCTGAAGAACAAGGGCGTTGAGGAGTAATTAAGAAGTGAAGACAAGAATAACGGATCTCCTCGGGATCAAATATCCGATCTTCCAGGGGGGCATGGCCTGGGTCGCGGAGCAGCATCTCGCTGCCGCAGTCAGCGCAGCCGGCGGTCTAGGACTGCTGGGCGGCGCCAGCGCGCCCGGAGAGGTCGTGCGGGATATGATCCGCGACGTGCGCAGCATGACGGACCGCCCCTTCGGCGTGAACGTCATGCTGATGTCTCCTTATGCGGATGATGTCGCCGGGATCGTGATCAGGGAAGGCGTGAAGATCGTTACCACCGGCGCCGGGATCCCTGACAAATATATGAAGGACTGGAAAGCGGCCGGTGTCCGAGTGATCCCGGTGGTCGCTTCCGTAGGCCAGGCGCGCCTGATGGAACGCCTGGGAGCTGACGCTGTCGTCGCGGAAGGAATGGAGTCCGGGGGACATATCGGAGAGGCGACGACCATGACACTGGTACCGCAGGTCGTGGACGCCCTGAAGATCCCGGTGATCGCCGCCGGCGGCATCGCGGACGGCAGAGGAATGATGGCTGCTTTTATGCTGGGCGCGGAGGCGGTCCAGATCGGGACCCGCTTCGTGAACAGCACGGAGGCGGTGGTGAGCGATGCCTACAAGCAGCGGATCATCCGCGCCAAGGATATCGACAGCACGGTGACCGGACTGTCCCACGGACACCCGATCCGTTCCCTCAGAAATGAGATGACGCGGGAATACCTGCGGCTCGAGGCGGAAGGAAAGGGTCTGGAGGAGCTGGAGCTTCTGACGCTCGGTTCTCTCCGGAGAGCGGTACAGGACGGCGATGTGAAGAACGGAACGGTCATGGCCGGCCAGATCGCCGGAATGATCAAGGATATCAAGCCCTGCGCCGACATCATCCGCGATATCATGGATGAGTTCCACGCACTGGCAGGAAAGGCGGCGCAGTATGTCTAAGACAGCATTTCTTTTTCCGGGACAGGGCGCGCAGAAATGCGGTATGGCCCGGAGCTTTTATGAGACGGATCCGGACGCGAAGGCCGTGATCGACCGGGCGTCGGAGCTTCTCGGCATGGATATGCCGGAGCTTCTGTTCACCCCGAACGACCGTCTGGACCGGACGGAATTTACCCAGCCGGCCATGGTGACGGCAGGCATCGCCATGCTTCAGGCAGTGGCGAAGACCGGCCTTAAGCCGGATGTGTGCGCCGGACTGAGCCTCGGCGAATATGAGGCCCTTTATGCGGCGGGCGCCATGAGCGCGGACGATGCTGTCCGCACCGTGCAGGTGCGCGGAAAGCTGATGGCGGAGGCGGTCCCGGCAGGCGTCGGCGGCATGGCTGCCGTGGTCGGCGCGGAGACTGCACTGGTCGAGGAGACGATCGCTCCCATCGCGGATGTCTGGATCGCAAATTACAACTGCCCGGGACAGATCGTCATTTCCGGGAAAAAAGAGGCCCTCGCGCAGGCTTCGGACGCCCTGAAGGCAGCCGGCGTGCGGCGTGTGCTTCCGCTGAATGTCAGCGGGCCCTTCCACTCCGGACTTCTTGCGGAGGCCGGGGAAAAGCTGGGGGCTTACCTTGCCGGCGTGGAGATCCGGCCGCTGGTGATTCCTTATGCGGCGAACTTCACCGGCGCCTATGTGACTGACAGCGCAGAGATCGTGCCGCTTCTCGTGAAGCAGGTCTCCGGTTCCGTGCGCTTTGAACAGAGCATCCGCGGGATGCTTGCCGACGGGGTGGATACCTTTGTGGAGATCGGCCCCGGAAAGACCATCGCGGGCTTCTTACGGAAGATAGACCGCGAAGCGAAGGTCATCAACATCGAGACTGCGGAGGACCTGGAAAAATGCAGAAGCTGAGCGGAAAAACGGCGCTGGTGACCGGCGCGTCCAGAGGGATAGGCCGCGCCATCGCCCTGCGTCTCGCGGCGGAAGGCGCTTCCGTGGCCGTGAACTACAACGGCTCTGAGGCGAAGGCTGCGGAGGTCGTGGAGCAGATCCGTGCCGCCGGCGGCACCGCCTTTGCGGTGCAGGCGGATGTGGCTGACGC
The DNA here is from genome assembly GCA_902793685.1 of uncultured Lachnospiraceae bacterium. Taxonomy (GTDB): domain Bacteria; phylum Bacillota; class Clostridia; order Lachnospirales; family Lachnospiraceae; genus Moryella. Next base: position 21,651 of record CADBEN010000001.1, read on the forward strand.
AGCTTCTGTGGCTGCGATGTTCGACACGGTGCTGAAGGAGTTCGGCGGCCTCGATATCCTCGTGAACAACGCAGGCATCACCTCCGACGGGCTTCTGATCGGCATGAAGGAAGAGCAGTTCGACCGGGTGGTGGATACGAACCTGAAGGGCGCGTATCTCTGCATGCAGCTGGCCGCGAAGCGTATGCTCCGTCAGCGCAGCGGCCGGATCATCAGCATTTCTTCCTATTCCGGGATCCACGGCAACGCGGGTCAGGCTAACTATTCCGCAAGCAAGGCCGGCATTATCGGCCTTACGAAGAGTGCGGCCCGGGAACTGGGAAGCCGCGGCATCACTGTAAACGCCATCGCACCGGGCTATATCGACACCGATATGACGTCCGTCCTTTCCGACAAGGTGAAGGAAGCGATCCTGGCGGAGATCCCGTTAAAGAGGATCGGAACCCCGGAAGACATCGCGGCGGCAGCTGTGTTCCTCGCGGGCGATGACGCATCTTATATTACCGGCCAGGTGCTGGAGGTCGGCGGAGGCATGGGTCTCTGATCATATCCGGCACAGAAACCGGAACGCCAGGCGTTCCGGATTTTTATGAGACAAATCCGAGATATACCAAAGAGAGGGAAACAAATGGGCAGAAGAGTAGTGGTTACCGGACTCGGAACCGTAGCGCCGACAGGGATCGGAACAGAAGCGTTCTGGAATGCCTGCAAGGAAGGAAAAGTCGGGATCGGCCCGATCACGGCCTTTGACGCTTCGGCGTTCAAGGCGAAGCTGGCGGCGGAAGTAAAGGATTTCGACCCGAAGAAGTATATGGACCCGAAGTCCGCGCGGCGCATGGAGCGCTTCTCGCAGTTCGCGGTGGCGGCGGCAAAGGAAGCGATGCAGGATTCCGGCCTTGACATGACGAAGGAAGATCCCTTCCGGGCCGGCTGCGCCATCGGTTCCGGCGTCGGCTCACTGGTGATGACGGAGAAGGAGACCCGGCGTCTCGACGCAAAGGGTCCCGGCGGCGTGAACCCGCTGTTCATCCCCATGATGATCTCCAACATGGCCGCGGGCAATGTGGCGATCCATCTGGGACTGAAGGGAAAGAACATCGACATCGTCACGGCCTGCGCCAGCGGTACCCACAACGTCGGTGAAGCCTTCCGCACGATCCAGTACGGCGACGCGGACATTATGTTCGCCGGCGGCGCGGAGGCCTGCATCTCGCCCCTGGGCGTGGCAGGATTCACGCAGCTCACGGCGCTGAACACCACGGATGACCCGGCACGGGCTTCCATTCCCTTTGACGCGGAGCGCGGCGGCTTTGTCATCGGCGAAGGCGCGGGCATCCTGGTCCTTGAGGAGCTGGAGCACGCGAAGGCGCGCGGCGCGAAGATCTATGCGGAGATGGCCGGCTACGGCGCTTCCTGCGACGCAAACCACATCACGGCGCCTCTGGAGGACGGCTCCGGCGCGGCGGCAGCCATGGCTGCGGCAGTCCGCGACGCAGGCCTTGCGCCCTCCGACATCGACTACATCAATGCCCACGGTACATCGACCCACATGAATGATCTTTCCGAGACCCGCGCGATCCGCCTTGCCTTCGGCGATGCGGCGGAACGTCTTGCGGTCAGCTCCACCAAGTCCATGATCGGACATCTGCTGGGCGCTGCCGGCGGCGTGGAGGCTGTGGTCCTCGCAAAGACCATCTCCGACGGATTCATGCACGCCACGGTGGGCCTCGAGAAGGACGACCCGGAGTGCGATCTCGACTATATCAAGGGCAGCGGACGTGCGGCGGATGTCCGCGCAGCCCTCAGCAATTCTCTCGGATTCGGCGGCCACAACGCGTCGGTCGTGATGAAGAAGTTTGCGTGAGCGTAAGGAAAGGCTGGAAATCATGCTGGGAATTAAGGAAATTCAGGAGATCCTGCCCCACCGTCATCCCTTTCTTCTGGTGGACCGAATCGAAGAGCTGGTGCCGGGAGAACGGGCGGTCGGCTATAAGTCCGTGACCTTCACGGAGCCGTATTTTGCGGGGCATTTTCCGGGAGAGCCGGTGATGCCGGGCGTCCTGATTATTGAAGCGCTGGCGCAGACCGGCGCGGTGGCGATCCTCGTGAAGGAAGAGTTCAAGGGAAAGACCGCTTATTTCGGCGGCCTGGACCATGTCCGTTTCCGGAAGAAGGTGGTGCCGGGAGATCAGCTGAAGCTGGTCACCGAGATCATAAAAGTAAAGGGGCCGGTGGGAAAAGGAAAGGCAGTGGCTTATGTCGGCGATGAGATCGCCGCGGAAGCGGAACTGACCTTCATGATCGGCTGAAAGAAGGTTTGAGTTACATGTTCGAGGGAATAATGTCAAAGATCAGACCCCGCACGGCGCAGGAGCTCCGGGACGGGGAGACTTCCGGGGAAAAGCTTAAGACCCGCACACCGGAAAGAGCAGGGAAGGAAGATGCTTCCCCTAAGACCGGCAAATGCAAAAAGTGCGGCGCCGTGCTTTCTGCGGAGGTCGTAAAAAAGAATCTCTTTATCTGCCCGGAGTGCGGCGGGTATTTCCGGCTCCGCGCTTACAGAAGGATCCTGATGCTTGCCGACACGGGAAGCTTTACGGAGTGGGACAAGACCATGCCGGTGCAGAATCCGCTGGATTTCCCGGACTATGAAGAGAAGATCCTTGAAGCTCAGGAGGAGACCGGTCTCAACGAGGCCGTGGTGACGGGGCGGATGAAGATCGAAGGCATCCCCTGCGCCATCGGCGTCTGCGACGCCCGTTATCTCATGAGCTCCATGGGCCGCAACATGGGCGAGAAGATCGCCCGGCTCGCGGAGCGGGCGGAGGAAGAGAAGCTTCCGCTGATCATCTTTTCCTGCTCCGGCGGCGCCAGAATGCAGGAGGGCATCATCTCCCTCATGCAGATGGTGAAGACCTCCGAGGCGATAGGACGCCTGCAGGCCTCCGGCCAGCTGTTCATCTCTTTCCTGACGGATCCGACCATGGGCGGTGTGACCGCAAGCTTTGCCATGCTCGGCGATATGATCCTCGCGGAGCCCGGCGCCCTGATCGGCTTTACCGGACAGAGAGTCATCCAGCAGACCATCGGCGGCACTCTTCCGGAGGGCTTCCAGAAGGCGGAATTCCAGCTGGAGCACGGCTTCGCGGACGCCATCGTAGAGCGGAAGGACCAGAAGAAGGTCCTCGCGCAGATCCTGCGCCTTCACGGATACGGGGACGGGAACGGTTCCGCGGCGCCCTTCGCGGTGGAGACCGCGGAGAACGAGAAAGACCGCGGCGGACTGGTCTCCCATACGGCTTCCACGATCCGCGCGGCAGTTTTCGGCCACGCGAACGCCGCCGGGGAGTTCCACCTGTTCGGAGATAAGAGGAATGAAAACGGGGATGCGGCAGCGCCGGAAACAGCTTCCGCGGACGGCAGCGGACGCTCCGCCTGGGAGACGGTCCGTCTTTCGAGAAACAAAAACCGCGCCCGCGCCCTGGACTACATCCACGCGCTGTTCCCGGATTTCATGGAACTGCACGGAGACCGCTGCTTCGGAGACGACGGGGCAGTGGTGGGCGGTATCGCTTCCTTCCACGGGACACCGGTGACGGTCATCGGGATCCAGAAGGGAAGAGATTTCGCGGAAAACAAGAAGCGCAACTTCGGCATGCCGAATCCGGAGGGATACCGGAAGGCACTGCGGCTGATGCAGCAGGCGGAAAAGTTCCGCAGGCCGGTGATCTGCTTCGTGGATACGCCCGGCGCATACTGCGGCATCGGCGCGGAGGAACGCGGCCAGGGCCTTGCCATCGCGGACAATCTGAGAAAGCTGTCCGCCCTGCAGACGCCGATCCTTTCTATCGTGATCGGCGAAGGCTCCAGCGGAGGTGCATTGGCGCTGGCCACCGCGGATGAGGTCTGGATCATGGAAAACGCGGTCTATTCGATCCTTTCTCCGGAGGGATTCTCCGCCATCCTTTACCGTGACGCAAAGCGCGCGCCGGAGGCTGCGGAGCAGATGCATATGACGTCCGCGGACCTTCTGAAGCTCGGCGTGGTGGAGCGGGTGATCCCGGAGACGGTGCCGGTGACGGAGAACAGCATGATGCTGGTCCGCCGTCAGCTTTCCCCGGCGATCGGTGATTTTATCCGGAAATACACCGCTATGCCTGTGGCGGAGCTCGTCGCGCGGCGTTACCGCCGGTACCGCAGATTCTGACCGCCTCCGCGGAACCGATTATGATCACCGCGGAATACTCTGATCATACAGAATCACGCTCCCGCACACCCTGCGGGAGCGTTTTTGGCTTCGAAAGCCGTCAAAATATTGCGAAAGCAGTATAAATGAAGTAGAATAGCTTCATTCGAGGCAGGTTATCCTGCCGCCGGAACGGAGGAAAAACCGAATTTGAAAAAGATCATAATACCGGCAGCAGCCGTCCTCGCGGCCGCTGCGGTACTGTTCAGTGCATGCGGGAACAAACCCGCGCCGGAGACCTCGGCCGCGCCGGCACAGACCTCTGCGGCACCTGAGACCACAGAGACGGAGAGCACAGAGCCGGAGAGCACGGCGGAGGAGATCCGCGGCGTGATCGTCGACGGGACCATGCATACCATTCTGGTGCAGACGGAGGAAGGAGAACTGCTGGAGATCCATCATCAGACGGACGACGGCACGGACCCGGACATGACCGGTCTTAAGGAAGGAATCCTGATCGGGAAAGGTGTCCTGGTGACGGGGCAGCGCGGGAAGGACGGAGAATTCACGGCGGAAAAGCTGGAGGATGCCGGAACAGCCTGCGAGGATCCGGACGCCATGGAAGCCGCGATCGGAGTGTTTTTCAGCTTCCGCGCGAAGAATCTTGAGTCCCTGGCGGACCGGATATCCTATCCGGTGACTGTGGAGAAGGACGTCGAGCTCACCAGCGAGGACGAACTGAAGGAACGGTATCCCGGAGAGAAGCTCTTCACAGAAGAACTCAGCAGGGCCGTGGCCGGGACGGATTTTACGAAGCTTTCGCCGGAAGCCGGGACCATGGTTCTTCCGGGTACGGAGGGACCGCACATCGTAATGTCCCTGACGGACGACGGGTGGGCCGTGACGGAGATCGTCCCGTAAGAAGCGGGGAACGGCAGTCCGTACCGCGAAATTTAATACCGGAAAACGGGAAACACATTACAGAGAACTACCGTAAACAAAACGGAGGGGGATAAATATGAGCGAAGAGACCAGAACGATTGACGGCAGGGAAGTGACGACTCCCGAGCGCAAAGAGCGCAACTTTATCGAGATCGAGATCGACAAGGATCTTGCGTCCGGACGATACAGCCACGTGCAGACCCGGTTCCCACCGGAGCCGAACGGCTATCTGCATATCGGCCATGCCAAGTCCATTCTTCTGAACTACGGACTTGCCCAGGAGTACCACGGAAAGTTCAACATGCGTTTCGACGACACGAACCCCACCAAGGAGAAGATAGAGTTCGTCGAATCCATCAAGGCTGACGTGGAATGGCTCGGCGCGGATTTTGAGGACCGCCTTTTCTTCGCGTCGGATTATTTCGATACCATGTACGAGTGCGCCGTGAAGCTGATCAAGAAGGGCAAGGCCTTTGTCTGCGACCTCAGCGCTGAGGAGATCCGCCAGTACCGCGGCGATTTCACGACCCCCGGCAAGGAGAGCCCCTACCGCAACCGTTCCATCGAGGAGAACCTGCGTCTCTTTGAAGAGATGAAGGAAGGAAAGTATCCGGACGGCGCCAAGGTCCTCCGCGCGAAGATCGACATGGCATCCCCCAACATCAACATGCGTGATCCGGTCATCTACCGTATTGCCCATGAGTCCCACCACAACACCGGCGACAAGTGGTGCATCTATCCGATGTATGACTTTGCCCATCCCATCGAGGACGCTGTGGAGCACATCACCCACTCCATCTGCACCCTGGAGTTCGAGGACCATCGTCCGCTGTACGACTGGGTCGTGAATGAGTGCGAGTTTGAGGAGCCGCCGAGACAGATCGAGTTCGCGAAGCTCTATCTCACCAACGTGGTCACCGGCAAGCGCTATATCAAGAAGCTGGTGGAGGACGGCATCGTGGACGGCTGGGACGATCCGCGCCTGGTCTCCATCGCAGCCCTGCGCCGCCGCGGCTATACGCCGGAATCCATCAAGATGTTCGTGGATCTCTGCGGTGTCGCGAAGGCCAATTCTTCTGTTGACTATGCGCAGCTGGAGTACTGCATCCGCGAGGATCTGAAGCTGAAGAAGGCCCGCATGATGGCCATCCTTCATCCGCTGAAGCTGATCATCGACAACTATCCGGAAGGACAGGTGGAGTACCTGCCCATGCCGAACAACCTGGAGAACCCGGATCTCGGCGAGCGGCAGATCCCCTTCGGCCGCGAGCTCTGGATCGAGCAGGAGGACTTCATGGAGGTCCCGCCGAAGAAGTATTTCCGTCTGTTCCCGGGCAATGAGGTCCGCCTGATGGGCGCTTACTTCGTGAAGTGCGTCAGCGTGGACAAGGACGAAGCGGGCAATGTTACCGCGGTCCACTGCACCTACGATCCCGAGACGAAGAACGGCAGCGGCTTCACGGGCCGGAAGGTCAAGGGTACCATTCACTGGGTCAACGCTTCCACCGCGATCACCGCTGAGTGCAGACTCTACGAGAACATCGTGGACGAGGAGAAGGGCAAGCTGGACGAGAACGGAAACCTGAACCTGAACCCGAATTCCCTGACTGTCCTGAAGGAGTGCTATCTGGAGCCGAACTTCAGCGACGCGAAGGCGTTTGACAGCTATCAGTTTGTCCGCAACGGTTTCTTCTGTGTGGACTACAAGGATTCCACGCCGGAGCATCTGGTGTTCAACCGGATCGTCTCTCTGAAGAGCTCCTTCAAGCTGCCGAAGGCATGAACCTGACACACGCGGGCGCAGGCCCGGAATTTAAGGACATGGATCTGAGACACTGCACAGTATGTCCGAAAAAATGCGGGGCGGACCGGACGGTCCGCCCCGGTTTCTGTGGGAGCGGAGCGGTGCCGAAGATCGCCCGGGCAGCGCTGCATTACGGGGAAGAACCCTGTATCAGCGGGACGGCCGGGAGCGGCACCGTGTTTTTTTCGGGCTGCAGTCTGCGCTGCCTGTTCTGCCAGAATTATGAGGTAAGCCGCCATTCCTTCGGGGAGGAGATCACCGTCTCCCGGCTGGCGGAGATCTTCCGGGAGCTGGAAGAACAGGGGGCAAACAACATCAACCTCGTGACACCGACCCACTGGGCTCCGGTGATCGCGGAGGCACTGTCCCTGTACCGGCCGGGGATCCCGGTGCTGTACAACTGCGGCGGGTATGAATCAGTGGAAACTTTGCGCAGGCTGGAGGGACTGGTGAACGTCTGGCTTCCGGACATCAAGTATGCGGATCCGGAACTGGCCCGGAAGTTTTCCGGCGCCCCGGATTATCCGGAGACGGCCTATGCGGCGGTGGAAGAGATGCTCCGGCAGTGCGGACACCTTCAGCTGGATGCCCGGGGGCTGGCGGTCCGCGGCGTCATGATCCGGCACCTGGTGCTGCCGCTTCATCTGAAGAACAGCTTCGCGGTGCTTGACCGGATCGCGGAACAGTTCGGGACGGAGACCTGGGTCAGCCTCATGTTCCAGTACACACCTCTCCGTGAGATCCCGAAGTATCCGGAACTTAACCGGACCCTGACCCGCAGGGAGCGGGAGAGGGCGGAAGCTTATCTTGAGGAGAAGGGACTGCTGAACGGGTATGTGCAGGAGCCGGACAGCAAGGGCACGGCTTTCATCCCGCGGTTTGACCTGACGGGAGTAAGATAATGCGGGCGGAGTCGATGCCTGTCTGAAAAAGAAACGGGTACAGGCGCTGCCTGTCTGAGTAAAAATAAAAAACACAGACCGGAATTTCCGGCCTGTGTTTTTTGTCTTCATGATGGTGCGATTCTGTTTTAGAAATCTTCCTCCGTGACGTTGGTAGCTTTCTGGACAGCCTCGGCAGCGTCTTCGGCGGCTTCTTTTGCGTCCCCGACGGCATCGGCCGCTGCTTCTTTCGCTTCCTCAACGACTTCAGCTGCTTCATCCTTTGCGGCAAAAGCCTCGTCCGCGACGGAGTCGATGGTATCTTCCACGACTTCCTTTGCGTCCTCAACAGCGTCCGCTGCAGCTTCTTTCGCTTCCTCGACGGTGTCGGCAGCCTCTTCCGCGGCGTCCCCGGCTGCTTCCGGGGCCTTCTTCAGGCGCTCGGTCACATCCTGGACAGCGGTCATGACCTTTTCCTTGGTCACCTTCACGGTGTCTCCTGCGACGTAGTTGCCTTCGCGGAGATTCTCGGCGATGATCTGGCCCACATCCTTCAGGACTGCGCCTGCGCTGGTGGCCATGCCCTTTGCGGCCTCAAGGGTATCCTTGGCGGCGAGGGTGAACTCATCCTTGTCCGCGTTCAGCGTGACATAGCTGCGGTCCGGAGCATCTTCCTTTTCAGGCTCGCCGTCTTCGGCAAAGTCTGCTTCCGTGACGGTGTCATCTGCTTCATCTTCAAAATCGTGGAACTCTTCCTCAAGATCCTTGTGGAAATCATGGTACTGACGATAGTAGGAAACTGCCGCTGCGGCTGCGCCTGCGACAGCTGCCAGGGTGAAAAGACGTCCTAAAAATTTAGCCATAGTGAAGAAGCTCCTTTCAGTTATTCCTGTGATCTGCAGTTCCGGATTTTGTCCGGATATGTTTTTATTTTAATACGGGGGCAGAATTTTGAAAAGTATCCGGCATATTTTTATGCGGCGATTTAAGGGACGGCCGAGTCAGGGGACGGCCGGGTCAGGGGGCGGCAGGGTCAGGGGGAGAGGCAGAGGCGGGGGCGGGGACGATCATGTGGACAGACCGGAAGGGAAGGATTATAATAAGATTCACCCGTTTAAAGGGATACAGCCCTGAAGACGGGACTTGATTTTTAAGAGGGAATGTATATGAGAGAAAAGCTCGGATCGCGCCTCGGCTTTATCCTGCTGTCTGCGGGGTGCGCCATCGGAATAGGAAATGTCTGGAGATTTCCTTATATCACTGGACTTTACGGCGGGGGCCTGTTTGTCCTGGTCTATCTTTTGTTCCTGGTGATCCTGGGGATCCCTGTCCTGACCATGGAGTACGCTGTGGGACGCGCCAGCAGGGTCAGCATTTATCCGGCGTACCGGAAGCTTGAGCCGGCAGGAAGCAAATGGCATGTATTCGGATGGTTTGCCATGGCCGGAAACTATGTACTGCTCATGTTCTACTCGGTGGTCTCCGGCTGGATCCTGCATTATGCGGGAATGATGTTCTCCGGCAGACTGAGCAACGGGGACGCGGACTCGCTCTCCGCGGCCTTCGGAGAGATGATGTCGAGTCCCGGCATTCTGATCCGCTCCATGCTGATCGTCATGGTGATCACGGTGGTGGTGTGCGCGGCGGGGCTTCAGAACGGAGTCGAGCGGATCACGAAGGTCATGATGACGACACTCATCGTCCTGATGGTGATCCTCGGCGTCAACAGCATCATGCTTCCCGGCGGAGCGGAGGGCCTGAAATTCTATCTGATGCCGAATCCGGACAATTTCCGGGACCAGGGTATCGGGAACGTGGTATATGCGGCGCTGACCCAGAGCTTCTTTACTCTGAGCCTCGGCATGGGCGGCATGGAGATCTTCGGAAGCTATATCGGGAAGGACAAGAGTCTTGCGGGCGAGGCTGTCATCGTGGCAGCCCTGGACACCTTTGTCGCTATCGTGGCGGGCCTCATCATTTTCCCCGCCTGCTTTGCCTACGGGATCCCCGCGGACAGCGGCCCCGGACTGATCTTTGTCACTATCCCGAAGGTCTTCGACAACATGCCCCAGGGAAGACTGTGGGGGAGTCTGTTCTTTGTCTTCCTGTTCTTCGCGGCCCTTTCCACGATGATCGGCGTCTTCGAGAACATCATCAGCTTTTCTGTGGATCTCGCCGGCGCGGACCGGAAGAAGGCAGCGTTTATCAACGGCATCATCATTGCAGTCGGTTCGGTCCCCTGTGCCCTGGGCTTCAATGTGCTGAGCTTCATCGAACCGCTGAAGGCAGGAAACTGCATCATGGATCTGGAGGACTTCTATGTCAGCAACCTGGTGCTGCCCGTCGGTTCCTTCCTGATCGCCCTGTTCTGCACTTCGAAGTACGGCTGGGGCTTTGAAAACTATCTGAAGGAGGTCAATATCGGGGAAGGACTCAAGGTCTCCCCGGCACTCCGGTTCTATTTCAAGTACATCCTTCCGCTGATCACCGGTTTCCTGATCGTGTTCGGACTGTACAAGTATTTCGCGTAAACGTTCAGGTCCTTTCATGATCTGCCGGCCTGAACAATAATAGAATTAAAAAGCGGATCCCTCGCGGGATCCGCTTTTTATATTGCTAAGGCGATGCGCCTTCTGACTGACGCAGAGAACCGGAACGGGAGAGGATCAGCTGGACTTTGCAGCGATCAGATCCTTGGAACGGCCGGCGCGGAGGATGTAGCTCTCCAGGCTGTGGCCGAGCATTCCCTTGAGATTCTTGGAGATCTCGATGATCTTCACGATGTCGATGCCGGTCTCGATGTTCTCCTCTTCGCAGAGATGAAGGACATCCTCGGTGGAGACGTTGCCTGCGGCACCCGGGACGAAGGGGCATCCGCCCAGACCGCCGAAGGAGCTGTCAAACTGGGTCATGCCGGCTGCCATTGCGGTGATGATGTTCGCCACCGCGAGGCCTCTGGTGTTGTGGAAGTGGAGCCACCAGGTGCACTGCGGATACTTCTCACGGACGTGAGAGCAGAGATCATAGACACCGTAGGGCGTCGCCATACCGGAAGCGTCGGAGAGGGAGATCTCGTTGATGCCGACATTCAGGTAGGCTTCGATGATCTCGTCCACATCGGAGACCGGGATCCGGCCTTCCCACGGGGAAGCGAAGGGCATGGAGATGGAACCGGAGATCTCGATCCCTGCAGCAGCTGCCGCATCGCAGGCCTCCTTGAAGCCGGCAACGCTCTCCGCAGGGGTACGGTTCAGGTTCTTGATGTTGTGCATCTTGCTGGCGGAAACATTCAGCTTGACCTTCTTGCAGCCGCAGGCAACAGCACGGTCGACGCCGCGCTTGTTCGGGATCAGCGCGCGGAGCTGGACGCCGGGGATCTCTCCGCCGATCGCCTTGAAGACATCGTCGGTGTTGGCCATCTGCGGGACCTTGACCGGATGCATGAAGGAACCGACCTCAATAACCTTGAAACCGGCATCAACGAGACCGCGGAGGATCTCTACCTTCTGATCAGTGGTCAGGATGGTGGGCTCGTTCTGGAGTCCGTCGCGCAGGCCGACCTCGCAAAGAGTGATGGAAGACGGGTGGTTCATAGCTGTTTCCTCCTTAATTATGAATGGAATAGCAGATTCTGAAGACTTTTCCGGCGGCTTTTCCGTCCGTACTATGCATTAAGTATAGTCTCGCGGACAGAGGATAATCCAATAGATTTTATCTATCCAATTGATGAAAAACATACATAATGCGGGGTTTGCGGGACGATGATGGGATACAAACGATGAATTATGAATAAAATTGATTATTCATGAACGGTTTCGATGGATATATGAAAAACTGCCATTTGACGGTTGTGCATAATTTCAATTATGATTATGTCAGAAAAAATACGATTTGAACAATTTGCACATTGAATTGTTCCTGCAGAAATACAAGGCGTCCCGGATTCATAAAACTGTTTTCAAATTGCTGTGAAGATTCTCATCAATAAGGAGGAAAACCTATGGCAAAGAAATTTTCCCTCGCATATCTGACCATTCCGGGTGTAAACCCGATGGATCAGATCCGGATCGCAAAAGAGTGCGGTTACGATTATGTAAGCCTCCGCACGATCCCGATGCATCTTCCGGGAGAGCCCGAGTTCCTGCTGGACAAGGATCCGGAACTGTTCGAGGCGACGAAAAAGGCACTGAAGGAATATGACATGCCGCTGATGGACATCGAGCTGGCGCGTGTCCGTCCGGATCTTGACATCGACGAGTATGAGCCGGCTTTCGAGAAGGCTGCAGAGCTCGGCGGAACCGACGTCCTGGGCAGCATCTGGACCAGAGACAAGGCTTTCTATATTGAGAAGGTCGGAAAGATCTGCGAGATGGCGAAGAAGTACGGCCTGAAGTACAATGTGGAGTTCCTTCCCTGGGCAGGCGTCCGAAACCTTCAGGAAGCCATCACCCTGGTCGATACCGTCGGCGCTGACAACCTTTACATCATGGTCGACACCCTTCACGCAGGACGCGCAGGCGTGACCGGCGCCGAGCTGGCCCGCACCCCCCGGAAGTACTTCAACTTCATCCATCTCTGCGACGGACCGGCCGGCCCGGACGGAGACGTTGTCCTGGACAACATCAAGGACGACCTGATGCTCTACACCGCGAGAGAGGCCCGCTTCTATGTGGGCGAGGGAGATATCGACATCGCTTCCATGATCAAGGGCATGCCGGACATCCCGCTTTCCATCGAGCTTCCGCACCTTGCGCATATCAAGGAATTCGGCGTCCGGGGCCACGCTCAGAGATGCCTGGATACCGCGAAGGCTTACTTCAAGGCCAACGGAATCGAGTAATTTCATTTTTGGTTCTTAACGGGGATTTGACGGGAATTCCCGCTGGAATATGCAGCTGAAAAAATATCAGAGGAGGAAGGTTGCGTTTATGAATGTCAATATCGATACCAAATTCATCACGCTGCTCGGAGATCCGCTTCGCCAGTCCTTTGCTGCTAGAATGCAGAATAAGGGTTACGAGGCCGCAGGGCTCAACATGCTCTATTTCTACACTGAGACCGGCAACGAGCACCTCGGCGACATCGTCAACGGACTTCGTTACATGAACTTCGCAGGGTTCGCGGTAACGAAGCCGAACAAGATCGAGGTCCTGAAGTATCTTGATGAGCTGGATCCGCTGTGCGAGAAGATGGGCTCCAGCAACACTGTTGTCAAGACTCCTGAAGGAAAGCTGAAGGGCTACAATACGGACGGCGTCGGATTCTACACTTCCATCACGGAAGAGGGCGGGATCAAGGCGAGCGAGTGCGTGTTCTTCTGCTTCGGTGCCGGCGGTGCAGGCCGCGCGATGTGCTCAGTTCTGGCTTACTACGGCGCACGCAAGATCTACATCACCGACTTCTATCCGGAGTTCGCACAGTCCCTGGTCGATGACATCAACAAGAACTTCGCTCCGGTCGCGGAATTTGTCCCGAAGGGTGATTTCTCCAAGATCGCTGCCTGCGATGTCGTCCTGAACGCCAGCGGAATCGGCATGGGATCCCACATCGGCGAGAGCCCGATGCCGAAGGAAGAGATGAAGGCCAGCCAGCTGTACTTCGATGCCTGCTACAATCCGGCCAAGACCCAGTTCCTGCTGGATGCGGAAGCCTGCGGCGCAAAGATCCTCAACGGTCTCGGCATGTCCCTGTATCAGGGCGCGGCTCAGATCGAGCTCTGGACCGGCGGCAAGGCACCGGTGGAAGCGATGAGACAGGAGCTTCTAGACATCATCGCCGGAAAGTAAAACTGCAGATATTCAAGAACCTTTAAGGAGGCTGTCTATGATTAAATGGTTGGATGAGCATATGGAGGAGACCTTCCTGGTCGTCTGCCTCGTCCTCATCGCCTGCATCAGTATGATCCAGGTCGTCGTACGTAAAGTGCCGTTCCTGTCATCCCTGCAGTGGGCGGAAGAGTTTGACCGTTTCATGTGGATCTGGTCCGTTTTCATTTCCCTGCCCTATACCATCCGGATGGGCAACATGCTTCGCGTTAACGTCCTTCTGGACCTTATGCCCCATGTCATGAGAAAGACCGTGAGCCTTTTCGTCGACGTTGTCGTCATGCTTTCCATGGCCCTTCTCTGCTACCACTCCTACGGCGTCATCTTCGGGCCGAAGGGTATCATGTCTTCCGGAGAGCTTTCTCCCGCAATGAGATGGCCCATGTGGATCGTTTATCTGTTCATGCTGATCGGATTCGGACTCGGAACGTTCCGCGGCATCCAGATGATCATCATCCACGCGAAACACTTCAATGAGAAAGAGCTTACCGCGATCGAGCAGACCATGAAGGATGCCGAAGAGGAAGCTAAGGCTGTGAAAGGAGGAGAAGCATAATGGCTGCGATGATGGTTTTTGTGGTCTTCCTGGTCGGAATTGCTTTATCCATCCCGATCGGCGTGTCCATGATCCTCGGTTCTGTTGCTCCGATCATGCTGCTGGGTAAGGGCGGCACCATTGTTCAGCTGCTGAACAACACCTTCTCCGGCGCAAACTCCACCCCGATCCTTGCGGTCCCGCTGTTCATTCTCGGCGGTGTCATCATGGCTGAGGGCGGTATCTCCAAGAAGCTGTTCAACTTCTTCGCATACTTCGTCGGAAGATTCCCGGGCGGCGTCCCCTGTGCAGTCATCATGACCTGCCTGTTCTACGGCGCGATCTCCGGTTCCGGCCCCGCAACGACTGCAGCAGTCGGCGCGATGTGCATCCCGTTCATGGTCAGCCTCGGATATGACAAGGTGTGGTCCGCAGGTCTGATCTCGGTCGCAGGCGGTCTCGGCGTTATCATCCCGCCGTCCATCCCCTTCGTCCTGTATTCCCTGGCCACCGGCGTTTCCACCGGCGCCCTGTTCCTCGCAGGTATCATCCCGGGCATCCTGATCGGCGGCTTCATGATGATCTACGCTGTCTTCTACTGCATCACCAAGGGTGAGGACAGAAACCTGATCAAGGCGAAGATGAATGAGCTTTCCGTCAACGGCTTCGGCGCCCTGTTCAGGGATTCCTTCTGGGCTCTGCTCTGCCCGATCATCGTCCTCGGCGGTATCTACGCAGGCTTCGTTACCCCGACTGAGGCAGCTACGGTCTCCGTGTTCTACGCGGTCATCGTTTCCCTGTTCATCTACAAGTCCATCCAGTTCAACGACATGTACCGGTTCCTGTGCGCGGCGGTCAAGACCTACGGCGGTCTGGCATTCGTCCTTGCGTTCGCGACCGCGTTCGGCCGCGTGCTGTCCCTGACTAAGGCTACCAAGGTGGTCCAGGACTTCATCCTCGGAAACTTCCACACCAGCTTTACGGTCCTTACCGTCTGCGTCGTCGTGTTCCTGATCCTGGGCATGGTCATGGATACCGGCCCCGCCATCATCATCCTGGCTCCGGTGCTTCTGCCGGCAGTTATGGGCCTCGGCGTCGATGATGTCCACTTCGGTGTTATTCTGGTCTGCTGCCTGTCCATCGGTCTGGCAACCCCGCCGTTTGGTCTGGATATGTTCGTCGCAGGAAACCTGGCGCAGTGCCCGCCAATGGATGTCGCGAAGAAATCCGTGCCCTTCATTGTGGCCTTCCTGATTGCCCTGGCGATGATCGTCTATATCCCGGCAGTCAGCCTTGCGCTGCTCGGCCGCGTCTGAACGTGACAGAAGAGTGTGCCTTATAAGGGCGCGTTCTTCATAAAGGATTCAAAATTGTTTCCGGTGTTTTTCCTTGCGAAGCTCTGCCGGAGAAGCTAAAGTGGTTTGCACGGGGACCCGGCGCTGCCGGGCCCCCGGGGAAACATATTTTTCATCATTTTCTTAATCAGAGGAGGAAAAGTAATGAAACTCAACAAAATCGTAGCTCTGACACTTGCAGGCGTTATGGCAGCATCCCTTGCAGCTTGCGGCGGCAGCAAGCCGGCTGAGACCACCGCAGCGGCAGCTCCGGCAGCAACCGAAGCAGCAGCTCCGGCAGCAACCGAAGCAGCAGCTCCGGCAGCCAGCGGTGACTATTCCGCACTTGACGACGTGGAACTGATCCTTGCGGATACTTCTTCCAACGGCGCAGCTCTTCAGCAGTTCAACGAGGCTCTGGCAAAGAACGTTGACGCTATCACCGGCGGAAAGCTGACCCTGGACTATCACGGCAACGGCGACCTCGGCGGCGACGCTGACCTGATCCGTCAGACCCAGTCCGGCGACATCGACATTGTCGGTTCCCAGATCGCTCCGCTGGTCTCCTTCGTTCCGGAGATGGCAATCTTCGACCTTCCGATGGTTTTCGCAAAGTATGACGGCGCGAAGATCGACTCTGTCCTGAACGGCGACAGCGAGACCCACAAGGCGATCGTTGCAGCTTATGAGGCTGCCGGCCTTCATCCGCTTGGCTTCCTGCAGAACGCAACCTATCGTCTGACCACCTCCAACACCGAGCTTAAGGACCTTGCTTCCTTCAAGGGCCTGAAGATCAGAACCATGGAGAACGCGAACCACATGGCATTCTGGAGCGCGATCGGCGCAGAGCCCACCCCGCTTGCATGGGGCGAAGTCTACATCTCCCTGCAGAACGGAACCATCGACGCAGAAGAGAACGCAGCTGATACAGTTGCCGGCGCAAACTTACAGGAAGTCCAGAAGTATCTTGCATTCACGAACCACATCCTGTACTGCAACCAGCTTGCAATCAACAAGGATAAGTGGGAATCCCTTGATCCGGCTTACCAGGCTGCTCTTGAAGAGGCTATGGCTATGACTCTGGCTGACATGGGCGCAAAGCTGAAGGATATCGATTCTTCCAACAAGAAGGCGCTGGAAGAGAAGGGCATGACCATGATCGAGTATCCGGATTCCTTCTATGATGAGATCCTTGCACTTGACGGTGTCAAGGCTCTGTATGCAGAGATCGACAGCAAGGTCGGCGGACTTGGAACCACCCTTCAGGAAGAGCTGGCGAAGTAATATCAGCCTTACACGGACGGTGAAGGCCACAGTGCCTTCACCGTCTTTTAAAAAAGACAGACTGGAGATGCAATGGATACCGCGCGGCAGACAAAGGCCTACGGGCTGATCTTCATTACCTTCTTTATCTGGGGCAGCGTCTATGTCGCAGGGGGGATCGCGGGAAACGGCATGCCGTCTTTCCTGGTCGCAAGTCTGCGGTGCCTGATCTCCATGATCCCGCTCTGGCTGATGTCGGCGAAGTATTTCCCGATCAGGATCGAGCGGGAAGACATGAAGTATTTTTTCATGATCGGTTTTCTAGGTTATTTTGTAACGATCCAGTCGATCCAGCTGGGCATCCTGCTGACGGGCTCCAGCATGGCGTCCCTGATCAATGCACTGACGCCGGTGGCTGTCACGATCCTGGCGGCACTGATCCTGAAAGAACGGATCACTCCGGTGAAGATCCTTTGTCTGATACTGGCGCTGGCAGGGACCTTCGTCATTACGTCGGGTGCCTCGACCCAGGGGGAACTCCTCGGTGTCCTGGCAGTTCTGACGGGAGTCATTTCTTTCGGGACTGCGTCTGTCCTGATGCGGAAGGTCACTGCGAAGTACCCTCCGGTGGTCGTGACGACAGTCTCCATGACGCTGAGCCTGATCTTCAACATTCCGGTGGCGGTCGCAAGCGCACTGACGCAGCCGGTCCATCCGAATGCGGCCGGCATCATTGCACTTCTTTATCTCGGATTCGTGGGATCGGGCCTGGGACAGGTCACCTGGACCAGAGCGCTTTCCATACTTCCGGCAAGCACCTGTTCTCTGTTTTATCCCCTGCAGCCGCTGTTTTCCGCACTGCTCGGCGCACTGCTGCTGCATGAAACCTTCAAACCTGCGTTTTTTGCGGGACTGATCCTGATTTCACTGGATGTAGTACTTAACACCCTGGAGACAAGAAGACAGGCAGAGGGGAAATGAATCTACAGTGGTTATACTATTTTGATACGATCGCGGAACTGGAGCATTACACCAAGGCGGCGGAAAAGCTGCATGTGAGCCAGTCGAACCTGAGCCATGCCATCAAGGAGCTGGAGAACGAGGTCGGTGCGGAGCTGTTTGAGAGGAAGGGAAGAAATATCAAGCTGTCGAAGTACGGCGAGATTTTTCTTCCGTATGTCAGACAGACACTGAACTCCCTGGAGACCGGAGTGTCAACGCTCAAGGAATACATCGATCCGAATATCGGAACGATCGTCCTTGCGGGGTTTCAGTCGCTGGGACAGTTTTCAACAGACCTGATGGTAAGGTATCAGTCGGAAACGAACCGTCTGGACGTTCAGTTTCAGTACAGTTCGGAAATCTGGAACCGTCTTTCAGATATGCTTCACACGGGAGAGATCGATCTCGCGCTGGCTACGAGAATGGACGGCGACTGGGTGGGCGCGGATTTCATCGGCGTGCACCGTCTCGTCCTGCTGGCACCGAAGGGGCATTCCCTGGCCTCGGAAAACGGTGTTCAGCTGAAGGATCTTGACGGGATCAATTTTATCGGGTTTGACAGTACAAGCCAGATCCGGTCACAGCTGGACCGCGTATTCCGTTCCAGAAACATCTTTCCCAACATTGCTGCAGAGACGCAGAATGACCAGATCGTATATGGTCTTGTGGCGGCAGGCCGCGGGGTATCGATCGTTCCGGAACCGCTTACGGGAGCTCCGTACAATACTGTGATCGTCCCGATCCGCGACAATATTCCGGAGCGCCGGATCTACCTGCAATGGAACCGGAACCGGTACATGTCTCCGGCAGCAAAGTATTTCCGCGACTACATCGTGAGAAGCGGGGATGTTTTTGATCAGTATCGAAAACAGCACAACCTGATCTGATTTATGACCGGCCTGGGCCGGATTGTAAATAGAAACCATTATTTTAGAAGTAGGAGGGATTTCCATGGCAAAGAAACTTGTTGCTGAATTGATGGTGGAGTACCTTGAGCGCCGCGGCGTAGAGTACGTTTTCGGCCTTTGCGGACATACCGTCATCGCAATGCTGGACGCAATGTCCCGCGCGAAGACTCTGAAGTATATCTCCAACCGCCACGAGGCTGTTGCCTCCACCGCAGCTGATGGCTATGCACGCGTAACCAATAAGGCTTCTGTCGTTATGTGTCACCTCGGCCCCGGCATCACCAACGTGCTGACCGGTGTCGCAAACGCTGCTTTCGACTCCATCCCGATGGTCGTCATTGCCGGCGATGTCCCGAGTTACTATTATGGCAAGCACCCGCACCAGGAAGTCAATATGCACGGGGACGCTACCCAGTACAAGTTCCTTGAGCCGGTCTGCAAGAGAGTCTGGAGACTTGACGATGTCGAGGCTCTTCCGGAGATCATGGACAAGGCATTCCGTCTGGCAGAGTCCGGCCGTCCGGGCCCGGTCCTGATCGACATCCCGATGGATCAGTTCTCCCGCGAGCAGGAAGAGTATCTCTGGGAGCGCACCAAGCACGACTCACACATCACCTGCAAGCCGGCGCTTGATCCGGCAGCTGCGAAGGCGATCGCTGAGAAGCTTGTCAACGCAAAGCACCCGATGCTTCACGCCGGCGGCGGAATCATCCTTGCACAGGCATCCGATGAGCTGGCTGCACTGGCTGAGTTCCTTGACATCCCGGTTTCCCGTACGCTGATGGGCCAGGGCTGCATCTCCGATACCCACCCGCTGCTGGTCGGCCAGACCGGTTTCTGGGGCCTGGAGTTCACCCACTCCCTGACCAACAATGCTGACGTCATCCTCGGCCTCGGCACCCGTTTCGCAGAGGCTGACAGCTCCTCCTGGTACCAGGGCGTGACCTTCACCCCGGCGAACACCGAGTTCCTTCAGATCGACATTGAGCCGTCCGAGATCGGCCGCAACTATCCGGTGGCCATCGGCGCAGTCGGCGACCTCAAGATCGGCCTGCGGCAGATCCTTGAGGAAGTGAAGAAGATCTGCCCGGAGGGCAAGAAGAATCCGGAGCTCCGCGCAGCGATCGCGAAGGCAAAGGCAGACTTCAAGAAGTCCAACGAAGCCATCTCCAATGACAGCCGCTTCCCGATGACTCCGCAGCGCATCCTGAAGGATGTCAAGGAAGTCATTCCGGAAGATGCTCACATCTTTACCGATGTCGGCTGGAACAAGAACGGTGTTGCTCAGGAATTCGACGTCACTGTCCCGGGCACCATCCATCATTCCTCCGGTCTTGCGACCATGGGCTTCGGTGCATCCGCAGTCCTCGGCGGCAAGGTCGCTGCTCCGGACAAGATCTGCATCGCTCTGATCGGCGACGGCGGCTTCGGCGTCAACCCGACCTGCCTTGCAACTGCTGTTGAGCAGGGCATCGCATGCACCTGGATCGTCATGAACAACTCCGCATTCGGAACCATCGCAGGCCTTGAGAATGCTAACTATGGCACGACCTTCGGCACGAAGTTCCATACGCCGGACGGCAAGACCTACAGCCCGAGCTGGGCAGGCGTCGCAGAAGCTTACGGCGTTGACGCAATCTGCGTCAAGAGCGCTGACGAGTTCAAGCCGGCTCTTGAGAAGGCTATGGAAGCCAACAAGGCAGGCAAGCCGTTCCTGGTCGAAGCTCCGATGGAGAACATCGTTGTCCCGACCCCGGGCTGCTGGAACATCAACGATATCTACAGCCCGAACGAGCTGGTCAAGCAGGGCAAGCTGGTCCAGAACGAATATGGCCAGTTCGTCGCTCCGAGCCACAGCAAGTCCCACAAGGCACCGAACTGATCGAAGCTGAACATCCTGTCATTCCTTAATTAAGAAAGGGGGCTGCCGCATTAAGGTAATTGTCTTTGAAAGACCTTATTGCGGCAGCCCCCTGTTCAGTTATCAGGGCAAAATAAGATCCGGGAAACGGCCGGGTCAGGCCGTTTCCCGGATGTTCTGTAGTATGCAGGTTTCAGCCGGGAGAAGATGAGGCAAATTCCCGGACGATCAGGTTCCGGACCTGCTGGGCCGGCGGCGTAAGCGGGCGGGAACGGTCCCAGGAAAGATAGACCGTGCGGACAAATTCCCGTGCCTCGTCCGCGATCGGGATCGCACAGACGCGTTCGGTCTTCATTGCAGGGACGTCCGGCAGGATGGCGACGCCGAATTTCAGGGCGACGTACTGCAGGGCGGCGTTGCACTCCCGGACTTCAAAGACAACGTTCGGAATGACACCCCGGCGGGTGAAGATCCGGTCGGTCAGCATCCGCAGGCTGCTGGGTTTGTCCAGCATGATCATCGGCTCCCGCGCGAAATCATCGAATTCCACGGAGTGGCGTTTGGCCAGCGGGTGTTCGAAGGGAACGGCGAGATAGAGGGGCTGTTTCATGATCGTAATGGAATCCGCCCAGTCGTCCCGATGCGCACAGAAAGCAAGGTCCAGTTCCCCGCGCTTCAGCTGGTTGAAGATATCAAAGGAAGTTCCTTCGGTGAACTGAAAGCGGATCCTGCTCGTATCGGAACCGTGATAGACTTTTTCCACCAGGGCGGGGATCAGAGAAGCGGAGATCGAATGGAAATAGCCGAGCTTCACGGACATCTGGGCAGTGCCGGAGATCTGCTTCAGCATTCCGGTCCCCTCATCAAGGAGATTCAGGGATTTCTGGACATAAGGAAGAAAGCGCTCCCCGGATTCCGTCAGGGTTATCTTCCGGTTCTTTTTGGTAAAGAGTTTTACGTCCAGTTCTTTTTCCAGTTCCCGGATCGAGTAGCTGAGCGTCGGCTGTGAGATATGCAGTTCTTCCGCAGCGTGTGTATAGTGCAGAACACGGGCAAGAACGGAAAAGTATTGAAGCTGCAGTAATGTCATGGCAAACTCCTTTCAACAGTGAGGAAAGTATATCATAAAACTGATGTATTTTGCTTGTTAAATGGTGTAATTTGCTCTTGTTTGGACAAAATGCACTGAATTTTAGGACGCAACGTCCAATATTTAGAGTTTGCCCGGAGTGTTTGCATGACCGACTGTCAGATTTTGCGTATTATAGATGGTTTCTATCATCATTACAAAAACAACAAATTGGACTTGCTTATTTTGCCCTGATATAATCAGCTCAGAAACAAGCAATACAGAAACAGGCATCGAAAAAAGCATCACAAAAAGCATCATTGATACAGGCAACAGGTAACAGGTTAAAAAAATCTTTAAAAAAAGGAGAACACTGTTATGGCACATGAAGTCACCCAGGAAGAGATCCAGATGATCGAAGAGATGGTAGCACGCGCCCGCGTTGCTGCTGATGTCATCGCTACCTATGATCAGGCTCGTGTTGATAAGCTGATCCAGGCCGTTGGCGCTGCTGTCGTCAACATGAAGGTCTGGGCTCCGATCTGCGACGAGGCAGTTGATGAGACCGCTCTCGGCGATAAGGTCACCAAGAGAAACAAGAGAAACAAGATCAAGCTGATCCTCAGAGACTGCCTGCGCGCTAAGAGTGTCGGCATCATCGAGGAGATCCCGGAGAAGAACATCGTTAAGTATGCGAAGCCGGTCGGCGTCATCGCTTCCCTGGTTCCGACGACCAACCCGTGCCTTACCCCGGCTGGCCAGATCCTGTACGCGATCAAGGCTCGTGACGTCATCATCTGCAGCCCGCATCCGCGTGCAAAGAACACCACCAACAAGTGCATCAACATCATCCGTGAAGTCCTTGTCCGTGAGGGCGCTCCGGCTGACATCATCCAGGGCATCGAGAAGCCGTCCATCGCTCTTACCGCTGAGCTGATGAAGAGAGCTGACCTGATCATCGCTACCGGCGGACGGCCGATGGTCAAGGCTGCTTACTCCCAGGGTGTCCCGGCTTATGGTTCCGGCGCAGGAAACGCTACCGTCATCATCGACGATACCTGCAATACTCCGGAGTATCAGGCTGAGGCTGCTGAGAACACCAGAATTTCCAAGACTTCCGACTTCGGTTCCGGATGCTCCTGCGATGGAAACCTGGTTATCCACGAGTCCATCTATGACGCTTTCGTTGAGCAGCTGAAGGCTCACGGCGGCTACCTCTGCAACGATGAAGAAGCTGAGAAGGTCAAGAAGGTCATGTGGGATGAGACCGGACATCGTCTTCCGAACACCGTCGCTATCAGCCCGCAGAAGCTTGCTCTGACCGCCGGCTTCGAGGTCTCCGATGATGTCAAGTTCCTGATGGTCACCGGCGGCGGCTTTGACGAGATCGGCAAGGAGTTCTTCTTCTCCACCGAGAAGCTGACCACCATGCTGGCTCTGTTCAAGTACAAGGGCGAGTTCCAGAACGCCATCGACATGGTCCTGAAGATCTTCAACGTCGGCGGCAAGGGCCACAGCTGCGGTATCTACAGCTGGGATGACAGCCACATCCATCGCCTTGCAATGGTCGCTCCGGTTTCCCGTATGATGGTCCGTCAGCCGAACAACCGCGGCAACTCCGGTTCCGCATGGAACGGCATGCCGCCGACGTCCTCCATGGGCTGCGGCACCTGGGGCGGAAACATTGTCTCCGAGAACATCAGCCTGAAGCACTACATGAACACCACCTGGGTTTCCCGTCCGCTTCCGTATGATATGCCGTCCAACGAGGAGCTCTTCGGTGAGTTCGCTGTCGAGGGCATGGACGAGGAATAATTCCCCGGCTGTTCTGAAAGCACCAAACTTAAGAATCTGTAGCAATTTGTAATTCCTACCTGTAAAATATGAGAGGCAGGGTGCGGGGAGCGAACCCCTGCATCCTGCCTTTTATCGTTGGCGGAGAAGACTGTCTCTGCGATTCGGCAAGGCGGAAGGAACCGTGCGGGACGAAAGACCGCGTCACGGAAAAATGCCGCGAATGAATGCGCGGATGTACTCCGGCAGGGATAAAGGGCAGGATGGCTGCACTATTAAAGGAAAAGGAGAATGATCATGCAGCAGTTTGGCGGAAGCAAGGATTATATTGCGTCGGAGGAACTGATCCGGAGCGTCAACATTGCGGCGGCACTTCAGAAGCCGCTGCTGGTGAAGGGAGAACCCGGCACCGGCAAGACCATGCTGGCGGAATCCATCGCCGATTCCCTGGGAATGGAACTGATCATCTGGAACATAAAGTCTACGACGAAGGCCCAGGACGGCCTGTACGTCTATGACACCGTCCAGCGTCTTTACGACAGCCAGTTCGGAGAGCACAGCGTGGACGATATTTCCCGCTATATCAAACTCGGAAAGCTGGGCATTGCCTTCACGAAGGAGAAGCAGGCTGTGCTTCTGATCGACGAGATCGACAAGGCGGACCTGGAGTTCCCGAACGACCTGCTCTGGGAGCTTGATCAGATGGAATTTTACATTCCGGAGACCGGAGAGACCATCAAGGCAAAGCAGCGCCCCATCGTGATCATCACATCCAACGCGGAGAAGGAACTGCCGGACGCCTTCCTGCGCCGCTGCATTTTCCACTATATCGCTTTCCCGGATCAGGAGATGATGGCCCGCATCGTCCGCGCCCATTATCCTGATCTGGAGCAGAATCTGCTGGATGCCTGCCTGAGCGCGTTCTACAGGCTCCGCAGCCTTGCGGGAATCACGAAGAAGCCGGCGACCAGCGAGCTTCTGGACTGGATCCAGGCGCTGATCATCGGCGGTGTTTCCGAGGATGAACTGAAGGAGAAGCTGCCCTTCATCGGCGTACTGCTGAAGAAGACGGAAGACCTGACTCTGGCCGCGAAAGAACACGTTTACTGATCCGGAGGATCGGAATGTTTACAGACTTTCTTTACATTCTACGGAATTACGGCATGAAGACCAGCCTGAATGAGTGGAACATGCTGCTGGAGGCGCTGAACATGGACCTGAACCATGCAAGCCTCACAGAGTTCTATCACATGTCCCGCGCCATTCTGGTGAAGAAGATCGAGGACTACGACCGCTTCGACCAGGCCTTCGTCGAGTACTTCAAACGCATCGAGTCGCCGGACCAGCTGCCGGAGGAGCTGTACAAGTGGCTCGCCAAAGCCATGGCGTCCACGGACTTCGACAAGGCGGAGATCGATGCAATGTGGAAGGACAAGACGCTGGAGGAGATCCGGAAGATCATGGAGCAGCGGCTCCGGGAGCAGAAGGAGCAGCACCACGGCGGACAGAAGTGGGTCGGCACCGGAGGACAGACGCCCTTCGGCCACAGCGGCTACGCGCCCCACGGGATCCGCGTTCTGGGCCACGGCATGAACCGCAGCGCCCTGATGGTGGCGGGAGAGCGCCGGTTCCGGGATTTCCGCGACGACAGTACGCTGGCCATCCGTCAGTACCAGGTGGCTCTGAAAAAGCTGCGTCTTCTTTCCGACCGCAACGACGGGCTGAAGACAGAGCTGGATATCGACGAGACAATTGACGAGACCTGCAGCAATGCGGGCATGCTGAAGATCGTGATGAAGCGGCCCAGGAAGAACCAGACGAAGCTTCTGCTGCTTATGGACAGCGGCGGCTCCATGTGGAGCTACACGGAGCTCTGCAACCGGCTGTTCCAGGCGGTCCACCGTTCCAGTCATTTCAAGGATCTGAAGATCTATTACTTCCACAACTGCATCTACGATTCCGTCTATAAAGAGCCGACCTGTCTCAGCAAGGACCGGGTCGCGACGGAGTGGCTTCTGAACAACCTGAAGCCGGAGTACAAGGTGATCATCGTGGGCGATGCTTCCATGGCGCCGGATGAATTCGAAGGCACGGGCGTGGGCTTTACCTACTACCGTTACGATTACACCCACAATTTCGATTACGACGAGAAAAACCAGAAGTCCGGGAAGGAGTGGCTGAAGGCCATCCGGAAACACTTCCCCGCGGCGGTCTGGCTGAACCCGCTGCACAAGCGTCTGTGGGACTATGATCACTCCACCTGGACTATCGTCCAGATCCGGAAGATCTTTCCCATGTACCAGCTCAGCGCGGCCGGGCTGGAGCAGAGTATCCAGAAACTGAAGAGTACAGGGCCGTGATAAGAAACGGCCGTGATAATAAGCGCTTCCTCCGGGGAGCGCTTCTGAATTTATGCAGATATTATGTTTACCGAAAGAGATTAGCACTCAAGTGTTGACAGTGCTAACAAAGCGTGCTATAACATGATTTGTTGAAAGGAAAAAGGTTTATTCTGTGGAGGCCGGAAGGCTCCATGAAGGAAAACCGGGATTCCGCAGAAAAGATATCCGTGAGGAGGCAATCACATTATGAAGCTTGTACCGTTATTTGATCGTGTTGTGCTTAAGAAACTCGCTGCTGAAGAGACCACCGCATCCGGAATCGTTCTTCCGGGTCAGGGTGACAAGGAAAAGCCCGGTCAGGGCGAAGTGATCGCGGTCGGCCCGGGCGGCGTTGTCGACGGCAAAGAGATCGTGATGCAGGTGAAGGCAGGGGACAAGGTCCTTTATTCCAAGTATGCCGGCTCTGATGTCGAGGTCGAAGGCCAGAAGTACATTGTCATCAAGCAGAGCGATGTCCTTGCTATCATCGAGGACTGAACATAATTTTGAAGAACAGGGATAAAGGAGAATAAAGCTATGGCAAAAGAAATCAAATACGGCGTCGAGGCGAGAGAAGCCCTGGTTGCCGGTGTCAATGCACTTGCAGATACTGTCAGAGTTACCATCGGACCGAAGGGCAGAAACGTTGTCCTGGATAAGTCCTACGGCGCTCCGCTGATCACCAACGACGGTGTGACCATCGCGAAGGAGATCGAGCTTGAGGATGCATTCCAGAACATGGGCGCACAGCTCGTCAAGGAAGTTGCTACCAAGACCAACGACGTCGCAGGCGACGGAACCACCACCGCTACGGTCCTGGCTCAGGCAATGATCAACGAAGGCGTGAAGAACATCGCTGCAGGCTGCAACCCGATCATCCTGAGAAAGGGTATGAAGAAGGCGACTGACAAGGCAGTCGAGACCATCGCAGAGATGTCCGAGCCGATCAACGGCCGTGAGCAGATCGCGAGAGTCGCAGCGATCTCCGCATCCAGCGATGAAGTCGGCGAGATGGTCGCACAGGCTATGGAGACCGTGACCAGCAACGGCGTCATCACCATCGAAGAGTCCAAGACCATGAAGACCGAGCTGGATGTCGTCGAAGGCATGCAGTTCGACAGAGGCTACATCTCCGCTTACATGGCAACTGACATGGAGAAGATGGAAGCTGTCCTCGAGGATCCGTACATCCTGATCACCGACAAGAAGATCAGCAGCATTCAGGAGATCCTTCCGCTTCTGGAAGAGGTCGTGAAGAGCGGCGCAAAGCTCCTCATCATCGCTGAGGACGTCGAGGGCGAGGCTCTGACCACCCTGATCGTCAACAAGCTGCGCGGCACCTTCAGCGTTGTCGCTGTCAAGGCTCCGGGCTATGGCGACAGAAGAAAAGACATGCTGCAGGATATCGCGATCCTGACCGGCGGCACCGTCATCAGCGACCAGCTTGGCCTGGAACTGAAGGACGCCAGAATGGCACAGCTCGGACGTGCTAAGTCCGTCAAGGTCACCAAGGAGAACACCGTCATCGTCGACGGCCTTGGCAAGAAGGAAGATATCGAGGCCCGTGCCGCACAGATCAAGGCGCAGTATGAAGAGTCCACCTCCGATTTCGATAAGGAGAAGCTGCAGGAGAGACTTGCAAAGCTGTCCGGCGGTGTGGCAGTCATCCGCGTCGGTGCCGCGACCGAGACCGAGATGAAGGAAGCAAAGCTCCGCATGGAGGATGCTCTGAACGCGACCCGCGCTGCAGTTGAGGAAGGCATTGTCGCCGGCGGCGGCACGGCTTACATCGCAGCTGCCAAGGAAGTCGCAAAGCTCGTCGCCACCCTTGAAGGTGATGAGAAGACCGGCGCGCAGATCGTCCAGAAGGCTCTGGAGTCTCCGCTGTACTACATCGCTGAGAACGCAGGCCTTGAGGGCGCAGTCATCGTCAACAAGGTCAAGGAAGCGAAGAAGGGCATCGGCTTCGACGCTTACAAGGAAGAGTATGTCGACATGGTCAAGAGCGGCATCCTGGATCCGGCAAAGGTTACCAGAACCGCCCTTCAGAACGCGACCAGCGTTGCCAGCACCCTGCTGACCACCGAGTCCGTTGTCGCAAACATCAAGGAACCCGCTCCGGCAATGCCCGCAGGCGCCGGCGGCATGGGCGGAATGATGTAAGCGTTTTAAGAATGAGAGAAGACAGAAATAAGCGAGCCCCCGGGAACAAGTTTACTTGTTCCCGGGGGTGAGTTTATTTCTGGATTCGTGAAAGACGACGGATATCGAGGGACCGAAGGTCCCGAAGATAAGCCGTCGTCTTCAGCACGCGAAGCGTGCGTCTCATTCTTAAAACCGCAGGTTTTCCGAATGAGCGCTATGCTCGCGTAACTTATTTCTGGATTCGTGAAAGACGACGGATATCGAGGGGCCGGAGGCCCCGAAGATAAGCCGTCGTCTTCAGCACGCGAAGCGTGCGACTCATTCTTAAAACCGCTTCCTGGTCGCGATACGGACGTGAGACGCGAAAAGGAAGCTAACCATTCGCAGGGGAGAGAATCATTCATTCCAGGATACGAATGTTGAGAGCGAAAACCAGACATACCCTTCGTAAAAAAACTAAGCCTGGCTGGGTGAAATCCTCCGGATGCCGGGGGACCTTATTTTTCTCTTACAACTTTTATATTATGTTGACCGTTTTCCCGTAAATTATTATAATGGTTTCGGGCAGGAGCTCCTGCCCGTTATTTTTGTATACGCAGCAAAAGTATTTTACGCAGCATACGTGTTTTTAGCGGTATACGTATTTCACGCAGCATACGTATCCTCTATGGAGAATATTCAGATGCACAAAGGCATTTTTAAACGTTTCCTCGCCTGTTCGGCAGCGCTGCTTCTTACAGCAGTATCGGTGCTTGCCGGTCCGTTACCGCTGTTACGCAGCACGGCTTACGCCGGGCAGAGCGCAGTCGTGCAGGCCAGCGCCCTGAATGTCCGCAGCGGTCCCGGAACCTCATATTCCCGCGTGGATGAGCTGGTAAACGGATCGCAGGTCGTCATCGAGGAAGAGGTCCAGGGCGATGACGGGAAGGTCTGGGCGAAAATCAGTTTTTCCGGCGGCTCAGGATATGTTCAGAAGGCATATCTCGGAAGCTCCGTTTCTTATTCCAATTCCAGTGACAGCAATTTTGAGGCGCAGCTGAGTGAACAGGGCTTCCCGGAATCCTACCGGGTATGGCTCCGCGCGGTTCATGCACAGTATCCGAACTGGATCTTCCGCGCCGACCACGTGGGCGTGGACTGGGAAGAAGTCATCCGGAACGAGAGTGTGATCGGCCGCAACCTGGTCGAGAAATCCAGCGCTTCTTCCTGGAAATCCACGGAATCCGGAGCTTTTGACTGGGCTTCCAACTACTGGCCCGGCTTCGACGGCAGCAACTGGGTCGCTGCCAGCGAGGCTGTGATCCGCTATTATATGGATCCGCGGAATTTCCTGAACACTTCCTATATTTTCCAGTTCCAGACCCACAGCTACAATGCTTCCACGCAGACGGCTGAGGGTGTAGAGAAGATCACGGAAGGCACCTTTATGGCCGGTCGTGCTTCCAACTACGGAAGCGCCTCAGGTCCGACTCCCGACGGCAGTGCAAGCCCGGCCCCTGACGGCGGCGTGTCGCCGACCCCGGACAGCAGCGCGGCAGCTCCCGCAGGAGACAGCGGCGCAGGTCAGACATCCGGCAGCGCAGGGCAGACACCGGCCGGCGGAACCGTGGGGATCGCTCCCGGCAGCAGCGGCAGCCAGACCACGGCGGAAACAATACAGACAGCGGAAACATCGCAGGCACCGGAAACATCGCAGACGCCGGAAACCACCCAGGCTGCGGCAGAAACTACCCAGGCAGCGTCTCCTGACACGGCCCTGACGGAGCAGGCAGGCATTTCGCCCTCCGGTGAAGGAACCGGGTTCGCAGGATCTCCGGTCTCCGGAACGCAGACACAGTCCGGCTCTTCCGGCAGCATTTCTTCCGGAAACACTTCCTCCGGCAGCTCTGAGAGCAGCAGCTCCTCCGGCAGCGCGCCGGCATCGTCCGCGCCCTCCGGCGGGGAAGTGATCGGCGTGATCACAGGGGCCCCCACTGCAAAGGTGTTCGATACCCTGAACGTCGGCGCGAAGGCGATGGTCATCGGACCGGACGGCCGCGGATATGACGACAATGCTTCGTCAGGTCCCGGCGCTTCCGGAAGCAGTTCCGGCGGCAGCTCTTCCGGCGCACAGTCCGGCGATGGCAGCGTCAATTATATCGATATTATCATGCGCGCCGCGCAGGAATCCAGCGTCAACCCCTACGTTCTGACAGCCATGATCCTGCAGGAACAGGGAAAGAACGGCACCAGCGACCTGATCAGCGGCAGAAGCTCAAACTATCCGGGAATCTATAATTTCTTTAATATCCAGGCGTACGACGACGGCACCATGAGCGCGGTGACCCGCGGTCTCTGGTGGGCTTCCCAGGCCGGTTCCTACGGACGGCCCTGGAACAGCATTGAGAAAGCCATCATCGGCGGCGCAGACTGCTACGGGGAAAACTTCGTACGGGAAGGCCAGGATACCTTCTATCTGAAGAAGTTTAATGTGACTTCAAAGAACCGCTACCAGCATCAGTACATGACGAATGTCGAAGGCGCGGCGTCGGAAGGCTTCAAACTCGGTCAGGCTTACAGCGAGTCCCTGAAGCAGCAGGCACTGGTCTTCCGGATTCCGGTCTACACCGGTATGCCGGAGACGGCGGCATCCTGCCCGACAAAGGACGGCAGCCCGAACAACAAGCTTAAAGCGCTTTCCGTGGACGGCTTCAGTATTACGCCGAGCTTCTCCATGGATGTAAATTCCTATGACCTGATCGTGGATCCGGGCGTCCAGGGCGTCAATGTCAGCGCTTCCGCCATCGATTCCGGAGCCACTGTGCAGGGAACCGGCTGGATCACGCTTTCCGGCGGAATGGCCCAGGTCACTGTCACGGTAACCGCCGCGAACGGAGATGTGCGCAGCTACACGATCAACGTCGCGAAGCAGGCCGGCGGACAGGCCGGAAACGGCGCGCAGGGCGGAGACGGATCGTCAGGCGGCAGCGGACCTTATCCGGAGGGCGGCGGAGATCCTTCCGCGTCCGGCCCCGGATTTGTTAATTCGGATCAGTCCGGCTTTATCAATTCGGATCAGTCCGGCTTCATCAACACGGACCAGTCCGGCATCAGCAGCAGTCCCGCTCCGGATTCCGGCGCACCCCAGGCCGGAAGCTCAGGAACCGTACAGCTGGTGGGCCCCTCAGGGCAGTAAACTGAATATCAAAGGAGTTCCATGATATGAACAGAACATTTGCAAATCTGCGCAGGCTTCTGACCGCCGCACTGATCGCGGCGGCAGTTTCCCTGACGTCCCTTTTCTGCCTGACGGCATTTGCCATGGACGTGAAAATATCTTTCTCAGATCCTTCGGCGGCCGTGGGGGATACGGTCAACGTCGCGATGCATGTGGTATCCTCGACGGGAGAACCGCTGGGAAGCGCATCGATCATGCTTAAGTATGATCCGGAAGCGCTGGAATTCGTAAACGGCGACAATACGGAAGGCGGCGCAGGATCCCTGAGCGTCAAGGGACAGGCGACGACGGACGCAAAGGACTGGATGTACGGTCTGAACTTCAAGGCGCTGAAAGCCGGCACCTCAAAAATCGAGATCAGCACGGCTGAGATCTATGACCAGGATCAGAAGATTGCCACCATCGCCCACCAGGGAAGCTCGGCGGTCACAGTAACCGAAGGCGGCGGAGAAGGCACTGCGGCATCGGACCAGGCAGTCCTCAGTTCCCTGCAGGTCAGCCCCGGAACCCTGACGCCGGCCTTCGCGCCTGACATTCGCGAATACCGCGTCACCGTTGGTGACGAGGTCACCAGGATCGCGATCAGCGCACCGGCGGCGGATCCGAATGTCAAGGTCACGATCACCGGAAATGAAGACCTGCAGCTGGGAGAAAACACCATCAACTGCAATCTGACCGCTTCGGACGGAAGCATTCTCGGCGGGTATACGATCGTCGTAGTCAAGCAGGAAGGCGAAACCCCGACTGCGGCTCCGGGCGGCGAGGGCGGTCTTTCCGTGACAGTCGACGGAAGCAGCTACGAGATCGCGGAGAGCTTTGACACTACGCTTCTTCCGGAGGGCTGGTCTGCAGAAAGCTACAGCTTCGACGGCAGCTACATCACCGCCGGCAAGGGCAGCGACGAAAGTATGCGGATGATGTACCTGATCGGTGCGGACGGCAGCGGCGACCTGTTCCTTTATGATCAGAACAGCGGCAACTGGGCACCTTACGTCGAGGTGGGCGCGAATGCCCGGAAGATTACCGCAGTGCCGATGGAAAGCGGCGTCACGGTACCGTCCGAACTGACGGAGAGCCGTCTGAATCTGAACGGACGTCCGGTCCTCGGATGGGTCGGAAAAGAAGACAACGGCGAAAACTACTGTGTCTTCTACGGCATGAATCAGGACGGCGACCGCGGCTTCTACCGCTTCGACCTGAAGGAAAAGACGATCCAGAGATACTTCGCGGATCATGCGGCGGAAGAACCGGAGAACGGCGGAGATAAGGAAAAGCCGGATTCCGCGTACGAGGAACTTGAGAAGAAGTACAAGAACAGAGGCATGATGCTGATCGCTCTGATCCTGGTCGCGGCGATTGCCGTGATCGCGGCGATCCTGATGGCGATGCGGGGCGGCAAGGGCGGCCCTGATGAGCCGGAAGACGAATCAGGAAGTGATTACAGCGAGGACGAGTCCGGCAATTCCGGTGACGCGGAGCTTTCTTCCGCGGAAGAGGACGAGGCCTTCGGACCGGAGCCTGCTCCGGAACCCTTCTTCCCGTCCGCGCCTGCAGGGGCTCCCGGCATGAGACCGGTCCCGCCGGCTGCCTATGCTCCGGCACCTGCAGCTGCTCCGGCGTCTGCAGCTGCTCCGGCGTCTGCAGCTGCTCCGGCACCTGCACCGATTCCGGCACCTGCTCCGGCACCCAAACCAGCTCCGGCACCCACATCCGCACCGGCACCTGCGCCTGCAGCACAGACAGCGCCTGAGGACGAGGATGACGGCTTCGAGGATCTTGATTTTGAGGAGCTGACCTTCGACGATGAAGAAAAGTAATCATTAGCTTATTCGGGACTGTACAGGCAAAGCAGATCTGCATTGCCTGTACAGTCTTTCTTCTTCTTGCTATATCAGGCAATCTGTTATATAATTAGTATAACAACTACCCAAAAGATATTCTGCAAGAGGTGAAAGCATGCAGCTGTATATTGATTTCAACAGTGACGAAGCGTTTTATGTCCAGCTGATCAACCAGATCATCCTGGGCATCGCGACAGATCAGATCCGGGACGGGGACAGCCTTCCTTCGGTCCGCCAGATGGCGGAGGAGATCGGAATCAACATGCACACCGTGAACAAGGCATATTCGATCCTGCGGCAGGAAGGCTTTATCAAGCTGGACCGGAGAAAGGGCGCGGTCATCAGTGTGGACGCAAACCGGCTCCGTGTCCTGGACCACATGAAGCGGGAGCTTGCCGTCGTCCTGGCCCGGGGCATCTGCAACGGCGTGAGCAGGGATGACGCGCACTCCCTTGTGGACGAACTGTATGATGCGTTCCTGAACGGAACGACGGAGGAATTTATATGATCTGCGAAAGATGCAAGATCCGTGAGGCGACCATCTCCTACACCGAGATCATCAACGGCCAGAAGACGGAACACCATTTCTGCACCCAGTGCGCACAGGAACTGAATTTCGGGGCGGCGTCGGTCCTCTTTGACGGGGAATTTCCCTTCGCGAAGCTTCTGTCCGCCCTGTTCGGCGAAGAGGGCGAACAGTCGGATGAGCGCTACGCCCAGATCGTCTGCCCGAACTGCGGGATGAGTTATCAGGAGTTTGTGGAGAACTCCCGCTTCGGCTGTCCGGACTGCTATGAAGTTTTTGATCTTCTGATCCAGGACAGCATCAAGCAGATACAGGGAAATGACGTGCACAAGGGAAAACACCCGAAATACGGGCTCCGCATGGTGCCGAAGAGTCTCACCGAAGATCTGAAGGGCACCGGGCCTGAAACATCGTCCGCGGACCATACCGGCGAGGAGAATGCGGTCCTTTCCGCCGGAGACCCGAAGATGAACCGGATCAGCGAGCTCCGCGCGAAGCTGAACCAGGCGGTCAGAAATGAGAATTATGAAGAAGCCGCAACGCTGCGGGATCAGATCCGGGCACTGGAAAGCGAGGACTGAAGAGATGGAAAAATGGTATGAACAGGTCCGGATGGAACCCGGAAACAACTATATTTCCAGCAGGATACGTCTCGCCAGAAACTGCGCGGACCAGTGCTTTCCGAACCGTCTGAACGGGCAGGATTCCCTCCGCCTGATCGAGACCATGCGGACGAGGCTGGAAGATATAGGCGCCGTGGAAGGAGAGACCATGTCTTCCTGCCTGCTTTCCGACCTGCCGGATGCCGCGCGGGACGCCATGCGGGAGCGCCGGGTGCTGAATGCGGGGATCCTTCAGAAGAAGACGCCGGTGGGGCTCATGCTCTCGGAGTCTGAGGACATCTCCCTCGTCCTGAACGGGGACGATCATTTCCGTCTCCAGGTCCTGGCGCCGAATTCCCATCTCTATGAGCTGTGGGAGAAGGCCGGACGTCTCGACGACTATATCAACGAGCGTTTCAGCTATGCTTTTGACGACAGGTACGGATATCTCACCAGTTTCCCGACCAATGTCGGTACCGGGATGCGGGCCAATATCGTGGTGCATCTGCCGGCCCTGTCCACCGGGAAACAGTTCCCGAATCTGCTGGCGTCCATGAACCGCTTCGGCGTGACGGTCCGGGGCGTGTACGGCACCGGCAAGGAAAACTACGGGGCACTGTATGATGTCTCAAACGCAAAGACGCTGGGGATGAGCGAGCGGGAGATCCTGGATCTGGTATCCAAGGTCGCTGCCCAGCTGAACAGTGAAGAAAACCAGATCCGCAGAAAGTCGCTGGAGTCCCACCGCCTGGAACGGGAGGACGAAGCGTTCAAGTCCTACGGACTTCTGAAATATGCAAGGAAGCTGTCCCTCCGGGATGCCCTGAGCTATCTTTCCCAGGTCATTGCCGGGATCACGGACGGGATCGTGAGGACGGAGGAGCCCGCCTGCCTGTACAGGCTTTATCTGGGCGTGCAGTCCTCCAACCTGATCGCCGGCGCCACCATGCCGGTGGACCGGGAAAAGCTCGACGCTGTCCGGGCGGATTATATCCGGGAACAGCTGCCGGAACTTAAGGAGGTATAAGAATTACATGGCGGATTATTTTTCCGAACAGGCGCGTGAGGCCCTGAATCTTGCTTACCGGGCCGCACGCACCATGAACAACAGCCATATCGGGACTGAGCACATCCTGCTGGGGCTGGTCCGGCAGGGCACCGGCGTCGCAGCCCGTGTCCTGGCGGAGAACGAGGTGACGGAGAAGAAGCTGACGGACATGATCGACCATGTCCTGAAGCCCCGTCAGAACACCCTGGTGGGCGATGAACCCCAGTATTCCCCGATGGCGAAGAGGGTCATCGAGAACAGCCACCGGGAGGCGGAACGCTTCCGTTCACCCCAGATCGGGACAGAGCACCTTCTGATCGCGATCCTGCGGGAAAAGACCTGTGTCGCCAGCAAACTCCTGTATACCATGGGTGTGCAGGCACAGAAGCTTTACGTGGACGTCATGGGTGCCATGGGAGAAGAAGGCGTTTCCGGCGACAGTGCAGGCTACGGGCCGCAGCAGGCTGCGGGCGGGGATCCGAAGGACACCCCGACCCTGGACCAGTATTCCCGGGATCTGACGGAGCTTGCGCGGAACGGACGTCTGGACCCGGTCATCGGCCGCAAGGCGGAGATGCAGCGGGTCATGCAGATCCTGAGCCGCCGCACGAAAAACAATCCCTGTCTGATCGGCGAGCCGGGCGTCGGCAAGACTGCCGTCGTCGAAGGCCTTGCCCAGATGATCGTGGAAGGAACCGTTCCGGAGACGCTGCTGGGCAGACGCCTGGTCACCCTGGATCTTTCCGGCATGATCGCCGGATCCAAGTACAGGGGCGAATTTGAAGAGCGCATCAAGAAGGTTCTGGAGGAGGTCATGCATTCCGGCAACGTCCTCCTGTTCATCGACGAGATCCACACCATCATCGGTGCCGGCGCGGCTGAGGGCGCTATGGACGCAAGCAACATCCTGAAGCCGTCCCTGGCGAGAGGCGAGCTGCAGCTCATCGGTGCCACCACCATCGAAGAGTACCGGAAGCACATCGAGAAGGATGCCGCCCTGGAGCGGCGCTTCCAGCCGATCACGGTGGAGGAGCCCTCGGAGGAGGAATCCATCCAGATCCTGACCGGCCTCCGTCCGAAGTACGAACAGCATCACAAGGTCACCATCACGGACGATGCTGTCAGCGCGGCGGTGCATCTCTCTGCCCGCTATATCAGCGACCGTTTCCTGCCGGACAAGGCTATAGACCTGATCGACGAGTCCGCGTCCCGCATCCGCCTCCAGAACTTTGTGGAGCCGCCGGAGATCCGGGAAATGACGGAAGAGATCGAAAAGCTGGAGAAGCAGAAGGAGCTTGCCGTCCGCTCCGAGGAGTTTGAACGGGCAGGCGAGATCAAAAAGCGTCAGGAGAAGAAGCAGGCAAAGATCGACAAGGTCCGGGAGAAGTGGGAAAAGGACAAGCGCAGCAGGAAGCTGATCGTAAGCGAATCGGACATCGCGGACGTGGTCTCCGCCTGGACGAAGATCCCGGTCCAGAAGCTTACGGAGGAGGAGAATGAGCGCCTCCGGAAGCTGGAATCGGTCCTTCACGAACGGGTGGTCGGACAGGAAGAAGCGGTCGGCGCGGTGGCCCGGGCTATCCGCCGCGGACGCGTGGGGCTGAAGGACCCGCACCGGCCCATCGGTTCCTTCCTGTTCCTGGGACCCACCGGCGTCGGAAAGACGGAGCTCTG
This sequence comes from uncultured Lachnospiraceae bacterium, assembly GCA_902793685.1. Lineage (GTDB taxonomy): Bacteria > Bacillota > Clostridia > Lachnospirales > Lachnospiraceae > Moryella. The sequence continues at coordinate 58,489 of CADBEN010000001.1, forward strand.
CAAGGCTCTCGCCGAGGCGATGTTCGGCACGGAGCAGGCCCTGATCCGCGTCGATATGAGTGAGTACATGGAGAAGCACAGCGTCTCCAAGATGGTCGGATCCCCGCCCGGATATGTGGGCTATGACGAGGGAGGACAGCTCTCCGAGAAGGTCCGCAGGAATCCCTACTCGGTCATTCTTTTTGACGAGATCGAGAAGGCCCATCCGGATGTTTTCAACATCCTGCTCCAGGTCCTGGACGACGGCCATATCACCGACTCCCAGGGAAGAAAGATCGATTTCAAGAATACCATCATCATCATGACCAGCAATGCGGGCGCCCAGCGTATCGTCGCGCCGAAGGTCCTGGGATTCGCGGCGCGGGAAAACGCCGAGACGGACTACAGGCATATGAAGGACGGCGTTATGGACGAGGTGCGAAGGCTCTTCAAGCCGGAGTTCCTGAACCGCATCGACGAGACGATCGTCTTCCATCAGCTGACCCGCGAAAACATGAAGGAGATCGTGGATATCCTGCTCCGCGGCATCGAGAAGCGCACGGAGAGCCAGATGGGGCTGAAGATTGTAGTCTCCCCGGAGGCAAAGGAATTCCTGATCGACCGCGGCTACGATCCGAAATACGGCGCACGGCCGCTGAAGCGGACCATCCAGACCGAACTGGAGGACCGTCTGGCGGAGGCGCTGCTGGAGGGGACCGTGAAGGAGCGGTCCGAGATCCTTGTGACCTGTCCGGAGGCCGGGCAGGAATCTGAACGGAGGCTTGTATTTACAGAGACCGAAGCTTCGGAAAAGCCGAAGAAGCGCCGGAAACCTGTGAAGGCAGCGGAAACCTGACGGAACCACGGAACAGGCAGCAGCAATTATGCATCAGGCAGAGCATCTGAAGAAACGGAGTGAAAAATGGCAGTAATCAGTGAGCTGATCCGCGTTGAAGACGAAGTGTATCTTAGTTTTGGCGACTACACTCTTTCCGAGAAGAAGAAAGTCTCCGACTATCCCTTTGAGGGGAACTTCTTCAAGGTGAAGACCTACAAGGAGAGCACCCGTCTGGAGCAGAATGACCTTCTGGTCTACGAATCGGTGCCGGGGACGGCGGTCCACCGGCTGACGGAGACAGACGGAGTCATGGAATTCACGGTCGAGGGGCCGGAGGATGCGGAGATCACACTCGGCATGGAGGAAGAGACGGATTATGAAGTCTTCCTGGACGATGCTTCCATCGGCGTCATCACGACGAACCTGAGCGGCAAGCTGACCTTCAGCGTGGAGCTTTCCCAGGGGAAGCAGGTCAAGGTCAGGGTGATCAGGAAATAAGCATGGCAAAGATCAGAAGCACTGCGTTTTTCTGCAGTGAATGCGGATATGAATCATCAAAGTGGGCCGGACAATGTCCGGCCTGCCATGCATGGAACACCATGGTGGAGGAGCCGACGGCTCCGAAGACTGCGGGGGCCGGGGCAAGAAGGGCAACCCCGCTCCGGGGCGCGGCCGCGCCGGTCTGTCTGAAGGATGTCCCGGCGGACAGCGAGGAACGGTTCACCACGGGTTCGGAAGAACTGGACAGGGTCCTGGGCGGCGGCACCGTCGCGGGATCCATGGTCCTGGTCGGTGGCGATCCCGGCATCGGGAAATCGACGATCCTGCTCCAGATCTGCCGGAACTACGCGAAGAACGGGAAAAAGGTCCTCTATATTTCCGGAGAGGAGTCCCTGCGCCAGATCCGGATGCGGGCGGAACGGATCGGAGAGATGGAGGACGACCTCCGTTTTCTCTGTGAGACGAACCTGGACCTGATCCGGGGCGTGATGGAGAAGGACCGGCCGGATGTGGCGGTCATCGACTCCATCCAGACCATGTTCAGTGAGAATGTGTCCGCGGCGCCGGGCTCCGTGAGCCAGGTCCGCGAGTCGACGAATGTTCTCCTGCAGCTGGCCAAGGGAGAAGGCATCACCATCTTCATCATCGGCCACGTGACCAAGGACGGCCAGGTGGCAGGACCCCGGGTCCTGGAGCACATGGTGGACACGGTCCTGTATTTTGAAGGGGAGAAAAATGTGTCCTACCGGATCCTCCGGGCCGTGAAGAACCGCTTCGGCTCGACCAACGAGATCGGCGTATTTGAGATGACGGAGCAGGGACTCCGGGAGGTGCCGAATCCCTCGGAATATATGCTGGAGGGACGGCCGGTGGGCGCCAGCGGCGCGGTGGTCGCGTGCTCCGTCGAGGGGTCCAGACCTATTCTTCTGGAGATCCAGGCCCTGGTCACGGAGACTGCCTTCGGGATCGCCAGGAGAACGGCTGCCGGCATGGATTTCAACAGGGTCAACCTTCTGATGGCAGTGCTGGAAAAGCGGTGCAGGATCCCGCTTTCTCACTATGACGCCTACATCAATATCGCGGGCGGTATCCGGATGAACGAGCCGGCCATGGATCTGGCAGTGGTGATGGCCATCGTTTCCTCTTATAAGGACATCCCGGTGGGAGAAGAGACTGTGCTTTTTGGAGAGGTCGGCCTGTCCGGGGAAGTGCGTTCCGTATCCATGGCAGAGTACCGGGTCCGGGAGGCGGCGAAGCTGGGCTTCACCCGCTGCGTCCTTCCGGGATCCTGCATATCCAGGATCCATATCCCGGAAGGGATCCGCTGCGTCGGGGTATCCAGCGTCAGCGAAGCGATACGGGAGCTGTTCGGCTGACCGGCAGCGATAAGCAGAACAAGGTACGGTGAAACAAAACAGGCCCCGCTCAGATTGAGCGGGGCCTGTGATGTGAAATAGAAAAAACGTCATCCCTTCGGATGACGTTTTCCGCAGAGGAAGAGGGACTCGAACCCCCGTTATCGGTTTTGGAGACCGACGTTCTACCACTGAACTATTCCTCTGGACCGCAGCTGTTTCCAGCCACGCATGAAACTATACCATAGCCGGGCGTATTATGTCAAGGAGATTTCTGCCGGGAAACCCGCCGGAAAACCCGGCGGAAAACCCGGACCGGTTCTCCTGAAAAACCCGGACCGGGATGGTAAAAATGTAAATAATGTTGACAAAATGACAAAAAAGCGCAAAACATTTCGTCATTATTGATAATTGAAATGGAAAATAACATCTGCTATAGTTTTCGCAACCCGAAACGGGAACCGGAGTGATCTGGTTCCGCACGAATGAAAGGAGATAGAACATGTTTGAACGTACCGTTCGTCTTCGGGACAGGGATTCGGTCAGCGAGTTTGTTAAGGCAGCTGCCGAGTGCAGTTTCAATGTGGATGTCTGCTACGACCGCATTGTTGTCGATGGAAAGTCGATTCTTGGCGTCCTCGGCCTGGACCTGACAAGAGATCTGACTGTCCGTTATGAAGGATTTGATCCGGAATTCGAGAAGACACTTCTGAAATTTGCCGCAAAGTAATATCGGTCGTAAAATAATCGTACACGCCGCATCGGAGAACATTCCGATGCGGCATTTTCGTTAAGGAAGACTTTTGCCGCGGCAATGCTATAATAGGAACCATGAAAACAGTAAGGATCTCAGTCCGGGCGCTGATCGAGTTTATCCTGCGGTCCGGAGATATCGACAACAGAACAGAGTCGGGTCCGGACCCGGAGGCGATGCTGGCGGGCGGAAGGATCCACCGGAAGATCCAGCGGTCCATGCCCTCCACCTACCGGGCGGAGGTCCCGCTGAAGACGACCTTTGAAGACGGAGACCTTCAGCTGGTCGTTGAGGGGCGGGCCGACGGCATCGACCGCAGGGACGGCATGGTGCTGGTGGACGAGATCAAGGGCGTCTATGCGGATGTGACGAGATTCACGGAAGCGAAGCCCCTGCATCTGGCCCAGGCATACTGCTATGCCTGCATGCTGGCACGGGAGGAAGGACTTTCCGGGGTAACCTGCCAGATCACCTACTGCGATCTTGACACTGAGGAGATCCGGCGGTTTCAGACAGTCCGGACGGCGGAGGAGCTGGAAACGTGGATGACGGATCTGGCGGAGCAGTATTTCCGCTGGGCACATTTCCAGGCAGATCACCGCGAGGAGAGGAACCGCTCCGGGGAAGCGCTGGATTTTCCCTATGATTACCGGCAGGGACAGAAGCGGATCGCGGTGGACGTGTTCCGTGCGGTCAGGCGCAGCAGGAATCTGTTTGTCCAGGCGCCCACCGGTGTCGGGAAGACGCTTTCGGTGCTGTTTCCTTCGGTCAAGGCCATGGCGGAAGGACTGACGGAGCGGATCTTTTATCTGACGGCGAAGACCGTCACCGCGTCTGTGGCGGAGGAGAACCTTCAGGTCCTCTTAAGCCGGGGGCTGGACCTGCTGGCCTGCACCATCAGGGCAAAGGAAAAGCTCTGCCCGAACGAAGTATTCGAGTGCAACCCGGAGCTCTGTCCTTACGCGAAGGGCCATTTTGACCGGGTGAACGACGCGGTTTTTGAACTGCTGAAGGAGGGCGGGCTGTTCACTGCGGAGCGGCTGCTGGCCGCGGCGGAGAAAGCCGGGGTCTGCCCCTATGAATTCGCCCTTGACGTCAGTGTCTGGTGCGACACGGTCATCGCGGACTACAATTACGCCTTTGACCCGCGGGTGCGCCTCCGCAGGTACTTCTCGGAAGGCGCCGGCGGAGATTATATCTTTCTGGTGGACGAGGCCCATAACCTGCCGGACCGGGCTTCGGAAATGTACAGCGCTTCTCTGGTAAAGGAGGATGTGCTGGCGCTGAAGAAGCTGATCATGAAGAAAGACGGAAGGGCATCCCGGGCGCTGGACCGGCTGAACCGTGCCATGCTTTCCCTGCGGCGGAATCTCGGGGATTATCCCGAGGTGGGCCGGGGGATCCTGTCCGGGACTGTGGCGGAGCTGCCGGACATCAACTTCCTGATGGAGCCGCTGACCGGAAGTTATTTTGAACTGAGCCGCCTTCTGGAGGAGCAGAAGAATTTTCCGGAGCGGAAGGAAGTCCTGACCGGCTTCTTTGAGATACGCACTTTTCTGGAGACTGCGGAGCAGGCCGGGGAGGGATACCGGATCTATGCCCGCTTTGACGATGACGGGTTCCGGATCCGGCTTCTGTGTGTGGATCCTTCCGCCCGGCTTAAGAAATGCCTGGAGAGCGCGCGGACCACAGTATTCTTCTCCGGGACGCTTCTGCCGGTGCAGTATTATAAGGAAATGCTGACGGGGAATCCGGAGGAATACGCGATCTATACGGAAAGTCCCTTCGACCCGGAGAACAGGCTCCTGCTGGCGGCTTCGGACGTCAGTTCCCGCTATCAGCGCCGGACGGAGACTGAGTTCCGGCGGATCGCGGAGTATCTCCGGATCACGGTTTCGGCGAAGACAGGAAACTATCTGGCCTTCTTTCCTTCCTATGAGTTTCTCGGAAAGGTGGAGAAGGTGCTCCGGATCCCCGGTACAGAGATCCTGGTCCAGGAGAAGGAGATGGACGAGGATCAGAGGAGAGCCTTTCTTTCCGTCTTCGCTAAGGCCGACGGGAATTCCCGCCTGGGGCTCTGTGTCATGGGCGGAGCCTTTTCCGAGGGCATAGACCTGGCGGAGGACCGGCTGATAGGCTGCATCGTGGTGGGAACCGGACTCCCGGCCATCAATCCGGAATCGGAGCTGGTCAAAGAGTATTTTGACGCGGCAGGAAAGGACGGATTTGACTACGCCTACCGCTATCCCGGTATGAATAAGGTACGGCAGGCCGCAGGACGGCTGATCCGCACCGACCGGGACCGGGGAGTGATCCTTTTGCTGGACGACCGTTTCCTGACGCCGCGCTCCCGCAGCCTTTTTCCGCTGGAGTGGGCGGACCTCCGGCGTACGGATCTTTCCCGGATTGAAGAGGAACTGAACAGCTTCTGGAAAAAATGTTAGCACTCGCTGATCGCGAGTGCTGATTTCATGTTGACATCTGTTCTATATGTACTATAATAGTCTTCGGGGCAATTATCCGGCCACAGGACCGGAGAGGCTGCGATGCTTAGGCGGGGCAGCCATATACTATGACAAGAGGTGAAACAGAATGGCAATCAAGCAGGGAAATCTTTCCATCAACAGTGACAATATCTTTCCGATCATCAAGAAGTGGCTTTATTCCGACCACGATATCTTCGTCCGTGAAATGGTATCTAACGGATGCGACGCCATCACGAAGCTGAAGAAGCTTTCGCTGATGGGCGAATATACAGCACCGGCGGATGAGAAGTACGAGGTGCATGTGGCAGTCAGCGCAGACAACCTGACGATCAGCTTCTCCGACAACGGTCTGGGCATGACCGCGGATGAGGTCGAGGAATACATCAACCAGATCGCCTTCTCCGGCGCCCAGGACTTCCTGGCGAAATACAAGGACAAGGCAAACGACGACCAGATCATCGGCCACTTCGGCCTGGGCTTCTACTCCGCGTTCATGGTCGCGGACAAGGTGACCATCGACACGCTGTCTTATGTCCCGGAAGCGATCCCGGTACACTGGGAGTCGGAAGGCGGCGTGACCTTCGAGATGAAGGACGGCGAAAAGACGGAGCGCGGCACCACCGTCACGCTGTATCTGAACGAGGACAGCAAGGAGTTCGCGAATGAGTACCGGATCCGTGAGATCCTGGACAAGTACTGCTCCTTCATGCCGATCCCGATCTATCTGGAGAACGCGGACAAGAAGGACGAGACGGAGATCATCCCGAAGGAAGATCTCCGGGACGACGACACCATCGTCGAGACGATCATGACCCCGGCGCAGACCGAGGAAAAGGAAAAAGAGGACGGCACTAAGGAGACGGTGGAGACCGTGCCGGCGAAGGAGGAGTATAAGATCCTGAAGCGGCCGGTGATGCTGAACGACATCCACCCGCTCTGGACGAAGCACCCCAACGAGTGCAAGGACGACGAATACAAGAAATTCTACCGGAAGGTCTTTATGGACTACCGTGAGCCCCTGTTCTGGATCCACCTGAACATGGACTATCCCTTCAACCTGAAGGGCATCCTTTATTTCCCGAAGATCAATCTGGAGTACGAGTCCGCGGAAGGCAAGATCAAGCTTTACAACAACCAGGTCTTCATCGCGGACAATATCAAGGAGGTCATCCCGGAGTTCCTTCTTCTTCTGAAGGGCGTCATCGACTGCCCGGACCTTCCGCTGAATGTCTCCAGAAGCGCGCTGCAGAATGACGGCTTTGTGCAGAAGATCAGCGATTACATCTCCAAGAAGGTGGCGGACAAGCTTACCGGCATGTGCAAGACTGACCGGGAGAACTATGAAAAGTACTGGGACGACATCGCCCCCTTCATCAAGTACGGCTGTCTGAAGGATGAGAAGTTCGCGGACCGCATGAACGACTATATCCTCTTTAAGAACATCGACGGCAAGTACCTGACGCTGAAGGACTGCATGGAGGAGAACAAGGAGCGCTTTGAGAACAAGGTGTTCTATGTGACCGACGAGAACGAGCAGAGTCAGTACATCCGGATGTTCCGCGAGCAGAAGATCGACGCGGTGATCCTTCCCCACGCCATCGACGCGCCCTTCATCTCCAGACTGGAGCAGAAGAACAAGGATCTGAAGTTCCTGCGCATCGACGCGGACCTGGCGGACGCTTTCCGGGAGGAGACCCCGGATCCGGACGAGGCGCAGAAGAAGCAGGACGAGGCGCTGGCCAAGGCAGTGAAGAAGGCCATCGGAAACGATAAACTGACCGTGAAGCTGGAGGCGCTGAAGGACGCAGCGACCGCTTCGATCCTGACGGTCTCCGAGGAGAGCCGCCGCATGCAGGAGATGATGAAGCAGTACAGCATGGGCATGGATCTTTCCATGTTCGCGGGCGAGGGCGAGACCCTGGTCCTGAACACGAAGCACCCGCTGGTGGAATTCCTCCGCTCCAAGGTGGTGGTCACCGAGAAGACTGAGGAGAAGAAGGCGGACGAGGCTGCCGAAGAGGCGGCAGCGCCGGCAGAGACTGCGGAAGCTGCGGATACGGCAGCACCGGCAGAGACTGCGGAAGGCGCGGAGGAGAAGGCGGAAGAGGCCGCCGCTCCGAAGAAGCCGTCCCTCACGAAGCAGATCTGCGAGCAGCTCTATGACCTGGCACGGATCCAGCACGGAAGCCTGAGCCCTGACCGGATGGCTGATTTTATCCGCCGCAGCAACGAGATCATGTGCGCGCTGACCGGTGACAGAAAATAACCCGGCAGTCCGGGAAAGGGCTGAAAACAACAGTTTTTCAGAATCTGCAGAAAGAAAACCCGCAAAAATGCTTGATTTTTGAAAAGCAGGGTGCTAGAATCTGCTTGAAGCTGAATAATTTTAAGGATGTGGACCGATCTGGTCCACATCTTTTTTTGGACAGGAGTGCCATGGCAAAATCGAATTCAAAACATGAGCAGTATGCCCAGCGGACGGAGGAGTTCCTCCGCGAGCTGCAGAAAAGCATGGACTTTGAGATCGTCGATGTGGAATTTGTCCGGGAGGCAGGTATGTGGTATCTGCGGGCCTACTGTGACATGGAAGGCGGCATCGGCGTCGACGACTGCGCGGATCTCAGCCGGAAGGTCTCGGACTGGCTGGACCGGGAAGATTTCATCCCCGAGAACTACATTCTGGAGATCAGTTCCCCGGGACTGGGCCGGCAGCTGAAAAAGGACCGCGACCTGATCCGTGAGAACGGGAAGGAAGTTGAGATCAGGCTTTTCAAGGCCATTGAAAAACAGAAAGAGTTTTCCGGGATCCTGAAGGGCTTTGATGAAAAGAGCATCACCATCGAGAGCGAAGGGACCAAGACGGTACTGGAGCGCAGCAATATTGCCATGATCAGACTGGCACTGGATTTTTAAACAACGGAGGATACAGGAAGAACCATGAGAAAGGCAAACAAGGAACCGGTCGAGACCGGCAACGAGCTTCTGGAAGCTATTAAACTGCTTGAAAAAGAGAAGAACATCAGCAGAGAATCTCTTCTGGATGCGATCACGAACTCTCTTCTCAGTGCCTGCAAGAACAATTACGGAACCTCGGACAACGTGGACGTAATTATGGACCGCGAGACCTGCAAGTACCGCGTCGTACAGAAAAAGCTGGTCGTCGACAAGATGCCGGAGAACCCGACCGTCGAAGAGAAGGCGACCATGATCTCCCTTGCGGACGCGAAGATGATCGATCCGAAGTACGAGGTCGAGGATGTGGTCCCCTTTGAAATCAAATCCCGCGAGTTCGGACGCATCGCCACCGGCGTCGCGAAGAACGTGATCCTTCAGAAGATCCGTGAGGAAGAGCGGAAGGTCATCTACAACGACTACTTTGAGAAGGAGCGCGACATCACCACCGGAACGGTCCAGAGGATCATCGGAAAGAACATCTCCGTCAACCTCGGCCGCTGCGACACGATCCTCACCGAGAGCGAGCAGGTCAAGGGCGAGGTCTTCAAGCCGACAGACCGCATCAAGCTCTTCGTGGTCGAGGTCAAGGATACCCCGCGGGGCCCGCGGATCACGGTCTCCCGGACCCATCCGGAGCTGGTGAAGCGCCTGTTCGAGCAGGAAGTCACCGAGGTGCGCGACGGCACGGTGGAGATCAAAGCGATCGCCCGCGAGGCGGGATCCCGCACCAAGATGGCGGTGTGGTCCAACGATCCGAACGTGGATCCGGTGGGCGCCTGCGTCGGCATCAACGGCTCCCGCGTCAACGCGGTGGTCGATGAGCTCCGGGGCGAGAAGATCGATATTATCAACTGGGATGACAATCCCGCGTACCTGATCGAGAACGCCCTGAGCCCGGCAAAGGTCATCTGCGTCGTCGCGGACGAGGAAGGCCGTGAGGCCCAGGTCATCGTTCCGGACTATCAGCTGTCCCTGGCCATCGGCAAGGAAGGCCAGAACGCGAGACTTGCGGCAAAGCTGACCGGCTTCAAGATCGACATCAAGAGCGAGACGCAGGCAAGAGAGTCCGGACTCTTCGATGAGCTCGGCATTGACTATCAGATGGAGGGCGCTGCGGACTTCGAGGAATACGAAGAGCCTGCCGCGGAAGAGACCACAGAGGAGGCGAACGAATAAGCCTTGAAGAAACTACCGATCCGGACCTGTATCGGGTGCGGCTGTGAAAAACCGAAGAAGGAACTGATCCGCGTCGTAAAGACGCCGGAGGGACAGATCCTTCTTGACGAAAGCGGAAGGATGAACGGGCGCGGCGCTTATATCTGCCGTGATCCGGAATGCATGCGGAAGGCCATCAGGACAAAGGGCCTGGACCGTTCCTTCCGGGAGAAAGTTCCGGAGGATGTATGCCGGCAGCTGGAAAAGGAGATGAGCGGAATTGCAGAAGGAAGCTAAGATCCTGGGACTGATCGGTATGGCAATGAAGGCAGGACATGTCGCCAGCGGCGGTTTCGCCGTGGAGAAGATGATCCAGTCCGGAAGAGCTGCGGCGGTGTTCGTCGCCGGCGATGCTTCCGAGAATACGAAGAAGCAGTTCCGGACCAAATGTGAATTTTACGAAATTCCCTTTGCGGTGATCTCAGACAAGGAAACACTGGGACACGCGATCGGAAAGGAAGAACGGTCATCGGTCGCACTGGATGATGAAGGATTCGCCAATGCGATATTCAAACATCTGAAGTCTAGCGGGGGTAATGATATTGAGAATTAACGAACTTGCGAAGGAACTCGGGAAATCAAACCGGGATATCCTGAATTATCTGAGTGAAAAGGGGATCGACAATAAAGTCCCCATGTCAAATATTTCTGCCCAGGAAGAGGGCATGATCCGTACTCATTTTGCGCCGAAGAAGCCGGAGCCGCCGAAGCAGGAGGCTCCGAAGGCAGATGCTGCCGGAACCGCTGCCGAGGCACCGAAAAAGAAGAAGTTTACCGCGGTCTTCCGTCCGCAGAATGCGCAGCAGCTCCGCCTGAAGCCGAAGACTGCTCCGAAGCCCGCAGCAGCTCCGGCGGCACAGCAGCCGAAGGAAGCAGCACCGGCGCCGAAGCCGGCGGAGGCAGCTCCGGCAGCGCAGCAGCCGAAGGAAGCAGCACCGGCACCGAAGCCGGCGGAGACAGCTCCGGCAGCGCAGCAGCCGAAGGAAGCAGCACCGGCACCGAAGCCGGCGGAGACAGCTCCGGCAGTGCAGCAGCCGAAGGAAGCAGCACCGGCACCGAAGCCGGCGGAGACAGCTCCGGCAGCGCAGCAGCCGAAGGAAGCAGCACCGGCGCCGAAGCCGGCAGAGGCGGCACCGGCGGCACAGCAGCCGAAGGAAGCGGCACCGGCGGCACAGCAGCCCCAGGCTCCGGCGGCAAGACCGGCAGCTCCTGCAGCAAGACCGGCGGCACAGCAGCCCCAGGCTCCGGCAAACCGTCCGGCAGGATCCGTCTACCAGGGGAACCGTCCGCAGGGCGACCGCTATCAGGGGAACCGTCCGGCAGGCACCGGCTATCAGGGGAACCGTCCGGCAGGCACCGGCTATCAGGGGAACCGTCCGGCGGGCACCGGCTATCAGGGGAACCGTCCGGCAGGCACCGGTTATCAGGGAAATCGTCCGGCAGGCACCGGCTATCAGGGGAACCGTCCGCAGGGCGACCGTCCCCAGGGGAACCGTCCGGCAGGCACCGGTTATCAGGGGAACCGTCCGGCAGGCACCGGCTATCAGGGGAACCGTCCGCAGGGCGACCGTTTCCAGGGGAACCGTCCGGCGGGCACCGGTTACCAGGGGAACCGTCCGGCAGGCACCGGCTTCCAGGGGAACCGTCCGCAGGGCGACCGTTTCCAGGGGAACCGTCCGGCAGGTACCGGCTTCCAGGGCGGCAGCGGCCGTCCGGGCAGCGGATTCGGCGGCGGCCGTCCGGGCAGCGGATTCGGCGGGAAGACACAGCCGCAGGGCGACGGCGCTCTGGTCAAGAAGTCTGTGAGCAACCGCCCGAACAAGAACAATTTCAAGGACAAGAACGACAAGCGGCACAGGACTGAGGACGGTTTCAAGACCGGCAAGGGCGGCAGAGGCGGCAGCATCCATGCCTTTGAGCAGCAGGGCGTGAAGCCGAAGGCAGTAAAGGTCGAGGAAGAGATCAAGGAGCTGATCATCCCCGATACCATCACTATCAATGATCTGGCGAAGAAGATGAAGAAGAACGCTTCCGAGCTGATCAAGAAGATGTTTATCAAGGGTGAGATCTACAACATCAACTCCGAGATCCCCTATGAGAAGGCTGAGGAGATCGCGCTGGATTACGATATCCTCTGCACCAGAGAAGAAAAGGTCGACGTCATCGAGGAACTCCTCCGTGAGGATGCCGAGGACGAGTCCGCAATGGTTCCGCGTCCCCCGGTCGTCTGCGTCATGGGTCACGTCGACCACGGCAAGACGTCCCTTCTGGACGCGATCCGGAATACCAGCGTCACCAGCCGCGAGGCCGGCGGAATCACCCAGCATATCGGCGCATACCAGGTGAAGATCAACGATCGTCTGATCACCTTCCTGGATACGCCGGGCCACGAGGCATTCACGGCCATGCGTATGCGCGGCGCCCAGGCCACGGACATCGCGGTCCTGATTGTCGCGGCGGATGACGGCGTCATGCCGCAGACTATCGAAGCGATCAACCACGCGAAGGCGGCGGGCGTCGAGATCATCGTCGCCATCAACAAGATCGACAAGCCGAATGCCAACGTCGACCGCGTGAAGCAGGAACTTACCGAGTATCAGCTGATCTCTGAGGACTGGGGCGGCTCCACCATCATGTGCCCGATCTCCGCGAAGACCGGGGAGGGCATCGAGAACCTCCTGGAGATGATCCTCCTGACTGCCGACATGAAGGAACTGAAGGCGGATCCGAACCGGAACGCCCGCGGTCTTGTCATCGAGGCACAGCTTGACAAGGGCAGAGGCCCGGTGGCTACCATCCTGGTCCAGAAGGGCACCCTGCATGTGGGCGATTTCGTCGCTGCAGGCGCATGCTCCGGCAAGGTCCGCGCCATGCTGAACGAGAACGGCGCGCGGATGAAGGAGGCAAAGCCCTCCACGCCGGTGGCGATCCTGGGTCTTAACAACGTCCCGAACGCGGGCGAGATCTTCGTGGCCATGGACAGCGACAAGGAGGCGAAGGACTTCGCGGCGACCTTCATCAGCGAGGGCAAGTCGAAGCTCATCGAGGAGACCAAGGCAAAGCAGATCTCCATCGACAACCTCTTCGACCAGATCAAGTCCGGCAATGTCCAGGAGCTGCCGATCATCGTGAAGGCAGACGTCCAGGGCTCTGTCGAGGCTGTCAGGACCTCCCTCCTCAAGCTTTCCAACGACGAGGTCCAGGTCAAGGTCATTCACGGCGCAGTCGGCGCGATCAGCGAATCCGACGTGGCTCTGGCCAGCGCCAGCAACGCGATCATCATCGGCTTCAACGTCCGTCCGGACGCGATGGCCAAGAGCACCGCGGAGCACGAGGGCGTGGATATCCGCCTGTACAAGGTCATTTACCAGGCCATCGAGGATATCGAGAGCGCCATGAAGGGTATGCTTGCCCCGGTCTACGAGGAGAAGGTCATCGGCCACGCCGAGGTCCGTATGCTGTTCAAGTCCTCCGGCGTCGGCACCATTGCCGGCTCCTACATCCTGGACGGCAAGATCCAGAGAGGCTGCAAGGCAAGGATCACAAGAGACGGAAAACAGATCTTTGACGGAAATCTCGCTTCCCTGAAGCGCTTCAAGGACGACGTCAAGGAAGTCAACGCCGGCTATGAGTGCGGTCTGGTCTTCGAGAAGTTCAGTGATCTGATGGAAGGAGACCTGGTCGAGGCTTATGCCATGGTAGAGGTACCGAGAAACTGAAATGAAAAAGGGAAGTATTAAAAACACCAGGATCAACGCGGAAGTGCGGAAGGAGATCCAGGCCATTCTGATGCGGGGGATCAAAGATCCCCGCGTCAGCCCCATGGCCAGTATCACGGACGCCCGGGTGACTGCGGATCTGAAATACTGCACCGTCTATGTCAGCGTCCTGGGAGACGAGCAGGCAGTGGCGGACACGCTGGCGGGCTTGAAGAGCGCCTCCGGGTACATCCGCAGGGAACTGGCGCACACCGTCAATCTCCGCATCACGCCGGAACTGAGATTCGTCGCGGACAACTCCATGTCCTACGGCGTCCACATCGAGAGCATCCTCGGGGAACTGAAGGAAGCCGGCGGCATGGGCAGCGATGAGGAAAATGAAGAGGAAAACGGCGGGGAGGATCAGGATGGCGGACCCGATTCTGAAGAATAAGATCGAGCGGGCGGAAACGATCGCGGTCCTCGGCCACATTCATCCGGACGGAGACTGCGTGGGCTCTGCACTGGCGCTGAAAAGCTACGTAACGGACTGCTGGCCCGAGAAGGATGTGCGGGTGTTTCTGGAGCCCGCGTCGGACCGTTTCGGATTTCTGCGGGGCTACGGGGAGATCATTCATGAACCGGACCCGGAGTTCCGGGCGGACCTGGCGGTATCCCTGGATACGGCCGGCATCGACCGCCTCGGAGATTTCCGGGGAATCTTTGAGAACGCGTCAGAGACCTTCCTGATCGACCACCATCGCACGAACACCGGGTTCGCGGACACAAATGTGATACGCGGCACGGCAAGTTCCGCCTGCGAGGTCCTGTCCGGATTCTTTGAGGAGGACCGGATCAGCCGTGATACGGCGGCGTGCCTCTATACCGGGATCGTGACGGACACGGGCGTCTTCAAATATGAAATGACGTCCAAAGAGACCATGCGGATCGCAGGGATCCTGATGGAAAAGGGAATCCCCTTCGGCGAGATCATCGACAAGGCTTTCTATATGAAGACCCGCAAGCAGCAGCTTATCATGGGCCGGGCACTGGAAAAGAGTGTCCTGGACTGCGGTGGGCAGTATATTTGGTCCGTGATCACAATGGAAGACAAAGCGGAATATGATGTGGATTACCGGGATATGGACGGGATCGCGGAGCAGATGCGCCTCACGGAGGGTGTGGACTGCGCGGTGCTGATCTCTGAGTCCGAGCCCGGAAAGTACCGTCTGTCCTTCCGCTCCGTGAAAAAAACGGACGTTTCCCTGATAGCCCGGGGATTCGGCGGCGGCGGACATATCCGCGCGGCCGGCTGCAACCTTGCCGGCAATATCGATGAGATCGTCCGGAAGGTGCGGGCGGAAGTGGCTGCGCAGCTCGGAGAAGGGCAGGAAGCCGGATGCTGAACGGCGTAATCAATGTATATAAGGAAAAAGGATATACCTCTCATGACGTTGTGGCGAAAATGAGAGGTATTTTCAGGCAGAAAAAGATCGGCCATACCGGGACTCTGGACCCGGACGCGGTGGGCGTGCTCCCGGTCTGTCTGGGAAACGCTACAAAGCTCTGCGATCTTCTGACGGACCGTTCCAAGGAATACCGTGCGGTCCTGCGTCTCGGGATCGCTACGGACACCCAGGACATGAGCGGCACGGTGCTTTCGGAGCAGGAGGTCACCTGCGGCCCGGAAGAGGTGCGGGACGCGATCCTCGGGTTTGTCGGGGAATACGACCAGATCCCACCCATGTATTCTGCTCTGAAGGTCAACGGACAGAAACTGGTGGACCTGGCGCGGCGCGGGATCGAGGTGGAGCGTAAGCCCCGGAGAGTCGGGATCCTCTCCATCGTGATCGAAGAGATCTCGCTGCCCCGGGTCACCATGACCGTGAAATGCACAAAGGGGACCTATATCCGCACCCTCTGCGACGACATCGGCCGGAAGCTTTGCTGCGGCGGATGTATGGAAGAACTCACCCGGACTGCTTCCGGGCAGTTCCGGATCGGGGACGCGGTGACGCTTGGCGCACTGCGGGAGGGCTGTGATGCCGGGGAGCCGGAGCGTTATCTCATCCCAGTGGACCAGGTCCTGGCGGACCATCCCGCGGTTTCTTCAGACCCGGAAGGAGACAGGTTCCTGCACAACGGAAATCCGGTCGCAGTGGAGTTTATCCATCCGGAGACGGAGGAGATCTGCCGGGTCTATGACAGCAGCGGTCAGTTTACCGGGCTGTACAGAAAGGCCGGGAATTATTACCGGCCGGAAAAAATGTTCCTTTGAGGATCGGAGGCATATCATATTGAAGGAATGGATCGGAACAACGGACGTCAGCATCGGCGTCCCGACGGTGGTCTCCATCGGAAAGTTTGACGGAGAGCACAAGGGGCACCAGAAGATCTTCAGCACCATGCTCCGCATCGCGGAGGAGAAGGGCTTAAAGACGGCGGTCTTTACCTTCGGGACGCCGCCTTCCGCGGTGGTGGAAGGGAATTTCCGCCCCCAGATCAACACGAACGCAGAGCGCAGGGAACGGCTCCGCGACGCGGGGATCGAGTATATTGTCGAATATCCCTTTACACCGGAGATCGCTTCCATGAGCGGTGAGGACTTTGTCCGGGATATCCTGATCGGAAAAATGAATATGAAGGCGATCGTCGCCGGCCCGGACTGCGCCTTCGGCAGAAACCGAAGCGGCAGCGCGGATCTCCTCCGCAGGATGGGACCGGAATGCGGTTTCCTCCCGGTGATCATCGAGAAGGAGAAGGACGGAGACCGGGACATCAGTTCCACCTATATCCGGGAAGAACTGCAGAACGGAAATGTGGAGAAGGCCAACACCCTGCTGGGCGCTGTTTACTCTGTGGAAGGAGTCATCACCCACGGGAACGGCATCGGCAGAAGCCGGCTGGGATTTCCGACTGTGAATCTGGACGTGCCGGCGGGAAAGCTTCTGCCGCGCTTCGGCGTCTACGCCACGGAGGTGGTCTTCGGGAACGGCGTGTCCGTCCGGGGAATCACCAACGTCGGAGAAAACCCCACAGTGTCTGAGGACCGGCTGAACCACCGGGTCCGCATCGAGACCTTCCTTCTGGATTTCTCGGGGGATGTCTACGGGGAAAAAATCTGCATCCGCTTCTTCCGCTTCCTCAGGCCGGAACGGAAATTCGGCTCTCTGGAAGAGCTGCGGACACAGATCGCGAAAGACATCGCGTATATGCAGCATAGTTAAGGAGAGTTAAGATTTATCTCATTGACATAATTATCACGACTGTGCTAATATGACACGGCAATATGTTCGCCCGCGGCTGAGGTTCCGGAATACTCCACCGGTCTCCCGGTCCCGGGTCAGTAAAAGAAAAAGGAGAAAAGAACTATGATCAGCAAGGAAAAGAAGGCAGAACTTATCGCAGCATACGGAAGAAAGGAAGGCGACACCGGTTCACCGGAGGTCCAGATCGCGATCCTTACCGAGCGTATCCGCGAGCTCACCGAGCACCTGAAGGCAAACCCGAAGGATCATCATTCCAGAAGAGGACTTCTGATGATGGTCGGCCAGAGAAGAGGACTTCTTACCTATCTCAAGAAGACCGATCTGGATGGCTATCGTGCACTCATCGAGAAGCTCGGACTGAGAAAGTAATACCATACGGCTTTCTTTTCAGGGTGGAAATTCGTTTCCACCCTGAAACTGTGTTTTTAAGCACCATGTACGCAAGCAACACGAACGGAAGAAGAGAAGGAGAAAAGATGAGCAAAGAATTCAAGAGCTACAGCATGGATCTCGCCGGAAGGAAGCTGACCGCTGAGATCGGAAGAGTCTGCGCACAGGCAAACGGCGCCGTGCTGCTGCACTACGGGGATACCGTCGTGCTCTCCACCGCGACTGCCAGCAAGCAGCCCAGAGAGGGTATCGATTTCTTCCCGCTGTCTGTCGAGTACAGTGAGAGACAGTATGCTGTCGGCAAGATCCCGGGCGGCTTCAACAAGAGAGAGGGTAAGCCCTCCGAGAACGCGATCCTGACGGACCGTGTCATCGACCGCCCCATGCGTCCGCTGTTCCCGAAGGACTACCGGAACGACGTGACCCTGGAGAACCTGGTCATGAGCGTCGACCCGGAGTGCACCCCGGAGCTGGTCGCCATGATCGGCACCGCCATCGCGGTCACCATTTCCGACATCCCCTTTGACGGCCCCTGCGCCATGACCCAGGTGGGCCTGATCGACGGAAAGTTCGTCATCAACCCGGGCTATGCCCAGAAGCATATCTCTGATCTGGAGCTGACCGTGGCCAGCACCGCGGACAAGGTCATCATGATCGAGGCCGGCGCCAACGAGGTCGAAGAGCAGACCATGATCGACGCGATCTATGAGGCGGACAAGGTCAACAAGGAGCTCATCGCCTTCATCAACAAGATCCGCGCCGAGGTCGGCAAGAAGAAGCACAGCTACGCGTCCGCGGCTATGCCGGAGGATCTGATGGCTGCCCTGAAGGAAGTCATTCCGCCGGAGACCATGGAAACGGCAGTCTTCACCGACGACAAGCAGGCCCGCGACAAGGCTGTTGATGAGCTGACCGCCCTGGCAAAGGAGAAGTTCGCGGACAATGAGGAGTGGCTGAAGCTTCTTCCGGACGCGATGTACCAGTATCAGAAGAAGACGGTCCGCAAGATGATCCTCCGCGACCACAAGAGACCGGACGGCCGTCAGATCACCCAGATCCGTCCGCTGGACGCTGAGATCGACATCATCCCGCGGGTCCACGGTTCCGCGATGTTCACCAGAGGACAGACCCAGATCCTGGACATCTGCACCCTGGCACCCCTCTCCGAGGTCCAGCGCCTTGAGGGCATGGACACCGACATCAAGAGCAAGCGCTACCTGCACCAGTACAACTTCCCGGCATATTCCGTCGGAGAGACCAAGGTCTCCAGAGGCCCGGGCCGCCGCGAGATCGGTCACGGCGCCCTTGCGGAGCGCGCTCTGCGTCCGATGCTTCCGTCCGAGGAAGAGTTCCCCTACGCGATCCGCTGCGTGTCTGAGACCATGGAGTCCAACGGTTCCACCTCCCAGGCCAGTGTCTGCGCGTCCAGCATGTCCCTGATGGCAGCCGGCGTCCCGATCAAGCGCCCTGTGGCAGGCATCTCCTGCGGACTGGTCACCGGCGACACCGATGACGACTACATCGTCCTCACCGACATCCAGGGCATCGAGGACTTCTTCGGCGACATGGACTTCAAGGTCGCCGGTACCGAGAAGGGAATCACCGCGATCCAGATGGATATCAAGATCCACGGCCTGACCAGACCCATCGTCGAGGAAGCGATCGCCCGCACCCGCGAGGCGAGAATGTACATCCTGAACGAGGTCATGAACCCGGTCATCTCCGAGCCGCGGCCGGAGATCAGCCCCTATGCGCCGAAGATCGTCCAGATCAAGATCGATCCGAAGAAGATCGGTGACGTGGTCGGCAAGCAGGGCAAGGTCATCAACAAGCTTATCGAGGACTTCGGCGTCACCATCGACATCGAGGAAGACGGCAGCGTGAACGTCGCCGGCATCGACCAGGAGAAGATCAACGGCGCCATCGCAGCCATCAAGAACATCGTCACCGAGATCGAGCCCGGCATGATCTTCACCGGCCCGGTGGTCCGGATCCTGGAGATCGGCGCTTTTGTCAACCTGAAGCCGAACACCGACGGCATGATCCACATTTCCCGACTGGCGGACCGCCGGATCGGAAAGGTGGAGGATGTTGTCAAGGAAGGCGATATCGTCACCGTCAAGGTCATGAAGGTCGACAAGGACAGAAACGGCAAGGAGCGCATCGATCTGACCATGCGTCCCTCTGACCTGAAGAAGTGATCAAAATTTTGTGTCATTATTGATAAGTTTGGTTTATAATATGCTTTGAGTCGAACAGGGGCTGATGATTCAGCCCCTTGTTTTTTCCCGGCGGGAGAAGGTTCTGTCCGGGCCGGGCCGACAAAGATGATAAGGAGGTGCGCGCATGGCTGAACTGAGCCCCAATGAGATCCAGGAGGAAGAGGCCAGAAATGAGGCGCTTCTTCAGCTGGTGAACGAGAGACAGTTCCGGACGCTCCGGCAGGAGCTTTCCGAGATGAATGAGGTCGACGTCGCCGCATTTATCGAGGAACTGGATCCGGAAAAGACGGTGGTCGTGTTCCGAATGCTCCCGAAGGAGCTTGCGTCGGACGTCTTCGCCTGCCTGGAACTGGACAAGCAGCAGCATATCGTCAGCAGCATCACCGATAAAGAGCTGACAAACATCATCGAAGATCTTTCGGTCGATGATGCCGTCGATATGGTCGAGGAGCTGCCGGCGAACATCGTGAAGCGTGTCCTGCAGAACGCGACACCGGAGACCCGTTCCCAGATCAATGAATTCCTGAAGTATCCGGAGAATTCGGCCGGCTCCATCATGACCGCCGAGTATATCGGCCTCCGGAAGACCATGACCGTGGAGGACGCATTTACTTACATCCGGAAGCACGGCGTGGACAAGGAAACGATCTACACCTGCTACGTCATGGACAACAAGCGGACCCTGGAGGGCGTCGTCACCGTCAAGGATCTGCTCATGAATCCCTATGAGACCCTCATCGAGGACATCATGGACACCCATGTCATCAAGGCCCAGACCACGGATGACCGGGAGGATGTCGTCGAGCTCTTCAACAAGTACGACCTGACCACCCTTCCCGTGGTGGACAAA
Source organism: uncultured Lachnospiraceae bacterium (assembly GCA_902793685.1). GTDB lineage: Bacteria > Bacillota > Clostridia > Lachnospirales > Lachnospiraceae > Moryella. The sequence goes on from CADBEN010000001.1 coordinate 79,001, forward strand.
GAAGACCGTCTGGTCGGTATCGTCACCATCGACGACGCGGTCGACGTCATGGAAGAAGAGGCTACGGAGGACTTCGAAAAGATGGCTGCTATGACGCCTTCCGAGAAGCCCTACCTGAAGACCGGCGTCTTTGAGATGGCCCGGCACCGCATTCCCTGGCTGATGTTCCTCATGATCAGCGCCATGCTGACCGGCGCCCTGCTGGCGCGCTACGAGGCGGCCTTTGAGGTCATGCCGATCCTGGTCACCTTTATCCCGATGCTCATGGACACCGGCGGAAACTGCGGAAGTCAGGCCAGCACCATGATCATCCGAGGCATGGCGGTCGGCGACATCGAGCTGAGCGACGTGCTGAAGGTCCTCTGGAAGGAATTCCGGGTCGGCATCACCTGTGCTGTCGTCCTGGCGGCGATCAATCTGATCCGGCTTACGATCTTCAATCCCGGCCAGTTTATGGTCTGCCTGACGGTGGTCATCAGCATGTTCTTCACGATCATCATCGCGAAGATGATCGGATGCCTGCTGCCGATGACGGCGCAGCGGATCGGCATCGATCCCGCCATCATGGCCTCCCCGCTGATCACGACCCTGGTGGACGCAGTCAGCCTGACCATCTACTTCGAGATGGCCAGACATTTCCTGGGAGTGTGAACTCCGCCGTTTGGCGCAGCGGTTCCGGGCATCCCGGCCCGCAGGAGAGGGCGGAACGCATTTTTATGTTATACGTACTTGAATTTTCCGGCGGCGTGGAGTAATATCTTTTAAGCGGCGCAAAGCCGCGGGAATATATATAAGCGTTGACGAGAAGAGTAGACAGCTTTCCGCTGCCAGAGAGAAGCGCCGGGGACAGCCCCGTTCTGGAAGCGCTTTCCCCGGAACCTGTTGAAGACCATCTCCGAGCGGCCCCAATCCGGCCCGGCCGACACCGTTACCGTCAAATGAAGTGATCCGCAGAAGTTCCGGGATACCGGATGCGGATAAACAGGGTGGAACCGCGCATAAGCGTCCCTGCATTGCAAACAATGCAGGGACGCTTTCTGTTTTTTCAAAACCGTTCCTGCCGTCAGAAAAAGGAGGAAAACCATGGAAAGAAAAGAGTTCCTTGAAGTGTACCGTCACTCCCTTGCCCATGTGCTGGCCAAGGCCGTGATCGAGATCTTCGGCAAGGAGAACGTCCAGTATGCCATCGGCCCGCAGATCGCGGACGGATTTTACTATGACTTCATCCTTCCCCGCACCGTGAACAAGGACGATTTCAAGCAGATCGAGAACAAGATGCGGGAGATCCTGAAGCGGAAGGAAGACTGGACCGAAAAGGAGATGACCCGCGCGGAGGCGCTGGAGCTCTTCGCAGACCAGAAGTTCAAGAAGGAACTGATCGAGGATCTGCCGGATGAGGAGAAGCTGACCATCTGGTACACCGGCGATGATTTCGTCGATCTGTGCCGCGGACCGCACATCGCGAATTCCGCGGAACTGCTCAGCACCGCGTTCGAGATCAAGTCCGTCTCCGGCTCCTACTGGAGAGGCGACGAGAAGCGGGATCAGCTGCAGAGAATCTACGTCTACGCATTCCCGTCCAAGGATGAACTGAAGGCACACCTGAAGCTGGTCCAGGAAGCGATGGAGCGGGATCACAAGAAGCTGGGACCGCAGCTGGATCTTTTCATGTTCGACGAGAGCGCTCCGGGCATGCCCTACTGGCTGCCGAGAGGCTGGAAGGTCTTCAACACCCTGCTGTCTTACTGGAGAGAGATCCACGAGGAGGCAGGCTACAACGAGATCTCCGGCCCGGTGCTTTCCAACAAGAAGCTGTGGGAGACCTCCGGCCACTGGGATCACTACGTCAACAACATGTTCATCATCCCCGGAAAGGATGAGGAAGGAAACCTCACCATCACCGCGGAAGACACCATGGCGGCAAAGCCCATGAACTGCCCCAACACCATCAAGGTGTTCCAGCGCGCGCTCCGTTCCTATAAGGAGCTGCCCTTCCGCATCAACCAGGTGGACGTGATCCACAGAAAAGAGAAGTCCGGCGAGCTGAACGGCCTGTTCCGTGTGCAGCTGTTCCGCCAGGACGATGCCCACATCTTCGTCACCGAGGACCAGATCGGCGCTGAGATCAACAGTATCATGGAGATCGCGGGAAAGCTTTACGGCACCTTCGGCCTGACCTACATCGCCGAGCTGTCCACCAGACCGGACGACTACATGGGCGACATCAATACCTGGAACCAGGCGGAAGCGGATCTGAAGAAGATCCTGGACGAGAAGTACGGCGAAGGCAATTACGAGATCAACGAGGGCGACGGCGCCTTCTACGGCCCGAAGATCGACCTGAAGATGCGCGACGCGCTGGGCAGAGAGTGGCAGATGGGAACCATCCAGCTTGACTTCCAGCTGCCGCTGAACTTCGGCATGAAGTATGTGGCCCAGGACGGAACCCAGAAGCAGCCGGTCATGATCCACCGCGCGATCTTCGGCTCCATGGAGCGCTTCATCGGCATCCTGATCGAGAACTTCAAGGGCGCGTTCCCCTTCTGGCTGTCCCCGTGCCAGGTCGGCATCGTCCCGATCCGCGTCGAGCACAACGCCTATGCTGAGAAGGTGGCAAAGCTTCTCCGGAAGAACGGCATCCGCTACGAGGTGGACTATACCGACGCCAACATGAAGGAGAAGATCAAGAAATACAAGAATTACAAGGATCCGTACATCATCGTCCTGGGGGACCAGGAGGCGGCGGAGAACACTGTCTCCATCAATGTCCGCGGCTCCAACAAGCAGATCCGCAACGTACCGCTGGATACCTTCCTCGATATGTGCGACATTATGAATGAGGAGCACTCCCTGGAACTGCTCAATGAAGTCCCCGGGGAGATGTGAAACTGAATCAGAGCAGTCAAAGGGCGCAGGCCGCCGCATCCGGAGGACCGGGTGCGGCGGCACAGCGTCTTTCCCGGAGAGACAGGCCCGAGCAGACTGCAAAAATAAGTAGTTGACATATCTCTAACCGTCTGATATTATTCTAATGTTGTTTTTTACAGGAAAGCAGGTTCGCCTCACCTCGGCACGGTTCCAGGAGTGACCCGGGTTCATACAGAGAGATGATCGGATACGTCCGGTTTCTTGTTTTGTGTGTGCGGCGGAGCTTTCCACCGTACTTTTTTTGTTTCAGCGGGGATCAGGTCTCCCGCCGGAATTCAGTCACGCAGGAATCTGCAGAAAGAAATTGGAGGTGTTCAGCTATCAGCGAATCATTGGTTAACGGGCAGATCAGATTCAGAGAGGTCCGCCTGATCGGAACGGAAGGAGAGCAGCTCGGAGTCATGTCTTCTCAGGAGGCACTGAAGATTGCGGAGGAGGCAGAGCTGGATCTGGTTTGTGTTGCGCCGGCAGCAAAGCCGCCGGTGTGTAAGATCATCGATTACGGCAAGTACCGTTACGAGATGATCCGCCGTGACAAGGAGGCCAGAAAAAAGCAGAAGATCGTCGAGCTGAAGGAAGTGCGTCTTTCCCCAAATATCGATGACAATGATCTGGCTACAAAAACGAACGCCGCCAGGAAGTTCCTGGAAAAAGGCAACAAGGTGAAGGTTACACTGCGCTTCCGCGGACGCGAGATGTCCCACATGAATCAGTCCAGGTATATTCTGGATGATTTCGCAAAGGCACTTGAAGACATCGCAGTGATCGACAAGCCTTCCAAGGTGGAAGGCCGCAGCCTGGTCATGTTCATGAGCGCAAAAAAGAATTAACAGGAGGATATCATCATGCCGAAAGTAAAAACCAGCAGAGCAGCAGCAAAGCGTTTTAAAGTGTCCGGTACCGGTAAGCTTGTCAGAAATAAGGCTTATAAGTCCCACATCTTAACGAAGAAGTCTACGAAGAGAAAGAGAAACCTCAGAAAAGACATCGTGACCGATCATACGAATGCAAAGGTCATGAAGAAGATTCTGCCGTATCTGTAATCGGGATGAGAAGTTAAGAAGGAGGATCAACCACAATGGCAAGAGTAAAAGGTGCGATGCACGCTAAGGCAAAACATAACAGAGTTCTGAAGCTTGCTAAGGGCTACAGAGGCGCTCGTTCCAAGCAGTACAGAGTTGCGAAGCAGACCGTCATGAGAGCGCTTGCAACCGCTTATGAGGGCCGCAAGCAGAGAAAGAGACAGTTCCGTTCTCTCTGGATCGCCCGCATCAACGCTGCATGCAGAATGAATGATATTTCCTATTCCAGATTCATGTACGGCCTGAAGAAGGCAAACGTTGAGATCAACCGCAAGGTCCTCGCTGACCTGGCCATCAACGATGCGGCAGGCTTCACTAAGCTGGTCGAGACCGCGAAGAGCGCAGTGGCGTAATTCGGGAATCGAATATAAGATAACGGAAATGAAAAAAACAGGACAGGCCGGCGGGCCTGTCCTGTTTTTCATAGTCCGGAAGAAAGAAATACTCTGCGGAGAATGCACATGCAGAGATAGTCCCCTTCTCTGCACCGGTGCTGCGCGTATCAAAAGTAAAAGGCAGGTCTTCCGACCTGCCTTACCGTGCAGAGAAAGGGACTTGAACCCTCATGACATTGCTGTCACACGGACCTGAACCGTGCGCGTCTGCCAATTCCGCCATCTCTGCGAACAAAAGAGAGTATACCGTATGAAGCAGAATGTGTCAATCATTTTTTTGCGGAGATATTTCTTTTTTAGACCGGAGAAAGCCCCGGAAACTTTTCACGGGCGGGAGCAATTTGCGCTTGCATTCACAGAAGGTGTGTGCTATACTTTCTCCTGTTGAGCGGGGATGCTGGAATTGGCAGACAGGCTAGACTAAGGATCTAGTGGCCGTAGGTCGTGTGGGTTCAAGTCCCATTTCCCGCATCGATAAAAACCCTTCCGAGAAATCGGAAGGGTTTTTCATTATCTTCATTTGTGATAAAATAGCTGTTAGACTGCGCAATTCTTCCTGCGGTTTTTACCGCTTTTCAACGGAGGGTGCCTATGACGATCAGAGAACAGCTGGAGGCGACAGAAGAAAAGATCCTGTCGCCGTTCGCGTCGCTCAGCAGCCGGTCCGCAGGCCGGGACAGAGAGGAGCCCCAGGACTTCCTCCGCCCCGTCTACCAGAGGGACCGGGACCGGATCCTTCACTGCAAGACCTTCCGGCGGCTGAAGCACAAGACCCAGGTCTTTCTCGCCCCGGAAGGGGATCATTACAGGACACGCCTCACCCATACGCTGGAGGTCTCCCAGATCGCCCGCACCATCTCAAAATCACTGCGTCTCAACGAAGATCTCACGGAAGCTGTCGCCCTGGGCCATGACCTGGGCCACACGCCCTTCGGCCACGCCGGGGAGCGGGTCCTGAACCGCATCCGGACCGAAGGGTTCCGCCATGCGGAGCAGAGCGTCCGCGCAGTGGAATTTCTCGAAAAAAACGGCCGCGGCCTGAACCTGACGAAAGAGGTCCGGGACGGGATCCTGAACCACGGGACTTCCGGACATCCCTCCATCATGGAGGGAAAGGTGGTCCGCATTTCCGACAAGATCGCCTACATCAACCACGATATCGACGACTCGCTCCGCGCCGGCATCTTCCGCGAAGAAGACATTCCCGCCTGCTTTACGGAAGTGCTGGGCCACAGCGTACGGGAGCGTCTGAACACGATGATAAACGACGCGATCCGGAACAGTCTGGGCATTCCCGACATCAGGCTCTCAGAGGGGATGTTCGAGACCATGATGGGACTCCGCCGCTGGATGTTCGAGAACGTCTATCAGAACAGCGCCCCGAAGGAAGAGGAGGGCAAGGCGGAGCAGATGATTGCGCAGCTGTACGAATATTATCTCCGCCGTCCGGAGGAGATGCCGGAGGAGTATCAGTCCTTCATGCGGGATCTGGGGCAGCCCATGGAGCGGACGGTCTGTGATTTCATCGCAGGCATGAGCGACCAGTACGCCATCAAGACTTACGAGGACAAGTTCATCCCGAAGGCGTGGACGGTGTTCTGAACGCAGCTTTGAGCGAAGACCGCAAATGTCCCGGAAACGGGACCGGAACCATAAGGGAAAGATGAGGAAAGGAGGGACAGGATGCGTTATCCGGAAGAAGTGATCGAAGAAGTGCGTGCCAGAAACGACATCCTGGACGTGATCTCCGGCTATGTTTCCCTGAAGCGGAAGGGTGCCAGCTATTTCGGCCTGTGCCCGTTCCACAACGAAAAGACGGGATCCTTCTCCGTTTCCCGCAGCAAGCAGATCTATTACTGCTTCGGCTGCGGCGCCGGCGGGAACGTGATCTCTTTTATCATGCAGTACGAGAATCTGACCTTCCCCGAGGCGGTCCAGTTCCTGGCGAAGCGGGCCGGCGTGACGCTGCCGGAGCGCCCTTATACAGAGGAAGAAAAGAAGGCCCAGGATCTGAAGTCCCAGCTTCTGGAGATCCACAAGGCGGCTGCGACCCACTATTACCAGCTTCTGCACACCCGGGAGGGAGAGCGGGCCTACCTCTATCTCAAGGGACGCCGGCTCACGGACGAGACCATCCGACATTTCGGTCTGGGGTATTCCAGCCGGCAGCCGGGAGAGCTTTACCGCTTTCTCCGGAGCAGGGGTTACAAGGACGACGTCCTTAAGCAAAGCGGGCTGGTGACCATCGAGGAAAAGCATACCAGGGATAAGTTCTGGAACCGGGCGATGTTCCCGATCCTGGATGTCTCGAACCGGGTCATCGGCTTCGGCGGACGCGTCATGGGAGACGGGGAGCCGAAATACCTGAACTCTCCGGAGACAAAGCTTTTCGACAAGAGCCGGAATCTCTACGGACTGAATTACGCGAAGAATTCCAGGAAGGACTACTTCCTTCTGTGCGAAGGCTACATGGATGTGATCTCCCTGCACCAGGCGGGGTTCAGCAACGCGGTGGCATCCCTGGGAACAGCGCTGACGTCCCAGCACTGTCTTCTGATCCGCCGCTACGTGAAGGAGGTCGTTCTGACCTACGATTCGGATGGCGCGGGCGTGAACGCGGCAAAGCGGGCCATCCCCCTGCTCAGGGAGGCCGGGATCTCCGCGAAGGTCCTGTCCATGAAGCCTTACAAGGATCCGGACGAGTTTATCAAGGGACTGGGGGCGGAGGCCTATCAGGAGCGCATCGATCAGGCCAGGAACGCCTTCCTGTGGGAGATCGACCAGGCCGCGAAGGACTACAACATTGACGATCCCGGCGAGAAGACTGCCTTTTACCGGGAGGCGGCGCGCCGGCTCGCAGGTTTCACGGAGACTCTGGAGCGGGAGAATTATATCCAGGCGGTGGCACGGGAGCACCGGATCCCGGCGGACGAACTCCGGAGGCTTGTGAATACCATCGGCCAGAGCCAGGCTCTGAAGTCTTCCTATGACCGGGATGTCTGGGAGGTGCCGCGGAAAAAGACGCCTGCGGAGAAGGACGACGCGGTCCGGAAGAGCCAGCGGATCTTCCTTTCATGTCTGACGGAAGAGCCGTCGCTTCTTGCAAAAGCTGAAAAATACATCTCCCCGGAGGACTTTACCGATCCTCTCTACCGGGAGATCGCGGAGCAGCTGTTTGAAGGCATAAGGGCCGGAGACCTGAATGCCGCCAGGATCCTGAGCCGCTACGCGGACGATGAAGAAAAAGAAAAGAGGGCTGCTGCAGTGTTCAACGCGTCTGAAGCAGCAGAGCTGGAAGACGCGGAAAGATACAAAGCGGTGGAAGACTGCATCCGCCGCATCCGGATGGAACATCTGGACCAGGAGAGCCGCGCGGCGTCTGACATGGCGTCGCTTCAGCGGATACTCCGCGAAAAAACGGAACTGAAAACCATGAAGATCGATCTGGGAGGTGCATGAATATGGGTGATAACAGCGAATCCGTTCTGAATCTCGAGGAAAAGCTTCGTCAGATCTCGGCGGAAGCCGCGGCAAAAAAAGGCGTGCTCAGCAATGAAGAACTGATGGCATATTTTGCCGGGGTCCTGCTCACGCCGGACCAGCTGGATCATGTCTATGAATATCTGGAAAACGCCGGAGTCGAGGTGCTGAGCACGGACGAGTCCGACGTGCTGAGCGGGGAGTTCTTTGACTCGGAAGAAGAGGAAGAATCGGAGGAGGACCTGTCCGGCGAGATCAAGGTTCCCGAGACTGTGGGAATCGACGATCCGGTCCGGATGTACCTGAAGGAGATCGGAAAGATCCCGCTCCTGAACGCCCAGGAGGAACAGGCCCTGGCGCAGAAGATCACTGAAGGCAGCGAGGAGGAGATCACGGAAGCCAAGCGGAAACTTGCCGAGGCGAATCTCCGTCTGGTGGTCAGCATCGCAAAGCGCTATCTGGGCCGCGGACTCCAGTTCCTGGACCTGATCCAGGAAGGAAATCTGGGCCTTCTGAAGGCAGTGGACAAGTTCGATTACACCAAGGGCTTCAAATTTTCCACCTATGCCACCTGGTGGATCCGCCAGTCCATCACCCGCGCCATTGCGGACTCCGCCCGGACCATCCGGATACCGGTCCACATGGTGGAAACCATCAACCGCCTGGTCCGCACACAGCGGCAGATGCTGCAGGAACTGGGCAGGGAGCCTACTCCCGAAGAGCTGGCGGAGCGGTTGAACACTCCGGTGGCCAGGGTGCGGGATATCATGCAGATCTCCCAGGAGCCGGTGTCCTTCGAGACGCCCATCGGCGAGGAGGAGGATTCCCACCTCGGCGACTTCATCCAGGACGATTCCAGCCAGATCCCCGTGGACGCGGCGACGGAAAAGCTTCTGCATGACCAGCTCATGAATGTGATCAACCAGCTCTCCGAGCGGGAGCAGAAGGTACTGCAGCTCCGCTTCGGTCTGCTGGACGGGAAGCCGCGGACGCTGGAGGAGGTCGGAAAAGAATTTAACGTGACCAGAGAGCGGATTCGCCAGATCGAGGCGAAGGCGCTGCGGAAGCTCCGCCACCCGAGCCGCTCCCGCCAGCTGAAGGACTATCTCGAATGAACGGACCGCGTCTTTCCGAACGTCTGACAGCGCTGGCGGAAGCTGTACCCAGGGGGGGCCGCCTCGCGGATATCGGGACAGACCATGCCTGGATTCCTGTCGCCCTGCTGCTTTCGGGTGACATCTCCTATGCGTATGCCTGCGATATCGGCACCGGCCCTCTGGAGCGGGCTGCGGAGCATATCCGGGAGTACGGACTTGCCGACAGGGCGGAGACCCGGCTTTCCGACGGGCTTCAGGCCCTGACGCCGGGGGAATGCGACACCGTCCTGATCGCCGGCATGGGCGGGGAACTGATGACCCGGATCCTGAAGGAAGCCTTCGCCCGGAAAAGCGGAACCGGGGAGGACTTTCCGGGAACGGTGAAATGCTGGATCCTTTCTCCTCACACGGAGTGGGATGTGCTGCGCCGCTTCCTCCGGGAGGCGGGACTCGCAGTCAAAGAGGAGAACATGGTCCTGGAAGACGGAAAATTCTACCCGGTGATCTGCGCTTCTCCGGGGGATCCGGAAGAAGCCTATGCTGCAGCCGCTGCCGCAGGGATCCCCCCTCGGACAGCGGAGCGCTTCGGCCCCGTTCTGACCTTCAGACGCCATCCCGCCGTGCTGAGATGCATGGAGCGGGAACTGGAAAAAGACCGGAAGCTGCTTTCGCAGCTCCGGGAAAAGGAGAACCGGCAGGAACTGTCCGTTTCCGGAATGGAGCGGATCGCTGAACTGGAAAACGAGATCCGGGACCTGAAGACCGCACTGGACATCTGAAATGAACAATTTGAACTGAATATCTGAGCTTAAGATCTGAACTAAAGATCTGAACTAAAGATCTGAACTAAAGATCAGATCTGAACACCTGAAGGGAGGAGCAATGGACAGCACAGGAACCGAAAAGCGCCTATGTACCATCACCGTTCTCGGCACGCCCCACACGTACCCCGAAGGTACCCCCTTTCTGAAGCTTGCGGAGGACTGCCAGAAGGACTATCCTTCCCAGATCCTTCTGGTCAATCTGGACGGAAAGCTGACAGAACTGAACAAGCCCATCGTGAGGGACGGAAATGCGGAGCTTCTCACCTCCCATGACCGTCCGGCGCATCTCACTTATGAGCGGAGCGCGGAGCTTCTCATGCTGAAGGCGTTCTACGATACTCTCGGCAGGAAGAACATCCGGCGTATCATCATCGATCACTCGGTGGGCCGTGCTCTGTTCTGCCGCGCGGAGGGAGACTTTGAACTGACGGATGAACTCCTGCAGGGAGTGGAGGCAGCCATGCGGAAGATGGTGGACCTGAAGCTTCCCATCCGCAAGAAGATGGTCCGCACCGACGAAGCCATCGAGAGCTTCCGGCGTCACGGCATGCACGACAAGGTGCATCTGTTCCGCTTCCGCCGGAGCTCCTGGGTCCACTTGTATGAGCTGGCAGGGTTTGAAGATTATTTCTACGGCTACATGGTGCCGGACTGCTCCTATATACAGCAGTTCAGACTGCAGAAATTTATGGACGGGTTTGTCCTGCGGCTTCCGACCTCGGACGATCCCTCCACCATCCCGGAGTTCCATCCTTCCATGAAGACCTTCGCCGCCCTGCGGGAATCCACCACATCGGCGGAAAGACTGGGCCTGGATACCGTGGGAGGACTGAATGAGTGCATTGCCTCGGGCGGGACACAGGAGATGATCCTGATGCAGGAAGCCATCATGGAGAAGCGGATCGGAGATATTGCCCAGGAGATCGCGGACCGCGGCGGCGTCCGTTTCGTCATGATCGCCGGACCGTCCTCCTCAGGAAAGACCACCACCTCGAACCGTCTCTGCGCCCAGCTGAGGGCGCTGGGATACCGGCCTTTCCCCGTGGAGGTGGACAACTATTTCCACAACAGGGATAAGACGCCGAAGGATGCGGACGGAAACTATGATTTCGAATGCATCGGCGCCCTGGACACGGAGCAGTTCAACGAGGATATGAGCCGGCTCCTGAAGGGCGAGACAGTGGAGATCCCGAAATTCAATTTCAGGACGGGAACCCGGGAGTACAACGGGAATTACTTAAAGCTGGAGAAGAATGATATCCTGGTGATCGAGGGTATCCACTGTCTGAACGACGCCATGAGCTATTCCCTGCCTGCGGAGAGCAAGTATAAAATCTACGTCAGCTGCCTGACGCAGATGAATATCGACGAGCACAACCGCTTCCCGACCTCGGACGCGAGGCTCCTCCGGAGGATCGTCAGGGACGCCCGGACCCGCGGCTACGACGCCCGGAGCACGCTGGCACGCTGGCCTTCCGTGAACCGGGGAGAGCACGTCAACATCTTCCCGTACCAGGACAGCGCGGACGCGATCTTCAATTCCGCCCTGATCTATGAGACAGCAGTGATGAAGCCCTATGTGGAGGCCCTGCTGTTCGGAGTCCCGCGCGGCTGTCATGAATATGTGGAGGCGAAGCGGCTCCTGAAGTTCCTGGATTATTTTCTGGCGGTGCCGTCAGACATCATCCCTCTGACATCCATCTGCAGGGAATTCATCGGCGGCGGGATCTACAAGGTATAAAAAACGCTTCTTGCGAGAGGAAACGGTTTGTGGTAAAGTACATCGCGGAGATGGACAGACGGTCGCGGCTGCAGAGACGAAAGGCTGCAGGTGAGGAAAGTCCGGGCTTCACAGGGCAGGATGCCGGATAACGTCCGGTGGAGGCGACTCCCAGGCCAGTGCAACAGAAATATACCGCCGGCGAAAGCCGGTAAGGGTGCAAAGGCGGTGTAAGAGACCACCGCCCGTGCGGTAACGTGCGGGGCACATGTAAACCCCATCCGAAGCAAGACCGAACAGGACAGATCGGCGGCCCGCCGGCTTCCGGGAGACCGGAGGCACTGTCCGGGTAGGTTGCTTGAGCCTGCCGGCAACGGCAGGACTAGACAGATGACCGTTTGATACATAACCCGGCTTACAGTTCATCTCCTTACGAAAAGAAAAACAGCTGCAGTGCTGAGAATAAACTCGGCACTGCAGCTGTTTTCAGGTGTTTTTATTCGAGTATTTCTGTTCGCAGTACATGCAGCGGTAAAGCTCTTTCCCCTCGTCCGCGAGATAGAAGACGTGGGGCAGTCCCTGTTCGATGGAAGTGATGCAGCGCGGGTTCTTGCAGCGGAGCACATTGGTGATCTTTTTCGGCAGTGCCAGCTTACGCTTTTCCACGATGCGGTTGTCGCGGATGATGTTGACGGTGATATTGTGGTCGATATAGCCGAGCACGTTCAGGTCGATGCGGTCGAGGATGTCCCCCTCCACCTTGATGATGTCCTTCCTGCCCATCTTCTGGCTGTGGGCGTTCTTGATGATGGCCACCTGGCAGTCCAGCTTGTCCAGGCCAAGCTGATAGTAGATGTCCAGGCTCTTTCCGGCCTTGATATGATCCAGGACGATTCCTTCGTTCAGTCCACTGATGTTCAGCATGGCTTTTTCACCCCCAGAAGTGTCATGATGAGCGCCATACGGACGTAAACGCCGTACTGCACCTGCTTAAAGTAACCGGCACGCGGGTCGTCGTCGACCTCGACAGAGATCTCATTTACGCGGGGAAGGGGGTGGAGGACCCACATATCCTTCTTTGCGAGCTTCATCTTTTCCGAAGTCAGAATGTAGCTGTCCTTCAGGCGGATATAGTCCTCCTCGTTGAAGAAGCGTTCCTTCTGGACGCGGGTCATATAGAGGATGTCAAGCTTCGGAAGGGCATCGTCCAGGCTGTTGACTTCCTCGAAAGGAATATTGTTGCCGCGGAGCACGTCCTCACGGATATAGCTGGGGACCTTGAGTTCCTGGGGGGAGATGAGGATAATGCGGACGTTCGGGTAGCGGACCATGGCTTCGATCAGGGAGTGGACCGTGCGCCCGAATTTCAAGTCTCCGCAGAAGCCGATGGTGAGATCGTCAAGCCGGCCCTTCAGGGAACGGATGGTCAGGAGATCTGTGAGGGTCTGGGTCGGATGCTGATGGCCTCCGTCGCCGGCATTGATGACCGGGATCGTGGCCACGCGGGAAGCGACCAGAGGCGCGCCTTCCTTCGGATGACGCATTGCCATGATATCCGCGTAGCAGGAGATGACGCGGGAGGTATCCGCGACGGATTCACCCTTGGCTGCGGAGCTGGAGTTCGCGGACTGGAAGCCCATGATGCTTCCGCCGAGACGGAGCATGGCGGATTCAAAGGAAAGGCGGGTCCGGGTACTGGGCTCGTAAAAGCAGGTCGCAAGCTTTTTTCCGTCGCACACATGCGCGTAGGCTTCGGGCCTTTTCTGGATGTCGTCGGAGAGATCCAGGAGCGCGTCGATCTCTTCCACGGAGAAATCGAGCGGATTCAGCAGGTGTCTGATCATAAATGCTGCCTCCTTCAGGAAAAAGGAACGGTTCAATGGGTTTCCCGGGGAAACCGCAAGATACTGGGTGCGGCAGTTCCCGGGTCACAAAAAGTATATCTGATGCGCCGTGAAATATCCAGTCTTACTTGAAGCTTCTCCCCTTTAATGTTAAACTTTACACGAAGAGTGCGTGTATACAGCTCCTCCCGCCGGGACATCCTGCGGGAAAGGAGTTTCCGCACTGTATTTTCGTGCTCTGAGGAAATTTACGGCCCTGTACTTAATAGGAGGCAGAATGAAAAGAATATCACTGATGCAGGATCTGAAGCAGAACAGTTATCCCGGCAGAGGCATCGTCCTCGGTAGAACGGAAGACGGCGCCAAGGCTGTGATCGCATACTTTATCATGGGCAGAAGCACGAATTCCAGGAACCGGATTTTTGTGGAGGACGGTGCCGGCATCCGCACCCAGGCCTTTGATCCCTCCAAGATGGTGGATCCGTCCCTGATCATCTATTCCCCGGTCCGTGTCCTCGGCAACACCACCATCGTTACCAACGGTGATCAGACCGACACCATCTATGAGGGGCTGGAGAAGGGGCTCACCTTTGAACAGTCCCTGCGCAGCCGCACCTTCGAGCCCGACGGCCCGAACTTCACCCCCAGGATCTCCGGAGAGATCGTCCTGGCGGACGGCGGCTTCACCTATGACATGAGCATCCTGAAGAGCAACAACGGGGATCCGGAGGAGACGCTCCGCTTCACCTTCAGCTATGACTGCCCGAAGGCCGGCGAAGGACACTTCATCCACACCTATCAGGGCGACGGCAGTCCGCTTCCGTCCTTTGAGGGCGAGCCGGTGCCGGTGGAGATCAGCGGAGATATCGACAGCTTCACGAAGGCGGTCTGGGAGAATCTGAACGAGGACAACAAGGTCTCTCTGTTTGTCCGCTTCATCGACCCGAAGGACGGCTCCTGCGAGAGCCGCATCGTGAACCGCAACGAGTGAACCCCGCAAAGCAAGATCTGAACGGCGGTCTGAGCCGCCGGTGAAAGGAGAAATCTGATGAACGAATTTGCATTAAAGTACGGCTGCAATCCGAACCAGAAGCCTTCCCGCGTTTATATGGCGGACGGTTCCGAACTCCCGCTGACCATCCTCTGCGGACGTCCCGGCTATATCAATCTTCTGGACGCCCTTAACGGCTGGCAGCTGGTCTGCGAGCTGAAGAAGGCCACCGGCCTTCCGTCCGCGACTTCCTTCAAGCATGTCTCCCCGGCAGGTGCTGCCTGCGGCAGACCCCTTTCCGATGTTCTGAAGAAGATCTACTGGGTCGAGGATGCCGGCGAACTGAGCCCGCTGGCCTGCGCCTATGCCCGTGCCCGCGGCGCGGACCGTATGTCCAGCTTCGGCGACTTCATTTCCCTGTCTGATCCCTGCGACGTCCCCACCGCGAAGCTGATCAAGCGCGAGGTCTCCGACGGCGTGATCGCTCCGGGATATGAGCCGGAGGCACTGGAGATCCTGAAGCAGAAAAAGAACGGAAACTACAACGTGATCCAGATCGACCCGGCTTACCGTCCGGATCCGGTGGAGCGCAAGCAGGTCTTCGGCATCACCTTCGAGCAGGGCAGAAACGAGCTGGACATCGACATGCCGATGCTGGACAACATCGTCACCGAGAACAAGAACATCCCGGAAGAGTCGAAGAAGGACCTTCTGGTGGCCCTGATCACCCTGAAGTACACCCAGTCCAACTCCGTCTGCTACGCTATCGACGGGCAGGCTATCGGCATCGGCGCAGGACAGCAGTCCCGTGTCCACTGCACACGCCTTGCCGGACAGAAGGCGGACAACTGGTATCTCCGCCAGGCACCGCAGGTCCTGAACCTGCCCTTCAAGGAGGGCGTGCGCCGCGCAGACCGCGACAACGCCATCGATGTCTACATCGGGCCGGAGTATATGGACGTTCTGAGCGACGGAAACTGGGAGCGTCTGTTCACCGTGAAGCCGCCGGTCTTCACCGAGGAAGAAAAGCGGGCATGGCTTGACGGCATGCATGACGTGGCCCTGGGCAGCGATGCGTTCTTCCCCTTCGGCGACAATGTCGAGCGCGCGAAGAAGAGCGGCGTCAAGTATATCGCCCAGCCGGGCGGCTCCATCCGTGACGACCAGGTCATCGAGACCTGCAACAAGTACGGCATCGCGATGGCCTTCACCGGCATCCGTCTGTTCCACCATTGATAATTAAGGAGGATGAACCATCATGGCAATTCTTGTCACCGGCGGCGCCGGCTTTATCGGAAGCCACACCTGTGTTGAACTCCTGAACGCCGGGTATGAGGTCGTTGTCGTCGACAACCTGGTAAACTCCAGCCGCGAGTCCCTGAACCGGGTCGCGGAGATCACGGGAAAGAAGGTCCGGTTCTATGAGGTCAGCATTCTGGACCGGAAGAAGCTGAACGCGGTCTTTGAAAAGGAAAAGATCGACGCGGTCATTCATTTCGCCGGACTGAAGGCAGTAGGTGAGTCGGTCTACAAGCCGCTGGAATACTATCACAACAATATCACCGGGACCCTGATTCTCTGCGACTGCATGCGGAGCCACGGCGTGAAGAGTATCGTGTTCTCCTCCAGCGCCACGGTTTACGGGAACCCGGCCTTCGTCCCGATCACCGAGGACTGCCCGAAGGGAGAAGTCACGAATCCCTACGGCCGCACCAAGGCCATGCTGGAACAGATCCTCACGGACCTGCACACGGCGGATCCGGAGTGGAACATCATGCTGCTCCGATACTTCAACCCTATCGGCGCCCATGCGTCCGGACGGATCGGCGAGAACCCGAAGGGGATCCCGAACAACCTGCTGCCCTACATCACCCAGGTGGCAGTGGGCAAGCTGGTATGCCTCGGCGTCTTCGGAAACGACTACGACACGCCGGACGGCACCTGCATCCGCGACTATATCCACGTAGTGGATCTTGCAGTGGGTCATGTGAAGGCTCTTGAGAAGATGGCTGCCGAGAAGCCCGATGTCCGCATCTACAATCTGGGCACCGGCACCGGCTATTCCGTCCTGGATGTCATCAATGCTTTCGAGAAGGCGAACGACCTGAAGATCAACTACGTCTTCAAGGACCGCCGCACGGGCGATGTTCCCCAGTGCTACGCGGATCCTTCCAAGGCGGAGAAAGAACTCGGCTGGAAGGCGGAGCGGGATCTGGAGACCATGTGCCGCGATTCCTGGAACTGGCAGAAGAACAACCCCAACGGATACGAGGACACGGAGCTCACGATCCGGAAAAAGGGAACGATCGTCAAGGGCTGAGAAGCGCCCGGACGTACGTAAGCAGTTCTGACAGTTAGTTAATATTGAGAAGCCGTATTGAGTCAGTGCTCAATACGGCTTCTTTTTTACAGAGTGAAGAACAGACGGAGGCTTCAGCGGCCGCGGTCTCGTCGGGGCAGGCAGGCTTCAGACCAGGCAGATGTCACCGGGGCAGGCAGGCTTCAGAGCAGGCAGGTGTCACCGGGGCGGCAGGCTTTTCTTTTTCCGGCGACGCAGGGCTGCGGCGTAGTAGTCTCCGGCGGTGCGGACTGCCAGCCCCCGAAGCTCGAGCTTCAGGAGGATGCTCATCACCTCGCCGGGACGCAGTCCGGATTCCCGGACGATCTCCTCCATGGGCCGCGGATCGGCCGCCCGGAGGCAGCCGTAGACCCGCTGTTCCTCCGGAAACAGTCCGGAGAGATCCTCCTTCTCCGGAAGCATCATCCCCGTCCGCTGCATTCCGAGAAAGGAGAGAACGTCGTCCGGGGAAGTCAGGATATTGGCGCCGTTCCGGATCAGGTCGTTGCAGCCGCGGCTCAGAGGATCGGTGAGGCGTCCGGGGACGGCGAACACCTCCTTTCCCTGATCCAGAGCACAGCTCACGGTGATCTGGGAACCGGATTTCGCCCCTCTGGCTTCCACCACGATCAGGCAGTCGCAGAGTCCTGCGATCAGCCGGTTCCGGTCCGGAAAATGCCACTGGGCCGGCGGTGTTCCCGGGGCGAATTCACTGACGATCCCGCCATGTCCTTCCTCACTCAGGGTCCGGAACAGTTCATAGTTGGTGTTGGGATAGCAGATGTTGACACCGCAGCCCAGGACGGCATAGCTTTTGCCGCCGGCCAGGACGGCCTCCTTCTGCGCGGCGCCGTCGATCCCGTCCGCCATCCCGCTGATGACGGAGATCTTCCGGACAGCCAGTTCGCGGGAGATGAATTCTGCCATCCGGAGTCCGTAGATGTCGGCGCCGCGGCTCCCTATTATGGCAGCTGTCTGTTCCTCCGCCGCGGGGACGGAACCCCGGACGTGGAGCCAGAGGGGCGGATCCGGGATCAGGGAGAGACGCTCCGGCCAGTCAGGATCCCGGAAGGTGAGGAAGCGTATCCCGATGTCCCGGTCCCGCTTCATGGCGCGGCGTGTCTCATCGGCGGCTTTTTCCGGGTCCCTCAGCTGTGAGCGCAGTTCTTCCGGCACCTGGAGGAGCTCCAGGGTTTCGGAATCGAATTCAAACAGGCCGGAGAGCGGGTCCGCATTCTCCAGCAGCGTACGGATGGTCTTCCTCCCGGCGCAGGCGACGGAAGAAAGCCAGTAAAGAATTTCCCGTTCTGTCATCCTCGTCCGCCTCCCCAGTATTTGTCCTCCAGAGAGCGGAAGGCGATGGCCTCGCAGAGATCTTCGTGACGGATCTCCGCGGCGCCGGCAAAATCCGCGGCGGTGCGGGCCACTTTCAGAATACGGTGCAGGCCCCGGGCAGACATGGCGGTCTTCCGGTAGATCTCCCCGAGAAAGCGGTTGTCTTCTTCGGAGAGAGCGCAGAAAAGCTCCACGTCGCTGCTCCGCATTTCGCTGTTGAAGCGGATGCCGGTGCCCCGGAACCGACGGGCCTGGATCTCCCGGACCCGCTCCACCTCCTCCCGGAGCTTCGGGCTGATCCGGCCCTCCGGTTTTCGTTTCAAAGCCTCGTAGTCCACGGAGGTGGTCTCGGCGCAGAGATCGATCCTGTCCAGCAGCGGGCGGCTGATGCGCCCCATATAGGCCCGGACCTGGGCATCGGTGCAGCGGCAGCGGGTCCGGTCCGGCCAGAAGCCGCAGCGGCAGGGATTCATGGCGCAGACCAGCTGGAAATTTGCCGGGAATACGTAGGCACCGTAAAGGCGGGAGATGCGCACGGTCTTTTCTTCCATGGGCTGCCGGAGGATCTCCAGGGACTGGATCCGGAACTCCGGAAGCTCGTCCAGAAACAGGACCCCGTGGTCCGCCAGGGAGATCTCACCGGGCTTCGGGATCACGCCGCCGCCGGTCAGTGCCTGGGGTGTGATGGTGTGGTGAGGATGGCGGAAGGGGCGACGGCGGATCAGCGGCTCCTCCGGGGACAGCAGTCCCGAGATGCTGTAGATCCTGGAGATCTCCAGCCGTTCTTCCATGGTCATCTGCGGCATGATGGTGGGGATACGTTCCGCGATCATGCTTTTCCCGGTGCCTGCAGGGCCGATATACAGAATGTTGTGACGCCCGCCCACCGCCAGCAGGGTGGCGCGGCGCACCAGCTCCTGGCCGCAGATGTCCGCAAAGTCCAGGGGGTATTCCAGATCCTCCGGGGATTCCTGCCAGTCCGCGGGCTCCGGGAGGGGAAGTTCTCCGGTCAGAAAGGCAGTGAGTTCCCGCAGATCCTTCACGCCGTAGCAGGAAATTCCCCGGATCACCGCGCCTTCCCGGAGATTCTCCTCCGGCAGGAAACAGCGCTTCAGGCCGGCTTCCTTCGCGGCGCTGACCATGGAGAGCACGCCGTTTACCGGCAGGATCTCACCGCCCAGGGAAAGCTCTCCCGCGAACATGGAATCCTCCAGCAGCGTATCGGGGACGATGCCGTAGGAGGCCAGCAGTGCTGCTGCGATGGGCAGGTCATATCCGTTTCCTTCTTTCCGGATATCCGCGGGGGAGAGATTGATGATGATATGCTTCGGCTCAAGATAGATGCCGATGTTGGAAATGGCAGTGCGCACGCGGTCTCCGGATTCCCGGACCGCGCCTGTAAGGCTGCCGATAAAGGTGAACTGCGGGAAGCCGTTCTCAACGTCGGCTTCGCAGCAGACAGGGAAGCCTTCCGTACCATGTACGCCGGCGCCCCAGACTTTTCTGAGCATAAAAAGAGCTCCCTTCCGGAACCTGCCGGAAAAGAGAACTGGAAATGTGCCTTTATTATAGCGCCTGCCGTCATGAGCCGCAATGATCGGTTTGACTTGATTTTGGGGATGAATTATACTATCCTTAATGTTCAGCGTTATCATTGCCGCAGTATGGTCTGCGGCCGGAAAAACGCTCCAAAACAGCGGAGGTGGAATGGCGGTCATGATAAGAAGCATGACAGGATTCGGTCGGTCGGAGACAGTCTGTGAGGCATACAAACTGACGGTCGAGATGAAATCCGTGAACCACAGATACTTTGACCTCAGCATCCGGATGCCCCGGCTTTTCAACCGGTTTGAAGCGCAGATCCGGACCCTGCTGAAGACCGGCATCGAGCGCGGGAAGATCGATCTCTATATTTCCTATGAGAATTACGCCGCTGCCGAGAGCAGCGTGAAATATAACCGCGCCCTGGCAGAGGAATACCTGAAGTACTGCAGACAGATGGCTTCGGACCTGGGGATCCAGGACGATATCCGCGTATCGATGCTTGCCCGTTTCCCGGATGTCCTGACGAACGGAGAAGGGGAGACGGACGAGGAGCAGCTCTGGGAGGCGCTCTCCGCAGGCCTGAAGGAAGCCTGCGCCCACTTTGTGGAGGCCAGGACGGCGGAAGGCGAAAACCTGAAGAACGACATCCTCGGAAAGCTTGACACGATGCGCGGCGCCCTTGCCGTCATCGAGGAGCGGGCACCGGCCATCGTGGAGGAATACCGTGAGAACCTCCGCACCAGGATCAATGAGATATTGGCGGACCGTACCATCGACGAGGGACGGCTGACCACGGAAGTCACGATATACGCTGACCGGATCTGTGTGGACGAGGAGATGGTGCGTCTCCACAGCCACATCGACCAGATGGAGAAGGAACTGAAGAAGGGCGGCCCGGTCGGGAAGAAGCTGGACTTCATTGCCCAGGAGATGAACCGCGAGGCGAACACAACCCTGAGCAAGTCCTCGGACCTCACCGTGGCGGACAACGCGATCCTTCTCAAGACCACCATCGAAAAGATCCGGGAACAGATACAGAACATAGAGTAAGCTGAGAAGGGCAGAATGATGAAGACAAAAGGACTTCTGGTCGTGATCTCCGGCTTTTCCGGAGCCGGAAAAGGATCTCTGATCCGGGAACTGCGCAAACGGTATGACAATTACCGCCTGTCCGTCTCTGCCACCACACGGCAGCCGCGGACAGTGGATATCCCCGGTGAGACTTATTTCTTTTTGACAAGAGATGAGTTCGAGAAGATGATCTCCGGGAACGGATTCCTGGAATACGCACAGTACAACAACAATTACTACGGTACGCCGCGGGCCTACGTGGAACAGCAGCTTCAGGAGGGCCGCGACGTGCTCCTGGAGATCGAGGTCCAGGGCGCCATGAAAGTCCGGGAGCAGTTCCCGGATGCCATGCTGATCTTCATCGTCCCGCCCAGCGCGGAGATCCTGGAAAAGCGCCTGACCGGGCGTGGGACCGAGACGGAGGAACAGGTGCGCGCGCGCCTGCGCCTTGCGGTGGAGGAGAGTCGGCAGATGCCGGAATATGACTATATCGTGATCAACGACGATCTGGGGAAGGCATGTGAAGAACTGCACACCCTGATCGACGGACAACACCGGAGATACGCGCTGAACCGCGAATTCGCGGAACAGCTGCAGGAAGATCTATACAGGAGATTTAAGGAGGAATAATTATATGCTGCACCCGTCTTACAGTGATCTGATCAACGCCGTCAACAGTGATGTTGAGCCCGGCGAGCAGCCCGTCGTACAGAGCCGTTATTCGATCGTCATCGCTACGGCGAAGCGCGCCCGCCAGCTTATCGCCGGCGAGGAAGCCTGTGTCCCGTCCTACGGGAAGAAGCCGCTGTCCGTTGCCATCGAAGAGCTTCACAAGGGCAAGGTGAAGATCGTCAGCGAAGAGGAACAGGAAGTGAAAATTTCTGACGAAGAGGATCTGGCAACGGAATGAAAATCTGCATGATCTCCCTCGGCTGTGACAAGAACCTGGTGGATTCAGAGATGATGCTGGGTTATCTCAGCCGGGGGAATGTTTCTTTCACGGACGAGGCGGAAGATGCTGACGTCATCTTCGTAAATACCTGCTGTTTTATTCTGGACGCGAAGGATGAGAGTATCCGCGCCATCCTGGACGCGGCGAAGCTGAAGGAGGGCGGACGCCTGAAGGCCCTGATCGTGACGGGCTGCATGGCGGAGCGCTACCGGAAGGAGATCCTGGACGAGATCCCCGAGGTGGATGCCGTCGTCGGCACGACGGCCTGGGACGAGATCTCCGGGATCCTGGACCGCGTCCTGGACGGAGAACGGGTGGAGGCATTCCGGGAGCTCTCACGGCTTCCTGAGAGCCCTGAGGCCCGTGTCCTGTCCACCATGCACTACTACGGATACCTGAAGATCGCGGAGGGCTGCGACAAGCACTGCACCTACTGCATCATCCCGTCGCTGCGGGGAAAATTCCGCAGCGTTCCCATGGAGGACCTGCTGCGCCAGGCGGAGCAGCTTGCGGAGGCGGGGGTGAAGGAGCTGATCCTGGTTGCCCAGGAGACCACGGTCTACGGTCAGGATCTCTACGGGAAGAAAAAGCTTCCCACACTGCTCCGGAAACTCTGCCGGGTAAAGGGGATCCGCTGGATCCGGATCCTGTACTGCTATCCGGAGGAAATTACCGACGAGCTGATCGGGGTCATGGCTTCGGAGACGAAGATCTGCCATTATCTGGATCTCCCGATCCAGCATGCCAGCGACGACGTGCTCCGCAGGATGGGGCGCCGGACCTCGCGGGCGGACCTGGTGCGGATCATCGGGAAACTCCGTGCGGCCATGCCGGATATTGCCCTCCGGACCACACTGATCAGCGGCTTCCCCGGAGAAACCGAAGAAGATCACGGGATCCTGAAGGACTTTGTGCGGGAAATGAAATTCGAACGCCTCGGCGTCTTTCCCTATTCCAGGGAAGAAGGAACGCCTGCGGCGGGCTTTCCGGACCAGGTTCCGGCGCGGATCAAAAAGAAGCGCAGGAACGAGATCATGCGGATCCAGCAGAAAATTTCCGCGGAATGTCTGAAAAACAAGGTCGGACAGCGCATGCGGGTCCTGACGGAAGGATATCTCCCGGAAGAGGGCGTCTATATCGGCCGCACCTACATGGACGCGCCGGATGTGGACGGATACCTGTTCTTTACATCCCCGCGGGAGCGGATCTCCGGAGACTTTGTCAATGTCACGGTCACGGAAGCTTCGGAATATGACCTGAAAGGAATTTCAAAATGACCTGGAATCTTCCAAACAAACTGACTGTCATGCGGGCTGTGATGGTCCCCTTCTTTGTGGCTGCGCTGCTCTGGAAGGACGGCACGGTGTACGGGCTCAGGCTTCTTGCCCTGGCACTGTTCTGCGTCGCCAGCTTTACGGACTACCTGGACGGCCACATCGCGAGAAAATACAATCTGGTAACGAATTTCGGCAAATTCATGGATCCCCTGGCGGACAAGCTTCTGGTCTGCTCCGCCCTGATCTGCATGGTGCAGCTTAAGCAGCTTCCGGCATGGATCGTCATCATCATCATTGCCCGGGAGTTCATCATCAGCGGATTCCGTCTCGTGGCTTCCGACCAGGGTATCGTCATCGCCGCCAGCATGTGGGGAAAGTCAAAGACGGTGAGCCAGATGATCTGCATCATCCTGCTCATCCTGAATTTCACGGAAGGACCGCTGTTCCTGCTCACAAAGATCATGATCGTCGTCATGACGGTCCTGACGGTGGTGTCCCTGATCGATTATCTTGCAAAAAACAGGAAGGTACTTTCCTGAAGTCTGCACATTTTGAGGTGTTCTGAGGTATTATGAAAGAGGAAAACAAGACGGAGAGCAAACGGAACGCTCCGGTCGAAGAGAAGATCGTAAAGCTTCTGAAGAAGAACGGCCTGACCGTGACCACGGCGGAGTCCTGTACGGGCGGCCTCGTCGCGGGACGGCTCGTGAACGTGGCGGGAGTCTCAGAGGTGTTTGAGGAAGGCTTTGTCACCTATTCGGACAAGGCGAAGCGGAAGGAACTGAACGTAAGCAAGGCGACGCTGAAAAAGTACACGGCGGTGAGCCGCCAGACGGCCAGGGAGATGGCCATCGGCGCGGCCTTCGCCGCAAACGCGGACGTGAGCATCGCCACCACCGGGTACGCGGGGCCGGAGAGCGCGCCCGACGCGCCGGTGGGACTGGTGTTTATCGGATGCTTTATGAAAGACCGCGTCACGGTGGAGGAGCACCATTTTACCGGGAACCGGAATGAGATCCGGGAGCAGGCCGTCAATGCCGCTCTGGACCTTCTCCGGAGAGTCATCCGGGACAATGTCTGACCGTTCGCCGAAGGAAGGATGCGGCAGGGGTCACCGAAGCACAGAGGGGGAAGGAACATGCGCTGGTACCGCAATCTCTATACTGGAAGATATGCCTCGATCCACAGGGCTTCCATCATCCGCGGGCTCCGGCACGGAAAGGATATGCCCTCTGTCTATGTGATCACCCGGGCCATGGATTCCGACGGGATTCTGGAAATCTACCGGAGTCAGGAGTTCCGGAAAGAGTATTATCAGAAAAAGGATCCGCTGGTGGTCGGGCTTGCCATGAGCCGGACCGAGGCGGAGGAAGTGGTTCGTCAGATCGTGGACGACCTGTACCGATGGAAGGGAGATTTTGACATCGATGCCTTCTGTGATACTGACCATACTTAAAGTGATCGGCATCATTCTGCTGGTGCTGCTCCTTCTGGTGCTGACGGTCCTGCTTCTGGTCCTGTTCGTGCCGGTAAGGTACCGGGTCAGCGGATCGTATAAAGATGCCCCGGAGGGAGAAGCGTACGTGACCTGGCTGCTACGCCTGATCGGCGTGCGGGCAGGCTGGAAGGACGGGCTATATGCCCGGGTGCGGGTCCTCTGCTTCAATGTCTGTTCCATGGATCCGGAGAAAAAACCTGCGGACGATGATGATTACGACATGTTTGAAGGACTGGACGAAGCGGAATCCCTGAACAATGCCGGAGAGGCGCCGCAGACTGCTGCTGAGTCCGCGCAGCCGCCGGAAGGTTCTGCGGAGGGGCCTGCAGAAGAAACGGACACGGCGCTTCCGGAAGAGGCCGGGTCTCAGCTTCCCGCAGACACTGCGGCAGAGGAAGCAGCCCCGGAAAAACCGGCGGACGCGGAACCGCAGCACCGGCCCGACTTCACCGGCTGGCAGGCCGAGGAAGCGGAAGAGGGAGAAAAATTCCGGGACTGGGAAAAGGAACCGAAGCCGAAGCGGCGCGGAAAGCCGAAGACGGCGCCGGACGGGGAAGAAGCTCCTGCCGTCCCCCCCGATGAGAAGATCGACAGGAAGGTGGAGGAGATCCGGAAAAAACTGGAGGCGCTGGCGGACAAGGCCGCTTCGCTGAAGAAGAAGGCGGACGGCGCCCTTTCGATCCTGAATCACAGGAGGACAAGGCGCCTGAAGGATTATCTGATCCTGAAGATAAAACGGATCCTGAAGGAGATCCTGCCGCGGAAGTACGGAGGTTTTGTCCGGTTCGGATTTGACGATCCCGCTGCGACAGGATCGGCAGCATCGGCCGCGGCGCTGATCTATCCGGTCATTCAGGACCGGATCAGCGTGGAACCGCTGTTCGACCGGCAGGAGATCGCCGCAGACCTGAGCTTAAAGGGAAGGATCCGGCTGTTTGTCCTGGTGCTGACTGCAGCCCAGGTATGGTTCAACAGAGATTTTCAGTATGTATTCAAACGCGTCAAAAAATACAGGAAGAGTTTAACGGAGGAAGATCATGGCTGAGAACAAATTCACTGTCACTGCAGAATCCCTTTTCAACGGCATGAATACGTTTGTATCGACGAAGACGGTCGTGGGTGAACCGCAGCGTGTCGGGGACGCCATCATCATTCCCCTGGTGGACGTCTCCTGCGGCATGGCGGTCGGATCCTTTGCCGGTAACGCGAAGGACAACGGAGCCGGCGGTATGAGCACCAAGATGAACCCCGCAGCCGTGCTGATCATCCAGAACGGCGCGTCGAAGCTGGTCAATGTCCGGAATCAGGACGCGGTCGGCAAGATCCTGGACATGGTGCCGGACCTCATCAACCGTTTTACTGCGGAAAGTAAGATCTCTCCGGAGGCGAAGGAAGCTGCAAGGCAGATCGCCGAAAAAGAAGAATAAGATTTTGCTTGCAAAAGCACTTCGCATCTGATAGAATGCTGATGTTATGGATTTTGGCGTCATCAGAATCCAGTTCAGAGGATAGGAGGTGTTGACCGTGGCAAAGTGTGCAATTTGTGAAAAGGCAGCTCACTTCGGAAACAATGTGAGCCATTCTCATAGAAGAAGCAATCACATGTGGAAGGCGAACGTCAAGTCTGTTCGCGTCAGAACAGGGAACGGCATTCATAAGATGTATGTTTGCACTTCCTGCCTTCGTTCCGGCGCTGTTGAGAGAGCCTGAGTTAAGCAAAACCGGTATGGAAAGCCCTGCGTCCGGTACGCAGGGCTTTCATTGTATGACTGCAAGGTTTTCATTTCGGCAAAAATAGAGTATACTTTTTCTGTTAAGGGTACCGCCGGGCAGCGGCGTGCAAAGAAAGGATGAATCCATGGTCAAAGGACGACTGGACAATGAAATGGGCCAGATTGAAGTAAAGCCGGACGTTATTGCATCCTATGCGGGAAGCGTTGCGGTGGAGTGCTTCGGGATCGTCGGCATGGCGGCCGTCAGCATGAAGGACGGCCTGGTCAAGATCCTGCGGCGAGACAGTATGAGAAAGGGTATTTCCGTTACCATCACTCCTGAGAACAAGCTTCAGCTGGCATTCCACCTGATCGTCGCTTACGGCGTCAATATCAACGCGGTCTGCGACAATCTGATCGAGAACGTGAAGTACAAAGTGGAAGCGTTCACCGGAATGGAAATCGAAAAGATCAAAATCTACGTAGAAGGCGTCAGGTCCATTGACTGATGTCAGGAGGAATTATTTTGGATATTCAGCAGCTTGACGCCGCCCTGATCCGGAAAGCTTTTCTGGCGGCTGCTTCCGAACTGGAATCAAATAAAGACTGGATCAATGAACTGAACGTATTCCCGGTCCCCGACGGGGACACCGGGACAAACATGACCCTGACGATCATGACTGCAGCGCAGGATGTGGCCGCTCTGGATGAGCCGGATGTCCCGAAGCTCTGCAAGACTATCTCATCCGGGTCTCTTCGCGGTGCCCGCGGAAACTCCGGCGTCATTCTTTCGCAGCTTCTGCGGGGATTTACCAAGGAGATCGCAGAGAGCAGAAAGATCACGGTGCAGGTGCTTTCCTCAGCCATGGTCCGCGCCACGGAGACGGCCTACAAGGCAGTCATGAAGCCGAAGGAAGGAACCATCCTGACAGTGGCCCGCGCCATGAGCGCCCGCGCTTCCGAGATAAAGGATCAGTATACGGACATCGTTGCCTTCACAGAAGACATCATCAAGGCGGGCGACGAAGCGCTGGAGAAGACTCCGGAGCTGCTTCCGGTGCTGAAGCAGGCCGGCGTCGTGGATTCCGGCGGTCAGGGACTGATGGTCGTCATGAAGGGCGCCCTGAAGGGCATGACGGGGAAAGCGGCGGAATTCAGTGCGGCGGAGCCCTCTGTCTCCGGCGAACATGAGCATATTTCCGTCGATACTTCTTCTCTGGACACTTCCGAGATCACCTTCGGCTACTGCACCGAATTCATCGTAAATCTGGCAGAACCGCTTCCGGACGAGGAAGTTGAAAAGCTCAAGGATTATCTTTCTTCCCTGGGAGATTCCCTGGTCTGTGTCGCTTCGGACGAATTCGTCAAGGTCCACGTGCACACGAATGATCCGGGCCTCGCGATCCAGAAGGGCCTTTCCTACGGCCCTCTTTCCCGCATGAAGATCGACAACATGCGCGAGGAGCACCATGAGCGCCTGATCAAGAATGCTTCCCAGATCGCCGCGCAGGAGAAAAAGAAGGCGGATGAAGAGAAGCAGCGCAAGGCGGAAGAGGAAAAGAAGCGTGAGCGCAAGCCCTACGGCTTTGTCAGCGTTTCCGTCGGCGCAGGCCTTGAGGAGATCTTCCGCGGGATCGGCGTCGACAACATGATCTCCGGCGGACAGACCATGAACCCCAGCACCCAGGATGTGCTGAACGCGGTGGCTGAGGTCAATGCCGACACGGTCTATGTGCTGCCGAACAACAAGAATATCATTCTCGCGGCGGAACAGGCCCGGGATCTGGTGAAGGACCGTAAGATCATCGTGATCCCCACCACCAACATCCCGCAGGGCATCAATGCGATGATCAGCTTCATGCCGGAGGCGGATCCCGAGGAGAATCTGAACAGCATGAAAGATGCGGCTGCATCCCTGAAGACCGCGCAGATCACCTATGCGGTGCGCGATACCTCCATCGACGGATTTGAGATCCATGAGGGAGACATCATGGCCATCGGTGACCATGGCATGCTCACGGTGGAGAAGTCCGTTCCAGAGGCCGTGAAGGGCGCGCTGGCAAAGATCACGGACGAGGATACTGAGCTCATCACGCTGTATTACGGCGCTGATGTGTCAAAGGAAGACGCGGAAAAGCTCTGCGGGGAGATCACGGAGATCTATCCGGATGCCGAGGTCGAGATGAACGAGGGCGGACAGCCGGTGTACTACTATTTTGTCTCCGCGGAATAAACCGGGCATTTTTGAGAACACTTCATGCGGGCAGGAGGAAGAACCTCCTGCCCGATTCCGGTTTTCAGGGAAAGCCGGAGGCGAACACTGAATCATCCGGCCAAGAACGGCAGAAGCTGACCGGCACGGAACAGACATGAAACAGAGAGGAGGCGGAATATGAGCGGAATTCCGGTGACGGAACTTAAGGGCATCGGCCCGAAGACAGCGGAAGCGCTGGCAAGACTCGGGATCCGCACGACGGAGGACCTGGTCCGCCATTTTCCGTCCCACTTTGCATTTTACCCGAAGCCTGAGGAGATCGGAGAGATTTCTGAGGAGGGGCTCTGTGCTGTCGCCGCGGCGCCGCAGGGACCGCTGAACGTGATCCGAAGAGGCCGTTTTGTGATGACCCGCGGGCGGTTCTCTGACGGGACCGGCAGCATCGACCTCGTCTGGTACAACATGCCCTGGCTGAAAAAGAGCATCCATTCGGATGTGACCCGGGTCTACTGCGGGAAGGCGCAGCGGAAGGCCGGAAAGCTTGTGCTGGAGCAGCCGGCCATTTTTACCGAGGCGGAGTATGAAGCTCTGACCGGACGGCCGGTGCCGGTGTATCCCCTGACACAGGGAATCAGCAACAAGACGCTGACCGGCGCCATCGGACAGGCTCTCCTGCGCCTGCCGGTACAGGAAGACTGGATGACGGAGGAGGAGCGGGTACGGTACGGGCTCTGTGAAGAGGACACCGCGGTCCGCCGGATCCACGCGCCCCGGGATATGCAGGAGTACGAGACCGCCCGGAAACGGATCGTCTTTGACGAATTCTACAGCTTTCTTCTGGATGTGCGGGAGCTGAAGCGGAGGATCATGACCACGCCTTCCGGATATGTGATGCAGACGGAGCCGGGCATGATGGAATACCGGGCCCTTCTGCCGTTCACCCTGACGGAGGCGCAGGAACGCGCGGCTGCGGAGATCTGCCGCGACCTTGAGGGCGGAACGGTCATGAACCGGCTGCTCCAGGGCGATGTCGGCTCCGGAAAGACTGCTGTCGCCGCGGCTGCGCTCTACATCGCTTTCCGGAACGGATATCAGAGCGCCATAATGGTTCCCACCGAAGTCCTGGCGCAGCAGCATTACCGGACCATGCAGCAGCTTTTTTCAGGGGCAGAGCACGCCCCGCGGCTCCTGCTTCTCACGGGATCCCTGAAGGCCTCTGAAAAACGGGCGGCCCGGGAGGCGATCCGCGATCATGAGGCAGACATCGTGATCGGAACCCACGCGCTGATCCAGGAGGACGTGGTCTTTGACAGTCTCTCTCTGGTGGTGACAGACGAACAGCACCGCTTCGGCGTCGGACAGCGGGAACTGCTGGCTTCCAAAGGCCTGGCACCCCACATGCTTGTCATGAGCGCCACGCCGATCCCGCGGACTTTGGCGGTGATCCTGTACGGGGATCTGGAGAACTCTGTCCTGGACGCCCGTCCGGCGGGCCGGCTTCCGGTGAAGAATGCCGTGATCCCGCGGAAGGACCGTCCGAAGGCGCTGCTTCATATCCGGAAGGAGATCGAAAAAGGACATCAGGCGTATATCATCTGCCCTCTGGTGGAGGAAAGCGAACTCTCCGACGAGGAGAATGTGACCGACTACAGTGAAAAACTGGCGGAAAGCTTCCGGGGCATCGCCACTGTCGGAAGCCTGCACGGACGGATGAAGGAGAAAGAGAAACAGGAGATCATGGACAGGTTTCTCCGGAAAGAGATCGACATCCTGGTTTCCACCACTGTGGTCGAGGTCGGGGTCGATGTCCCGAACGCAACTGTCATGATGGTCGAAAACGCAGAGCGCTTCGGACTGGCGACGCTGCACCAGCTTCGCGGACGTGTCGGCAGAGGCGCGGACCAGTCCTACTGTATCTTTGTTCAGGGAAAACGGTCGGAGACTGCCTCCGAGCGTCTGGAGATCCTGAAGCGGTCCAACGATGGCTTTGAGATTGCGGCGGCGGATCTCCGGATGCGAGGTCCGGGAGAACTGTTCGGGGAGCTGCAGAGCGGCGAACTGACCTTCCGCCTCGGGGATATCTACAACGACTACGGGATCCTGAAGGACGCGAAAGCGCTTCTTGACGCGCGGACGGCACAGCCGGATCCGGGGGAAAGGCCTGCAGGAAGACGCGGAGTGATCCTGTGAAAACTGTTTTCCCGGCTGCAGAGAATATACAGAAATTATTAATTTTATGTCACCGGAAATCTGATATGATATCGGAGTAACAGGATCTTAAGAATATAAGTGCGGCGTGTGCCGCTTTTAACGGGTTTCAATGGAAGAGAAGAACGAAATCAGAATTGCGGAAGAAATGGATGATGAGCTGGTCTTCGAGGACCTGGACCTCGAAGACCTGGACGAGGAAGATGAAAACGAGAAAAACGGGGACGAGGCCGACGGGGCAGAGGAAGCACCTGCATTAAGCGGAGAGGCATCTTCTGAAGAAGAGGCTGTTTCCGCGGAAGAGACTGTTTCTGCGGAAGAGACTGCTCCTGCGGAAGAGACTGCTGCTGCGGAAGAAATTCCGGCAGCGGAAGCCCCTGCTCCTGCGGAAGAAACTCTGGCGGAAGAAGCGCCGGCACCGGAAGAGGAAGCTTACTATGATGAGCCGGTTCCGGTGGAGGAACTTCATTTTCCGAAATGGCTTGCACCGGCGGCGATCGCTGCCGTACTGGCTGTCGCTGCGGGGGCATATGCGTTTACTGCAGGAAAATACAGGACCCGCTTTTTCCCGAACACCACGATCAACGGCGTGGATGTCTCTGAACTTACTGCGGCGGAGACGGAAGAACTCCTGAACCGGGAGGCGGCGGAGTATTCCCTGACTGTCTCCGCCAGAAACTGTGAGCCGGAAACACTGACCGCGGCGCAGACAGGATTCCGCTATGTGTTCGATGATACGATGGACCGTCTCATCGGGGAACAGAATCCCTTTGCCTGGGCGGCGCATCTCGGCAAAGAGACAGAATACCGGATGGACACCGTCGCGGCGCTGGATGAAAAAGAGTTTAAAGCGGCTCTGGAAGGCCTGGCCTGTATGAATCCGGAGAAGGCTTCGGATCCCGTTGACGCCCGTCTTTCAGAGTACGAGGGCAGCACGGGCTACCGCGTGATCAGCGAGGACCAGGGCTGCAAGATCGACCGGGAACTGGCGGAGAGCAGCATCCGTTCCGCCATGACCGGGATGGAGGACTTCATCGATCTTGAGTCTGTCAGCGGAATGTATGCGGCGCCGTCTGTGACGAGGGACGATGCAGTCCTGAACGAGCTCTGCAAGAACCTGAACCGGTATGTCCGTACGAACATCAGGTACACGGAGAGCGACGGTCTGGTGCTGACCGGAGAGATGGTCAACGACTGGCTGAATATTGAGGGCGGAGGCACGGTCACGCTGCAGGATGACAAAGTCACCGCTTTCGCCGCGACTGTCGCGGCGCACTATGACACATATAACCGCGCGAAACCGCTGCACACGTCCTGGGGACAGGACATCAATGTCCGCGGCGGAAGCTACGGCTGGAGAGTGAATCAGGCCGCTGAAGCGGAATGGCTGCGGAGTGCCATTTCCCAGGGACTTTCCCAGGCAAGACTTCCGGAGTTTTCCAAAACCGCCGCATCCCACGGAGCGAAAGACTACGGGGACACTTATGTGGAGGTCAATCTGACTGCCCAGCATCTTTATTTCTATAAAGACGGCAAGGTCGTCGTGGACAGTGATTTTGTTTCGGGAAATGTGTCGAAAAACACGCCGACCCATACGGGAATCTATCAGATCGCCTACAAACAGAGAAATGCGGTCCTGCACGGAGAGAATTACGAGACTCCGGTGGATTACTGGATGCCCTTCAACGGAGGTGAAGGGCTGCACGATGCTTCCTGGAGAAGCTCTTTCGGCGGGAACATTTACAAGACCAGCGGTTCCCACGGCTGCGTCAATCTGCCGAAAGCTGTCGCGGAGAAGATCTTCAACAATATTTCTGCCGGGACGCCGGTCATCGTCTATTCTCTGAGCGGAACGGAGACAGGAAAGACCTCTTCCGGCGCGGCAGCGCAGGAGACCACGGCAGCGCAGGAGACAACTGCGGCAGCGCAGGAAACCACGGCAGCTGCCCAGGAGACTACCGCCGCGGCACGGGAGACCACGGCAGCGGCCCAGGAGACCACTGCCGCAGTAAAGCCCGCGTCGCAGGAGACTAAGCCGGCAGCCCAGGAAACTGCCGCGGCCCCTCAGGAGACCGCAGCCATGGTACAGCCGGTCCCGTCGGCCACACAGGCCGCTCCGTCGGCCTCCCAGCCCTCCGGACAGAGCTCCGGCACTGTAGGCCCGGGCAGTCCGGGATCTTCCGGCCCCGGCAGCTCCGGCGCATCAGCCCCGGGAACCCCGGGCCCCGGCAGCGCAGGACCCGGCGCCGTGAGTCCGTCAGGCGGCGGTTCGCAGGAGATCGGACCGGGAGTCTGAAAGAAGCATTCATCCCGGACAGAGTCTGATACGTACCGGAAACGAAAAGATAATCATTCTGACAGAAGGAGAAACTCATGAGAGTAATCGCAGGAAGTGCCAGACGTCTGCAGCTTAAGACGATCCCGGGGGACGACACCCGTCCCACCACCGACAGGATCAAGGAGACCCTGTTCAACATGATCCAGGCGGAGATCCCGGGCTGTTCTTTCCTGGATGTGTTCGGCGGCTCCGGCGGCATCGCCATCGAAGCCCTTTCCCGGGGCGCGATGCACGCGACCATTATCGAAAAAAATCCGAAGGCGGTCCGTGTGATCCAGGAAAATCTCCTGCACACCCATCTTTCCGATGACGCGGAAGTAATCAGCGGAGACGCGTTCGCCGCGCTCCAGCGGATCGCCGCATCCCGGAAAAAACCCTTTGACATCATTTTCCTGGATCCGCCCTACGACAGCGGTCTTGAAGACCGGGCCCTTTCGCAGATCCGGGATACCTCGCTTGTCGGGGAAGAAACATTGCTGATCGTGGAAATGAATGTACATGCAGATATTGCTCATTTCGAAGAAATCGGCTATAAAATTATAAAGAGCAAAGAATACAAGACAAATAAACATATATTCCTCGGAAAGGCCTGAAAATGACGACAGCGGTATACCCCGGCAGCTTTGATCCGGTAACTTATGGTCACCTTGACATTATCCGGCGCGCTGCGAAAATGTTTGACTGCCTCATTATTGCAGTGCTGAACAACAGCGCAAAGTCTCCGTTGTTTACAGCTGACGAACGTGTTAGAATGATACGGGAAATCACGGCAGATATCCCTAATCTCAGGATCGAAAAATTTGACGGCCTGACGATTGAATTCTGTCATAAGATGGGCGCACAGTTCATGGTAAGAGGACTGCGCGCGGTAACAGATTTTGAATATGAGCTCCAGATCGCGCAGACGAACCGCGTGATCGCGCCGGACATTGATACGGTATTTCTTACGACCAACCTGAAATATTCGTACCTCAGCTCCAGCATCGTCAAGGAGATCGCATCGTACGACGGCGACATTCACAGTTTCATCGACCCGCTGGTCGAAAAGGAGATCCGCCGTAAGATCAGAGAGAGGCAGAACAGAAATGAATAAAATTGAACAGCGCATCGGCGACATCGAAGAATTCATCGAGCAGTGCAGACCTTCCGCATTTTCCAGTTCAAGGATCACTGTCCAGAAGGAGGATCTGGAGGCTATGCTCCTGGATCTCCGGATGTCCATCCCGGATGAGGTGAATCAGAGCCAGAAGATCATCACCAATCAGCGCGCCATCATGGCGGATGCGGAGAATCAGGCAAACCAGATCATTGCCGACGCCAAGACGCAGGCTGACGCCATCCTTGCCGAGGCGCAGCGCATGAAGGAGCAGATGGTCGACAAGCATGAGATCATGCAGCAGGCCCTTGTGGATGCGGAGAACACCCGCGCCCAGGCCCGCGCCGACGGACAGAAGATCATCGAAGACGCGACCCGTCAGGCGAATGACCTTCTGATGGGCGCCTACAGCTATGTGGACGGCCAGTTTGCCGCGGTCCAGGAGGCTATCAGCCACACCCTCGGAGAGGCGCAGCGCAGCTTCGAGAACCTGAGCGGCACCCTTTCCTCGAATTACAACCTCGTGACCGGAAACCGGAACGCGCTTCAGAACAGCATTTCCGGCGGACATGACAACGGGCCGGAGATCCCGGTCTGACCGCCTGTGTCATTGAAAGTGATCAATGCGTAATTTAAAAAGAGTTTGCTGGAGAGCAAACTCTTTTTAGTGTATCCGGCAGAGAAGATAAGGAGAACATTTTGCTGACAGACAGACTTCCCGCAGAATTCCTGGAAGAGATGCAGGACCTGCTGAAAGAGGATTATCCGGAGTATCTCCGTTCCATCGGAGAGGTGCCCCTTTCCGGACTGCGCGTCAATACGCTGAAGGCGGCGCCGGAGACGGTGGCGGCACGGTTCGGGCTTACAGAGCGGGTCCCATGGACCCCCAACGGGTATTATCTGCCTGCGGACGGCGGATACACCAGGGATCCCTGGTATTTTGCGGGGCTTTACTATATGCAGGAGCCTTCTGCCATGAGCAGCGCGGCGCTTCTCGGAACACAGGCCGGAGAAAGGGTCCTGGATCTCTGTGCGGCCCCCGGCGGGAAGACGACCCAGATCGGGGCGGACCTGAAGGGGCAGGGACTGCTGGTGGCCAATGACCTCAGCGCGTCCCGCGCGAAGGCCCTGCTGAAAAACATCGAACTGATGGGGATCGGGAACGCCCTGGTGACCTGCGAGGATTCCGACCGTCTGGTGCGGGAATTCCCGCTGTTTTTCGACCGGATCCTGGTGGACGCGCCCTGTTCCGGAGAAGGGATGTTCCGTAAGCATCCCGCGGTGATCCGCGCATGGGTGGAGCATGGAAAAGACTTCTACTGCGGTGTGCAGCAGAAGCTTCTCTGCGACGCGGCAGAGATGCTGAAACCCGGCGGGACGCTTCTCTATTCCACCTGTACCTACAACCGCTGCGAGGACGAGGATCAGATCGCGGAATTCCTCGCGTCCCATCCTGACTTTACACTGGATCCCGTTACCGGAATCGATGGATTCACGGATACCGCGCTGCTTCCCGGCTGTGTCCGCCTGTTCCCGCACAAGGCAAAGGCGGAGGGGCATTTTGTGGCGAGGCTGAAAAAGAGCGCGGATGCGGCTGCAGGGACGCCCAGTGCCGCAGTTCCGGCCAGAAGAAAAAAGACAGAGACGCTTCCCGGAGATATGGACGAGTTCCTGAAGAAGACTTCCTTCCGTCCTGATCCCGACCGGATCGTGGTGGAGAACGAATACGTCTCCCTGCTCCCGGAGATCCCGTCACTGCCGAAGCTCAGGTATCTCCGGACCGGTCTTCTCCTGGGACAGCTGAAGAACGGCAGATTCCGGCCCTCCCAGGCATTGGCCATGTTCCTGACCAAAGAACAGTGGCAGGATCCGGTGGACCTGTCCAGGGATGATCCGGACGTGGTCCGCTATCTGAAGGGCGAGACCGTCAATACTGACCGGGAGGACACGAAAGGCTTCCGGCTGCTCTGCGTGGACGGATATCCTCTGGGATTCGTGAAACAGGACCGCAGCCGGCTGAAAAACATGTATCTTCCGGGCTGGCGGATGCAGTAGGTTAAAAATATGAGTGAAATGAGGGCGGACCGTCTCCTGACCGTATCCGGCATCGGGACCAGGTCTGAAGTGAAGAAGATCATCCGTGCGGGACGTCTGTCCCGGAACGGAGAACCGGTCACGCGGCCGGAGACAAAGCTGGATCCCGAAAAAGACCGGCTTCAGCTGGACGGAAAACCGTTTCTGTACGACGAATATGAATACTGGGTCCTGAACAAGCCCGCCGGAATCCTTTCCGCGACGGAGGATCCGCGGCACCGGACGGTCATCGACTATATGGGACTCACCCGGAAGGGCATGGCCCCCTGCGGACGGCTGGATCTGGACACGGAAGGCTTCCTTCTGGTGACTGATGACGGCGCCATGGTGCACCGGCTGCTTTCCCCTGTCCGTCATGTGGACAAGTGCTATGAGGTTACATACGACGGGACACTTCCGGAGGACGCAGTGCGGCGTTTCGCGGAAGGAATCGTCCTGGAAGACGGGACCGTCTGCCGGCCGGCGGACCTGATCCCGGAAAAGCCGGCGATCCTGACGATCCGGGAAGGGAAATTCCATCAGGTCAAGCGGATGTTTCTGGCGGCGGGGTGCCCGGTGACTCATCTCCGCAGACTCTCCATGGGACCGCTGTCCCTGGAAGCTCTGAATCTTTCGCCCGGGGAATTCCGGAAGCTTACCCCGGAGGAAACGGATGCGCTGAAGCAGTTCTGCAGCGGCGCGGCGCTCCCGGAGACCGCGCCGGATCCCGACGGCTATGAGGCCTGTATTTTCGATCTCGACGGAACTCTGCTGGATTCCATGTGGATGTGGCACGATATAGACGTCCGGTATCTGGCCCGCTTCGGACTGGATTGTCCGGAGGATCTTCAGGCCTGCATCGCCGGAAAAAGCTTTACGGAGACCGCGGTCTATTTCAAGGAACGCTTCGGGATCCCGGACGACATCGAGACCATCAAAAGCACCTGGGAAGAAATGTCTGTGGATACTTACCGGACGCGGGTATTCCCGAAGCCCGGTGCCGTGGAATTTCTGAAAGAGATGCAGTCCCGGGGAAAACGTCTCGGCATTGCCACCAGCAACGGCTCCCTCATGGTCAACACAGTCCTGGACGCTCTTGACTTGAAAAAATTTCTGGATGTGGTGGTCACTGCGTGCGAGGTGCCGCGGGGGAAACCCTTCCCTGACATTTATCTGAAAACTGCAGGAGACTTGGGCGTGATTCCCGAGAAATGCCTGGTCTTCGAAGACATACCGGAGGGGATCATCGCCGGAAAGCGCGCGGGCATGACAGTCTGCGCGATGAGGGATGAATTCTCCGCGTCCCAGGAACCCAGGAAAGCCCTGCTTTCCGACTGGATGATCTCGGATTACCGGGAGCTTTTGTGAAGGCGCTGCAGCAGCACGCCGTGGAAGGAGAACTGCCATGAAAAAAATAGCGCTCGTCACAGGTGCCTCGTCCGGTCTCGGAATGGAAATGGTGTACCAGATCGCGGAAGTCTTTCCGTCTCTTGAGGAAATCTGGGTGAATGCA
The DNA here is from genome assembly GCA_902793685.1 of uncultured Lachnospiraceae bacterium. Lineage (GTDB taxonomy): Bacteria > Bacillota > Clostridia > Lachnospirales > Lachnospiraceae > Moryella. The sequence continues at coordinate 116,533 of CADBEN010000001.1, forward strand.
CGGAGGGAAGACGTCCTTAAGCGTCTGGAAGCAGAGCTTCCGGGCAGGATCCGCTCTTTTTCGGGAGACATCACGCAGCCGGTGACCAGAAAGATTATCACAGATGCCCTCGAAGCGGAGCAGGCTCACATCATGATCCTGGTCAATGCGGCCGGCTTCGGCAAGATCGGCCGGGAAGGAACACTCACGGAGGCTGAGAGCGCCGGGATGATCCGGGTGAACTGTGAAGCCCTGACCCTGATGACGGAGGCCTGCCTTCCTTATCTTACCATCAAGAGCAGGGTGATCAACTTTGCCTCCGCGGCTGCCTTCCTGCCGCAGCCCGGATTCGCGGTCTACGCGGCGACGAAAGCCTATGTCCTTTCCTACAGCCGGGCCCTCGGAAAGGAGCTGGCCGGCAGAGGTATCAAGGTGACGGCGGTATGCCCTGGACCGGTGGACACGGAGTTTTTCACGCTGGCGGAAGAACATGCTTCTGCCCCGGTCTATAAAAAGTTTTTCATGTCGAAGGCGGAAGATGTGGCTGCCAGGGCCCTGGCGGATTCCCGTGCCGGAAAGACGGTCTCTGTCTACGGCGGACCCATGAAGCTGTTCCGCTTACTGGCAAAGCTTGTGCCTGCGGATCTCCTCCTGAAATTCTTCTGAAGGCTGAGGGACAGAAATGATTCTGAACAAAGGAACTTACGGCTACCGGAACGCCCACAGGATCCGGAACATCCTGATCCTTCTGGTCATAGCCGCAGTGATCGCGGCGCAGATCCTTGCCGGCCGTCTGATCGGCGGCAATCTGCGGATCCTCTTTACCTTCACCGGGATCCTCTGTGTGCTTCCGCTGGCGAACGTAGCTTCTCCGACCATTGCCATGGCAAAATACAGCACCCCTCCGGTCACGGATTATGACAAGGTACAGGAGTATGCCGACCGCGGCCTGATCCTGTATGACCTGATCTTTACCACGAAGGACAGCGTGTTCCCGGCGGATTTCTGTGTGATCCGGGACGGCGCCGCGGTGATCCTGAGCCCGGTGCGCCCGGCGGCAAAGACGGCGCTGAAGCAGCATCTGGAAAGCTGCTTAAGGAACGAGGCGCTGCGGGTCCATGCCGGGATCTGCACGGATATGGAAGAATTTCAGCGCGCCCTTTCCGTCCTTCCGCCCTGCGCGGAGGTGACGGAGAAAATGCAGCGGACGGAGGAGCTGTTCCTGAACCTTTCCTACTGACTGCGGACAAAGCATGCGGATGCGGCTGCAGGAAAAACACCGGGAAACCGCGGAACATTCACCGGGACGCAGAGAAGGAGAGGCGGTACAGAATGCGCGAAGTGCGGATCGGCCCCAATGAAGCCGGACAGAGGCTGGACAAATTCCTCGCAAAATATATGAAGGAAGCCGGACAGGGCTTTTTCCATAAAATGATGCGGAAAAAGAACATTACACTGAACGGAGCAAAGTGCACCGGAGCGGAGCGTGTCGCGGAGGACGATGTCGTCACCCTCTGGCTTTCGGAGGAGACCATAGAGAAATTCCGGGAGGCGGAGCAGTCTGTGATGCCTGAAAAGTCCCGGGAAAGGAAGCCTTCCGCGGCTTTGGGAAAACACCGGAGTCCGGGAAAAATCTCCGGCGGGATCCCCGGTCTCCGGGACAGAATCATTTATGAGGATGACCAGCTCCTGGTCTTTGACAAACCTGCCGGCATGCTTTCCCAGAAGGCGCGCCCGGAGGACGTTTCGGCCAACGAACTTCTCCTGGAATACCTTCTGGACTCCGGCAGCATCACCCGCGAAGAACTCCGGACCTTCCGGCCTTCCGTGGTAAACAGGCTGGACCGGAACACCAGCGGACTGCTTCTGTTCGGGAAGACGTTCCCTGCGCTTCAAATCCTCTCGGAGGCAGTTCGGGAGCGGACTATTGAAAAATACTATGTGACGGCTGTCCGGGGGACTGTGGCGGAAGCCTGTGAGATCCGGGGCTGGCTCCGGAAAGACAGCGAAGCCAACCAGGTCCGGATCCTGGAGCGGCCGGAGACAGATGAAGACAAGGAGATCCGCACCGCCTGGCGGCCTTTGAAGACCGGGAAGGATGCGACTCTTCTGGAGGTCCGGCTCATCACCGGGCGGACCCATCAGATCCGTGCGCATCTCGCGTCCATCGGACATCCTGTACTGGGAGACCCGAAGTACGGGGACCGGACGGTCAACGAAACGCTGCGGAAATACTGCGGGATCCGGGGGCAGATGCTTCACGCCTGCCGGCTTGAAATGCCGGAGCTTCCGGCGCCGCTGGAAGGACTCAGCGGAAGAAGCTTCACGGCCCCGCTGCCGGAATCCTTCCGGAAGCTGTTTCCGGAACTATGAGGAAGGAATGATCTATGGGAACCTGGAAGACCAGGGGACTCCGGGGATCCGCCCTGGAGGATCTCCTGAACCTGTCAAACGAGATCTACCGGAACAGCCGCCTTGCGCTGATCCAGAAGATCCCGACCCCCATCACGCCCATGGAATTTGACAAGGAGACAAGACATATCACGCTGGCGTATTTCGACAAGGTCAGTACTGTCGACTATATCGGCGTAGTGCAGGGGATCCCGGTCTGTTATGACGCGAAGGAGTGTGCTGCGGACACCTTTCCCCTGGCCAACGTCCATGAACATCAGATCCGTTTTATGGAAGAATTCCGGGAACAGGACGGCGTTTCCTTCCTGATCATTCACTTTACGGCGCGGGACGAGGTCTGGCTCATGCCCTTTGAAGAGCTGAAGTTCTACTGGGACCGGATGCAGGCCGGCGGAAGAAAAAGCTTTACCTACGAAGAGATGCGGAAGGAATATCTGATACAGCGGACCCCGGAAGTCCCGCTGCATTATCTGAAGCAGCTGGAGCGGTATGTGAATTCCCTTTGACATTGACAGGGATGCTTTCGTTTGGTAGCATGGTAAAGTGCTGAAGGAGGACAGGACCATGGATGCTTTGCTGCATACCCCGGACGGAGTCCGGGATATTTACGGACGCGAGTGCGCTGCCCGTAATGTGATAGAGGAAAATATCCTTAAGCAGTTCCGGCTTTACGGATATGACCGGATCGAGACGCCGAACTATGAGTTTTTTGACGTGTTCAACCGCACAGGCGGGACCATTTCCTCCCGGGAGATGTTCAAGTTCTTTGACCGGGACAACAACACGCTGGTGCTGCGCCCGGACATCACGCCGGCCATTGCACGGTGCGTGAGCAAGTACTTCCGGAACGAGGACATGCCTATCCGTCTCTGCTATCTGGGGGACATCTTCCAGAATCACAAGAACTACAAGGGCACGCTCAGCGAAAGCACCCAGAGCGGCGTGGAGCTGATCGGGGACGACACGGTGGACGCGGACGTGGAGATGATCGTCCTGGCCATCGACTGCCTTCTTTCCGCAGGACTGAAGGAGTTCCAGGTGGAGATCGGCGAGGTGGATTTCTACCGCGGTCTGGTGGAGGAAGCAGGCCTTTCCCCGGATGAGGACGAGGCGCTGCGGATCCTGATCGAGAACCGGAACAGCTTCGGCGTCGAGGAATTCGTCGAGGCGAACATCACCGACGAAGCGGCGCGGGAAGGATTCCTGAAGCTCACGGAGCTCTTCGGATCCATCGACGTCATGCGGTCTGCGAAGACGCTGACCGGAAGCGCGAAGGCGCTTGCCGCCATCGACCGCCTGGAAAAGATCAGCGAGATCATCGAAAGCTACGGTTTTTCCGAGTATGTGAGCTATGATCTCGGGATGCTGAGCCAGCAGCAATACTACACGGGCATGATCTTCAAGGCCTTTTCCTACGGCACCGGGGACTATATCGTCACCGGAGGACGCTACGACGACCTGCTCCGCCGGTTCGGGCCGGATCTCCCGGCCGTCGGATTCGGCATCAGCATCGACCGCCTCTACGCGTCCCTGATGGGCCAGCGGATCGAGATCCCGGTGGCGCCTGTGGACTGTCTGGTGGTCTACCGGAAACACTGCACGGCGAAGGCGGTGGCGGAGATCCGCGCCCTCCGGTCTGCCGGGAAGCGCGTGACTGCACGCCTTATGGACACTTCCGCCGGAAAGGCTTATTATGAACAGTATGCTGTGCGGCACGGCATTCAGAATGTAAAATTCTTTGACGAGTGACGGGAGCAGGGACATGAGATATCTGACAGTTGCGCTGGCAAAAGGACGGCTGGCGAAAAAGGCAATGGAATATTTCGAGCGGATCGGCTATCCCTGTGAAGAGATGAAGGACAAGGATACCCGGAAGCTCATCTTCACAAACGAGGAGGCCGGGATCCGGTTCTTCCTCGCCAAGGCCAGCGACGTGCCGACCTATGTGGAGTACGGTGCCGCGGACCTGGGGATCGTAGGCAAGGATACCATTCTGGAGGAAGGACGCACGCTTTTCGAGGTGCTGGACCTGAAGATCGGAAAGTGCAGGATGTGTGTCTGCGGACCGCAGGCTTCCGCCGGGCTGCTCAGGCACCAGGAGATGATCCGGGTAGCCACCAAGTACCCGAATATCGCCCGGGACTATTTCTACAACAAAAAACACCAGACAGTGGAGATCATCAAGCTGAACGGCTCGGTGGAGCTGGCACCCATCGTGGGCCTCTCCGAGGTCATCGTCGACATCGTAGAGACCGGCAGCACGCTCCGGGAGAACGGCCTGGCCGTCCTGGAGCCGGTATGCGATCTCTCCGCGCGGGTGGTCGTGAACCGTGTATCCATGAAGCGTGAGAGCGCGCGGATCGGAGACATCATCCGGAAGCTGAAGGCCCTGGTGGCAGAGGAAGTAAAGGCATGAACAAAAAGAAACTCTATGCAGGTTATCTGATGAATGAAACCGCCGCGTCCCGGGCTGCAAAGGCTGTCCTCACGGGGGCGGACGGTGTGTTCCTTCTGGACCGTTCCGCGGACGATGCAGGCCATGACGCGTTCATGGGACAGGCCCGGATCCTGGCCCGTCAGGCTGACGCGCCCATCCTTTCCGGCGGACGCGTGAAGCGTCTGGAAGACGTAAAGAAGTATCTCTACGCAGGCTCCACAGGCGTGTTCCTGGACGGTTCTTCGGAAGGAAACACCGCCATGGTCCGGGAGGCTTCGGACCGCTTCGGAAAAGACAGGATCTGGCTTTACGCGGACGATGCCGAAACCCTCAGGCTTCTGCCGGAGCTTGCCGGAGAAGGCCTCTTCGGCGCGGTGATCGACACGGAAAAGATCGACATTGAAAAGACCCCGGTGCCGGAAGCGTTTCAGGGTGAGGTGATGCTCACCTCCCCGGCGGACCCGGAAGCTGTCCTGAAGCGCTGCAGACTGTCCTGCAGCGGCGTCGTGGTGCTGCAGCATGAGGGCACTGCCGGAGAGACGGATTTCATGGCGCTGAAGGCGCAGCTCACGGAAGCGGGCGTCGCCGTCGCACGGCTTGAGACCGACATCACCTGGGACCAGATCAAAAAGGATGCCGCAGGGCTTCTGACTGTGGTGGTCCAGGACTACCGTACCAACGACGTCCTGATGGTGGCCTGGATGAACGAGGAAGCCTTCAGAAAGACCCTGGAGACCGGGCGCATGACCTACTGGTCCCGATCCCGGAAGGAGCTCTGGCTTAAGGGAGAGACCTCCGGCCATTTCCAGTTCGTCAAATCCCTGACCCTGGACTGCGACAGTGACACCCTGCTGGCGAAGGTCTTCCAGGTGGGCGCCGCCTGCCATACAGGCTCCCGCTCCTGTTTCTTCAACCGGATCGCAGCGCGGGAAGGCAGCCACAAGAATCCGCACCAGGTCTTCGAGGACGTCTACAATGTCATTCTGGACCGGAAGGCCCATCCGAAGGAGGGTTCCTACACGAACTATCTCTTCGACAAGGGCATCGACAAGATCCTGAAGAAGGTGGGCGAAGAGGCGACAGAGATCGTTATCGCCGCGAAGAACCCGGACCCCGAAGAAGTAAAATACGAGATCAGTGATTTCCTCTACCATGTGATGGTCCTCATGGCAGAGCGGGGCGTGACCTGGGACGATATCACCCAGGAACTGGCAAACCGCTGACATCGAAAGGAAAAGTGAACGGATCATGCAGAAACTTGCATTGGACGACGGGCTGCTGCTTTCTATCCAGCAGCCCGCCCGCTATATCGGCGGCGAGATCAATTCCGTCGTCAAAGACCCGGACAGCGTGGCTGTCCGTTTTGCCATGTGCTTCCCGGATGTCTACGAGATCGGCATGAGCCATCTCGGCATGCAGATCCTCTACAGCATGTTCAACCGCCGGGAGGATGTATACTGCGAGCGTGTATTCTCGCCCTGGACTGACCTCGACCGCGTCATGCGGGAACAGAATATCCCGCTGTTCACGCTGGAATCCCAGCGGCCGGTGCGGGAGTGTGATTTCCTGGGGATCACCATACAGTATGAGATGTGCTACGCGAATATTCTCCAGGTGCTGGACCTTTCCGGGATCCCGCTCCGGGCGGAGGACCGGACGGAAGAGGATCCGCTGGTCATCGGCGGAGGCCCCTGCAGTTACAATCCCGAACCCATCGCCCCCTTCTTCGACATGTTCTACATCGGTGAGGGCGAGGTGGTCTATGACCGTCTGATAGACCTCTACAAAGAATACAAGGCGGCGGGAAAGAGCCGGCGGGAGTTCCTGAAGGCGGCCGCCAATGTGCCGGGGATCTACGTACCGCAGTTTTACCGGCCGGAATACAATGAGGACGGCACTCTTGCGTCCTTCAGCCCGGTCTGTGAAGGCATTCCGGAGAAGGTGCAGCGCCAGGTGGTCACGGACATGGACGACGTGCGCTATATCGACTCCCCCCTGGTTCCCTTTATCAAGGTCACCCAGGACCGGGCCTGTATCGAGCTGATGCGGGGCTGTATCCGCGGCTGCCGTTTCTGCCAGGCAGGTATGATCTACCGTCCCCTGCGGGAGCACTCCGTGGAGTACCTGAAGCGCTATGCGGAGATGATGCTGGACATCACAGGGTCCGAGGAGATCTCCCTGAGTTCCCTGAGTTCCAGCGACTACTCCCGGCTGAACGAATTCCTGAGCTGGCTCATCGACCTGACCAGCGTGAAGAAGGTGAATATTTCCCTGCCGTCTCTCCGGATCGACGAGTTCTCCCTGGATGTGATGAGCAAGATCCAGGACGTGAAGAAGAGTTCCCTGACCTTCGCGCCGGAAGCCGGCACCCAGCGTCTCCGCGACGTGATCAACAAAGGCCTGACCGAGGAGGACATCATGACCGGGGCCTTAAGCGCATTCCGGGGCGGCTGGACCAAAGTCAAATTCTACTTTATGCTGGGCCTGCCTACGGAGACAGAGGAGGACCGGATGGGTATTCCGGAGCTCTGTGAGCGGGTCGCGGAAATGTTCTACGACGAGATCCCGAAGTCGGAGCGTGTGGGAAGAGTCCAGATATCTGCCAGTTCCAGCTTCTTCGTGCCGAAGCCCTTCACGCCCTTCCAGTGGGCGCGGATGTACCCGCCGGAGGAATATGTGGAACGGGCCAGACGGGTGAAGGACCACTTCCGGGAGCAGCTGAACTGGAAGAGCCTGCGTTATCAGTACCACGACGCAGACACCACGATCCTGGAGGGCGTGTTTGCCCGGGGCGACCGCCGGGTAGCGGACGTCATCGAGACCGCGTACCGGAAGGGCGCGCTCTATGACGCCTGGACGGAGACCTTTGACTATCAGCGCTGGGTGGACAGCTTCGCGGAGTGCGGCGTCGACATGGACTTCTACACCCTGCGGGAGCGCAGCACGGACGAGCTTCTTCCCTGGGATTTTATAGACATAGGGGTCACCGGGGAATTCCTGAAGCGGGAATGGGCCCGCGCGAAGGAGGGCGTGGTCACGCCCAACTGCCGGCAGCAGTGTTCCGGCTGCGGCGCGAGAAAGTTTCACGGAGGTGTCTGTTTTGAAGGTCAGAATTAAGTTTTCAAAGCAGGGCAATCTGCGATTTGTGGGGCATCTGGACATGATGCGGTATTTCCAGAAGGCATTCCGCCGTTCCGGACTGCCCATCAGCTACAGCGAGGGCTTTTCCCCGCACCAGATCATGAGCTTTGCCGCGCCCCTGGGCATGGGTCTGGAAGGCCTCGGAGAGTATTTTGATATCCGCATTCCGGATGAGGGTACACCCGTCAGCTCTGACGAGGCTGTGGAACGGCTGAACGACGAGATGGCGGAGGGACTTCAGATCCTGAGTTATCTCGCCATCCCTGACGACACCGGAAACTGCATGGCGGCAGTGCACGCCGCTGACTATACAGTACGTTTCCTTACGGAGAAAAAGGAGGAGACTGCTCCGGATGTCCCGGAAGACTTCCGCGTAAACGGAGGCGCATCCGGGGCCGGTATCAGCGCAGCCCTCTCGTCAGCATTGTCCGCGCTCCTTGAGAAGCCGGAGATCCTGGTGACGAAAAAGGGCAAGAAGGGGAATCTGCGGGAAGTAGATCTCCGGCCCATGATCTTTTCCGCAAAGGCAGAGGGCCCGGAGCTGGAAATGAATATTGCCCAGGGAAGTGAGGCGAACCTGAAGCCGGAGCTCTTCCTGGAAGCGCTTTACGCGGCCGATGCCGGCGGCACCCTTAAGGACTGCCGGACTGCCGTGGTGCGCACGGAGCTTTACGACTCGGAAGGAAAGGCACTGGAAGCCTATGGAAGCAGAATTGAGAACTGACGGGCCCGAAAGTACGGGACCAAATCCGGGGAACCGGCTGATCATCGCGTCCTTCCGGGAAGGGATCCTTTCCTGTATCACCGAGGGCGGGATCCCCGTCCAGCTGAATTACGAGGGGGACGGTTCCTCCCTGGTGGGAAATATTTACGCAGCCCGGGTGAAGCGGATCGCCCTCAACATCGCGGCAGCCTTTCTGGACATCGGGGCGGACACGAATGTGTTTTACAGTCTGCAGCAGAGGACGCCCACTGTCTGGTGCGACGGAAAGCAGCACGACAGACTCCGGGAGGGGGACGAAATTCTCGTGAAGATCCGGAAGGACGCCCACAAGACTAAATTTCCCGCGGCGGTGTCCGGCTTCGCGGAGGCGTCGGATCCGGAGCTTCTGGAGACAGCGTCCCACAGGAAGGCGCCGGCCCTTTTAAAGCGGGCGGAACCTTACTGGAGCTTTCTGGCGGACCATCTGTCCTGGGAAGGCGGATACGAGATCCTGACGGATCTGCCCCGGGTCTTTGAAGCCCTGACGGGAAAACAGCCGCCGGAGGAAGAAGCCTGGAGAAAGGACCTGCCGGCACACCTCAGGAAGGAGCGTCCTGCGGCCCGGACCAGGAACGGCCGTTTTTCCGTCCGTTTCTACGCGGACCCGGTGCTTCCGCTGAAATCTCTCTATTCCCTGGAGACGGCAGTATCCTCCGCCACCGACCGGAGAGTCTGGCTGAAGAGCGGCGGATACCTGGTCATCGACCCCGTGGAAGCCATGACCGTCATCGATGTCAACACCGGGAAGACGGACAAAAAGGGCAGCAAGGATGACATCATCCGTCTGACGGACCGGGAAGCGGCGGAGGAAGCCATGCGCCAGCTCCGGCTCCGGAACCTGTCCGGGATCATTTTGATAGATTTCATCGATATGAAAGAGGAAGCAGACCGTGAGGCGCTGATGAGGCTTCTCAGGGAACGGGCGAAGAATGATCCGAACGGGACGGAAATCGTTGATATTACAAAGCTTAATCTTGTCGAGATAGTCCGCAGGAAGAAAGGACGGACCCTGGCGGAACAGCTTGGCTCCAGGAAGTTATGATAGAGTATATGCTATCATGCAGATAAAATACTTGTACTGGACTATTGTTTTCCGGAGAGTACAATGACAGATGAAGGAAACAGTACGGACCGGCCGCAGAAAACGAAGCCGGCGGGCCCGGTAAGAAAGGAGCAGATATGAGTATTCAGGCAAGAAAACTCCGCAGACTGCTTGCGGAAAATGATTATCTTGTGGCCCCGGGAGCCTATGACGCGCTGAGCGCAAAGTGTATCGAGGCAGCAGGCTTCCAGGTGGCAGGGACCACAGGCTACGGCATGCACGGTGTAGTCCTCGGACAGCCGGATACAGGTCAGCTGACCCTGAGCGAGACCGTAGACATTCTGACCAAAATGTGCAATGCCGTAGACATCCCGATCCTGGCGGACGCAGAGGGCGGCTACGGCAGCGCGCTGAACGTCATCCGCACCATCAAGGAATATGAGAAGACCGGTGTCGCCGGCCTGTTTATCGAGGACCAGAAGCAGCCGCCGAACTGTCCCTTCATCAAGGCGCCGGAGCTGATCAGCACCCGGGAGATGATCGGAAAGATCAAGGCCGCCGTAGCGGCAAGAGAAGATCCGAGTCTTCTGATCGTGGCACGGACCGACGCACCCTTTGAAGAGGCAGTGGAGCGTGCCAACGCTTATATGGATGCAGGTGCGGACATGGTCAAGATCCTGCCGAAGACCCGCGAGGAGCTGGAGAAGCTTCCGCCGCTGGTCAAGGGGCCCATCCATCTCGGCATGTACGCGAACAAGGGGATCAATGACGGTCTGACCGCGGAGGACTGCGGAAAGATGGGCTACAAGATCATCACCTTCCCGGTAAGTCTTCTGTTTGCCCAGACCGCGAATCTTCTGAAGCTTCTCCGCTACATGAAGGAGAACGGGACCGACGAAGGATTCCAGGGTGACTTCATTTCCTTCGCGGATTATCTGAAGTTCATCGGGGCAGATTATTACCGCGATATCTATGCGAAATATATCGACAAATATCTGGATTGACGGTTGACAGAATTTTACCGGGTGAATATAATATTTGGGTATGCCGCACAACGGGGCTTGTAAGTTCTGTGCAATGCGCACGGACGCCGCAGTTGGCGAGTAATGATTAAGGAGGTGCCAGTATGTACGCGATTATTGCTACCGGCGGTAAGCAGTATAAGGTATCAGAGGGCGATATCATTAGGGTTGAGAAGCTTGGAGTTGAAGCAGGCCAGACCGTAACGTTCGATCAGGTCCTTGCCGTCAACAACGGTGAACTTGCAATCGGAACCCCGACTGTATCCGGTGCTACCGTTTCCGCGACCGTTCTCAGGAACGCGAAGACCAGAAAAGTTATCGTCTACAAGTACAAGGCGAAGCTGGGCTATCACAAGAAGAACGGCCACAGACAGCTCTATACGCAGGTTAAGATCGACAAGATCAACGCCTGAGAGCCATGGTCGGTATCACAGTCAAGAGGAACGCGCTGAAGCTTCCTGTGGGTTTCCGTTCGGAAGGCCACGCGGACTTTGACGACGAGGGCAGGGACATTATCTGCGCCGCCGTTTCGGTCCTGGAGCTTAACCTCGCGAATTCCGTCGCGGAATTCACGGACGCGCGGTTTTCCTGTCAGATCGACGAGGAGAAGGGATCCTTCGATTTCCTCCTTGCGGACAGGGAAGACGAAAAAGCCGCATTGCTTCTGGATTCCTGCCTTTTAGGGCTGGAAGCGGTACAGCAGCAGTACGGCAGCAACTATCTACAGATCACAGATCAGGAGGTGTAATGATGCTGTTCACAATGAACCTTCAGCTGCATGCTCATAAGAAGGGTGTCGGATCCACCAAGAACGGCCGTGACTCCGAGGCGAAGCGCCTTGGCGCGAAGCGCGCGGACGGACAGTTTGTCCTTGCCGGCAACATCCTTTACAGACAGCGCGGCACTCATATTCATCCGGGAACCAACGTTGGCATCGGCGGCGACGATACTCTGTTTGCCAAGGTTGACGGTGTTGTCAGATTCGAGAGATGGGGCAAGTACCGCAAGAAGGTTTCCGTGTATCCGAAGGCGGAAGCAGCTGCAGAAGCAGCAGAGTGATGAATGAGACCGTCCGTTGAGGACGGGAGCAGAGCAGATGACCGGGCTTCATACTGTAAAAGGTATGAAGCCCGATTTCAATATCAGTGCCGGAGCATAATACCGGCAGCTGATACAGGAAGTGAGTATTCGATATGTTTCAGGACAGTGCAAAAATCTTTATCCAGTCGGGAAACGGCGGCGACGGCCATGTGAGCTTCAGAAGAGAACTCTTTGTCCCTGCCGGCGGTCCGGACGGCGGCGACGGCGGCCGCGGCGGAGATATCATTTTCGAGGTCTATGACGGCCTGAATACCCTGGTGGATTTCCGCCATAAGAGGAAATACACCGCGGAAAACGGACAGCCCGGCGGAAAGCGGCGCTGCCACGGCGCGGACGGGGCGGATCTTGTCATCCGTGTTCCCGAGGGCACCGTGATCCGTGACGACGAGACCGGAAAGGTCATCGCCGACATGTCCGGCGGGAACCGCCGGATGGTCATTCTCCACGGCGGCAAGGGTGGCATCGGCAACATGCATTTTGCCACGGCGACCATGCAGGCACCGAACTACGCGAAGCCCGGCCAGCCCGGGAAAGGCCTGTTCGTGCGCCTTGAGCTGAAGGTCATCGCGGACGTGGGCCTGGTGGGCTTCCCGAACGTCGGGAAATCCACCCTTCTCAGCCGGGTAAGCAACGCGAAGCCCGAGATCGCGAACTACCACTTTACGACGCTGTCCCCCCATCTCGGCGTGGTCGATGTCGCCGACGGCGAAGGCTTTGTCATGGCGGATCTTCCCGGCCTGATCGAGGGAGCGTCGGAGGGCGTCGGCCTCGGCTACGACTTCCTGAAGCATGTGGAGCGCACCAAGGTGCTGGTCCACGTGGTGGACGCGGCTTCGGTGGAGGGCAGAGATCCCGTGGACGATGTGAAAAAGATCATGGAGGAACTGGCGAAGTACGACGCGTCCCTCCTTTCCCGCCCGCAGCTCATTGCTGCGAACAAGATCGACTGCATCTACGACGACGGAGAAACTGCGGATCCCATTCAGAGACTCCGGGATGCCTTTGAACCGGAAATAAAGGTCTATCCCATTTCCGGGGTCTCCGGAGAGGGGATCCGGGAACTGAAATTCGCCATCTGGGAGCTTCTTCAGACTCTGGACCGCACGGTGACAGTGTTCGAGCCGGAGATCGAGATCGACTATACCGGCGACAAGAACCTTCCCTACACAGTGGTGAAGGAGGCGGAAGGCGTCTTCGTGGTCGAGGGCCCGCGGGTCGAAAAGATGCTTGGCTACACGAACCTGGAGTCCGAGAAGGGCTTCGACTTCTTCCAGAAGTTCCTGAAGAACAGCGGCATACTCGACGATCTCGAGAAGCTCGGCATTCAGGAAGGCGACACCGTCCGCATGTACGGACACACGTTTGATTATTACAAGTAAGGTGATAAAATGAATACAAAACAGCGTGCTTTTCTTAAGAGCATTGCCATGACGACAGACCCGATCTTCCAGATCGGGAAGTCTTCCCTGACACCGGAACTGACCGACGCTGTGGGGGAAGCGCTGGACAAGCGGGAGCTTGTGAAGATCTCCGTCCTGCAGAACTGTATGGATGATCCGAAGGAGATGGCCCAGATCCTGGCGGACCGGACTCACAGCGAGGTGGTGCAGGTCATCGGAAAAAAGATCGTGCTCTACAAGCAGGCAAAGGAAGAAAAGAACAGGAAGATCCTTCTTCCGCGGAAGTGATTTCCGGGGGGCGGCAGCATCGCCCGCAGGGGCAGAAAAACAGACTTGAGGCGGAGGTCCGGCATGAGAAAGCAGATCGCGATCCTCGGAGGAACCTTTGATCCGATTCATAACGGTCACCTGAAACTGGCGGAGAATGCGTTCCGGCAGTTTCATCTGAATGAAGTCTGGTTCATGCCCGCACCGAACCCGCCCCACAAGACCGGCCGGAAGATCGAAGATTTCACGGACCGGGCCGCCATGGTGCGGCTGGCCATCGCTCCATATGAAGGCTTTGTCTGCTCGGAGTTCGAGACGCAGTTTCAGGGGAAATCCTACACCAGCGAAACGCTGACGCGGCTGACGGAGATGTATCCCGACACCGATTTTTACTTTGTGGTAGGTGCGGATTCCTTCTATGAGTTCGGGAACTGGCATGAGCCGGAGACCATCTCGAAGCTGGCGACGATCATCGTCGCTGACCGGGATTACGAAAAAAGCCATTCGGACCGGGATGTCCAGGAAAAATTCCTTCGGGAGACCTTCGGGACCCGGGTCCTGTTTGTCCGGGCGGCAGAGGTTGATATTTCCTCAAACCACATCAGGAGGCTGCTCCGGAACGGCCGTTTCCGGGCCGCAGCAAAGCTTCTGCCGGCACCTGTGCTGGACTACATCCGGGTCCGCCGGCTTTACGCGGATACGGAGTAAGAAATGCCCCGGGTAATGTTCAGAAGTAAGAAACCGAAAAGAATCAACGGAAAGAAAGACATGATATCTGAAAGAGAACTGCCGGAGAAGCTGAAAAAGAAGCTTTCCCGGAATTTAAGCGAACGACGTTATGAGCATACTCTCGGCGTTGCGTACACGGCGGCCTGCCTGGCCATGCGCTTCGGGGCGGATCCTTTGAAGGCGGAGATCGCAGGACTTCTGCATGACTGCGCAAAGGAGTTTTCGGAGAAAGAGCTCCTGAAGCTCGGGGAAAAGTACGGTTATCACTTTGAGGACTATGAACTTGAGGCGCCCCAGGTCCTGCACGCCGTCATCGGCCCTTATATCGCCAAGGACAAGTACGGTGTGGACGATCCGGAGATCCTGTCCGCCATCCGGTGGCATACCACCGGAAGGGGCGATATGACGCTGCTGGAGAAGATCGTGTTCACGGCGGATTACATTGAGCCGAATCGTTTTAAGGCTTCAAATCTTCCGGAGATCCGCACACTGGCTTTTTCGGATCTTTCCTACTGTGTGTACCGGATCAGCGAAGATACGCTCAGCTACCTCAGAACCCGCGGAATCCCTGTCGATCCTATGACCGGGGAATGCTATCAGTGGCTAAAGGAGAACGGAAACCATGACAAGTAAGGAACTCGTAAAAGCTGCAGTCGCCGCCATCGAGGAGAAAAAAGGAGAGGACATCAAGGTCATCGACATCTCCGGCGTCTCCGTCATCGCGGATTATTTCATCCTGGCCAGCGGAAACAACCAGCGCCAGACCCAGGCTATCGCGGATGAACTGGAGGAGCGCCTCGGAAGACAGGGTGTCTTCATGAAGCAGAAGGAAGGCTATACCACAGGAAACTGGATCCTTCTGGATTATCAGGACGTGGTGATCCACATCTTCAACAGTGAAGACCGCAGATTCTATAATCTGGAGCGTATCTGGACCGACGGAAAGACCGTCGATGATATAGAGGCGCTGTAAAGGATATTTTCAGTATTTTGTGTTATGATGGTTAAGTAGTTACCGCCCGGCAGTTCTGTCCGGGTGGAAGAATTACAGACTATCCATGGATTATGCCGGCCGTTTGAAACAGACCGGCAGCACAGCACAGGAGGTATCGTATGGAGTTCACAAAGGATACGCTGGTTAAAGATATTCTCGCAAAATACCCGGATCTCAAAGGAAAGCTGATCGCGATGGATCCGAAGTTCAAGATCCTCGACAATCCGATGGCAGCGATGCTGATCAACAAGGCGACCCTTGCTGACGTCAGCGTCAAGGCAGGAATGGACGTGGACACCCTGATCGCCCAGCTTAAGACCCTGATCTGAATATACAGATCCCGACACAAACAGAAGCCCTGTACAGGAATAGATCCTGCACAGGGCTATTTCTTTTTCAGGTCACATCATACGGAAGAGGCCGATGACCTTTCCGAGGACTTCGCAGTGGTCGGTGATGATGGGATCCATGAAGTCGTTTTCCGGCTGGAGACGATAATGGCCGTTTTCCTTGTAGAAGCGCTTGACGGTGGCACCGTCATCCACCATGCAGACAGCGATCTCGCCGTTCCGGACAGAAGGCTGCCGGGCAACGAGGACATTATCCCCGTCATAAATACCGACATTGATCATGGAGTCCCCGCGGACCTTCAGCATGAAGGTCTCAACGTTCGGAAGCATGTCTGCAGGGATCGGGAAGTAGTCGACGATGTTCTGCTCCGCAAGGATCGGCTCGCCGGCAGCGACGCGGCCCACCATGGGAATGTTGGCGATCTCGCGGCGGGTCAGGTTGAAGGTGTCATCCACGATCTCGATGGTCCTGGGCTTGGTGGGATCCTTGCGGATATAACCGTTTTTCTCCAGGGTCTCAAGATGTGCGTGAACAGAAGAAGTGGAGCGGAGATGCACCGCTTCACAGATCTCCCGTACAGCCGGCGGATAACCTTTCTTCAGGATGCAGTCCTTGATATATTCCAGTATTTCCTGCTGCTTTGCAGTGATCTTTCCCTTTGCCATCCGGCTTCCCTCCTAACATATTCAGAGCTTCGGAAACACTTGGCGCTTCCGGAGAGCGTTAATTCAGCTGCGGAAGTAAACCCCGGCAGCCATACTGCGGAATCCGGTTCCGCACAGGAGTTTCCACTTGATTGCGGAAGTTAGTTCCGCACAGGAGTTTCCCTGAGGCTATCATAGCATGTATGTTCGAAAAATGCAAACAATTGTTCGATAAAGTAATTGACAAACGCACGTTCGCATTGTAATATGAGACAAGAACGAATGTTCGGAAACACGGGGGAGAAGAACGGGGGAGAAGAGATGAGCAGGTCTGAGATGCGCAGGATCGAAAAAACCAACAGAACCTTTGCAAAGCTGGTGCTGACAGCAGTTATACTGTTTCTCCTGATCATTGCGGCAGAGCACGGAACCATGACGGTCCTGGCAGAAGAGCCTGCAGTTTACGGGACAAAGACAGCTGTCTACGAGTCCGTGAAAGTAGGAGAAGGAGAGGATCTAGAGATCATAGCGGACCGCTGCGAGCGCGGAGAACTGTCCCGGGAAGCTTATATCGAAACGCTCCGGCGGATCAATGGTCTTCACGGCAGCCGTATACACCGCGGATGCTGGATCGCAGTAGTGAATTACCGCTGAAACTAATATAGGTTTACATAATAATATTATGTAAACTGCTTCGGCAAAGAAACAGACCGGCAGCTCCGGGGAGATCCCGGGTCTGCCGGTCTTATCAGTTTTGGAAGTATTTGATTTCCTGATGAGATTCCGTCCGGGAGATCAGGAAGCGCTTTTCGTTTCCTCTGCAGCGGCTGTTTCCGCAGCAGCAGTTTCCGCAGCGGAAGTTTCCGCGGCGGTCGTTTCCTGAGCCGCAGCTTCCTGAGCGGCAGTTTCCTGAGCCGCAGCTTCCTGAGCCGCAGCTTCCTGTGCGGCAGCCTCAGCCGCCGCCTGTGCATATGCTTCCCTGATCTGCTTGTCGATTTCTTCGGCATTTTCAATATAAGCGTTGTAGACAGCATTGATCAGGTCATAGTCGTCATTCAGCGCATAAATAAAAGTGTTCAGGGATTTCTGGAAGCTGTCGGAACTTGCCTCCGGAAGGCTTTTTCCGTACTGAACCGTGAGGCCGACGCTTTCCTTGATCTTTTCATAAGCCGGGTAGAGTGAAGCAATATTGTAAATGACCTGCTCGCAGGGCACCAGCTCCTCCTCGACGATCTTTTTCGCTTCGGCAGCAGTGGTCGCATTGTTCAGTCTGGATGCAGGCTCGGCTTCAAGAGAAAGATAATATTTCATGTCCCCGAGAGCGGCAATGGTATCAAAGTCCGGATGAGCGGAGATAAAACCCTTTGTTACGGCGAGATCCGTGTATCCTTCGCGAACCCATCTTTCATAGGTCATCACATGCACCGTGCCGTCTGCCTCACACCAGCAGCCATCCTTATCCACCAGCGAGCCGTCCGGCGCCTGCGCGTCGGTGAGAAGCTTTCCGTCAGAGCCGAAATAATAGCATTCCGCATTGCCGTCGCCTTCGCCGTCCAGCCATGCCCATCCGTCGGCAACATAGTTCTCTGTGCCGTCAAACTTATAATACCAGTCTTTGCCATCCAGACTGGTTTCCCATCCGGCATGAGCGGGGACTGCGGCCAGAACAGATACTGCAGATGCGATCAACAGTGTTTTGAAAAATCTCTTCATAATTCGACCTCCTGTAGAACTTCCCGGTGATCCTTCCGGGCGTCTTATTAAATTACGATTCGGGATAGAGTTATCTGATATATACAACAGAAATCATATCATGATATTGACCGATTGTTAATAGGAAAAGTTATGATTCGGGATCCTCCCGCAGCCGGACCTTGTTTCTGGCGCTTCTGCGGCGGTCCTCCTGAAGCGCTGCGTAGTGCTTACGGGTGGTGTTGACATCGTTGTGGCCAAGGACGTCCGCCACCAGGTAAATATCACCGGTCTCGCGGTACAGGCTGGTGCCGTAGGTGCTGCGCAGCTTGTGAGGCGTGATCTTTTTCAGCGGCGCGGCGGTCCTGGCGTATTTCTTCACCATATTCTCGACGCTGCGGACGTTCATCCGGCGGTTCTGGAGGGAGAGGAAGAGGGCCTCCTCAGAGCCCTCGGCGGGAGAAATATGCTCCCGTTCCTCCAGCCAGTTAAGCAAAGCTTCCTCGACCTCGTCCCCGAAATAGACCACCTGTTCCTTGCCGCCTTTTCGGTGGACCCTGATGCCGTCGTTCCGGAAATCTACGTCATTGACGTCCAGGCCGACGCATTCCGAGACACGGATCCCGGTGCCGAGAAGCAGGGTCAGAATTGCCAGATCCCGGATCTTTGTCTTTTCATGGAAAGCCTTCTGGCGTTCCGTCAGCCGGTCGCCGCTTTCCGCCTGATCCAGCATGAGGGCAACCTCGTCCACGTCCAGACGGATGATCTCTTTTTCGTGGAGCTTCGGCATCAGGACCCGGGCAGCAGGATCGTTTTCCACCATTTCCTTCTGGTACAGGTATTTGTAGAAGCTTTTGAGAGAGCTGACCTTGCGTTTGACGCCGGTCTCGCGGTTCATGACGCCGCCCCGGGGATTGGCCTCGGCAGGGCGGTATTTCAGATACTCCATGTATTCCTCGATATCCGTCGGCGTAAGCTGTCCGAGCATGTCCAAAGTGATATTGCGGATTCCGCCGCATTTCGCGATGACCGGGTTCTCGTCTATCAGATACTGGAAAAAGATCCTGAGATCATATGCGTAGGCGATGCGGGTGCGGGACTGGGTCCGCGGCTCGATCCCGCGGAAGTAAGTTCTGCAGTACGGCGGAAGTTCAGAGATCATTTCCCTGAGCCGCCGGATATTTTCCCGGTCGATTTTTTCGCTGTAGTTCAGACTGTCTGAAGCCATATAGAGGATACCTCCGGAATATTGATGAAAGCATGCCTGGATCCCTTGCTATTTATTCGTTAAACAAGAGTTTCGCGAATAGTTAGATGCCGCTCTCATACTACCGCTCCATACGGAAAATGTCAAGGCAGTCCTGTTCAGAGGGATCTGAGGACATTTTTATATGTGATGCATATGACAAATAAAAAAAGAAACACACCGTCTGCCGGAAGGAATTGCCTCTGACACACGGTGTGAATTTCTTTTTTTTAAAGACCGACGCCCGGGCCGGCGCTTTCAGGTTCTGTGGTGCGTTCTGTCGGCGCGCCGAAAAGACGGTTGATCTGGTCTTTGGAAGGATCTGAAGCACTCTGGGACGATTTAAACGGATTGAAGCCCGGACCGCGTGTTTCCCCGTCAGAGCCCTCGGAAACGCTCTCAGAGGCTTCTGACGCGTTCTGAGACCCTTCCGAAGTCTTTCCCTGCCCGGTATTGTCTGTGGAATCCCCGGATCCGGATGCTGCAGTATTGCCGGTTTCGTCCGCGGCGTTTGCTGTTTCTTCAGCTTCTGCAGATTCCTCCGCAGAGCTGCTTTCCTCTGACGAGGCTGTTTCCTTTGCGGTGGTCGTTTCCTCTGAAGCAGCGGTTTCCTTCGCCTTCGTTGTTTCAGCGGCTTTGGTGGTTTCACGGATCTTTTCCGTCTCTCCGGAACTTCCGCGGGAACCGGAGCCCGAACCGAGATCTCCGTCCCCTTCAGGTGTCTTGACACCTGCCTGTTCGTCCGCTTTCTTTCCGGTCTTCTTTACCAGCCTGCTGCTGACCTCCCGGACAGATTCCGGAGCCTTGTAATTGTCGTCGTCAAAGAGGAACTTGTGCAGCTGGACGACATTGGTCTCCAGCGTGACGGGTATTACGGAATCCCTGCCATCGATCTTCCCGGTGGTCTTTTCAAAGGGGAAGCCGCCGGTGGCTCCCAGGTAATACTTTTTCGCCTTCACTGCCATGGGAAGCAGGTCGTCGATGGTGACGCTGGTCTTCGTCAGCGGCATCACACTGGTCACAAGCTCCATCAGCGTGGCGGGATCAGCCTTTTTGGCTTTTTCAACCAGAAGGGAAACGACTCTCCTCTGCCGCTCCGTCCGCTGGAAATCCGTATCCATCAGCCTGAGGCGCGCGTATGCCACCGCCTGGACGCCGTCCAGATGGTTCATCCCCGCCTGCTTAAGCTGTACGGAGCCGATGCCGGTGGCCTCGACGGTCTCGGTGATAAAGGCATTGATATAGGCAAATTCCGGTTCGGTGATCTCAATGTCGACCCCGCCCAGAATATTGATGGCATCGATCACGGCCTTCCAGTTGAACGTGGCGTAGTCGTCCGGGACGATGTCGAGATTGTGCTTCATGGTCCAGAGCGCCTGCTCAGGGCCTCCGCGGAAATACGCCTCGTTGAATTTGTGATATTTTCCCTCTTTGTCGATCTGAACGTAGAGATCACGGTAGACCGACACAAGCCGGACTTCCCCGGTCTCCCGGTTCAGACATGCGATCATATTTACGTCCGACAGCGCCCCTTTTCCCAGAGACCCGTCTCTCGAGTCCACGCCGAAGACCGCCACAGTATAGAACCCCTTTTCCGGGATCTCCGGTTTTGCCTCCGGGATCTCCGGGTCTGCTGTGCCGCTTCTTCTGCCTTTTCCCAGAGACCAGATTCCGAACACCGTCAGCGCAAGCATCAGTCCCAGGATCAGCGTGCGAAGAGGATGGGATTTTTTCCTGGATCTCCTTGTCCGCTGCGCGCCGCCTCCGGAACGCCCGTTTCCTGCGTTTCGCCCGGCTCCCGCATCCCGGCCCTGCCCGGCTGTCCTTCCGCTTCCGCCCGCCCCGGGATCTCCGTCCACGTCGATAAAGAAACTGCCGACGACGGCACTCTTTCCTTTCCCCGGATCATCCGGAGAAGCCCCGAGATACAGTTCATCCTGCTGTGCGCGTCCTGTCCCGCGGCTTTTTCCGCCGGCGCGGCTGTGTTCCGGTTCCCGTTTCCGGGCCTCTTCCCTGATCCGCCGGAGCCGTTCGATATTAGATTCTTCGTTTTTGTTTTCTCTCATATCCCCTGTTTTCAGTCGAGCAGATTTCTGCAGGACATCCCCGTGTCGGTCTGGACTGTCATAACGACGTTGTTGGTCACACCGCCAGTCTCATGAATACAGATTGCCTGCCCCTCTTCATCCCACCGGAAAAACATCAGCACATGTCCGATAGTCTCTTCTCCGCCGGCGCGGACCAGAATGTCTCCTGTCTGAAGATCCTTTCTGCGGATCTCATGTCCCAGATGGATCAGTCCGCCGGTGCTGGATTCACTGAGGGGCGTGCCGAAGGTGCTCCACCAGTTCCACGCCAGCCATCCGGAGCAGTCAAGTCCCCGGAAGACTCTTCCCTTGTAATCCGGTCCGACGAGGGTGCCGAAATGATTCTTGTCATAATCCGCCGAGGAAGCCTTGCCGCCGAAGTAATATGGAATGCGGCCTATGCTGCCCAGGGCGTTTTCCGCCAGCCTCCTGCGGTCTTCACTGAGATCCTCCGGAAGCAGCTCCAGATAGGATTTGATCTCTGACTCGGAAAGAGGCGAGGTTTTGGAGAACAGGCTGACGGAGAGGCCGTAGTCCGCATACCAGTCAGCTGCGGCAAGGGCCCTGGCTTCTGCCATGGTCTCCTCGGTCCAGCCCTGCCAGTTCTCATTGAAATTCTTTTTCTTTCCGCCGATGGGATCCAGCGTAAAGAGGTTTTTCTTACCGTCCAGACCATAGATCACAGCTTTGACCGTCAGGTCTATATGGCCGGGACATTTCATGAATTTACTGACCGCAGGATCCACTGCAGGAGCTTCGCTTTCAGCAGCGGCCTGATTCAGTCCGCCGTCTTCTGCCGACGCAGCGGCTTCCTGTCCGTCGGCACTCTCAGCGGCGGTATTACCACCCTCTGCAGCCGATGCTGCGGCCGTATCCTGAATCTCTGAGGCGGCAGCTTCGGCTGCGCTTTCAACGATGGACTCTGCAGCCGTCTCTGCAGCCGTCTCTGCAGCTGTCTCTGCAGCTGTCTCCATGGATGTTTCTGCAGCTGTTTCCGCAGAGGTACTCTGCGCTTCTGTCATCAATGCCGCACCGGGTCCCGAGATCTCCTGGTCAACCGCGACTACACCGGCGTTCTGCAAGGCAGCGGCTATTGCCGCGGATGCCGCATCGTCGTTCATGGCCGCATCTGACGTGTCTGCGGCCATTCCCTCGCCGGCCGCTGCGTCCCCCGGCGTTGCATCAGAGACAGCCTCTTCTGCATTTCCGGCTCCGCCCGCCGATACGGCAGCAGCGGCGGCAACACTCGCAGCAGGTTTCTCGGCATGCTGTCCGTTTCCGCGCCGGATCGCTTTGGCTACCTGTTCCTGCGTAAGACAGTCATCCGCGTCATAGTAGACCTGGCCGATGGATGCTGACGAGGAATGGGAAGCGTTCCAGAGTTTCTTCGCGTAACTGTAGAAGGTGTCATAGTCTTCGATCCCGTTGTGCCAGCAGTAGACGCTTGCCATGGCCAGGATCTCTTTTACATTGGAGCTCACGGGATTTGCTTTTCCGTTTCCGTCCGTGATGCTGACGTTGATATTCTTCCACTTCCCGATGTCCCAGGTGGAAGGATCGTCGATGTTGTGTTTGTCGTCCGTAATATTGTACTTACCCATGACCCGGGAGCGGTCAATGCCCAGCGCCGCGGCTGCGTTCGCGGGACGCTGTGTGCTGTAACGGAAAACAGAAGTCTGCCAGTCCGTGTCACGTTCATAGAGATCACGGAAGGCCTTGCCGCCGTAGCTCTGGAGGGGGTCCTCCGGATCCTCGGCGTTCTCCGGGAACAGATAACGGAAATTGTAGACCGTGGGCCCAGGTTCCGGAACCGCAGGTTCAGGTTCCGTCTCCGGGACCGTGGTCTCGGGCACGGTCGTCTCCGGGGGCGCCGTGGTCTCAGGCGCAGTCTCCTGCACTGTGGTCTCAGGCACTTCCGTCTCAGGAACTGCCTGAATCTCCGCTGCAGGCGGAGTCTGCGGGTACAGGGAAACAGCCCCCCCTGAGACGACCGCACCGGTCACCGCCATGGCAAGCGAAATCAGTATTCTTTTGAGGAGCGCGCCCGTCACAGAAGGCTGCGGCAGGCCTCGATCTCGTGCCGCATAGCTTCCGGGCCCGGAGCGCCGACGGTGTTGCGCTTCGCGATGCAGGTCTTCATGGAGATCGCGTCATAGACGTCCTCCGCAAAGACCGGGGAGACCTCCCGGAATTCTTCCAGGGAAAGGTCATCCAGTGCCTTGTTCTTTTCAATGCACATCAGGACAAGCTGTCCTACGATGCCGTGGGCATCCCGGAAGGGAACGCCCTTGCCCACCAGATAATCTGCCGCGTCGGTGGCGTTGGTGAAGCCGCCCTTCGCCGAGTTTTCCATGCGGGCATGGTTGAACTTCATGGCAGCCAGCATGCCGGTCATCAGGCGGATGCAGCTCAGCGCCGTATCGATGGCGTCGAAAGCGCCCTCCTTATCTTCCTGCATATCCTTATTGTAAGCCAGCGGAAGGCCCTTCATCACCGTAAGAAGGCCTGTCAGGGCGCCGTAGACACGGCCGGTCTTTCCGCGGATCAGCTCCGCGATGTCCGGGTTTTTCTTCTGCGGCATGATGCTGGAGCCCGTGGAATAGGTGTCTGCGATCTCCACAAAGCGGTATTCGTTGGTGTTCCAGATGATGATCTCTTCCGCAAGCCTGGAAAGATGCATCGCGGTCATGGCCAGATCGGAAAGGTATTCGATCAGATAATCCCGGTCGCTGACGGAATCCATGCTGTTCCGTGTGGGACCGTCGAAATCGAGGAGACGGGCAGTCTCATCCCGGTCCAGCGGATAAGTGGTTCCCGCAAAAGCTCCCGCCCCCAGCGGGCAGAGATTCAGGCGTTTCCTGCAGTCTGCCATGCGGCTGCGGTCTCTTAAGAACATCTCGAAATAAGCTCCGAAATGATGTGCCAGCGTCGTGGGCTGGGCCTTCTGGAGATGGGTGAATCCGGGCATGACAGTATCCGTATTCTCTTCCATGATCTTAAGGATCTCCGAGAGCAGCGTCGTCAGCAGCGCGCCGGTCTCATCGATCTCGTCACGGATATAAAGCTTCATGTCCAGGGCAACCTGGTCGTTTCTGCTCCGGCCGGTGTGCAAACGCTTCCCGGCATCGCCGATCCGCTCCGTCAGCGTCCCCTCGATGAAGGAATGGATGTCCTCGTAGTCAGAATCATTCTCAAAGGTCAGGGTCCCGTTCTCCAGTTCCTCCGCGATCTGCGTAAGTCCCTGAAGGATGGCCTTCCGGTCCTCTTCACTGATGATCTTCCGGTCCGCCAGCATCGTCGCGTGGGCGATACTTCCGCGGATATCCTGCCGCCAGAAGCGCTGATCGAAGGACAGGGATTCGTTGAATTCCTGAGCAAGGCTGTCTGTCTTCTGTGTAAATCTTCCGCCCCAGAGTTTCATTCGTTTTCATCTATGATATCTGCCGAAGCCTGAATATCATTTTTCCTTTCATTTTCTTCTTCGGGAGACGCCTCTGAATCTTCAAGTCCTTCTTCAGAAGCATCTTCCTCGTCAAATACTTCGGAGTCTTCTTCTGATGTTTCGTCCTCCGGAGTTACCTCCCCACTGTGCTTTTTATGGATCACAGAGAACGCAGCCGCGCCGAGCAGCAGCACCAGGCTTACGATGGTGATCAGGATCCCCTCTGTCCTGCCGCGGGGACGGAAATCAAAGGTCATCTGATGGGTCCCGGCGGGAAGCCGGACAGCGAGGAAGGCATTGAAATACTCATCCGTGTCCAGGGTCCGTCCGTCTGCGGTGACGGTCCATCCCTTGTCGTAAGGAATCGAGGTCAGAAGCATTCCTGCCTCGGACGCGGTGACGGTGCCCTCGATATGGGTGTCTGAGAAGGAGGTGATCTCCATGGGCTCTGTCACCATCGCGGCCCGGAGCTCTGCCAGCGCGTTGTAGTCAAAGCGGTAGATATGGCAGTCCAGGGTGGCGCCGCTGGCTTCGCCGGATTCCGTCAGTGTGACCCGCTCTCCTTCATACAGCGTGCCGAGTTCCATGAAGAAATGGCGGTTCAGATTGTCATAGGTCTGGTCGCCGCCGGGCAGATCCGCACGGACCTTGTTGATTTTCGAGGACAGCGCATAGGCGTAGTACTCTCCGTCCGCGTCTGCCGTAAAGGTGCAGGTGGCCCCGGTCGTGCTGCTCTCATTCATGATCAGCATCGGGGAGGTGAAGAACAGCGAGCTCAGATCATTCTGGACATCTGCCGGATCATCCAGCTTCCGTTCCCAGTTTTCTTCCAGGTCCGGCCTGACCATGTAGGCCAGGGGGAAGGTGGAGGGATTCTCGTAGAGCCAGGTATTTCCGGAGCTTGCGACCAGCTTCAGAGCCGGGTTGTAGGACTCCGAGGAGTAGAAAGCATACCGGACGTTCAGGAAAGCGTCCACGAAGGGCGTCGAGCCGTTGATGCTGTAGGCATTCACCGAACTCTCACATCCCAGGTCCCGGAGAAGGGTTCCCAGATTCTTGTAGGCCATGGAGGAGAACAGGGAGACGGAGGGGAAATTCATCCATGCGCCGTCATCCTTCGATTTCCGTCTGACCTTCTCAAAGCGGGTGAAGGGCTGATCCGAGACCGTGTTCCTGAGCGAGATCACATCCGCATTGTCCGCGGTGTAGTTTTTCCGGTTGGTGGTCGGAACTGTGGTGGCAGTCATGTTGACGGCAGCCTCCACCGCCACCAGCGCCATCAGGATAAAGGCCGCGGTATTCCTGTTCATGCGGCGCTCGCGCACCATCCACAGAATCAGCGCGTAGAGAGCCACGAACAGCATCGCGGCGTAGTAGACCACGAAATGGAAATCTTCATTGTCCACGAATTTCTGGCAGAAAACGACAAACAGGAAGCTGAGCAGGAAGGAAAGCTTCAGGTCCTTCCCGGTATTTCCGTCCCACAGGTATACTGCCCTGCAGCAGAGATAAAGGACAAGGAAGATGTAGATAAAGCTCTGGCGCGCCGGCAGGGAGTTCGGGTAGTGGAATCCGTGCCAGATATAGTTCAGAACATTGATGGAGAAACTGGCGAGGAAAAAGATGAGGACTGTCCCGTAGACTGCCTTCTCCTTCAGAGAGACTTTCCGGTTCACCACGTAGAGGATCATCAGCTGGAAGACCGCCACGCCGCAGAATATGTTCGGCCAGTGGTCCAGCCCTGTCTCGACGGAGATGTTGCCGATGTGTCTGGCCAGCATATCAAGGATGGAGAAATAACAGGAGAAAGTTTTCGGAAAGCTGAAGTCGCCGGAAGCAGTCGCCTGCAGTGCGAAGACCTCCGGGATCAGGACCGCGGCAGCGAGACCTCCCGCCACCAGGGAACAGCATGCAAACTGTACACCGGTCTTAAGGAAACGCCGCGGCGTCATCTTCCCCTCAAGAATCACAAGGCAGAAGAACCAGATGATCAGGAACATGCAGATCATGATCGAAATATAGTAGTTCGAGGTGATACTGAGTCCCAGCGTGACAGTGTACATGATCCACCGGTTTTCGGAGACCAGTTTTTCCGCACCGTAAATGATCAGCGGAAACAGGAGGATGCAGTCGAGCCACATTACGTTCCAGCTGTAGGCACACATATAGGCGGACATTGCGTAAAAGATCCCGAAAAATGCCGGGTAGAGACGATCTTCTTCCGTGTGTCTCTGCAGGTACCAGGTCATGGTGAGACCGCAGAGACCGGTCTTCACGACGATCATGATCGTGATGAACTCGATCACGTATTTCTTCGGGCAGAGTACGATCAGCCAGTTCAGCGGGCTGGCGAGGTAATATGCATAGATGGCGGAAAAATTGACGCCCATGCCGACGTCCCAGCTGTACAGAAGGCTTCCGCCGGTGCTCAGTTTATATTTGAATTCCGAGAAAAACGGCGCGTACTGATGATAGAGATCTGTCCGGAGAAAGCACTCGTCCCCGAAGGGGAAAATGCCTCTCTGGATGAAGATCACGATCATGATGAAGACGGGAATGAAAAAAGAAACGATCCACGCGTCTTTGCGCCGGAACCAGGAATAATCTTCAGTATCTTTGTGATCCATTCTGAATAGTTCTCCGTAAAGCGTCCAGATTTATAACTTGTATAGTATAGCACAAAAACAGTCATCCCCGCCACCGGTAACGGAGGCAGAGATGACTGTCTCATATTAATAAATTATTAAGTTTGGTTATGCTGTCCCCTGAGGGAAGGATGATACTCCAGCACTTCCTTAGTTATTGATAGAGTTGTTCTTGAGAATGACGTCGTGGCTTCCGCCCTCGACGATGGAGGTGGAGGAAACCACCGTCAGCCTTGCCTTCTGCTGCAGCTCCGGGATGGAAAGCGCGCCGCAGTTGCACATGGTGGAGCGGACCTTGTAGAGTGTGGTCTGCACACCCTCAGCCAGCGGCCCGGCGTAGGGAACGTAGCTGTCGACGCCTTCCTCGAAGGAAAGTTTGGTGGCGCCGCCCAGGTCGTAACGCTGCCAGTTGCGTGCACGGTTGGAGCCTTCGCCCCAGTACTCCTTGACATAGTTTCCGTTGATGCGGAGCTTGTTGGTCGGGCTCTCGTCGAAGCGGGCAAAATAACGGCCCAGCATGACAAAATCCGCGCCCATGGCCAGTGCCAGGGTAATGTGGTAGTCATGGACGATACCGCCGTCGGAACAGATCGGAATGTAGATGCCGGTCTGCTCAAAATACTCGTCTCTTGCCTTTGCGACCTCGATGACTGCAGTCGCCTGACCGCGGCCGATGCCCTTGGTCTCGCGGGTGATGCAGATGGAACCGCCGCCGATGCCGATCTTCACGAAGTCTGCGCCTGCCTTTGCCAGGAACAGGAAACCGTCGCGGTCGACGACATTGCCCGCGCCGACCTTGACACGGTCGCCGTAGGTCTTGCGGATCCATTCGATGGTGCGGCTCTGCCACTCGCTGAAGCCTTCGGAGGAATCAATGCAGATCACGTCCACGCCGGCTTCCACCAGCGCCGGGACACGCTCCGCGTAGTCTCTGGTATTGATGCCTGCGCCGACGACATAGCTCTTGTTCTCATCCAGAAGCTCGTTCACATTCTCCTTGTGGCTGTCGTAGTCCTTGCGGAACACCATGTACTGAAGGTGTCCTTCCTCATCGATCAGCGGCAGGGAATTGATCTTGTGCTCCCAGATAATGTCGTTGCAGTCGTGCAGGTTGGTGGTGGCAGGTGCGGTGACCAGCTTGTCAAAGGGAGTCATGAACTCCGTGACAGAGAGATCCGGGCCCATCCTGGAAAGACGGTAGTCACGGGATGCGACAATACCGAGCAGCTTTCCGTGGGCGGTGCCGTCCTCGGTAATGGCGACGGTGGAATGGCCGGTGCGGGTCTTCAGCTCCAGGACATCCGCCAGGGTCGCGGTGGGCGGAAGGTTGGAATCGCTGGTGACGAAGCCTTTTTTATACTGCTTCACGCGGCGGACCATATCTGCCTCATTCTCGATGCTCTGGGATCCGTAGATAAAGGAAACGCCGCCCTGCTTTGCCAGCGCGATCGCGAGTTTGTCCCCGGAAACAGACTGCATGATCGCGGAGACCATGGGAATATTCATGGTGATCGGGCACTCTTCCGCCCCCTTCTTGAATTTGACGAGCGGAGTCTTGAGACTCACGGACGTCGGAATGCATTCAGCGGATGAATAGCCCGGTACAAGCAGATACTCACCGAAGGTTCTGGACGGTTCCGAAAAAAAGTATGCCATTATTTCCTCCCTCTCGCATTGGACATTTTGTTCATCAGAATATTAGTCGTATTCTACATGAATCTCCGAAGTAAATCAACACCCGAAATACAGATTTTTTAAGGCTTCCGGAACACTGCGTGGAGACGCAGGTTCTTTCTGCGCTCCGCCGCAAGGCACGTAAGACCTGCCTTTTTTGCAAGGGCCCGGAGCTCCGAAGGACTGTAGCAGTGCACATCTCCCTTGCCGATCAGGTTCCCCAGGGGAAGCTCCACCCGGTTTACGAACCAGAGAAGCGGACCCGGTACTGTCATGTCCCGCAGGATCAGTCTCCCTCCCGGACGGAGGATACGGACACAGCTCTTAAGGAATTTCTCCGGATGCGTATAATGGTGAAAACTCATGGAACAGATGACCGTGTCAAAGCTTTTGTCCGCGAAGGGAAGATTTTCGCAGTCTCCTTCCACAAACTCTGCATTCTCCAGTTTCCGGGCCCGGGCTGCCCGGATCATCTCCGGTGAGAGATCGATCCCTGTCAGCGGAACATCCGGATAGTGCTTCCGGACCAGGGTCAGCATTGCGCCTGTGCCGCATCCGCAGTCCAGGAGCGCTGAAACAGCTTCCTTTTTCAGCTCTCTCAGGATGTCCGGGTAGTCTTTTCTGCAGAGGCGGTAGATGCCCGCATGGTCTCCGTCAAAGGACATGGCCGCTTTATTGAATTCCGCGATGGTCAGCGCTTTTAATTGTTCTGCAGTCTTCATAGTGTCAGCGCCCTCCTGTACAGAACCGCCGCAGTCCGTGACGGTCTGCGGCGGTTCCGTGATTCCGCGGGAGCCCTTCCGGCCCTGCGGACATGATTTCTCTTCTTTTATACCGGATATGCCTTGGAAGCGGTATCCGCCTTGGAAATATCCATGCCGGTCTTCTGTGCCTGTCTGTACTTGAAGAAGTCCAGGGCAACCTGCGGGAACAGCGCGTAGGAAAGCACGTCCTCGTCCTGCTGCTTCCAGGGTGCGATCTCCTCCTCGTACTTCGGGAGCTGCGGCGGGATCAGGTCTGCCGGACGGCAGGTGATCGGCTCTTCGCCCTTCAGGATCATCTTCTGGACCTCCGGGTTGACCGGACGTACGGACTGGCCGAACTCGCCGTGCACCAGCTTGTGGGACTCCTTCGGGACCATCTTGTAGCGGGACTTCATGAGAACGTTCATGACAGCCTGGGTACCGACGATCTGAGAGGACGGGGTGACCAGCGGCGGCTGGCCGAAGTCGTCACGCACTCTTGCGACCTCTTCCAGGACCTCGTCCAGAAGATCGGCCTTGTGCGCCTCGGTCAGCTGCTTCAGCAGGTTGGAGAGCATACCGCCCGGAACCTGGTAGCGCAGGGTGTTGATGTTGACGCCCAGCAGCTTCGGGCTCAGCAGGCCGTTTTCGATATACTTTTCACGGATGGGCGTGAAGTACTTCGCGATCTCGGTCAGCTGCTTCACATCCAGGCCGGTGTCGTAGGGCGTACCTCTCAGGGTCTCGACCATGACCTCGGTGGCCGGCTGGGAGGTTCCCAGTGCCAGCGGGGAGATCGCGCAGTCGACGATATCCGCTCCTGCCTCGATGCACTTCATGAGGGTCATGGAAGCGCAGCCGGAGGTGTAGTGGGTGTGGATGTCGATGGGCAGCTTGGTGGCGCTCTTCAGTGCCTTGACCAGCTCATAGCCCGGATACGGGGTAAGCAGACCTGCCATATCCTTGATGCAGATGGAATCCGCGCCCATATCCTCGATACGCTTCGCGATATCCATCCAGTACTCCAGGGTGTAGGCGTCGCCCAGGGTATAGGAAAGAGCGATCTGCGCCTCTGCGCCTTCCTTCTTGCAGGCCTTGACTGCGGTCTCCAGGTTGCGGAGATCGTTCAGACAGTCGAAGATGCGGATGATGTCGATGCCGTTGGCGACGGACTTCTCGACGAAGTATTCGACAACATCGTCCGCGTAGTGGTTGTAGCCCAGGATGTTCTGTCCGCGGAACAGCATCTGGAGCTTCGTGTTCTTGAAGCCCTTCTTCAGTGCGCGCAGACGATCCCACGGATCCTCGTGGAGGAAACGCAGGCAGGAATCGAAGGTCGCGCCGCCCCAGCACTCGACGGAGCGGTATCCGATCTTGTCCATCTTGTCAATGATCGGCAGCATTTCTTCTGTCGTCATTCTGGTCGCGAAGAGAGACTGATGCGCGTCACGCAGGACGGTCTCTACGATCTGGACCGGTTTCTTCTGTACTTTATCCATTTAAGATTATCTCCTTCTGATGAAGTGACGCAGTCTTTATTTTATGCCGAAGATCGCCATGAAGGTGCCGGCTGCGACAGCCGTACCGATGACGCCCGCAACATTCGGGCCCATGGCATGCATGAGCAGGAAGTTGGTGGGATCTGCTTCCGCACCGACCTTCTGCGCGACACGCGCGGACATCGGGACTGCAGAAACGCCTGCCGCACCGATCAGCGGATTGACCTTGCCGCCGGTGGCCTTTGACATGATCTTGCCCAGGACGACGCCTCCCGCAGTGCCAAACGCGAAAGCGATCAGGCCCAGCAGGACGATCTTCAGGGTATCCGCGCGGAGGAACGCTTCAGCGCTGGTGGAAGCGCCGACGCTGGTGCCGAGCAGGATGACGACGATGTACATCAGGGCGTTGCTGGCGGTCTCGGTCAGCTGGTGGACCACGCCGCTCTCACGGAACAGGTTGCCCAGCATCAGCATGCCGACCAGCGGCGCGGTGGTGGGCAGGATGAGGCAGACTACGATGGTCACGATGATCGGGAACAGGATCTTCTCGATCTTGGAGACCGGACGCAGCTGCGCCATCTTGATCTTTCTCTCCTTCTCAGACGTCAGCGCCTTCATGATGGGCGGCTGGATGATCGGGACGAGAGACATGTAGGAGTAGGCAGCCACGGCAATGGCGCCCAGGTATTCGGTCTGCCCCATTCTTCCGGCAAGGAAGATCGAGGTCGGGCCGTCCGCGCCGCCGATGATGGAGATGGCGGCAGCCGCTTTACCGTTGAAGCCCAGCAGGACTGCCATCAGGTACGCCATGTAGACGCCGAACTGAGCGGCAGCTCCGAGAAGGAAGCTCATGGGGTTCGCGATCAGCGGACCGAAGTCGGTCATGGCGCCGACGCCCATGAAGATCAGCGAAGGAAGGATGCCGAGCTCGTCCAGAATGTAGAAATAGTGGAGAAGCCCGCCGGTTCCGCCGTCTTCCGGACTCGCCATGATATCCGGATAAATGTTGACCAGCAGCATGCCGAAGGCGATGGGAACCAGAAGAAGCGGCTCAAATCCCTTGGCGATCGCCAGATAGAGGAACACCAGGGCAACAACGATCATGATGATATTGCCGCCGGTGATCGACGTCAGCGCCGACTGCTGGGCCAGATTGGCCAGAGTGTTTGTTATATACGCCATTCTGTTAAGACCTCCTGATCTTTGGGGATCAGTTCAGCGTTGCAAGAACCTCTCCTGCCTCAACTGCGGTGCCGACAGAGACATTGATGCTGGCGATGGTGCCGGCTTCCGGAGCGACGATCTCGTTCTCCATCTTCATAGCTTCAAGGATCATGATGGTCTGTCCTGCATCGACATGATCGCCGACGTTCTTGTCAACGCTCAGGATCTTGCCGGGCATCGGGGACTCGACGGTGATGCTGCCTGCAGCGCCGGAAGGAGCAGCTGCCGGAGCGGGAGCCGGAGCCGGAGCTGGTGCCGGAGCCGGTGCCGGAGCGGGAGCCGGTGCGGGTGCAGCGACAGGAGCCGGTGCCGGAGCGGGAGCCGGAGCGTAAACAACAGGAGCCGGTGCCGGGACAGAAACGACCGGAGCCTGGGCAGCTGCAGCGGTGATGCCTTCCTCAACCTGAACAACATAAGTCTGTCCGTTGACCGTGATCGTATAGTTCTTCATTTTTTAATCCTCCTGAATAATGTTCTTTTCAATGAAAGTATGCCTGATTCTGGCTGTAACTGACTGAATACACTGCGCGTCTGCGGGAATGATCCCTGCGCACAGGTTAAGGGAATAAGGCCGGAAACTCAGGCTCTCTTCCACTTTGCTCCGGATGCCCTGCGGATGGAGCGGACCACCAGTCCGTCCGGACCCGCGTCGGTTCCGGCCGCTTCCATAATGGCAGCGGTGATGACTGCGACGAGCTGCGGATCGATCGCACTGTCCGCTGCGGCGACCGCCGCGGAAAGGACTGCGATCAGCTGCGGATCCAGACCGGTATCTTCCGCCTTGGCAGGCGTTTCTTCCGTCTTCTCCGGGATCAGCTCGATCTTCACGCCCTCCGGAATGACCGCTGCGCGGACCATCTCGGGAGTGATTCTCTTGGAAACATTCTTTGCCACGCCGGGAAGCTTCTTTGTCTTCTCGACCAGGGCTGCGTACTCGGCATCCGCCTTCTTCTTCTTTTCAATGCCTTCCGCGAAGACGTTGATGACCTTGAAGCGGCTGATGATGAATGCGATGAACAGCAGGACCGCGAACACGGTTCCCATGCCGATGATCATGTTGAAGAACGCGCTCTCAAGCTTCTCGGAAAGGGTCTCCACCTTCTCAAAGCTGAACCGGGTGAATTTTCCCTGATCGTCAAATCCGATGGCGACGTCGGCCTGGCGCTCTCCGCAGGTGATCTGCACATTTGCCTGGTAACCGTCATCGACCGCGATGACCTTGGTGGAATCCATTGAGACGAAGGGACCCAGCTCGCTGCGGAGCTGTTTCCAGCTCTGCAGGCCCGCTGCAAGGACCGGATCTCCCATCAGCTCCGCCTGTCCGGCGTAGTTGTCCAGAGATGCGTCGTCCAGCGTCACAACGGACTGTAAGACCTGTTCGGCGACGGAACGCACCATGGCTTCATCTTCCGCGGAAACCGTCTTTGCCGCGTAAGCGGTGGTGAGGGTCCCGAGGATGACGGTCATGCAGAGCAGCGCCGCCAGAAATATTCTCTTGATTTTCTGCTTCATGCCTGCACCTCGCTTACACAGTACCGTGCTTCTTTACGGGCCGGTCCTCTCTCTTGGTGAACAGCATTTCAAAAGCGGCGATGACTCTCTTTCTGGTGACAGACGCGTCGATGATGTCGTCGACATATCCGCGTCTTGCGGCGCCTGCCGCGCTGGCCTGAAGTTCGGTGTACTCCGCGACCTTCTCGCTGTAAAGCTCCGCACGGTTCTCCGCAGTCTCAAGCTCGGACGCGTAGATGATCTTGACGGCATTGCCTGCTTCCATCAGTGCGATGGACGCGTTCGGCCATGCGTAGACGATGTCCGCGCCGAGGGCCTTGGAAGCCATGGTGATGTAGGAGGAGCCGTAGGCCGGTCCGGTGATGACAGCGACCTTAGGGACGGTGGCGTTCGCATACGCGAAGGTGAGCGCCGCAGCCTTTCTGGCGAGCATCTTCTCGGTGTCGACGTTCTTCCTGAATCCGGTGGTGTTTACAATGGTGAGGACCGGGATATTGAAGGCGTCGCAGAAATTCACGAAGCGTGCCGCCTTGTCCAGACCCTTCCAGCAGGTCTCCTGCTTTGCGTTTGCCACGACGCCGACGGTGCAGCCGTTGAGGCGGATAAACGCAGTCATGGTGCAGTAGCCGAAGTCCTTGCCGGGCTCACAGACGAAGCCGTCATCGGAAATGGCCTTGACCAGAGCTGCCGTGTCAGCCGTGTCTGCTTCGCTGATCAGACGGTTCAGGCTGTCGGTGCACTCCTCATAGGACATGTCGTCTTCGTTGTTTGCCGGAAGGATCGTCACCAGCGCGCGGATCCCCTCAAAGATCTCCTCCTCGGTGCCGGTAAAGTCGGCGATGCCGCTCTCGTTGCTCTGGAATTCTGCCGTCGTGTTGTCGAGATCCTTTTCGGTGTTTCCTTCAATGGCATTCGGAGAATGGATGAAGATCTTTGCATTTTCACTCTCCATAAAAGTGAAGTCCGCCATTGCCGCGCTGACTGCCATGCCCGCGCCGCAGGTGCCGAACACGGCCTGGATCTGCGGTACGACGCCGTTCGCAAGCGCCTGGCAGCGGTACAGCTCGCCGAACGCGTTCAGCGCGTCGGTGGCTTCCTGCAGGCGAAGACCGGAACAGTCGATCAGGCCGATGACAGGCGCACCCATCTTCATGGCCATCTCATACATGCGGACGATCTTCTTTGCATGCATCTCGCCGACGGAACCGCCGAGGACGGATGCATCCTGGCTGTAGACGTATACGAGACGGTCGTCAATGGTTCCGTAGCCGGTCACGACGCCGTCTGCCGGTGTTTCCTGATCCGCCAGATTGAAGTCGGTGCCACGCGCCGTTACGAAGGCGCCGATCTCCACGAAACTGTCTTTGTCAAGCAGTCCGCGGATTCTCTTTGCCGCCGTTGAATCATTGGAATGACTCATTGTTGCAACCTCCGTTAGTAATATTTACAAAATGGTACATATAACATTTTAATCTTTCAGACCATTAAAAACAACCCTGATTCCCCAGATTCCGGGCTTCCCGGCCATAATAAATAAGAGCTGTCGTTATAAGATTACTGTAATACCTGTTTACCGCGAAAGAGCTGCCGCATTCCGGAAAATGCGGCAGCCCTGCAGAGTTGATCTGTAATAAAGAGCGGTCAGTTGTTGATGAGCTTGGAGTCCTCGTTGTTCCAGCTGTAAAGCTTGCGGATCTCTGCGCCGACGATCTCGGACTGGTGCTCCGCAGCCTTTCTGCGCATCGCCTTGAACTTAGTCTGGCGGCCTGCCGGGGACATGTCAAGCAGGAACTGGCTTGCGAAGGTGCCGTCCTGGATGTCTGCCAGGATCTTCTTCATGGCCTTCTTCGTCTCATCGGTGATGATCTTCGGTCCGGTGATGTAGTCGCCGTACTCAGCGGTGTTGGAGATGGAGTAGCGCATGCCTGCGAAGCCGGACTGATAGATCAGGTCGACGATCAGCTTCATCTCATGGACGCA
Organism: uncultured Lachnospiraceae bacterium; assembly: GCA_902793685.1. Lineage (GTDB taxonomy): Bacteria > Bacillota > Clostridia > Lachnospirales > Lachnospiraceae > Moryella. Next base: position 152,559 of record CADBEN010000001.1, read on the forward strand.
CTCGAAGTATGCGTTTCTCGGATCGTAGCCTGCCTCGACCAGGGTGTCGAAGCCTGCCTGCATCAGAGCGCAGACGCCGCCGCAGAGGACAGCCTGCTCGCCGAAGAGGTCGGTCTCGGTCTCGGTGCGGAAGGTGGTCTCAAGGAGTCCTGCTCTTGCGCCTCCGATGGCTGCGCCGTATGCCAGAGCCTTCTCCAGAGCCTTGCCGCTGGCATCCTGGTGGACAGCGACCAGCATCGGAACGCCCTTGCCCTCAAGATACTCGCTTCTGACGGTGTGGCCCGGAGCCTTCGGAGCGATCATGGTAACGTCGACATAGGACGGCGGGGTGATCAGGCCGAAGTTGATGTTGAAGCCGTGCGCGAACATGAGCATGTCGCCTTCTTCCAGGTTGGGCTCGATGTCCTTCTTGTACATGTCAGCCTGAAGCTCATCATTGATCAGGATCATGATGATATCAGCCCACTTTGCAGCCTCGGCGTTGGTCATGACCTTGACGCCCTGCTTCTCAGCCTTCGCGCGGGACTTGGAACCCTCGTACAGACCGACGCAGACATCGACGCCGGATTCCTTCAGGTTCAGAGCGTGTGCGTGTCCCTGGCTGCCGTAGCCGATGATCGCAACTCTGTGCTCCTTCAGAACAGCAAGGTTGCAGTCTTCCTGATAATAGATCTTCATTGCCATGATATTGTTCCTCCATTGATTATTTGTCAGGTTTCTGTATGAGTGAAAGGCATGCTCCGACGACTCTCAGTCCGCCTCTGGGGCTGTTCCTTTGACTTACTGCGGAAACACTCTGCGCTGCGCGGAAATAATGCCGCGGTGCGGGTGTCAGTTGAAATAGCGGACATCGTCCGCGCCTCTGGAAAGGCCGGTGACGCCGGTGCGCGCCAGCTCCAGGATCTCGTAGTCGTCCAGCAGGCCGATCAGCGCGTCCAGCTTGCTCTGGTCTCCCGTCAGCATGATGGTCAGGGAATCCTTGCCCACGTCGACGATGCTTGCGCGGAAGATGTTGACGACCGCCGTGATGGATTCCCGCTGCTGGGAATTTGCCCGAACCTTGATCATCATCAGTTCGCGGTAGACGCTCTTGCCCTCCCGGAGCCGCTTGATGTCCCTGACGTCCTCCAGCTTTCTGAGCTGTTTTTCGATCTGCTCGATGATGTCGTGGTCTCCGGAGGTCACGATGGTGATCCTGGTGAAACGGGGGTCCGCCGTCGTACCTGCGGTAATGCTGTCGATGTTGTAGCCGCGGCGGGTAAACAGTCCGGCGATCCGGCTCAGGACGCCGGCGGTATTGTCGACAAGAAGTGAAAGAACGACCTTCATTTATGTAAAGCCTCCGCGTGAATATTTAAAAATAAATATAGCAATTCAATGTATAAAAGTCAACGAAAAAGAAGGCCGCCGTTTCCGTTCTGTCCCGGATCCGGCAGCCTTCCGATGATCACTGTTTAAGGTTCATGGTCAAGCCTGACGCTTTTTCGTGAGATATTCATCGATTCCCTTCGCGGCAGCCTTGCCTGCGCCCATGGCCAGGATGACCGTCGCGGCACCGGAGACCGCGTCGCCGCCGGCAAACACGCCCTCGCGGCTGGTCTGTCCGACTGCCTCGTCCGCGACGATGCAGCCCTTGCGGGTGGTCTCAAGACCCTTGGTCGTGGAACTGATCAGCGGGTTCGGACTGGTGCCGAGAGACATGATCACGGTGTCGCACTCGATCTCATACTCGCTGCCCGGGATCTCCACCGGACGTCTGCGTCCGCTGGCATCCGGCTCTCCAAGCTCCATCTTGATGATGCGGCAGCCCTTGACCCAGCCGTTCTCATCCGCCAGGATCTCCACCGGATTCTGCAGGAGGTCAAAGATGATGCCCTCTTCCTTGGCGTGATGGACTTCCTCCACACGGGCGGGAAGCTCCTTCTCGCTTCTTCTGTAGACCACGTGGACCTCGGCGCCGAGACGCAGAGCGGTTCTCGCGGCGTCCATGGCGACGTTTCCGCCGCCGACGACCACGACCTTCTTTCCGCAGTGGATCGGGGTGTCGTGATCATCGCGGAATGCCTTCATCAGGTTGTTTCTGGTGAGGAACTCGTTGGCGGAGAACACGCCGCTGGCGGTCTCGCCCGGGATGTTCATGAACATCGGCAGGCCTGCGCCGGAGCCGATGAAAACAGCCTCGAAGCCCTCTTCGTCCATCAGCTCGTCGATGGACACGGACTTTCCGATGATGCAGTCATTCTCGATCTCGACGCCCAGCTTTTTCACGTTCTCGACCTCGGCCTTCACCACCGCGTCCTTCGGAAGACGGAATTCCGGGATGCCGTAGACCAGAACGCCGCCGTTTTCATGCAGTGCTTCGAAGATCTTTACGTCGTATCCGAGCTTTGCCAGATCTCCCGCGCAGGTCAGTCCGGCCGGGCCGGCGCCGATGACAGCGACCTTCTGGCCCTTCTTCTCCGGATGGAACTCCGCGACGACCTTGTTCTCTCTTGCCCAGTCAGCCACGAAACGCTCCAGCTTTCCGATGGCGACCGCCTCGCCCTTGATTCCGCGGACACAGACGCCCTCGCACTGGGTCTCCTGCGGGCAGACACGTCCGCAGACCGCCGGCAGCGCGGAGCTCTGGGCGATGATGCCTGCCGCAGCCGCGAAATTACGGTTCTTCACCTCCGTGATGAACGCCGGGATGTTGATGCTGACAGGACATCCCTGCATGCAGCGCGGATTTTTGCAGTTCAGGCAGCGGGAGGCTTCCGCCACTGCCTCTTCTTCATTGTATCCGAGGCAGACCTCGTCAAAATTCTTTGCTCTTACCAGCGGCTCCTGCTCGCGGACAGGAACTTTCTTCATCATATCCATCACTTGTCACCTCCGCAGTTTCCGCATCCGCCGTGGTGTGTATCGCCTTCCTGCGCCTTCAGGAATGCCCGTCCCTCCTCGGTCTGGTACATTCTGGAGCGCTTCATTGCCTGGTCAAAATCGATCTCGTGGGCATCGAACTCCGGGCCGTCGACACAGGCGAACTTCACCTTGCCGCCGACGATGATACGGCATGCGCCGCACATTCCGGTGCCGTCCACCATGACCGGGTTCATGGAGGCGATGGTCGGGATCCCGAGCTCCTTCGTGAGCTTTGCCGCGAACTTCATCATGATCATCGGGCCGATGACAACGCAGAGATCATACTTCCGTCCTTCGTTCTTCACCAGGTCCTCGATCTTTGCAGTGACCATGCCGTGGAAGCCGTAGGAGCCGTCGTCGGTGGTGATGAACAGATGATCGCCGCAGACCGCTTTCATCTCGTCCTCAAGGATCACCAGATCCCTGTTCTTGGAGCCCTGGACCACGTCCGCGTGGACGCCGTGCTCCGCGAGCCATTTGACCTGCGGATATACCGGTGCCGTGCCTACGCCGCCGGCGACGAACAGGATATTCATTTTCTGAAGCTCTTCGTCCGTCTTCTCCGTCAGCTCGCTGGGCCTTCCCAGGGGGCCCACAACATCCGCGAAGCAGTCTCCCTCTTCCAGGAACTGCATCCGGTAGGTGCTGGCGCCGACGACCTGGAATACGATGGTGATGGTGCCTTTTTCCCGGTTATAATCACAGATCGTCAGGGGAATACGCTCCCCTGCCTGGTCGATCCGGACGATCAGGAATTCGCCGGGAAGACATTTCTTCGCGACGCGGTCTGCCTGAACTTCCATCAGGAAGATCTTTTCCGCCAGCTTACGCTTTTTCAGAATTCTGTACATGATGTTTCTCCTCAAATAATTGCCTTAAGTTGCCGCTTACCGGATCCGGTCTGCGCGGATCCTGATATATCTCTGGAAAGTGAAGGGGAGATCAAAATAGGTCTCCTCTTCGCTCTCATGAAGAAGCTTCCATGACGGATCCCGGTCCAGGGCGGGAAGAAAACTGTCCCCGTCATACCGGTAATCCACGGCGGTGATGTCCGCAGTCGCGCACCAGGGCAGGAACTGCCTGAAAATACTCTCGCCGCCGATAATAAACACCTTTTCCGGTGGAAGTGTCTGAAGAAAGGCAAGGGCTTCTTCAAAGCTCCGGAAGACCCGCACGCCCCTGGGGGCAAATCCCGGATCTCTGGAAAGGACGATGTTCTCCCGGTCGTACAGGGGCTGCCTTCCCGGCAGAGCGTCGAAGGTCTTTCTCCCCATCACCACCGCCGCGCCCCGCGTCTCCGCGAGAAACAGCTGCCGTTCCTTCGGGATCTGCACCAGCATGCGTCCGTTCCTGCCGATGGCCCAGCCGCGGTCCGCAGCGGCAATCAGTCTGAAGCCTTCCGCCAAACCTTATTCCTCCGTCTTTTCTTCCGTCTTGTCTTCTGTTTTCTCCTCTGCCTTTTCCACAGCACCCCAGAGACTGGCCCGCTTCAGTTCCTGATACCTCGCGTAAGCCTTTTCCAGCATGATCTTCTCATTGGAGAACTTCAGGAGGTGCGCGGCCTCATGATACTTGTAATAGCCGGAATCCATAAAATACTCTTCCCGCTGGGGCTTGCTGTAGTAACTGCCCGCGCTCATGAGATACCAGTGGACGCTCTTCTCGATGACCTCTGCCTGAGCATTGAAAGTATACTCACTTTTTCCGATATATTCGACGATCTTTGCCCGGACGCCCGTCTCCTCATGCACTTCACGGAGCGCAGTCATTTCATGTGTTTCACCGGGTTCCACGGTTCCCTTCGGAAGGACCCATCCCTCGTAGCGGTTTCTGTAATTCTTGTAAAGAAGAAGAATTTTTCCGTGAAAGATCACGATGCCGCCGCAGCTCGTTGCTTCAACCATTGCAATTCCTCCTGCGCTGACTGTCAAAATATTTAACCTAGAAAGTATACCCTGATATTAATTTTTATTCAACCCCGCGTCTGAAATGCCCCCGGGTAAAGTTTTCGACGGGATCCTTCCCCGGGACATCCCTAAGGAATGCATCCGCATATCCGCGGACGATGCTGTCAGCCGCCGCGGCGTCTTCGTCGGTGAGAAGGATACGCACCGAGAGGGGTGAAAGCTTACGGACCTCCTTCTGCATCCCGGCAAGGCTCAGGGGCTGCGCGTTCAGGATCGTATTGTAACAGAAGGCACAGTGGGTCCGGACCGGCATCCGCATTCCGCGCCGGTCCTCCAGCGTAAGGTACTCCGGTCTGCGGTCGCAGCCGGTGCTGTTCTTTTTCAGGCACTGGGCCGAGACCATCATCGGAAGCCTTCCGTAGACGATCAGTTCACTGTCCCGGCAGGGAAGCGCCCGGAGTTCCCGTGCGTTCAGTTCCACCGGAAGGGTGAGACGGCCTCCGCCGAGGCGGTGCAGGACCTTCCGCGCCTCCCGGTTCATGCCGTAGATATTGAAATCAAAACGGAGCTCCGGGCAGAGGATCAGGGCCTCCCGGAAGCAGGCGCGGAGGTATTCCGTCTCCTCAGGGGTACGCAGAACAAACCCGTCGAAGCCGGCGGATGTGAGTGCTGTTTTTCTCTCATCAAAATACCGTTCGGCTTCGGTCCGGAAGATCTGCGGCATGCAGAGAAGCACTTTCCTGCCGGCGGCGTGAAGTCTTCGGACTGTCTCAGCCCATTTTGCCGCGTCGATCCCGTCGGACTCCAGGGAGATCTCTTCCGCATCCGGGACCGCAGAGACTGCCTGCAGCTGTTCCGGGGTGCTGACGGTCACATGCAGGACCGGTTTTCTGCCCGGAGCGGCTGTTTCCGTATCTCTGCTGTTCCTCTCTTCCGTTTCCGTATCTGCACCTGCCCCGGTTTCCGCCCCGGCGCAGGCGGCATTTTCCGCGGGCGGCTGCATCTTCCGCCGTGTCAGGTCAAGGATTTCCTGCTCCAGCCCGGCAAGGGCATCCCGCCGCAGGGCGTTCAGCTGTCCCACTGGCAGGAACAGGCCGGGTGCGAGATCGATCTTTGTATCTTCCATCCGGAAACGGGTCCCGCCGGTCTTCTGAAGCCGGGCAGCCACGGAATCCCGCTCAGCACCGGCATTTTTCGCCTGCTCCGGCACCGGACCGGACGCCGTGAAGGACAGTTCCCGTCCGGAGATTTCTGCGGTCACAGTCAGTTCCATCGGGCGTCCCGGTACAAACACAGCGGCGCCTCTGACAGGAAGGGTCCGCTCTGTCCGGACGAAGGTATTGTCGAGGCAGCGGTTCAGTTCGTCGTTTACTTCCCGGAAATCCGGCTTCTCGCCGAAATAGATCATTTTCGGATCCCCGTGGCAGAAATAATAGCCCTCTGTCTGTCCGCCCCGGTCAAAGAGCTCCAGAAGCCTCTTCCGGTCTTCCGGATCCACATGGTATCCTTCCGCTCCTTCCGCAGCGAACAGATCCAGATATTTTCTCCAGATGGAGGTGACGCCTGCCGTATAGCGGGGACTCTTCATCCGTCCTTCGATCTTGAAGCTCGTGATGCCTGAAGATACCAGCTGCGGCACCAGGTCCAGGCTGCAGAGATCCCGGCAGTTCAGGAAGTACTGCGGCTTTTTTCCTTTCGCCGGGCGTCCGTCCCGGAAAAGCTGATAAGGAAGACGGCAGGGCTGCGCACATCGTCCGCGGTTGCCGCTCCGGCCGCCGATGAGACTGCTCATCAGGCACTGTCCGGAATAGGAATAACAGAGGGCGCCGTGGACAAAGGTCTCAGTCTCGAGCCCGGTCTCCCGGGCGATCCGAAGCACCTCCGCCAGAGAGAGCTCTCTTGCAGGCACCACCCGGACAACGCCCAGCTCCTTCAGCTGCGCCGCAAAGCGCGGGCCGGTCACCGTCATCTGGGTGCTGGCATGCAGAGCAAGAAGCGGGAAGTGCTGCCGCAGCACCGACAGGACGCCCAGGTCCTGCACGATCGCGGCATCCAGTCCCGCCTCGTAATAGGGTCTCATGTAAGAATCAAGCTCCGCCAGCTCATCGTCCCGGAGCAGGGTATTCACGGTCAGGTGGATCCGGGTACCGAAGAGATGGGCATAGGCGATACCGTCCAGAAGAACGTCCTCCGCCGGGTTGTCCGCGTAAGCGCGGGCCCCGAAGCGGCTGCCGCCGACATAGACCGCGTCCGCCCCGGCATTTACCGCCGCCCGGAGACTTTCCGGGGATCCGGCCGGGGCCAGGAGCTCTGTCTTAAACTGTTTCATTTCAAAAAGCTCCTGTCCGTTTTATTTTCCGAGCAATTCGTTCAGGTCCGCCTCGAGCTTTGCCGCATTCTGCTCCGCAGCTGCCCGGGCTTCTTCCGCGGTCTTCAGCGACTCTTCCGCGGCTTTCAGCGCCGCTTCAGACGCATTCAGCGACTCCTCCGATGCTTTCAGAGCTTCTTCCAGGGAAGCCTTCTCGGCACGAAGGGTCTCAAGCTCCTGCGTCATAGTCTCAGATTCCTGCGTTTTCGCTTCCAGTTCCTTTTTCAGGGCTTCCAGCTCCTGCTTCCGGTCCTCCAGCTCCTTCATCAGGTCCGCCCTTGCATTCTTCTGGCGGTCCTTCTCCGCGGCCAGCTGTTCTCTGGATTTCTCCGCCTCGACCCGCTTCTCCACCAGTTCCCGCTTCAGCGTATAGACATCTCCCTCCCGGGAGGACATCTCTTCATTCTTTTCCGCAAGGGCCGCCCTGGCCTTCAGGCAGTCGTCCGCCAGCTTCAGGTAGACCATCATGGCGCGGTGCTCCGCGCTCTTCCGGGACAGGATCTTTTCCCGCTTCATCCCGGCGATGGTCTCATCGATATACTTCGCGACCTGCTGGAGATACCCCGGGTCGCTTCCCGTCAGGGTAAGGACCTTTCCGTCGATCACGACGTCGGCACTGTTACTGTCCGGTGCCGCCGTAATATTCTTTTTTGTTTCTGTCATTTCCGTTACTCCTCTCCCGGCACCGGTATTCCGAGATGCCGGTAAGCATGTTCTGTCGCCACACGTCCGCGCGGCGTCCTCATGATCAGTCCGTTCATCAGGAGATAGGGCTCATAGACGTCTTCCAGCGTCCCGGCATCCTCCCCGATGGCGGCCGCCAGAGTGTCAAGTCCCACAGGCCCGCCGCTGAACTTAAGGATCATGGTGTTCAGGATCATCCGGTCTCCTGCATCCAGTCCGAGCCGGTCCACGTCCAGGGTGCTCAGGGCATAATCCGCGGCTTCCGCAGTGATGACGCCCTCATAGCGGATCTGGGCGAAATCGCGGACCCGCTTTAAGAGCCGGTTCGCGAGACGCGGGGTCCCGCGGCTTCTCTTTGCGATCTCCTTCGCGCCGGATGTATCGATCCTGACGTCCAGCACTCTGGCGGAGCGGTACACGATCTGCTCCAGTTCCGCCGGAGTGTAGAATTCCAGCCGCTGCACCACGCCGAAGCGGTCCCGGAGCGGTGCGGTCAGCAGTCCGGCCCGGGTGGTGGCCCCCACCAGTGTGAAATGGGGAAGCTCCAGGCGGATGCTCCGCGCGCTGGTTTCCTTGCCCAGAATGATATCGATGGCGAAATCCTCCATCGCAGGATATAGGACCTCCTCGACCTGACGGTTCAGCCGGTGGATCTCGTCGACGAAGAGCAGGTCTCCCTCATGGAGATTGTTGAGGATCGCCGCCATCTCCCCCGGCTTCTCGATGGCGGGACCTGAGGTGACCTTCAGATTCACACCCATTTCGTTGGCGATAATACCGGCCAGCGTCGTCTTCCCGAGTCCGGGCGGACCGTAAAGCAGCACATGGTCCAGAGATTCCCCTCTCGCCTTCGCGGCTTCGATATAGACCTTCATGGTGGAGCGGATCTTCTCCTGCCCTATGTAGTCCTTCAGGTACTGAGGACGGAGGCTGTTCTCGATCCGTGCTTCCTCCGGCGTGACCTCAGTCGTAATGATTCTTCGTTCCATTGTTCTCAGATATCCTTCTGATTTGATCTGTAACTCCGGCCGCTCAGAACCGGAACTGCTTCAGCGCCGCCTTCAGGAGCGCCTCGCTGTCCATGTTCTCCGCGTTCCCGACGCTGCGGACTGCCTTGCCGGCTTCCGCGGGACTGTACCCCAGCTGCACCAGTGCTTCCATGGCTTCCATGGCAGCGCCCCGTTCTGCGGACACCGGTGCCGCCGCCTTCCCTGCCATCCCGGCCGGGACCGCGTCCTCAAGAGAGACCTTGTCCTTCAGGTCCAGGATGACACGCTGCGCGGTCTTCGGCCCGATTCCCGGGGCCCGGGCGATGGCTTTCGCGTCGTTGGTCACCACCGCCAGGATCAGGTCGTCCGCCGAAAGGACAGAGAGAATGCCCAGCGCCCCCTTCGGGCCGATGCCGTTCACGGTGATCAGGCGGCGGAACAGATCCAGATCCCTTCGTGTCAGAAATCCGAACAGCGTGAGGGCATCCTCCGAGACCCTCAGATAAGTGTAGATCAGCACCTCTTCGCCGATCCGGGGCAGCTGCTCCGTCACCGTAAGCGGGACGCGGATGTTTACGCCGACCTGTCCCGCCTCCACGACGACCGTGTCCCCCAGGACCTCGGCCAGGGTACCTTTGATATATGAAATCATGTTTTCCTCCGATCTCCGGTTTACCGGAAAACGTTGACATAAGTTTAGCACAGCCTTTCAAATCTGACAACGAAGGAGTATACTCACGATATCGGAGGTAGCCATGCAGATTTTTGAAAAGCCGGAGGCCGTGATCGTTTCCTATCCGTTCCGAAGCCTCGGAGACCCGGATCAGTTTCTGTTTTTTGATATCGAGACGACAGGCCTCGGTGCGTGGAACGCCCAGGTCTACCTGATCGGTGCGCTGAACCATTCCGCAGATGCCGGCTGGGTCCTCCGTCAGTGGTTTGCGGACGGAATGACCGACGAATCGGAACTTCTCCGTTCTTTTTTTGACTACGCGAAAGGGTTCAGGACGCTGGTCCATTATAACGGCGACAGCTTTGACATTCCTTTCCTTCTGAACTGCGCAGCCCAGTACCGTATCCCCCACCCTTTTTCCGGCATGAACAGCCTGGATCTGTACCGGGCAGTCCGCCCGTACCGGAACTTCTTCCCGACGGAGCGCATGAACCAGAAAAGCATGGAACGCTTCCTCGGGATGTTCCGCACCGACCGGTACACCGGCGGAGAACTGATCTCTGTCTACCATTCCTATACCGCGTCCCGCTCCACGGCGCTGCTTCAGCAGCTTCTCCTTCATAACGAAGAAGATCTGACCGCCCTCCCGGGACTGCTTTCTCTGCTGGCCTACCGCGATACCTTCCTGGGAACGCTGAAGCTCACGGGCTTTCAGAACGCGGACGATGCCGTCACGATGGAATTCATCGGCAAAGGGCGTGTCCCTGTGCCGGTCTCCAAAACGACGCTTTACGGAGAACTCTCCCTGTCGGAAGATCTGCTGCGGCTCAGGATTCCGTATCACACCGGGACCTTCACCCATTATTTTGAAAACTACCGGGATTATTATTATCTTCCGCTGGAGGACAGGGCGGTCCATAAAAGCCTCGGGGAGTTCGTGGACCGTTCCGCGCGGGTCAGGGCCACCGCCAGGACTGCCTGTGTCCGGAAGGAGGGGCGCTTTCTTCCCCTTCCCGGCGCCGCGCCGGAGGGACTGACGGTGTTTCAGGAGGAGTACCGCGGCGCTGTCCGTTATGCGGACGCCGGGGAGATCCGTCTGGACCTTCCCGCGAATGCGGAGGCTTACGCGGAGGCCTTTCTGAGGGCGGCCGGGCTGCGGGACAGCGGATGAAATCGAAAAGGGAGACACTGCCTCGGCAGCATCTCCCCTTCAGGGCGATAATACGATCTATTTATTTAATGACAGTGACATTGGTTGCCTGCGGCCCCTTCGCGCCATCGACAATCTCGTACTCCACCTGGGCGCCTTCCTCGAGGGTCTTGAAGCCCTCCATATTGAGGCCGGTGTAATGAACGAAAACGTCATTGCCCTTCTCATCAGAAATAAATCCGTAACCCTTCTGATTGTTGAACCACTTAACTGTACCCTTGCTCATGTTTGAAACTCCTCCAAAAAGAAAATAATGATTGGTATACACAACTGGACGAAATGTATACCTGCGAAACCTGAATCAGAATAACACAATTTGGCAAATGCGTCAAACAATTTCGCATATTGAAGGAGATATTTATGGAATTATCTAACATTCCTAACCATTTTGCAACCATAACAAAGCACAAGCTTACAGTGATGGATCTGTGTTTCAAAGTAGGGCTGGTAAAACAGGGACTTTTACACGATTTGTCCAAGTATTATCCGTCAGAATTCCTGATGGGCATCCGCTATTACCAGGGCGGAAAACGGAGCCCCAATGCCGCGGAACGGCAGGACCGGGGCTATTCCTCCGCGTGGCTGCACCACAAGGGAAGGAATACCCATCATCTGGAATACTGGATGGACAATCCCCCGGAGCCGGGCGGTCCGATGGTGCCGGTAAAAATGCCTCTGAACTGTGTTCTGGAAATGGTATGTGACAGGATCGCGGCATCCAAGGTCTACAACGGGGCCGAATACACCGACGACATGGCCTGGAAATACTACAACCGGAGACAGGAGTGGTCCATCACCCATCCCGAGACCCGTATCCTTCTGGAAAAACTGCTGGTCATGCTGAAGGATGAAGGGGAATTCCGTACCCTCGCCTATATGCGCTGGCTTATGAAGCACCCCCGGTCTTCAGCATACGTTCAAGATCCTTCACGGAGAAAGTGTAGCTCTTCCCGCAGAAATGACAGGACAGCTCCACCGGCTTCCCGTCGCTGATCATGCTGCGGAGTTCCTTCTCTCCCACTGTCATCAGCGCCCGGGAGACCCTCTCCCGGCTGCAGTTGCAGTAAAAACTGCAGTCCGTGGTATCCGTGACGACAGGATCCAGCGGGGCAAGGAGCCCGCGGAGCATCTCTTCCGCCGTCTTTCCCTCCTTCAGGATATCCGTGACGCCGGTCACACCCTTCATGCATTCTTCCAGTCTGGAGATGGTCTCCTCCGGGCATCCCGGCATCAGCTGGATGATAAACCCGCCGGCACAGTTCACGGTACTGTCCGGATTCACAAGGACACCGAGTCCCACGGAAGAGGGAACCTGCTCACTGCTGGCGTAATAATATGCGATATCTTCAGCGATCTCTCCCGAGACCAGCTCGACCTGGCCCACATATGGCTCTTTCAGGCCGGTATCGGAGATCACCGTCAGGATCCCGGCGCCGATGGCGCCGGAGACATCCAGCTTCCCTTTCGCGTTCGGCGGAAGGATCACCATGTTCTCATATGGGTATCCCTTGACATTGCCGCTGCAGTCCGCAGTGACAAGGACGCCCCGCATCGGTCCGGCGCCGTCGATCTTGATCGTCAGCCGGTCCTCCGGGTTTTTCATCATCGCCCCCATCATCACGCCGGCGGTCAGCATTCTGCCGAGGGCTGCGGTCACCACCGGAGCCGTATTGTGAATGGCCCGGGCTTCCTCGACAAGGTTCCCGGTCGAAGCGGCAAAAGCGCGGATCATCCCGTCCGCGGCGAATGCCCTTACCATCTGATCTTTCATTCTCTTCCTCCCTTTCCCTGTTCCCCCAGTGTGATCAGCAGCCGCTCTGAGGTCCCGTCCGGCATGACCATGGTGTCCGCATCGACACAGTCAAGCCAGAGGAGGCCCGCTTTGTTTGCGGCAGCCTTCAGTTCCGGCACGGAAAAAGCGCGCTGCATATGGGTCTCCGTAAATCTGCGGAACCGCGCCGTCTCGTCTTCCCGGAAGGGGTCAGACGCCGTGTTCTCCGCCGGTTTCCCGTCACGGATGTACAGCGTCAGATCATATTCGTTGATTTTTGTGACGGGATCATAGGAATTTTCCCAGATAAAGCTTCCGATATCCCGGGTCTCGGCGATGGTGTTCTCGGCAAGGATCTTCTCATATTTGTACACCGTATTGCAGTCGAACACAAAGACTCCGCCCGGATCCAGATAATTGTTCACCAGCCGGAAAACCGTGACAAGATCTTCCTCAGTCAGCAGGTAATTGATGGTGTCACAGCGGCTCACGATCGCCGCGCAGGTCCCGTAAAGCTCAAAAGAACGCATGTCCTGGTACAGATACAGGATGTTGCTTCCGCTTTTAAGCCGCTTTTCCAGGGCGATCTCCAGCATGTCCTCGGAATAGTCGATGCCGATCATGTCGAAGCCCTTCCTGGCAAGCCGCTCGGTCAGGCATCCCGTCCCGCACCCAAGCTCCGCAACGATTCCGTCCCGGATGCCGTGCTCAGACAGGATCTTCACCAGCTGGCCGCACCACTCGTCATAAGGAACATTGTCCATAAACAGATCGTAGATGGACGCAAAGCTCGTATATGCTTCCATGAAGTCCTCCTTCACTCTATATTGACCGGAACCGGCAGGCCGATGCCGCCGGCAGGTATGGTTCATAAGAAACGGCTGACGCGCCGGAGCGGCTGCCTTCGGATCAGGGCAGGCGGTCCCGGTGTGTCAGCCGGACAAGTGACTGCGTTCAGGCGTTTCTTCCGCAGCAGTGCTTATACTTCTTTCCGGATCCGCACGGACACGGATCATTTCTTCCGATCTTCTTTTCCTTCCGGATCGTTCCGCTTGCCTTCTGCTGCTTGTAGAGCTCCTTGCGGCGCTCTTCCGTAAGAATGCTGTCCCACTCGGGAAGTCCGTAAAGCCAGGTCGCTTTCGCCTCTACCATGTTGTAGTAAAGCTTTTCCGGATCGATGGCCAGCTTTACCTCTGTATCCTCGTCCATGGTCTCGATGGGGTTTGCTTCCTTCAGGCTGTCGTTGATGCCGTCCAGGAATCCGGTCATGATCTCGACGGTGGTTCCGAACTTTTCAGCCAGTGCGCTGACCGTTCCGCTCTCCACAGTCGTTACGTCCGCCAGAAGCTTCTCGTAGATGCCCTTTTCGATCTGGAAATAATTCTTCCAGAGTGCTTCCTTCTCCTGATCGTTCGTTCCGTCTCCGTATGCTTTGACTCTCCAGTTTTCAAGTAAACTCATGAAAATATACCGCCTTCTGAATTATGATTTCCGCGCCTTCGGCGCTGTTGAAGCTACTATAAACTACTTTTTGTCTGAATGCAATTCCGGCTTTGTCTCACCGGCCTCAGTCTTCGGCTTTCCGGAAGGAATGTTGTGCATTCCCGCAGGGACCTTGTGCTTTCCTGCCGGGACTGCGGGCTTCTCAGCCTGTGGCGCGGGTTTTTCATAGATCACCACGACCTTTTCCACAGGAGCATCGGCCGGCGGCTTTGTTTCGGGTACCGACCTGGTCTCTTCCACGGTCTCTTTTTCTTTCGAGGCATCGGCCGGCGCAGCCTGAATATGCGCGGCGCTGGCGTAATCCTCCATCTCCGGCGCAGTGGCCTTGTAGACAAAGTGATGGTCCCCGAAGCCTACCGACTCAAGATTCATGTAGACCTCGGTCTCCGTGGGAAGATTTTTCTTCTCCAGGCGTTCATTGATGAACCGGTTCACCCTGCGGGCGAGGACGGCGAAGGTGGGGATTCCGATGATCATGCCGACGATTCCCCAGAGGCCGCCGAAGAACAGGATGGAGAACAGGACCCAGAAGCTGGAGACGCCGGTCGTCTGGCTCATGATCTTCGGCCCGAGGATGTTTCCGTCAAACTGCTGAAGGATCAGGATAAAGACCAGGAATTTGAGCATATCCACCGGCGAGACCAAAAGCAGGATGAATGCGCTGGGGATCGCGCCGATAAAGGGACCGAAGTATGGAATGACGTTCGTCAGACCGACGAACACACTGATCACCTCGGCGTAAGGCATCTTCATGATCAACAGGATGATATAACAGAGAACACCGATGATCAGGGAATCGATCAGCTTGCCGACGATGAAGTGCGAGAACACATTCTTTACGTACCGTGATTCTTCAATAACCGCGTTCGCCTTGCGGACCGGCAGTATGCTGTAGAGGAAACGTTTACAGTCGGCACTGAGACTGTTCTTGATGTTCAGCAGATATACCATGATGATGAGGCCGATGATGAAGTCCTTCAGGAAGGTAAAGACCTTGACCACACCCACAGTGACGCTGCTGAGATAGAGCGTCATGTTGGGACGGAACTCGTGCTGATACCATGTGATGACATAGGATGTGCCCTGTTCGAAAAGACGCAGGATCACCTGCTGGACATCCTTGTGCTGTCCGCGGAACAGCATGTTCAGGAAATCCTCGACGGAACCGGTGAACTGGGACAGCCGGTTCATAATATCCGTCACGCTGGAGATGATGGAAGGGACCAGGAGCGCCAGCGCGGCAGTGATGATCGCGATGATCATAAAGGCGCATGCCGCCGTCGAAATGGCCCGTGCCAGGGAGCCGGGCTCCTTCCGGGTCTTGCCGTGATTAAACAGACGGTCCAGCCGTACAGCCATCCGGTTGAACAGCGGTGCTGTCAGGAAAGTCATGATCGCGCCGTAGATCACCGGCTTCAGGATCCTGACAATAAATGAAAAGAAGGCCTGTACCGCGCTGAACCGGTTGATCAGGAACGCGACAAGAAGCGATGCCGTGATCACAACCAGAGCGGTAAGCCCCCAGGAGATATAATTTCTTTTGTCTTTATTCAACATCTTATCAGCACCAGAAAAACAGCACCAAAAAAGCAGCGCCCAAAATGCCGGCCTTACTTATTGACGCCTGGCAGTGCCAGGTGGGTGATCTCTCTCTGACATCTGCCTTCCGTCCGAAACGGCCTGACATCCGAAAAAGAATATGATCTCCCGGTCATGAATTTGCAGGTTCAAAATTGGTAAGGTTATCGTACATCCCAGGTGCTGCCAGCAGGCGAAATGAACGTTGACATAAAACCCTTGTTTCTACTAACAGTATATCGTTTTCAACGTCATAAGTAAAGTAAAAATGCCGATCTCGGGGAAAACATGGGCTGTATTCAGAACTTTCCGGGGATCCCGGCGATCTCCGAAGGATCCTCTATGATCATGGCCGGTTTCCACGCCTCCAGTTCCTCCCGTCCGCGGAAGCCCCAGAGAACACCGATGGTATGCAGTCCGGCGGTCGTCCCGGTCTCCATGTCTGTCCCGGTATCTCCGAAATACAGGCATTCCTCCGGAAGAAGTCCCAGATCGGAAAGCAGCCTGTTCAGACTTGTCGGATCCGGCTTCAGCGGTATTCCGGGCATTTCCCCCCGGACGGTCTCGAAGAGACGGTCCCCGTAACAGGCGAAGATATTGTCCTCTGTCTGCTTCTGAGGTTTGTTGGACAGGACCGCAAGGTGTATCCCGCGGCTCTTCAGTGATTCGACCGCTTCCGGCATCCCGTCGTAGGGATGGATCCCGGAGGTGCTGTTAAGATCAAATATTTCCAGATACCTGCGGTACACGGCTTCGATCAGGTGAGGATCGTCCTTTCCGAAGCGGTGCAGGGAACGGATCGCATAGTTCCGCGATCCGTTCCCGACAAAGCGTTTCACTTCCTCTTCGGTGATTTCCGGGAGCCCGAATTCCTTCAGAGTCAGGTTCATGGACTTCTGAAGGGCAGGGACCGTATTCAGGAGAGTTCCGTCAAGGTCAAAGATGGCTCCCAGTATCATAGGCTGTCCCTCCGTTCTGTCAGGCAGTTACAGTCCGAGGAAGGTCTTCAGGATGCCGCGGCCCAGGCTGGCGCCCACATTTCCGCCGATCTTCTTTCCGAAGCTTCCGCCGACAGTCTTGCCGATGGTGTTGCCGATCTCGCGGCCCACGGTCCCTGCTGCGGCATTTCCGACAGAGGCGGCCGCTCTCTTCTTCTTCATGGCTTCTCTCTGCTTTTCCTTCTCCGCGGCGGCGGCTTCCTTTTCTGCCTGCTTCTGCGCGGCCGCAGCTTCCCGCTGGGCCTGCTTCTCCGCTGCAGCAGCTTCCTTCTGGGCCTGCTTTTCCGCTTCCGCGGCTTCCTTCTCTGCCTGCTTCTGTGCCTCGGCCTCCTCCGCGGCCTTCCGGGCTGCGGCAGCCTGTTCCTGATTCAGGCGGACCAGGAACTCATAGGCAGAGTCGCGGTCGATCATCGTGGCGTACTTGTCCCGCAGGCCGCCGGCCAGGATCGCTGCCTGGCGGGTGATGTCGTCGATGGGGCCCATCTGGGACTGCGGAGGAAGGATCTTTGCCTTCTTGCAGATGGTGGGAGCGCCGTCCTCGTCCAGGAAGGACACGATGGCTTCCGCGGTCTTCAGCTCCTGCAGCACCGTCGCAGTGTCGAATTCCGGATTTACGCGGAAGGAGCTTGCCGCGGCGCGGATGCCCTTCTGCTCTGCAGGAGTATAGGCGCGCAGCGCATGCTGGATCTTGTTTCCGAGCTGCGCCAGCACGCCGCCCGGGATGTCGCTCGGGTTCTGGGTGATGAAGAAGACGCCGATGCCCTTGGAGCGGATGAGCTTCATGACCTGCTCGATCTTGTCCAGCAGTGCCTTCGGGGCGCTCTTGAACAGCAGATGCGCCTCGTCAAAGAAGAACACCATCTTCGGCTTTTCCGGGTCTCCCACTTCAGGCATGATCTCAAAGAGCTCGGTGAGCAGCCAGAGCATGAAGGTGGAATAGATCATCGGATCGTTGATCAGGGAGGTGGAATCCAGGATATTGATCATGCCACGTCCCTGGGCGTCGGTGGTAAACCAGTCGTGGATGTCGATAGCCGGCTCTCCGAAGAAAAGATCCGCCCCGCGGTCCTCCAGCGCCACCAGGGAGCGCATGATAACGCCGATGCTGGCCTTGCTGATGTTTCCGTAGACCGGACGGTACTCGGCAGCGTGCTCTTCGACGAAATTCAGCATCGCCCTCAGATCCTTGAGATCCAGGAGAAGAAGCTCTTCATCGTCCGCGATCCGGAACACGATGTCCAGAAGGTCGCTCTGGGTCTTGTTCAGTTCCAGAATACGCGCGAACAGGAGCGGACCGAATTCCGAGACTGTCGTGCGGAGCGGAAGGCCCTGTTTCCCGAGGATATCCCAGAAGGTCGTCGGATACGCGTGATAGTCGAAGCCCGCCTCGGCAAGGCCGAATTTCTCAATACGCTTCTGCATGTCTTCGCTGTCGATGCCGGGACGGCACATTCCTGCGAGATCGCCCTTTACGTCCGCAAGGAACACGGGTACGCCGGCGTCGGAGAAGGACTCCGCCAGCACCTTCAGGGTGATGGTTTTTCCGGTGCCGGTCGCGCCTGCGATCAGTCCGTGCCGGTTTGCCATCTTTGTCAGGATCTCACATCTCTCCTCGCCGCTTTTCGCGATCCAGATCTTGTTTTCCGAATACATACTTTTCCTCCTGCATGCGGTTCCGTCCTCAGGGGCGGTACGCTGAAGTTGTTTCAGAACTTATACAGAAACAGTTTAACACAGGGAAGACATAAAAAAAAGAGACCCGCGGCACGGCATCAGCCGGTCAAGGGTCTTATGTCTGAGTGATGATTACAGTTCGATTCTGAAGTCTGCGGAGCCTTCTCCGTTGACAACATAGAATGCCTCGCCGGTCTCCGGCTTGATGTAAAGGTCCACCGTCTTGACCTCGACATCCTTGTGAGCATCCTTGAATGCCTTGATGGCTCTGTCAAGAGTCTCCTTCGCGGCGATGGACTTGCCTGCGAACTCGATCGTGACGGTGCACTTCGGCTCTGCTGCCTTCTTGGTGGTGCGCTTCCTGGTTGCAGTCTTCACTTCGTCTGCCTTCTTCACAGCCGCCTTCTTCACTTCCTTGGCGGTCTTCTCAGCTGCAGCCTTGATCTCCTCAGCTGCCACGACAGCCTCAGCTGCCTTCTCCTTTGCAGCCTTGACGACAGTCTCAGCTGCTTTTTCTGCCTTTGCAGATGTCTTCTTGGTTGCCATTCTGTTATTCCCTCCTGCTGCGGGTACATTTTTCGCAGCTGCTTTGGCCTGCGCTTCCTTGAGTATGCTTCTTTTATCGATGAGCATGCTGTACCTCCGTGGGCCAACAATTCGAAACGCGTACATATTATAACTCTTTTTACAATATGTCAACTTTCACATTATTTTTTCGGCACTTTTCAGCAATAACCGCCGTGAAGACTTTCAACTTCCATGAATTTTGACCGTGGTTTTTTCACCACTGAAGCGTGCTGATGTTATATAATACCAGTATCCAGAGGGCCCGTACGGTCTTCATCAGGCACACAGCACAGGGGGATAATATCATGCAGATGAAGCTTTTACAGGACCGGATCCGCAGAGACGGACAGGTCGAACCGGGAAACATCCTCAAGGTAGACTCCTTTCTGAACCATCAGATCGACATTGAACTGATGGACGAGATCGGGAAAGAATTCTACCGCCAGTTCAAGGACCGCGGGGTCACGAAGATCCTCACCATTGAAGCCTCCGGCATAGCAATCGCCACTGCTGCAGCCCACTGCTTCAGGTGTCCTATCGTCTTCGCGAAAAAGACGAAGACCCTGAACATCGCGGGCGATGTCTACACCTCCAGGGTGGACTCCTTCACCCACAAGACCACCAACGACATTATTGTCTCGAAGCGTTTCCTGCTTCCCGGCGACCGGGTCCTGATCATCGATGACTTCCTTGCCAACGGCAAGGCGATCTTCGGCCTCTCGGACCTGGTGCACCAGGCAGGCGCGGAGCTCGTGGGTGCCGGCGTCGTAATAGAAAAAGGATTCCAGGACGGCGGCAAAAAGATCCGCGAGATGGGGATCGACCTTCATTCCCTGGCCATCGTGGACGCCATGGACCCGGTGACCGGAGTTGTCTTCCGTCCGGAGGACTGACAGGACACAGACTGAAAACAGGGCTGTCACCTTGGTGGCAGCCCTGTTGACATTCCGGCAGGCCTCAGATCAGGCGGATCTTTCCGATCACCGGAAGCTCCGCTGCTTTCCCGCGCACCGCATTTGCAATTCCGAGGACGGTCAGCGCAAAGACCGCCACATTCAGAGCTGTAAAAAGCGGGGACACCAGATAAGTATCTACCTTTCCGAAGATCCACAGCCCGGTGAGAAGCGCCCGCGCCATATTCAGGACGAGTGTCGTAAGAAACAGCACCAGCCCCTGATTCGCATGGAAACGTACATATGGAGACTCTTTGCCGCTGAACACCGGGATCAGGCACAGAATTCCGAGATATGAAAGAACAGCAAACAGCGTATTCCCTTCAATATCCTCCTTACGGTAGGCATCGGTATGGTCTTCTCTTTCCAGAAGTCCGGAGAACCGGGCGGGCTGTTTCTCTGTTCCGCCCGGAGAACTGCTGACTGCCCCTTCTGTTTCCGCTTTGACAGCTGCTGACGGCGCCGTCTGCGCGGCCCCGCATCTTCCGCAGAATCTGTCTCTGTCGCCAAGCTCCGCACCGCAGTTCACACAAGTTTTCATAATATTTCCGCCTTTCCTGTTCCGGACACGCAGACAAGACCTCCGGAATACCGGCGGACCGACAGGAAAAAGGGAAAAAATAAAAAGATGATTTCGGAAGATCCGGACGGGAATCCGGAACATTTCTGAAAGGAATATACTGAACACAACAAATATAACGCCGGCATTCCGCCGGCGTCAAGTATTTGTCGCAAAAGCCTGCAGGTCTCAGCCTGCCTGACCGGGATTATCTCTTTTCTCAAACAGCGCGCAGCATTCCACGTTCGGTGTCGAGGGGAACATGTCCACGCCGCAGGCCCGCTTCAGGAAATAACCTCCCGCCTCCATGGTCCGGATCTCCCGGGCAAGACTCGTGGGTTTGCAGGAAACGTAGACGATCCGCGGCACGCCGTACTCCAGAAGCTTCGGCAGCGCCTTCGGATGGACGCCTTCCCGGGGCGGGTCCAGAATGATGACGTCCGGGGTCTCCGTCAGGGAATCCAGCACCTTCAGGACGTCCCCCGCGATAAAGCGGCAATTCGTGATGCCGTTCCTTGCTGCGTTCTCCCATGCGGCATCCACCGCTTCCGGGACGATCTCCACGCCCACGGCGCATCGGGCAGTCCGCGCCACCAGCTGGGCAATGGTCCCGGTGCCGCTGTAGAGATCAAACACAGTGCGGCCCTCCGTCTCCCCGGCGTACTCCCCCACCTTGCCGTAGAGAAGCTCCGCCCCTCCGGAATTGTTCTGGAAAAAGGAGTAGGGTGAGATCCGGAACCGGAGTCCGGAGAGAATTTCCTCAAAATAATCGCGGCCGTACAGAAGCGTCGTCCCCTGGTCAATGACCGCATCCGCCAAAGAATCGTTTCTGGTATGCAGGATCCCGGCGATGGTGCCTTCCGTTTCGAGAGAAAGGATCCGCTCCTTCCATGCGGGGAGCAGACGGTCCCACTCTCCGGAGGCGGTCACCAGGACCACCAGGATCTCCCCGCTCTTTGTCCCCCGCCGTATCACAAGATGGCGGAGGTATCCGTCGTGGCGGGTCTTGTGATAGTAAGGAACGCTCTGTTCCGTGTAGAAATCCAGCGTGGCCTTAAGGATCCGGCTGAAATCCTCGTGCACCAGCCTGCAGCCGTCCGCCGTCACGATGTCGTAGTGGCTTCCGCGCCTGTGCATGCCCAGCGCCAGCGGGCCGTCCCGAAAGCTGTCCCCGAAGCTGTACTCCATCTTAACCCGGTAGTGCTCCGAAAGTGGACTCGGGATCAGACCTTCCCAGACAAATGAATCCCCGCAGGCTTCCGTGAGAAGCGTCTTCAGCTGTTTTTCCTTGATCTTAAGCTGCGTCTCATACGGGATGGTCTGGTACAGGCATCCTCCGCAGGTTCCTGACTGCGGACAGGGATCCGCGGCGGTCTCCGCCGGTGAAGGCGCGACGGTCCGGAGGACCATCCCTTCAGCGCTCCCGTTGCGGCATTTTGTAATGCGGTACTCCACTTTTCTGCCGGGAAGGGCATGTTTGATCAGTACTTTGCCGTCCTCCCGATCGATATACCCCCGGTCCGGGAAGCTGGTCTCCCCGATCACCCCGATGGCTGTCTCTCCTTTTTTCATCTGTTCCCGGCAGAAAGCCTGCCGCTCCTTTCCGCTATATCCTTTGTCACAGAAAGAAAGGGCTGCGTCTGCAGCCCTTTCCGGTTTGTCCGATCTTCCGGTTACTCTTCCTCGGCATCCTCATCCGGGACCGTGCGGATCTCTTCACCCGCAGGCTCCTCAGCTTCTGCCTCCGGCTCTGCTGCGGCCTCTTCCTCCAGATCCTCAGCTCCGGCATCATCAAAATCATCGTCGAAATCATCGTCGAAATCATCCAGATATTCCGGCGTCAGGAAACGGTAGACAGCATAGCCGATGGCTGCCGCCGCAGCGATGGCGCCGACTACTGCAAGGATCATGATGATCAGCTTTTTCCGGTCCTCTTCCTGATCCTTTTTCCGGATGAGTTCACTGATCCGGCTGGCCGTGATCTGTCCGTTGACGGAGTTCGCAAGCTCTTCAAGTCTGACAAGTGCTTCCCTGCTCAGATTTTCGATTTTCAGCATAAATGCCTCCTCCCCCCGGCAAAGGCCGGGCCTCTCATGTCAAAAAAAGAATACCACAGAATCAGAGCTTCTGCAACTTTGCGAAGCCTGCAAACATTTTTTTGACACCGTGACCGTCAAAATCCACAGTCACTTCAAAATCCCTGCCGCCGTCGACGATCTTAAGAACAGTACCCGCTCCGAAACGGGTGTGGCGCACCCGGTCGCCCTCCGCATAATCCAGATGATCCGCCTTGACCACCTGAAACTGTTTCCCGAAGGCCGGCGCGGGACGCTTTCTTCCGGGATCCCCGGATGAAGCGAAGGATGCGCTCTCCCAGGGATACCGGTGTGCAGGGCTTCCGCTCCCCCCGCTGCTCCCGGTTCTTCCGGAAGCTCCGTTCCCGTACCCGCCGCTGTAAGAAGGCTGTACGGATTTCCGGAATGCGGACGATGCTGACCGGTCCGCCCGTTCCTTCAGTTCCTCCGGGATCTCCCGGACGAACATGGATTCATTGGACCAGCGGGTCTCTCCGTTGATCATCCTGCTTTTCGCGCTGGTCATGGTCAGGCGCCGTTTTGCCCTTGTGATCCCGACGTAGCAGAGACGCCGTTCCTCCTCCAGTTCCTTCGGATCGTCGATGGAACGGTTGCCGGGAAACAGGCCGTCCTCCATGCCCGTCATATAGACCTCGTCAAACTCCAGTCCCTTCGCCGCATGCAGGGTCATCAGCGTGACCTTCTCGCTGTCCTCGTCCAGGCTGTCAATGTCGGCCACCAGAGAAACCTCCTCCAGGAAGCGGTTCAGAAGCGGCAGGTCTGCGGGAAGCCCTTCCTCCGTCCGGTCAGAAAGATCCTGTCCCTCCGCCTCGTAGGATGCCGCCTTGGAAATGAGCTCGTCGATGTTCTCGATCCTGGATTCCGCTTCGATCTCGCCTTCTTCCTTAAGTGATTCAATGTATCCGCTGTCAGCCGCCACCATGGCGATCAGCTTATCCAGCGGCATGTCTGCGCTTTTCCTGCGGAATTCTTCGATCATGTCCGTGAACTTCCGGATCTTCGCGTCCGCCCGTCCGGCAATGCCGGCGCCCGGTGCGTCAAGAAGTCCCTGCCAGAAGCTGATACCGTTGGCTGCGGCAAAGTCCGCGATCTTGTCAGCGGTAGTATTTCCGATGCCCCGCTTCGGGACATTCAGGATCCGTCGGACCGCAATGTCGTCGCTGCCGTTGGCGATGGTGCGAAGATAGGCCAGCACGTCCTTGATCTCCCGGCGCTGATAGAAGTTGACGCCGCCCACCAGCTGGTAGGGGATCCCCTTTGTCACGAATTTCTCTTCCAGAAGACGGGACTGGGCGTTGGTACGGTAGAGAACAGCGAAGCTGCTGTAATGGATCCCGCCGGATGCCTTCAGGATCTCGGAGCTGACAGCATCGGCCTCGTCCTGTGCAGTCTCAAAGCGCATGACGCGGATCTTTTCGCCGGTCTCCTGCTCCGTCCAGAGCTTCTTGTCCCGCCGTCCGCGGTTGTTCCGGATCACGCTGTTGGCGGCCTCCAGAATGTTTCCGTTTGAGCGGTAGTTCTGTTCCAGCTTGACCACCTTCGCACCCGGAAATGCCTCCTCGAAGTTGAGGATATTTTCGATGTTCGCCCCCCGGAACTTATAGATGGACTGATCGTCGTCTCCCACCACGCAGAGATTCCGGTGACCGCCCGCCAGAAGCTCCACCAGCCGGAACTGTGCCGTGTTCGTGTCCTGATACTCATCCACCAGAATATAGCGGAAACGGTTCCGGTAATAGTCCAGGACATCCGGGC
The DNA here is from genome assembly GCA_902793685.1 of uncultured Lachnospiraceae bacterium. Lineage (GTDB taxonomy): Bacteria > Bacillota > Clostridia > Lachnospirales > Lachnospiraceae > Moryella. The sequence goes on from CADBEN010000001.1 coordinate 176,748, forward strand.
AGGCCTTCAGAAGCTTCACCGTCATCATGATCAGGTCGTCGAAATCCAGGGCGTTGTTTTTGTGGAGGCGGTTCTGGTACTCACGGTAGCACTCCGCCTGTTTCTCCTCCGCGTATCCGACGGCTTCCTTCGCGAAGGCATCGGGACCGATCAGCTCGTTCTTTGCGGAGGAGATCGCCGCAAGCACGTTCCGTTCCCGGAAGGAGCGGGGATCGATCCGGAGATCCTTGAAAACCTGCTTCATCAGGGTCTTCTGGTCGTCCGTGTCATAGATGGTGAATCCGTTCTCGTAGCCTATCCGGTCGATGAATCTGCGGAGGATCCGGACGCAGGTCGAGTGAAAAGTCGCGACCCAGACCTGGTCCGCGCCTTCCTTCACGAGACTGTCCACCCGCTGCCGCATCTCGCCGGCAGCTTTGTTTGTGAAGGTGATCGCCAGGATATGCCAGGGATCGGTGATCCCGGATTCGATCAGCCATGCGATCCTGTGGGTCAGCACCCGGGTCTTGCCGGAGCCTGCGCCGGCTATGATCAGAAGCGGTCCTTCGGTGCAGAGCATCGCTTCCTTCTGCCGGTCGTTCATGTTGTCGTAAAGTGCCATTATACCTCCCTGCAGTTTATGTCCCGCCTCAGGGACTTACGCACTGCGAAGAAAAGGAACGGGCCGCTGTACCCGTTCCCGCTTATGAATCCTGATTCCCGGACAGCGTCCGGACTTCCAGTCTGTTATTACGGACAGAATCCCGTTTCAGTCTGCTTTCTTCTGATCTTCCTGCTCCTTCAGTCTCCGGAATGTCAGGTCATAGCCGTCGTTGCCGAAGTTCAGAGACCGGTTCACGCGGCTGATCGTCGCGGTCGAGGCGCCGGTCTTTTCCGCGATCTCCAGATATGTCTTCTTTTCACGAAGCATTTCCGCCACTTCATACCTCTGGGAAAACGAAAGAAGCTCATTGATCGTGCAGATATCTTCAAAGAACTGATAGCATTCTTCCTCTGTGCGGAGCGTCAGGACTGCACGGAAAAGACGGCCGACATTCTCCGACTGGAGTTTCTTGTTCATGCTTTCATTCCTCCCGTACGCTGATAATTATCCGGACTGGACATCTTGTACATTTTAGCACATTACCAAATTAAAGTAAAGTCTCATTCCGTCCGCAGGTTCTTCATTGCCTTTCCGCCTTCATTGTAATATACTTCAAATGGTTTGCATAATACAATAACATCAGGTTCTGTTGTTTCAGCAGGAGCAGGTCTTCTCTGAAGCAAAAACCGGCAGATATATGACAGGGGTATTGATCAATGGATAATTACTATTTCGGACGAACAGGAAACAATTACGGCAGCTACGGCTCCGGCAGCCGCAGACGGCGCAGGCGTGGTCCCGGTCCGCTTCTTCCGCTGCTTCTGGTGCTTCTTCTCATCCTGCTGATTGCAGGAGTCGCTTTCGGGGTGAAGAAGCTCCGCGGCGCGAAGCCGGACAAGCCGGAATCCTCCGTCACGGAGACCGCGGAAGGTGCAGGCGGTGAAAATCCGGAGGAGACTGTCCCCGAGGTCACGAAGACCGCGCTGGAAGAGATCATGGAAAAGGCAGAGCGCCTTTCCCTGATGTACGATTACGACGAGGCGATCCGCCTGATCAGCGAAAATGAGGAAGCTTCCGCCAGCGAAGAAGGAAAGGCTGCGGTCGCAAAGTATGAAGAGCTGAAGGCAGCCTGCGTCCGTCAGGACATTTCCCAGATCACCCATGTGTTCTTCCACATTCTGATTCCGGAAGATTCCATGGACAAGGTGTTCGACGGCGACAAGGAGCAGCGCGGCTACAATCTCGTCATGACGACAGAGACCGAGTTCCGCCGCATCCTTCAGAGCATGTACGACCGCGGATTCGTCCTGGTGCGTCTCCACGACATGGCCTACGAGGTGGATGATCCCGAGAACGGCGGGAAAAAGATGGTCGAGGGCGACATCATGCTGCCAGAGGGCAAGAAGGGCTTCGTCATGTCCCAGGACGACGTATGCTACTATGAGTACATGGAGGACGACGGCTTCGCGAACCGCCTGGTCATCGGTGAGGACGGACGGGTCACCACCCAGCGGGATTATGAAGACGGCACCTCCGACATCGGCTCCTACGACCTGATCCCCATTCTGAACGATTTCATCGACGAGCATCCGGACTTCTCCTACCGCGGAGCCAAGGCAGTCATCGCAGTCACCGGCTACAACGGTGTGTTCGGATACCGCACGGATACCGCCTATGAAGGCGTAAACCCGAATATCGAGGAAGATAAAAAGAAGGTCACGGAGATCGCCCGGGCGCTGCGTGCGGACGGCTGGGAACTCGCTTCCCACAGCTGGGGCCACCGCTATTACGGCCAGATCTCCATGAGCGACCTGCAGGCGGACAACGGCAAGTGGCAGGAACGCGTCGCCCCGCTCATCGAGGGTTCTGACATCATCATCTATGCCTTCGGGGACGACGTCGCCGACTGGCATCCCTACAAGACGGAAAACGAGCGCTTCATGCTGCTCTGGCGCAGCGGCTTCCGCTACTTCTGCAACGTCGACTCGAACCGTGTCTGGGTCCAGAAGGGCAACGATTACCTCCGCCAGGGCCGCCGGAACCTGGACGGCCAGCGCATGTGGCAGGATCTCAGCACCGGCAGCGACCACCTGAGCGACCTCTTCGACGTGAAGGAAGTCTTCGACCAGGGGCGCCCGACTCCGGTGGAATAAAACATTTCCGGAAAGACATGAAAAGAACAGGACAGCGGCAGGAATTTTCCTGCCGCAGTCCTGTTCTTAATCACTTCATGCCTGTTGAAGACCGGATCTCTTTAAATACAGCATTTTCCCGGATCTCACGAGAAGGTCGCGATCTCTTCGATGGGTCCGGTAAGGACTGCGCTCCTGATGTACAGGACCGGTCCCTCGGCACCGTACTCCGGCGCGTTCTCGCAGCGGATCTCCGCCTTCACGCGGATCCATGCCTCGTTCCTGATACTGTCCGCACTCTTATAGCGGCACAGAAGACCCATATACTGGGTGTCCGCCGCACAGCAGGTCATGACCTGTCTGCCCAGGATAAAGCTGCCTGCAGCGAGCTTTCCGGGCTTTAAAACCTGTCCGGTGAACTCCACTGTCTTTCCGTCATACTTCTGCGGACGGTCCATGGAATCCACATAGAAGATTGCGTAGTTCTCCGGGACGATCTCGATATAGTCCTGCTTCAGGTCATAGGGGAGCTCGATGTTGAAATCTCCGCGGATTTCTCCTTCCTTCCCCTCGAAGACCAGCTCGGCGTTCTGTGCCATGGCCTTCAGGGAAAGATAGTAGTTTCCGAGCTTCTCCTCCGGGATGCCGTCCGCACGGTTGCAGATGACGAGCTCCGTGTTCCGGAGCATCGTCCCCATCAGCGGCCGCAGGTTCTGGATATAGAGATCCAGGGTGGAGGTGTCGATGATGGTGATCTGCTGGTTCAGGAACCATTCATCCGGCAGTTCCAGCTGATCCTGGGGCCACATGCCGTTCCACTCGATCAGGATCCGTTCCGGATTATACTGCTTTCCAAGCTCCGCCAGCGTTTCCTTTGTCATCTCCTCCGGCTTTTCCATATAGACGGCGACAGTCTTGTTGCCGGCGAGGAACCTGTCCTCATACTCTTCCTCGCCCTCCTCGCAGACCACAAGGAGCGTGGTCCCGTCGGTCTGGAAATATGCCTGATCCATGGTGAACTTCAGGAACTGAGTCTTTCCCGCCTCCAGAAATCCGTTGATCAGGAATACCGGCAGCCGGTCGTCATTCTCTTCAAACATTTCCGCCATTATCCCTTAAACTCCTTCTCCAGCAGGTCTTCCTTCAGGTCGGATCCGATCACGCACACCTTTCCGGTATACTCCGGAATACCGATGCGGACCTCGGTCTCGCCCGGAACCAGGTCAAAGTACAGCCATTCGGTCTGGGTCTTCGTCGGCACCATACCCTTGCAGCGGATGACGGTTCCGAACTCATCGGTGTTCGCAAGCTTCTCCAGGATCCCGCGGAGCCGCTCCTCGCTGATCGGCGGAACCTGCTCGAGACCCCAGCTCTGGAAGACCTCGTCCGCGTCATGACCGTGGTGATGATGATGGTGATGTCCGCAGGAGCACTCTTCGCCGTGGTGATGGTGGTGGTGCTCATGCTCATGCTCATGATCATGATCATCGTCGTCATCATCGTCATGGTGGTGGTGATGATGTTCATGTTCATCCTCATCGTCATCGTCATCATCGTCATGGTGGTGATGATGATGCCCGTGCTCATCCTCGTCTTCATGGTGGTGATGGTGATGTTCGTGCTCTTCTTCCTCTTCCATCACCTGCTTCATGAGCTCGGCCTTGAGATCCACCGGCTCCTCAAGGATCTCCAGAAGCTTCTTTCCGGAAAGCAGCGCCACCGGCGTGGTGATGATGGTGGCGGTCGGATTCAGTTCCCTGATCATGGCGACAGCCTCGTCGATGACCTCCTGCTTCGCGATATCCGTTCTGGAGAGGACGATGGTCGTGGCAAACTGGACCTGGTTGTTGAAGAACTCGCCGAAGTTCTTCATATACAGCCTGCACTTCTTCGCGTCGACCACCGTCACCGCGGAGTTGTTCTCGACCTCCAGGTCCGCCTCCACGTCCGCCACAGCCTTCATGACGTCAGAAAGCTTTCCGACGCCGCTGGGCTCGATGATGATGCGGTCCGGCTTGTATTTCGTCAGGATCTCCTGCAGGGAGCTGGCGAAATCTCCTACCAGGGAGCAGCAGATGCATCCGGAGTTCATCTCCCGGATCTCGATCCCGGAATCCTTCAGGAATCCGCCGTCGATGCCGATCTCGCCGAATTCGTTCTCGATCAGGACCACCTGCTCGCCGGCTACGGCGTCCTTCAGAAGCTTACGGATAAATGTCGTCTTTCCGGCGCCGAGAAAGCCGGAGATAATGTCAACCTTTGTCTTTGCCATAATCATCTTCCTTTCTGAAAGTATGTGATCAGCACTCTGTACGCGGAATGCTTCACAATAATATGCGTTCTATATCTGATATATCACTCACTGAATCAAGTATAGCAGGGCTGTCAAGCGTCTTCGCTGCAGATCCAGCCGGGTTCAGAACGACGGCAGCCGCTCCATGACAAGCGCCGCCAGCAGTCCGATCAGGGCCCCTGTGACGATCCCCGAAGCCATCAGGACGGGCAGATACCAGAAAACATTCGCGTTCTCCACCACCGCGGCCGCGACAGCCAGCTGCCCCACGTTGTGCATGACACCGCCGATGATACTTACGCCGGTCCTTCCGAAGAGGCCGCTCTTTTTCGATGCGATCATGCAGACCAGGCTCAGGATCCCTCCCGCCAGCGAATACAGCATGGACGAAAGATTCCCGAAGGTCAGCCCCACCAGGACGATGCGGGTCAGGGAGACTGCGGCGGCAGGAAGGATCCCTTCCGTGAACAGGCAGACCATTGTGACCAGGTTTGCCAGCCCCAGCTTTATTCCGGGCACCCCGAAGCTGAACGGGATCAGGGTCTCGATATAACTCATGATCATCGCCAGCGCGACGAACATCCCGAACCGGGCTGTTTGTTCCGCCGTCTTGTTTCTGCTGTTCTTCATGGTTCTCCTTGAACATGAACTGCCGCGCCGGATCAGAATGCGGCGCGGCAGATCTGTGCGGATCAATCGATATTGACGCCTGCGATCTTTACATTGACCTCAAGGACCTTCAGTCCGGTCATATTCTCGATCGCGGCGATGACGCGCTCCTGAACCTTTGCGCTCACTTCCGGGATATTGAAGCTGTAGCGGATGTTCAGCGCGAGGTCCACGGTCACATGCTCTTCCGTCACGTCCACCTTGACGCCGCGGGAAAGATTCTTCATGCCAAGCTTTCCCACCAGATCATTGGTGATGTTCCCGGCCATGGAGTCCACGCCTTCCACTTCGAGGGCCGCAAGCGCAGCGATCACCGCGACGACCTCGTCCGCGATACAGATCTCACCGATGCGTTCCTTCTGTCCGCTGACAACCTTCGTATTCTCTTCCATAGGATCTCCTCCTTCTGCGTTGCAGATCTGATTTATTATACCATCTCTGTGCAGGAAACGCATCCGGAAGCTTCAGATCCGGCCTTATCCCTGCGCTGACAAGTCTTTATTTGTGATAAGGTTCCCCGTTCCTGATCCGGTAGCTCCGGTAAAGCTGCTCCAGCAGGATGACCCGCATAAGCTGGTGCGGGAAGGTCATGTCAGAAAAGCTGATCTTCCGGTCCGCCTTCGCCAGGACCTCCTGCGACAGTCCCAGGGACCCGCCGATGATGAAGGTTAGGTCTCCGCGTCCTTCCGTCTCCCAGCGTTCGTGGGCTTTGGAAAAGGCTATGGAGTCAAACCGGTCTCCCCGGATCTCCAGCACGATGGTCAGTCCACGGTCCTTCAGCTTCTCCAGGATCCGCTTTCCTTCTTTTTCCCGGATCTTTTCTTCCATGGCCGGGGGACAGCCCTCAGGCGTCTTCTCATCCTTTACTTCCGTGACGGTCAGCCGGCAGTAGGCGGAAAGACGTTTCGCGTACTCCGCACAGGCATCCTTCCAGAATTTCTCCTTCAGGCTTCCGACCGTGATCACCGTAATATTCATTCGCCGGACACCCGGAAATAATACCCGACGCCCCATTTCGTGTGTACGTAGCGGGGCTCACTGGGCGAAGGCTCGATCTTTTCGCGGAGACGCCTTACATGGACGTCCACCGTGCGCACATCGCCGGACTCGGAAGCCTTGCTTCCCCAGACCATGGAAAGAAGCTTTTCGCGGCTGAAGACCTTGTTGGGACTGGTGGCCAGCAGCTCGAGAATGTCGAATTCCTTCGCAGTCAGGTTGATCTCCTTGTTCCCCACAAAGACCCGCCGGCCGTCAATGTCAAGCTTCATGTCCCCGGCAGTAACGATATGCTGCTCCTGGCGGGTATGGCTCTGGCTTTTCTGGTTTCGGCGGAGAATAGCCTTGATGCGGGCTTTGACCTCAAGGATATTGAAGGGCTTCGTGATGTAGTCATCCGCACCGTAGTCCAGGCCGAGGATCTTGTCCATGTCTCCGCCCCGGGCCGTCAGCATGATGATCGGCACCTCGGAAAACTCCCGGATGGTCTGGCAGACCTCAAAGCCGTCATGCTTCGGAAGCATGACGTCCAGAAGGATCATGTCGTATTCATTCTGTTTCGCAAGTTCGATCGCTTCCTCTCCGTCGTAGGCGCAGTCCACCTTCATGCCGTCCTGCTCCAGACTGAACCGGATCCCTTTCACGATCAGTTTTTCATCGTCAACCACCAATACCCTGGTCATTTATACTCCTTATACCGCCGCAGCGCTTATTCTGCAGTGATTTGATCTTTCAGCTGATTATATGTCGATTGTTTGATGCCCGGGATCCTCATGAGATCCTCAGCGCTCCGGAAGGGGCCGTACTGCTCCCGCCAGGCGATGATCCGCGAAGCCTTGCTCTCTCCGATCCCGGGGAGCGTCATGAGCGTTTCCGCATCCGCGGTGTTCAGGTCGATGCGTCCGTCCGCCGTTTTCCCTGATTCCCGGGGCGCCTTCACTGCAGGCGGATCTTCGGCGGCATTTCTGCTGACATTCCCGCCGCTTTTCCCTGCAGCGGCCCATTCTTCCTCCGATGGAATAAGGATCATCTCCCCGTCCGTAAGGAGCTCCGCAAGATTCCATGAATCCCGCGCGGCGTCTTCCGTAAAGCCTCCGGCTGCCCGGACCGCGTCCGTGATCCTGCTTCCTTCCGGAAGCACATACACCTCCGGACGGTTCACGGAACCGCACACGTAGACGTGCAGAAGCGCAGGCGCTGGGCTTTCTTCCGTGAATCTGCTTCCGGACAGTGTCCCGTCCGCAACGGATTCCGTGCTTTCCCGGGATGCATTCTCCTCTGCCGGTTCCCCGGCCGGCGCAGAAGGCAGGTCTGTCTTCGCATCAGATCCTCCGGTCAGAGCTGCGGGAGCCGCTCCGCGGGCTTCCGGATCCGCACTCAGTATCGACGGACCCGCCGTCTTCCGTCCCGCAAGGCTGAAGCTTAAGCCCAGCAGCGTCAGGCAGACAGCAGCCGCGGCTGTCCGGAAGTACCGGTATTTCCATAACTTTTTCAAGGCAGCATTCCTTTCGGATGCTGCCGGGCCTGCATGTTTCATTATAAACAAAAACACAGGCCTTGACTACTCCAAAAGGCCTGTGTTTCGTGACTGTTTTTCTGTTGATTATTCCGGGGATCCCGGACGGTCCGGTCAGGCGTTCGCCTGCTCCTCCGCCGTGATGGCACGATCGATCTTTTCGATGGCCTCGTCCACGACCTCCTTTGTGACGATCAGGGCCGGGATGATGCGGAGGATGTTGGTGCCCGCGTTGATGAGAACGATATGCTCATCCAGCAGCGCGCGGTTGATGATGGGGTTCACGGAGATGTCGAACTCCACGCCGTACATCATGCCCTTGCCGCGGATGTCGACGATGTGCGGGTGCTTCGCCTTCAGGCCTTCCAGCTTCTCCTTCAGGTAAGCGCCGGTCTCGTTGACATTCTTCAGGATGTCGTCCTTCTCCATGATGGTGAGGACAGCGTCGGCAGCCGCGCATACAAAGGGGTTGCCGCCGTAGGTGGTTCCGTGGTCACCGGGCTTCAGGGTGGTGTTGCCCTTGCCGGAGGTCAGGAACGCGCCGATCGGCACGCCGTTGCCCAGCGCCTTCGCCACGGTCAGGACATCCGGTTTCACGCCGGAATACTGCCATGCGAAGTACTTTCCGCTGCGTCCCATACCGCACTGGATCTCGTCGAAGATCAGGATGAAGTCGTGCTCGTCTGCCAGTTTACGGAGTCCCTTCAGGAACTCGTCTGTCGCCGGATAGATGCCGCCCTCGCCCTGGATGGGTTCCACGATGATGCCGCAGGTCTTGTCCGTGATCTGTGCCTTGACGGAATCCAGGTCGTTGAAGGTCGCGAAGCGGATGCCCGGGATCAGAGGCTCGAAGGGAGCGCGGTATGCTTCCTTGCCGGTGACGCTCAGGGCGCCCATGCTGCGGCCGTGGAAGGAATGATCCATGGCGATGATCTCATACTGGGAGCTGTCACCGTTCTTGTCGTAGGCGTAGCGGCGGGCGATCTTCAGCGCGCCCTCCACAGCCTCGGTGCCGGAGTTGGTGAAGAAGACCTTGTCCATCTGGCTGGCCTTCAGAAGCTTCTCTCCTGCGGACAGTGCCGGCGGATTGTAGAAATAGTTGGAGATGTGCTGGAACTTATCGATCTGCGCCTTCAGTGCCTCATCGTATCCCGGATAATGGTAGCCCAGGGCATTGACTGCGATGCCGGCAAAGAAATCCAGGTACTCGGTGCCGTCGGTATCGTAGAGGCGGACGCCGTCGCCGCGCTCGAACATGACCTGATAACGGTTGTAGGCCTTGTAAAGAACCTTCTCGGCCTCACTCATGGACTGCTTCATCTGCTCAGTTGCCATTGTAGAATGCCTCCTCAGTGTCTTTTCTGATTGCGGTGCCGATGCCCTTGTTGGTGAAGATCTCAAGCAGCAGGCAGTGCGGTGTCCGGCCGTCCAGGATGTGGACGCGGGAGACGCCCGCATCGATCGCGTTGACGCAGTTGGTGAGCTTCGGGATCATTCCGCCGCCGGCGTTGCCGTCTGCGATGAACTGCTTCGCTTCTTTGACAGTCATCTCAGAGATCAGGGAAGACTTGTCGGAGAAATCGCGGTACACGCCTTCGACGTCCGTGAGGAAGGCCAGCTTCTCCGCCTTCAGCGCGCTCGCGACGGCGCAGGCAGCATCGTCCGCGTTGATGTTGTAGGTCTGGTGATTCTCGTCGAAACCGATGCAGCTGATGATCGGCAGATAGTCCTTCTCAAGGAGATCATAGACGATCTTCGGGTCCGCGCCGATGACATTTCCGACGAAGCCGATGTCTTCGCCGTCGACGTAGCGCTTCTCGCACTTCAGAAGGTCTCCGTCCTTGCCGCTGATGCCGACCGCCTTCACTCCCAGGGCGTTGACCATGGCGACCAGGCTCTGGTTCACGCGGCTCAGGACCATCTCGGCGATCTCCATGGTCTCGGCGTCAGTGACGCGGAGGCCCTTCACGAACTTCGCCTCTTTGCCGACCTTGGCGACCCACTTGGAGATCTCCTTGCCGCCGCCGTGGACGATGACCGGCTTGAAGCCGACCAGTTTTAAAAGGACGACGTCCTGAATGACCTGCTTCTTCAGTTCTTCGTCAAGCATTGCGGCTCCGCCGTACTTGACAACGATGATCTTGCGGTTGAAGCGCTGGATATAGGGGAGCGCTTCCACGAGCGTTGCGGCTTTCTGCATAGCGACAGGATCCATTGACATAAGAATATCTCCTTTTCGGTTTGATTCTGGGAATGCGGCACTGCCGCTGCCCCGTTTGGTACGCAATTATAACATAAAATTTCATGATTTGCGAAGGATAATGCAGTCGCATTCTTTCCCACTGGATTTTTGATAATAATACAGTTTTCGGCAAGTTTATGCAAGTATTTTTCAGCAAATACGCGATATTCATTTTTATGAGTAAATATTCATGCATTATACATTTACAAAAGGACGCGCAAACAACTTGCATTCAAATTTACTGTGATGTATATTTACTTTATTATTTGTCGGCACCCCCGCATTTCGCCCGGGACGGCAAAAAGACAATTTAAGGGGGAACCTTGGAATGAAGAAGGAAAAAGTCGTACTTGCTTACTCCGGCGGCCTCGATACCACCGCCATCATCCCGTGGCTGAAGGAACACTTTGACTATGATGTCGTGTGCTGCTGCATCGACTGCGGCCAGGGCAACGAGCTGGACAACCTCGAAGAGCGCGCAAAGCTCTCCGGCGCGGCGAAGCTCTACGTTCTGGACGTGAACGACGAGTTCGCGGAGGAATACATCATGCCCTGCGTCAAAGCCGGCGCGGTCTATGAGAACAAATACCTGTTGGGCACCAGCATGGCGCGCCCGCTGATCGCGAAGAAGCTGGTGGAAATCGCCCGCAAGGAAAAAGCGGTGGCCATCTGCCACGGCGCCACCGGCAAGGGCAACGACCAGATCCGCTTCGAGCTGGGCATCAAGGCACTGGCTCCTGACCTGAAGATCATCGCCCCCTGGCGTATGACCGACATCTGGCCCTTCCAGTCCCGCGAGGATGAGATCGCCTACTGCCAGCAGAAGGGCATCAACCTTCCCTTCGACGCTTCCCACAGCTACAGCCGCGACAGAAACCTCTGGCACATCTCTCATGAGGGGCTGGAGCTGGAGAGCCCGGCGAACGAGCCGAACTACGACGATCTCCTTGTCCTTGGCGTGACTCCGCAGAAGGCTCCCGACGAGTCCACCGAGGTCACCATGACCTTTGAGAAGGGCGTTCCGACCTCCGTCAACGGAAAGAAAATGAAGGTCGCCGACATCATCCGAGAGCTGAACGATCTTGGCGGAAAGAACGGCATCGGTATCGTTGACATCGTTGAAAACCGTGTCGTGGGCATGAAGTCCCGCGGCGTCTACGAGACCCCCGGCGGAACCATCCTGATGGCCGCCCACGAGCAGCTGGAGGAGCTGGTCCTTGACCGCGCCACCATGGAGATCAAGAAGAACCTGGCCAACAAGTTCGCACAGATCGTCTATGAAGGCAAGTGGTTCACCCCGCTCCGCGAAGCGATCCAGGCCTTTATGGAAGTCACCCAGCAGACCGTCACCGGCGAAGTGAAGTTCCGCCTCTACAAGGGCAATATCATCAAGGCCGGCGAGACCTCTCCGTTCTCCCTGTATTCCGAGTCTCTCGCATCCTTCACCACCGGCGATCTCTATGACCACCACGATGCAGACGGATTCATCACCCTCTTCGGCCTTCCGCTGAAGGTCCGCGCGATGATGATGCAGAAGGTGGCGCAGGAGGCAAAGGCCGCAAAAAAAGCCGGCGTGGCCGATGCTGTCAAGGCCGTCAAAACAACAGTCAGCAAGGTCAAAAAGGCTGACGTGAAGAAAGCCGCAGGCAAGGCGCCCGCGAAGAAAGCTCCGGCAAAGAAGGCTCCGGCCAAAAAAGCCCCGGCAAAGAAAAAGTGATCCCCGTCTGACGGCGGAAAAGGATCCGCGGAAATAAGTTCCCCGGGAAAAACGAATACGGGCTGCTGCATCGGTCGTTCCATTGCAGCAGCCCGTCTGTTATAATCAAAAACAATTACAGCCTTATCAGAAACGAAAGGAGCAGCATATGAATTACCGGATCGAGCATGATTCCATGGGGGAGGTCCGCGTCCCGGAAAACGTATACTGGGGCGCCCAGACACAGCGGAGCTTTGAAAACTTCCGCATCGGCACCGAGAAGATCCCGCCGGAGGTGATCACAGCCTTCGCGTATCTGAAGGAAGCGGCAGCTGTCGCGAACTGCCGGCTCGGCGTTCTGGACGAGGAGCGCATGAACGTGATCCGGCAGGTCTGCGAAGAGATCCGGTCCGGGAAACTGGACGGCAGCTTCCCGCTGGCGGTCTGGCAGACCGGAAGCGGCACCCAGTCCAATATGAACGTGAACGAAGTCATTGCGAACCGCGGAAACGAGATCGCCGGGAAAAAGCTGCTTCATCCGAACGACAGCTGCAATATGTCCCAGAGCTCCAATGATACCTTCCCCACGGCGATGCACATCGCGGCGGTGCTGGAGATCCGGGACAGACTTCTGCCTTCCATCGATCTGCTGGCAGGCACCTTCCGTTCTCTGGAAGAAAAGTATCACGGTATCGTGAAATCAGGACGGACCCATCTTCAGGACGCGGTCCCGGTATCCTTCTCCCAGGAGATCAGCGGATGGCGCGCATCCCTTGAGAGAGACCGGGAAATGATCAGTGCTTCTCTTCTGCCCCTCTCCGAGCTGGCTCTGGGAGCCACGGCGGTGGGAACCGGCCTGAACGCGCCGGAAGGCTTTGATACTGAAAGCGCGAAGGTCCTCTCTGAGCTCACCGGTTGCTCCTTCCGGACCGCGGAAAACAAATTCCACGCCCTCACGGCGAAATCGGAACTTGTGAACGCTCACGGCGCCCTGAAGGCGCTGGCGGCGGATCTCATGAAGATCGCCAACGATATCCGCTGGCTTGCCAGCGGTCCCCGCTGCGGCCTCGGCGAGATCCGGATCCCGGAGAACGAGCCGGGCAGTTCCATCATGCCGGGCAAGGTAAATCCGACCCAGTGCGAATCTGCCACCATGGTCGCGGTCCAGGTCATGGCAAACGATACCGCCATCGGCATCGCCGCAAGCCAGGGAAATTTCGAACTGAACGTGTTCATGCCGGTGCTGATCTTCAATTTCCTGCAGTCTGTCCGTCTCCTGGCGGATTCTCTCCGCTCCTTCAATGACAACTGCTGCGTCGGCATCGAGCCCATCCGGGAAAAAATGCATGAGAACCTTCACAATTCCCTGATGCTGGTCACCTGCCTGAATCCTTACATCGGCTACGAGAACGCCGCGAAGACCGTGAAGCTTGCCTTCAGGGAGAACATCTCCCTGAAGGAAGCCTGCGTGAAGCTGGGCTTCCTCACCGCGGAGCGCTTCGACGAAGTGTTCCGTCCAGAAGCCATGGCCCACGAGAAGTGATTCCAGAAATACCGAGAAACCTTAAACAGTCGGAAAATCCCGGGGTACTCCATCCGGACTCCCCTGAAACCGCCTGTTTCACATTGCTTCAGCTTAGGTCCTGCAGACCTGCGCTGCGAGTCGTCGAAAAACCCTGATGGTTTTTCTCCTCCACGTACAGCTAAAAACCCCTGCCTCGATGGCAGGGGTTTTTCAGGTCTTACGGACCGTTGCTTCAGCATGTGAAAAGACGGCGGTTTCACAGGTCGTTCCGGGTATGGAGTTCCCCGGGATTCCGACTGAATGGAATTCACGTGATTCCGGCTGAAGTTATCTGCGGTATTTCTTCGCGATCTCCGCGTAGGCGAGGATCACGTCCACTGCGCCCTCCAGCGTGCACTTGCTGGAATTGATGCAGAGATCGTAGCTCTTGGAGTCGCCCCAGCGCTTGTTTGAATAGTAATTGTAGTAGCTGGAACGGCGCTTGTCCGTCTTCAGCATGATCTCACGGGCCTTGTCCGCAGTAACATTGTGGGTCTCCATGAGGCGCTTGATCTTGTCTTCATCGTCCGCGCTCACAAACACGCTGACCACGCCTGGCATGCCCGCCAGCGCATAGTCCGCGCAGCGCCCCACGATGACGCAGGACTCTGCTGCAGCGAGATTGCGGATGGTATCGAACTGAGCCAGGAAGATCTTCTGGTTGATGGGCATGTCCACATACGGAGAAGAAGAATATCCGAGGGAATAGGTATCCATCACCAGGGAATAGAGGAAGCTGTTCGTCGGCTTCTCGTCATTGTTCTCAAAAAGCTCTCTGCAGAGGCCGCTCTCCTTCGCGGCACGGTCCAGAAGCTCTTTGTCATAGCACTTGACACCAAGCCGCTCCGCAAGCATCTGGCCGATTTTACGCCCGCCGCTGCCAGTCTGCCGACCAATGGTCACTATCAGTTTATCTGCCATAATGCACACCTCCTGTGTCGTTTGATCCCTACGATATCTATTTTAATAGTTCATTCCTGCTTTGTAAATGTCTCCAGTAGTTTCGAAAAATATGCGGGAAGGGGAGCGGTGAATTCCATGTATTCTCCCGTCCGGGGATGACGGAATCCCAGCACCATGGCGTGAAGCGTCTGACCTTCCAGGTGGTACGGATTTTTCGCAGCACCGTAGACCTGGTCTCCCAGCACCGGGTGTCCGATGGAAGCCATGTGGACGCGGATCTGGTGTGTCCTGCCGGTCTCCAGCTGACACTCGATGTACGTGCAGTTCCGGAAGCGCCTGAGCACCCGGTAATGAGTCACGGCCCTGCGTCCCTCCGGCATGCCGCATTTCATCTTTTTCCGGTCCTTCGGATCCCGCGCGATGGGCGAATCCACAGTTCCTTCGTCTTCCTTCAGCACACCGCTCACAATGGCACGGTATTTCCGGGTAATGCTGTGCTCCTTCAGCTGTTCCGCCAGGGAAAGATGCGCAGCGTCATTTTTGCAGATCACCAGGACGCCGGTGGTGTCCCGGTCGATCCGGTGGACGATCCCCGGCCTCAGAATACCGTTGATCCCTGAAAGCCTGTCCCCGCAGTGAAACATCAGGGCGTTGACCAGTGTCCCGCTCTCATGGCCGGCAGCGGGATGCACCACCATCCCCTTCGGCTTGTTGACCAGGATCACGTCGTCATCCTCGTAAAGGATATCCAGCGGGATCTCCTCCGCCGTGATCTCCGCCGGCTTCGGGTCCGGAACATCGCAGACGATGCTGTCGCCCGCTTTCAGCTTCCGGTTGCCCTTCACGGCGGTACCGTTCACGGTGACGCGGCCTTCCTCTATCAGCTTCTGCACATGGGAGCGCGTCATCTCCGCCATGGCTCCTGCAAGGAACACGTCCAGGCGCGTTCCTGCCTCTGCGGGATCAGCCTGAAACTGTGTGATCATTTCTCCTGTTCCTCTTTTTCTTCAGGTCCGGTCTTCTGCTGCTCCGCGCCGGCAGTCTTTTCCTTTTTCAGGGAAAGGAAGGCAAAGTCTTCATCCTCGTAATAGCGGAGGATCAGGATCACCATCACGAAAGTGGAGCAGGTGACGTAGATGTCCGCCACATTGAATACCGGGAAATCGATGGGCTTGAAATAGATAAAATCCACGACTGACTGCCGGAAAGCGCGGTCGATCAGGTTTCCGGCCGCGCCTGCCAGAAGAAAAGCCAGGATGACCAGCAGCGGGAGGTATTTCCGCTTTTCCGGAAGCTTGTATACCACGTAAAGGATCCCCGCCGCGACGACCGCGGTGATCAGGTAGAAAAAGAACATTTTCCCCTGCAGGATCCCGAAGGCGGCTCCCCGGTTCTCTATCCTGAGAAACTCCAGCACGCCGGAGATCAGCGGGACCGGTTCATGATCTCCCAGGTTCGCCAGCGCCCAGCGCTTGCTCAGCTGGTCAAAGGCCGCCGCGATGACTGTGATCGCGGCGAACAGGCTGATCTGATTTTTTTTGCTGAACTCGTTCATATCCAGACCTCCACCCGCAGGGAAAGACGCCCTTTTCTTGTTTCGTGCTGTCCCGGGAGCAGCCGGAATCTGCCTTTTCCGCGGAGCGAAAGAATGTCGCACGGAGAAAGGGTATCCGCCCCGTCTGTCACGATGGCGGAGTTCACGGCGACCTTGCCCTGCATCAGCAGTTCCTTTGATGCGGAGCGGGAAACGCCCCAGACGGCGGAGATCAGACTGTCGATCCGGAGGGATGCGGCATTGACGCTGCGTTCTTCCGTATGGCGTACGGAAACCACATCCTCCAGCCGTTCCGGAGTCACAGTGACTGTCGTATGCTTTACTCCCGTCAGTTCTCTGCAGATCGTCTCCTCCACGGAGGAAAGCGCCGTCAGGTGGGCAGCATTGTCCGCAATGCAGATATCCCCCAGCATCTCCCGCCGGATCCCGAGGCTCATCAGCGCACCGAGGAAATCCCGGTGGGTCAGCGCATCCGCGAACTTCGGCGCAGCCGGGGCGATCTTCAGGTAACAGAGCACATCGTCCGGGATCTCTTCCAGATATGCGGGCAGAAAAAAGACGACCCTGCGTTCGGCGTCGTCAAGACCGCCGGCGGTGACCATTCTGACCCCGCCGGCAGAAAGACGCATTGTGCGCAGAATCGCCTGCTCATCCGCATTCAGGAACACAGAGTGGGTCGGAATATTCCGCTGAATGCAGGTGTCCCGAAGCTCTGTGATCCGCTTCCGGAAGAAAGACTCTTCCTTATCCGTCATTACTGGCGGATGTTCAGTCCGGAGATATTCACAGTCCCGGTGCTCATGGAAGCGCTGACCGTGGAAGTGAGAATATCCTGGAACTCGCCGGACAGATTGACGTTGTCCGGAGTGATGATAAAGATATAGTTGGAGATTTTCTGAAGCTTTCCGTTCATGCTGTAGGACGCACCGGAAGTGAAGTCGATGATCCTCTGGGCAATCTCCGTGTTGAAGCCTTCCATATTCAGGACGACTGCCTTGCCGTTCAGGAGATTGTCGACGATCTCCTTCGCGTTCTCAAAGCCGCTGGGCTTGACCAGAACGACTTCAAGGCTGCTGCGCTTGACCGGAGTCACCTTGCGGGTAAACAGACGCGGCTTTTCATTCTCATCTCCGGCATCCTCAGACGCAGAAGACCGCTTCGGAAGAAATCCGCCGATTCCTCTTCTGGGCTGATCGTCAAACTCCTCCTCATCATCGAGGAATTCGTCATCATCCGCATCACTTACACGCATACTGTCCATAATTCTTCCAATGAATCCCATGTG
Source organism: uncultured Lachnospiraceae bacterium (assembly GCA_902793685.1). Classification (GTDB taxonomy): domain Bacteria; phylum Bacillota; class Clostridia; order Lachnospirales; family Lachnospiraceae; genus Moryella. The sequence goes on from CADBEN010000001.1 coordinate 194,182, forward strand.
ATTATTCTCCAATCTGTCTCATTCCGAAAATGCCGGTGCCTACGCGGACCATCGTAGCCCCCTCTTCGATCGCTACACGATAGTCTCCTGTCATGCCCATAGAAAGAACATTCATAGTGACATTATCAGCGTTTTTCAATTTTATGTCAATGGATAATTCCCGTAAACGGCGAAAAACGGCACGGTTCTGCTCCGCATCGTCCACCATCGGCGCGACGGTCATCAGCCCGCGGATCTTGAGATTCCGGTACTGGCGGAGCCGCTCGAGAAGCGGCAGCAGTTCCTCCGGGAGGAATCCGAACTTGCTTTCCTCTCCCGCCACATTGACCTCCAGAAGACCGTCGACCTGGATGCCCTTTTTCCGGGCTTCAAAGTCGATGGTATCGGAAAGCTTGATGGAGTCGATGGAGTGGATCAGGACTGTCTTGTCGATCACGGACTTCACCTTGTTGGTCTGGAGATGGCCGATCAGATGCCAGCGGATGTCCTCCGGAAGCTGGGGCTCCTTTCCCAGCATTTCTTTAACTTTGTTTTCCCCGAAATCCCGGACGCCGAGATCATAGGCTACCCTGATCCGCTCCGCCGGATTCGTCTTGCTGACCGCGATCAGCGTGACCTCGCTCCGGTCCCGCCCCGCAGCGGCGCAGGCTTCGCGGATATTGGCTTCCACAAGTTCCAGATTTTCTTTCATCATTGCTCTTTCCTCCGGCGCAGGAAGGTTTTCCGGGACTGCCGTCACTGATAGACCTGCGCGCCTTCCTTTCCTGTGCTTCCGTCGAGAAGAATATGGTCGTAGACGCTGAGACCGTACCGGGTCCCTTTCCGCACCGTCACATACTCCTCGTTGTCTTCGATAATGCTGATCTGCTTGAAGACCGCATACCCCTTGTTGATATTGTATACGCCTTCCAGGGACGCTGTAGGCCCCACGGTAAAGCGTTCCTCGCTTCCCGGCATGATCAGGACGTCGCCGGCTTTCAGGACAGCGTCCTCGGCAGCGTCCACATAGAGCATGTCATCCGTCTCATAGAAGATCTCCGGGTTGACGACCTCCATGGTCAGCTCTCCGTTCGTGTAGATCTCACGGTAGAAACCTTCCTCCACCGAATCTCCGCCCTTAGCCTGGTATGACTTCGGGATCGTGTAGAAGGTCTTTGTGGTGATGGCGGAGCGTGGGATCTTAAGTCCTTCCTCCCGGTCCGTCTCGATGCGGAAGCGGAGAAAGCGCTGATCCGCGAAGCGGACCATAAACTGATGGAAGGTCAGTACGCCGAGACCGGAGCCGTCGGCCCCCGTCGTGATGTGGAAGTCTCCCGGGATCGTCAGATCATAGTTGTCGAAGCTTACCCGCAGACTGCTCCGGTCCCCGTATTCGGCGGTCTCCTTCTCCGTCAGCGGGAAGACCAGCTGCCAGTTCTCCGAAGAGATCACCTTATAAACAGGGGTGCCTGCCTCCGCCATCTCTCCGGCGCTGAGACTGTTGGCCTTATAGCTGCTGTCGTCGAAATCCGGCGCGGATAACTGCTCCGGCGTCAAGCCTTCATAGCCGTCGATAAAGAAAGAGATCACGCCGGTCTCCGGAGAGCGGACCTGGGTGAAGCTGATCCCCTGCTGTCCCAGGGACTGATCCAGATTGTCCAGGATATGAAGGCTCGCGTACTCGGCCAGTTCCGACTGGATCGCGTCGCGGCTGTCGTAGACCCGGGCGAAATCCTTCCCGCTGTACGACGCGGAGAATCCGGTCAGGCTGTTTTTCAGATCCTTCAGATTCTGGTCCGAAAGCGTGTCGCTGTTGGCAGAGTTTTCTTCCAGATAATCCCGGAGATTACCGGTCTCGTCCAGGGAAAAGATCCTCGTTCCGACAGCGGAACGTTTTCCGTCCCGGATGTAGTAATTAATATATCCCGTCGTGGGAGCCGTGTAAACGTTTTCCGAGCGCAGGACAATGCCCAGATGTCCGGTGTCATTGACCATCTCTCCCGCCTCGACCTCGTAATACCGGATCACCGGCCGCTTCATGTAGGAGGTCGCGGAGAACAGAAGGTAAATGAACAGGATAAGAAAACAGATCAGGCCGATATTGACCCTGAGCGGTCTCCGGTAGGGAATGATTTTCCGGTTCCTGTCAGCCACTTAAATTCCTCCGATGAACAGGGTACAGATAAAACGGACAGCCCGGAAGCTGTCCGTTTTGTTCAGGCATATCTGTATTTACAGGTTGATGAAGACATCCTTCTTCGCGTTCTCCGGCAGCTCGGTAATATCCTTGGAAATGCTGAGAACGAATTCGATATTATATTTATCGCCGATCTTCTCCAGCGCATCGATGACAGGGGTCATATCCTGGCCTTCCAGGCAGGAAAGCTTCAGGAAGCTGTCAAGGAACATCACTTCCACGTCGTGATCCTGGGAAATAATTCCGGAAATGAAGCCGAGGAAGCCGTCGCTCGTCATAATATTATATTCACTGACATTGATCAGGCGGATCTTATTGCTCAGTTCATACATGTGCTTGGAACTTTTATCCAGGTAAACAACGGAACCCGTCGCATCCTTAATTCTGGCATTTGCCATATCAAGAAGACGTCTGGTTTTTCCCTTTCCCTTGATACCTGCAATAATCTGAACCATCGTCATGTACCTCCTTGTCGAATTTACTTAAAAACCATTATACGGTAGCAGGCTGAAAAGTTCAATGCTGTTCTATGGTTTTTTCCAGTACCGCGGCTGCGTCGGTGTAAAGGATATCGCGCTTCGGGGACTTCAGTGTAACAGAGTAGAACAGCTCTCCGGCCGGGTTTTCCGAGACCAGGGCGAGACAGTTCCCCGCCGCCAGCGTGGTCCCGGTCTTTCCGGCAGCGATCTTCACGCCCTCAGGTAGGGGCGCGCGGCCGATCAGGAAATAGTTCGTGTTCTTCCATTTCTGGGTCTTCGGCTGTCCGGCGATGTCCGTGTAGTCCGCCTGGTATTCCACGCATCCGGCGATCTCCCGGAACCTGGGATCCTTCATTGCCTCGCGGAGGATCAGATAGATGTCATAGGCTGTGGTGTAGTGCTGCGGATCCGTCAGTCCGTGGGTGTTCGTGAAATGAGTCCCGGCACAGCCTATCTCGGCCGCCCTCCGGTTCATCATTTCCACGAAACCGGTCTCGCCCCCGCCGATATGGAGGGCGATCATGTTCGCCGCGTCGGCTCCGGACCGGAGCATCAGGCCGTACACCACCTGTTCCGCTGTAAGGCTGTCCCCTTCCTTGATACCGGCCATGCTGGCATCCTTGTCAGAGACGTAGATTTCCTGCCCTGCAGTCCAGTTCTCCGTGAAATCCGCGTTTTCCAGCGCCAGGAGGCAGGTCATGACCTTTGTGATGCTCGCCGGATTCATACGCTCCAGCGCGTGCTTGGCATAGACTGCCTCGGCAGCGCCTTCCCTGCACAGGATCACACTGTGGGCCTGGACGGAAGGATCGTCGTCCTCCGTGTGTGTGATGACGGAAAGATCCGCGCCGAAGGTCTTCAGGGAGGCTGCCGGTGCCTGGTCACGCAGGAGCTGCTCCGCAGAGGTGGAAAGGAGATACCGGTTCTTCAGAAGAAGTCCGGAATGCATCACAAAAAAGATCCCGGCAAGGACTGCGGCGAGCAGGACAGCCGGGATCAGGAACTTCAGGAATCCGCCGCCGCGTTTTCTTCTGCTCTGCCTTCCGCAGTCCCGGACAGAGCTGTACTCAGTGTCTGTAATAATTTCTGAATTCAAAATCGCCACGCTCCATAGATTTGATCAGCAGTTCAGCGGTCGCAAGATTGGTCGCGACCGGGATGTTGTGGATATCGCAAAGCTTCATGACGTTGCTGATATCAGGCTCGTGCGGCTTCGGCCGGAGCGGATCGCGCAGAAAGATCACGAGATCCATGTCATTGGCCTCGATCTGCGCTCCCATCTGCTGTTCTCCGCCGAGATGACCGGCAAGATATTTGTGAATATTGAGGTTCGTCACCTCCTCCACCAGCCGTCCGGTGGTCCCTGTCGCAAACAGATTATGCCTGGCCAGGATCCCGCGGTAGGCGATGCAGAAATTCTGCATCAGTTTTTTCTTCTCGTCATGAGCGATCAGCCCGATATTCATAGCTTTGTTATCCTCGTTCTTTCCTTTGCCTTTGACTCATCTCAGGAACGATCCTGTCGTCCCGGACTTCAGGGTCTGTCCTCTGAAGTCCGACGTTCAGGACCATTCCGACGCCGCAGTAAAAGCTCAGCAGCGAGCTGACGCCGTAGCTGATGAACGGAAGCGTCAGTCCCGTGTTCGGAAAGATCCCGGTGGCGACGGCGATATTGCTGAAGCCCTGGAACGCGATCAGCATCCCGAGGCCTGTACATATCAGCCTTCCCGCCAGATCCTTTGCTTTCCCCGCAAGATAAAAACACTCATAAACCACGGCCGCGTACAGTGCGATCACAATAATGCAGCCGATAAAACCAAGTTCCTCCCCGATCACCGCGAAGATGAAATCCGTCTGTTCCTCAGACAGGAAATTTCCGTTCTTCACGGATGCCAGCGTATTGTTGTTCAGCCCTTTCCCGAAGAGCTGTCCCGATCCGATGGCCATGATCGAATTGTTCTGCTGGAGATTCGCGTCCGTGTACCCGGAACCGCGGTCGATCCACGCCAGAATGCGGCGCGCCTGGTAGTCCTGCAGAAACGGGATCATATTGTGCCGCAGAAGCACAAAGAATCCTGCCGCGAAAGGAATTACCACCGCCACGGCAGCTCCGATCCATTTATAGCTGATCTCCGCCACATAGAGGAGGCTCAGGATGCAGACCGTCACGACAATGGTGGTCGAGAGATCCGGCTCTGACAGGATCAGGAAAACCGGAATCGCTGCAAGTCCCGCGAACACCGCGAGGAACTGGGGCCTGTTGATGTTCTCCCGGTTCCTGTCCAGGAACCAGGCAAAAAAGACGACGATCCCGATCTTCGCGAACTCCGACGGCTGCAGCTGCCCGATTCCGGGCACAACGATCCAGCGCCTTGCGCCGCCGACGATGCGCCCGTAAACATTGACCAGCAGAAGCATGCCGCAGCACGCTGCAAACACCGGAACTGCATGCCTCAGGATGAGCTGATACGGAATCAGGCACAGGATCAGCATGGCGACCGCCCCGATGGCTGCGCCGGTGAGCTGCCTTCCGACGACTGCCATGTCCGAATTCGTGGCGCTGTGGATCACAAGGATGCCGATGGCATTCAGCACCGCCACGGAAAACAGCAGGCGGAAGGGGAAAGATTTAAAATGATACGGCAGGATCATAGCCTCTCCTAGCTTAGATATTACAGTAAGAATGAACAAATTGCCAGTATGTATCTGTTTTTATGCATGCATTTTCATGAATATTCACAGAAAATTTATGCATATATCCCGAAATTAATTCTCGGAATCATTCCTGAATGACCAAAGTCAGTCTGCGATGGTGACCGTACTTGCGTTCTGGGCTCCGGTGTTCAGGATATAGTCCAATGTCGTATATCCGAAGTACAGACGGTACACGTCCTTGGACACGGAAGCCGCGTTGGTCGAGGTATATCCGTAGGGGATATTGACCGTGACCGCGATCTGCGGATTCTCATAAGGTCCGAAGGAAATGAAGAAAGCGTGGTTCGCTCTGGAGCGGGATTCCTGCGCCGTACCGGTCTTCCCCGCGATCGGTACCTCCAGATCCGTGAACAGACGGCGTGCGGATCCCAGCTGGATCACTTCTCTCATGCCCCGCTGCACCGCGTTCCAGGTGCTTTCGTCAATGTCCACTGTACCGATGATCTCCGGCTCGTAGGTGCGGATCGGTCCTCCCTGCCAGTCTGTCACGCGGTCCAGGACGGAAAGATCGAAGACAGTGCCCCGGTTCGCGACCGCAGTCACGTATCTGGAAAGCTGTACGTTTGCGTACGAGTGGGTGCCCTGTCCGATGGCGGACTGCTCCGGACTCGTGTCTGTCATCATCGGCTCGTTCTCGATGATCTCGACTCCTGACTTCCGGTCCAGGCCGAACATGGCGGCATACTTCCGGATCCGCTCGATGCCGAGGTTCGGCGCATACTCTCCCGCGGGATCCAGGGCGAGCCGGTGTCCCACGTCGGCGAAGAAGTAGTTGCAGGAATTCCGGATGCCGACGATGACATTCTCCGGGCCGTGGCTTCCGGGATAGATCCAGCACCGCATGGCCGGCTTGATGATATCGTAGATACCGGTACAGGTGATGGTGTCGTAAAGCCCCAGCACCTGCTCCTCCAGCCCGGCCACCGCCGTGATGGGCTTGAAGGTGGAACCCGGCGCCTTTCTGGCCTGGGTCGCGTTGTTGTAAAGCGGCAGGGACTGGTCATTCACCAGACGGTTGTAGTAGGCCACGTCCATGGTGTTGGTCAGACGATTGTTGTCGTAGCCCGGATAAGAGACCAGCGCCCGGACCTTCCCCGTGTGGATGTCGGTCACGACGCATCCCGCAGTGCAGGGATCCAGCGCAAGCTGCGCCGGTGTAAGCTTCATTTCCGAGACCTGTCGCACAAAGAACTCGTACGCATAATCCGCGCCGTTCTCCCTGAGAAGATACTCCTCCCTCTCATCGTGCTCCAGGACCCCCTGGTCATACAGCGCCAGGCAAAGCTCCTTTCCGCCGACAATGTTGCTGCGGATGATGTACCGGCAGATCAGCTTCTCGAATTCATTGTCCGTGAACAGCTCCTCCAGGGCGTGATCGATCAGGGCTTCATAGATCTCCGAAGCACCGGAGTACTTACTCGGGGCGTTGAGTCCGGTGGTATCCACCCAGTTTTCCGAGATTCCGTAGTACAGGAACTCCCGGAGACTGATGGAATCCGCCTTCCAGCGCTCATAATACTCCGAAGTGGTGTCGATCCGGTCGCGGTGGATCACGCCGGAAGCGTCGGAGGACAGCATGGTGTAAAGATAGTACATGAAGGCCTGCTGGTCGTCCGGAAGCTCAGACATGTTCCGCGGCTCCGGAGAAAGAAGCTCCGCCCGCATCTCCGCGACGGAGCTTTCCCGGTATGCGGCGATCTTCCGCGAGATCCCCCGCTCCACTTCGCTGGCTTCCCTGGAACGCATATGGCTCAGGGAAAGTACATTGTTCCCGATGAGCTGATAGTAGGCATCCTTGATGGGGATCCGTCGCTCTGTCGAGTCAGTCCGGTCCGTGTTCGGCTCATCCACGTTCACAAGCTTTGCCGCCAGCACACCTGCCAGATGCTGCTCCAGCAGGTGGTAAATGCCGACCTGGAGATCCCGGTCGATGGAAAGCCAGACATCATTGCCCGCCACCGGCTCCGTCTCGCTCTTGATCTCCATAATGTGGCCGACGTTGTCGACGTACATGGTCCGGGAACCCTTTTTTCCGTGGAGATCCGACTCCATGTATTCTTCGATGCCGGTCCTTCCGACAGTGTCTGTCAGTGAATAGTCGCTGCTGATCTCCTGCAGCTTCGGGAGCTGGTCCTCCTGGACGCGGCCCACGTAGCCGATGATCGGTGAGAACGGTATGCTGTCGTTGTAGACTCGCTCCGTGGTCTGCATGCACTCCACGCCGAGAAGATCCGCCTGGTTCTCAAGAATATCCGCGCGGGTCTCCTCGTCCACATTGGTGACGACGGTGGTGCTCTCGTACCGCTGGAACGCCGTGAGGCCCATCGTGTAGCGGATGTTCACCAGTTCCAGCTTCTCCAGGTCCGTGAGGATCTCCGGCTTCTGATCCTTGTCCTTCAGCTTGTCCAGGCCGTAATACCTGACCCGGGCATTGATCAGGTCTTCCGCGGAGATCACGGAAGGATATCTGCCGGTACTGCCGGTCAGCTCTTCCACCCGGCGAAGGCCGTAGAGGTCTCTCAGGAAACGCTTTCTGGCCTCTTCGCTGCTGCTGGTAAACACAAAGGTCCCGTTGTCGTCCAGACCGATCTCCAGCCGCCCGGTCAAGGTGATGTTCCTGCGGTTCAGGAGCCGCACCAGCCGGAGCAGCATCTCATTCCGCTCCCGCACGGTCCGGTATGCGCCGGTATCGGTCACCGTCACGTCATAGGAAAGCCGGTTGTAGGCCAGCAGCTTTCCGTTGCAGTCGAAAATATTCCCGCGGGTCGCCGGCGTAGTGACCGTCTTCTCCGTCATCTGGATATAGTCGTTCAGATAGGATTCTCCGTGGATGATCTGGAGATCGTAGAGACGCATGACCATAACGGCGATCAGGACGGCGTATACGGAGCCCAGAATAAAGAGCCGGGAAGCTCTCAGTCTGCTGCCCAGCTCTTTCAGAAGCTCTCTGAAGTTGTAAAGGAAATCCTTCAGCAAATGTCAGTCCCTCAGTTCACAGCCTGCTTCCGGTCAAGGATCTCAAGCTTCCGGTTGTACCAGAGGAAGAACCGGTAGATGAGAAGCGTGAAAAGCAGCGAAATAATGATCTCGGGCACGATGATATGCAGAAAATAGTAGCCGAACTGCATTTTTGCCCGGATAAAGAAACGGAAAAAGTAGATATACAGGTTATACAGGAATTCGTTGATCGTACAGAGGAACAGAGGAAGCGTGATGTAATTCTCGTAATAGTACTTCGAAAGGCATCCGTTCATCCATCCGATCCAGATAAAAAACAGGGAAAAGAACCCGAAAGCGCCGGCCGAATAGAACAGGTCCATCAGAAGTCCCGCAGCCAGACCGTAGAAGATCCCGCTCCGGGATCCGTAGATAAAGCTGTAGGAAAAGGTCAGGATCAGGATCAGGTTCGGCGCCGCGGAAAGAAACGGGATAAAGGGGAAGATGCAGTTCTGAACCGCAAACATGATCATCAGGAAGGCAAGGTTCGCGATGGTCCTTCTCATACGCCCGGCCCCCGTTCTTCCTGTGCAGAGTCCGCCGCAGAGCCCGGGAACCCTTCCACGATCACGACGGAATCGGTGCTCTCCTCCGTCGGGGCGGCAGCCGCGGTCTCAGCCGCGGTCTCAGCCGTGGTCTCAGCCGTGGTCTCCGGGGCAGCGGGTCCTGCTTCTTCCGTCTGCGCTTCCGTCTCCGTCATGCCTTCACCGGAAGTTTCACCGCTGTTCACAGTCTCCGTTCCGGACGATGCCGACGGCTCTTCCGCAGTACCCTCCGCAGTCTTATCCGTGACCACGTCCGGGACAGCGCCGGCGGCGGCAGCCTCGGCCGCTTCCCTTTCCGTCCGCTCCCGGAATTCGGATTTCAGTTCCGTCACGACCAGCACTTCCTGCAGCGTGCCGAAATCCGCCGCGGGAACCAGAGTACCGCTGCGGGTCAGTCTCGAAGCGTCCGTGCGCAGATCCTTCGCGTACCCGATCAGGATGCCGGGAAGGAACTTCGCGCTGACGGTGGAGGTCACGATCTTGTCGCCGTCCTTGATGTCCGCGGTGTCCGTGATATCGCTGATCCGGAGAAGCCCCTCGCTGTAGAGCTTCAGGTCTCCGGACACGATGCAGGTGTCCCCGGACTGCATGGCCATGGCGCTGACGCGGCTCACGTCGTCGATGATGGATCGCACCGTCGCGTAGTTCGCGCCCACGTCCGTCACGATCCCGATCAGACCGCCGCCGGCCAGGACGTTCATGTCCGGGCGGATGCCGTCCGCGCTTCCCTTGTCGATGCGGAAGATGTGGAACCACCCTCCGGTGTCCTTCGCGATGACCCGGGCGCCGACCATATGGTACTGGCCGTAATTCTGGTCAAGCTCATAAAGCCTGCGAAGGCGGGTCAGCTCGAAGCTGTCTGCCTGCAGGCGCGTGTTCTCCATGACAAGCTCGTCGATCTGTTCCTGAAGCCGGCGGTTGTCGTCCAGCGCCGACTGGAGCTTCTCCCTGTCACGGAGGTTATTGTAGAGCGATTTTCCGACCCGGTTTACGCCGGACTGAACCGGCATAAGAAAGTAGCCGACCGCAGTCCGGAGCGGCGAAAGCCATTCGTCGCGCACCGTCGTGACGCCGATCATGATAATGCAGAGAACGCTCAGCACTGCAAGGATCAGCCGGTTGTTCGATAATTTCACAGTTTACCCCACTCCTTGAAGCTGTAGTAGGTGTTGTCTCCTATTATGATGTGGTCCGAGAGGGTGATGCCGACCAGCTCTCCTGCCTCGGCCACCTTCTCTGTTACCACGGTGTCTTCCTCGCTCGGGGACGGATCCCCGCTCGGGTGGTTGTGGATCAGGATCAGATTGACAGCCCGGTGCCTCAGGGCCTCGATCATGATCTCCCTGACGGAGACCAGGGATGCGTTCACGGTCCCTCGGGTGATGACCCTGTCCCGGATCAGTCCCATACGGGTATCCAGAAACACCGCCCGGAGCTCTTCCTGCTCCAGATGCCGGAGGTCCTGCATATAGTACCGTGCGCACTCTCCCGGATCCGAAAATTTTCCGATCCGTCTCTCCGCGTCCCTCCGCCAGATCCGCCGGGCAAGCTCCCCGATGGCCAGCAGCTGGACCGCCTTTACGCCGCCGATCCCGCTGCAGGACAGGTATTCCTCATAGCTGTAATGCAGCAGACCGGAAAGGCCTTCCCCGCGCCCGCCGAGGTCAAGGACCTCTGAAGACAGCGTAAGGACGTCCGCTGAGGGCGTTCCGGTCCTTAAGAGGACCGCCAGCAGCTCCGAGTCTGAGAGGACAGAGATGCCGTTTCTCACCGCTTTTTCATACGGACGTTCATTTTCGGGTATCGATTTCAGTCTGTTCATGTATGATCTCCTTTCGGGCTCTCCAGGTACATGCCGGCCGGAAATCACACAGAATTTCAGCTCCCGGATTCGGGATGCTGAACAATACTATATTTTAACCCTTTATGATCGATGCATCAATCAGTTTCTGAACCGACATGAGCACGCCGGCCTTCGCGCTGCTGAAGGTCAGGCCGCCCTGGAAGAAGGCGGTGTACGGCGGGCGCATGGGTCCGTCGGCGGAAAGCTCGATGGAAGCGCCGGACACAAAGGCGCCGGCTGCCATGATGACCGGATCGTCGTAGCCCGGCATATCCCAGGGCTCCGGCGTCACAAAGCTGTCCACAGGAGCTGCCGCCTGGATCCCGAGGCAGAAAGCGGAAAGTGCCTCCGGCGTCATGAGATCCACAGACTGAATGATGTCGTGGCGGGTCTCCTCTGCCCGCGGCACCACATGGAAGCCCAGATCCTGGTATATCTGCGCTGCGAAGACCGCGGCCTTCTCCGCGGAAGCCGTGACTGCGGGCGCCAGGAACAGCCCCTGCAGGAGCTGACGGGTGACGCCGAGGGAGGCGCCGAGCTCCTTTCCGAGGCCGGGAGCTGTCAGCCGGTAAGCCGCGTTGGCGACGCACTCCTCCGTCCCGGCAATGTAGCCGCCGATGGGGGCGAGGCCGCCGCCCGGATTCTTGATAAGAGAACCGACGATCATGTCCGCCCCCACGTCCGTGGGCTCCGTGATCTCTACGAACTCTCCGTAGCAGTTGTCCACCATGCAGATCACATCGGGCCGGATATCCTTAATGAAGGCGATCAGCTTTCCGATCTCAGCGACAGACAGGGTGTGCCGCGCGGAATAACCCTTGGAACGCTGGATCTCCACCAGGCGGGTGCGGGAATTCAGGGCTTCCCGGATCCCGTCAAAGTCAAAGCTTCCGTCCGGAAGCAGGTCGACCTGCCGGTAAGTGACGCCGTACTCCGCCAGGGATCCCCGCTGGGGCCGGATCCCGATCACCTCGTCCAAAGTGTCGTAGGGCTTTCCCACCGGAGACAGGATCTCATCCCCCGGCCTCAGATTTCCGGACAGGGCGATGGACAGGGCGTGGGTGCCGCTGACCAGCTGGGCCCGCACCAGAGCGTCCTCCGTGCCGAAAACATGGGCATAAAGCTCCTCCAGGCCGTCGCGGCCCAGATCGTTGTAGCCGTATCCGGTGCTGGGGGCAAACCAGGCCTCTCCGACCCTGCACTCCCGGAAGGCGTTCAGGACCTTGATCTGGTTGTACTCCGCGATGCGGTCGATCTCGGCGAAATGCGCAGCACAGGCTTTCTCCGCCTTTTCACCGAGGCGGATGGCCTCCGCAGAGATCCCGATCTTCCGGTACATTTCTTCCATTGCGCTCATGAAATTCATTTCTTATCTTCTTTCCCGTCTCCGGAAGCAGACGGCGTTCCTTCTGCCGCACTGCCCGGCGCCGCGTCCGCTTTTGCGTCCGCGATCAGCCGGAGACTTTCTTCTGTCATTTTTTCGAGGATCTTCTTTCTGCTTCCGCCGAAATCCTCCAGGCGGATCCAGACTGCGTCCGGCTCCCTGCGGAACCAGGTGAGCTGCCGTTTCGCGAAATGTCTGGTCTCTTTTTTGATCCGTTCCACCGCCTCATCCAGAGTACAGATCCCCTCCAGATAATCGAACATCTGCCGGTATCCCAGGCCCTGCATGGAGACCATGTCCGAGGTGACGCCCCGGTCCCGGAGCGCTTTCACTTCTTCCTTCAGGCCGTCCTGCATCATCAGGTCCACCCGGTAGTCGATCCGTGCATAGAGAGACGGCCGGTCCATGGTCATCACGTAGAACAGGAAGCGGTAGGGAGACCTGCGCTCCCGCTGTTCCCTGTTGTGGTCTGAGATCCTTCTCCCGGTCAGCCGGTAGAACTCCAGGGCGCGGATCACCCGCTTTTTATTATTGGCGTGGATCATCTCCGCGGATTCCGGATCCACGCGCTTAAGCTCCGCGTGCATCTCCTCCGGCCCGCGGGCCTCCATCTCCTCCTCCAGCTGACGGCGCATCTCATCAGAGCCTTCCTCCGGATCGAACTCGATGTCATAAAGGATCGACTGAATGTAAAAGCCGGTGCCGCCCACCAGGACCGGCACATGCCCCCGGGCAACGATCTCATCGATAGCGCCCCGTACGCGGTTCCGGAATTCCATCACATTGAAGGCCTCGGACGGATCCAGAATGTCGATCAGGTGATGCGGTACACCCTGCATCTCTTCCTTCGTGACCTTTGCCGTGCCGATATCCATCCCGCGGTAGACCTGCATGGAGTCGGCGCTGATGATCTCACCGCCGATCCGCTTCGCAAGCTCCACCGAGATGGCTGTTTTCCCCACCGCCGTCGGCCCGGCGATGATGACCAGAGGCGTACTCACAGCACCCTCCGGAAACGGCGGTCCAGCTCGCTTCTGGTAAGGCGGATGATGGTGGGACGCCCGTGGGGGCAGTTGTAAGGATCTTCCAGGGCGAACAGCTCGTCCAGAAGCTTTTCCGCCTCGCCCGCGCTGAGGGAGGTATTTCCCTTGACTGCCGCTTTGCAGGACATGGAAGCCGTCTTCTCGATGATCAGTGTCGGGACGGCACTGCCTCCCTCCTCGGAAAGACTTCCGATCATCTCCTTCAGAAGCTCTCCCTTCATGACCGAGGGAAGGAGGTCCGGCACTGCCCTGACTGCGTATTCATGTCCGCCGAAATGTTCGATCTCGTATCCCAGGGAAGAAAAGCTCTCCATATGGCGCTCCAGCAGAGCCGCCTCCCGGTCGGAAAGGGTCAGCATGGCCGGCGGAAGAAGCTGCTGGCTCACCACCGACTGCTCCTTCCAGGCCTTCATGAAGCGTTCGTAATTCACCTTCTCGTGGGCGGCATGCTGGTCGATGATGTACATCGCGTCGTTCCACTCCGCGATCCAGTAGGTGCCGAAGACCTCGCCCGCCAGACGGACCTCAGCCCTGTGCGCTGGATCCAGGAAGGAATACTGTCCGGTGCGGTCGATGCCGGCTGCTGCCTGTGTTTCTGCCTGCTTTTCTTCGTTCTTCCGGGGTTTCTCGGGAAGCACAGTCCGTCCGGTCTGACTTCCGGTCTCCGCCGCAGACTTGTACTCCTCCGGCGTGCTCCAGGCAATCTCCCGGTTCTCCGGGGACCTCCCGGACCTCTCTCCGGAATCCCCTGCCGTCTCCCGGATAATACTGCCCGCGGTGCGCTTCTCTTCCAGGGCGGCGCGCTTTGTCTCAAAGGGCTCCGCAGGCCGCGGCTGCCGTCCCGCCGGCTTCTGCGCAGTTTTTCCCGCAGGGGCAAGAGACACGTCCCGGATCAGTTCCTTTCCCTTCAGGGCGCGCTCCACCGCCATCTTCAGGAAGTCATAAACTGCCTGGCTGTCGGAAAAACGGATCTCCCGTTTGGTGGGATGGACGTTCACATCCACCGCCGCCGGGTCAATGTCGATCAGCAGGACGCAGAAGGGGAAGCTGTGCTGCATCATCAGGTTTCCGTAGCCGTCCTCAATGGCTTTCGCGATGATCCCGCTCTTGATGTACCGCCCGTTCACACAGTAGTGTTCCAGGGCGCGGCTTCCGCGGCTCACCTCCGGCTTTCCGAGGAATCCCCGGACGCGGTATCCGCCCTGGGACGTGTCGATCTCGATCAGCGCATTCGCGATCTCCCGGCCGTAAAGCTGGTAGATGACCTCCTTCAGGCGTCCGCTGCCGTTGGTGTGGAAGCGGCTCTGGCCGTTCACGATAAAACGGATGGACACCTCGGGATGGGACAGGGCCAGCTGTTCCGCCAGCTCCGCCACATGGGCCGCCTCCGTCGCCGGGGACTTCAGAAACTTCCGCCGCACGGGAGTGTGGAAAAAGATGTCCCGGGCGATAACGGTGGTGCCTTCCGGCGCGCCGACTTCCTCAAAGGCTTTCTCCACGCCGCCATCCACCACATAGCGGGTCCCGGTCAGCGCAGCCCGGGTCTTCGTGATGATCTCGGTCCTGCAGACCGCGGCGATGCTGGAAAGCGCCTCTCCCCGGAATCCGAGGCTCCGGATCTCCTTCAGGTCCTCCGCCGTGCTGATCTTGCTGGTGGCATGTCGGAGAAAGGCGTTCCGCACGTCCTCCTTCGGGATCCCGCATCCGTTGTCGGTGACACGGATCAGCGCCTGGCCGCCGTCCCGGATCTCGATGGTGACCGCCGACGCGTCCGCGTCGATGGCGTTCTCCGTGAGCTCCTTCACGATGGAGGCCGGCCGCTCGACGACCTCGCCCGCGGCGATCTTGTTGATGGTATCGTTGTCTAAAATATTGATTCCCATAAGTACCTCAGCCCTGGTTCTTTGCAGTCTCCTGCAGCCGGTAAAGGGTGTTCAGCGCCTCGATGGGCGTCATCCTGGAAAGGTCCGCGGTAAGGATCTCCTGACGGATGGGGTCAGTCTTCTGCGGTGCCGGTGCCGCAGGGGCATCGAAGAGGGACATCTGGACGCCCTCGTCCCGGAACGACCCCTTCTTTCCGCGGCGGCCCTTCATGCTTTCCCCGGCGATCTCCGCCGCCCGCGCAGCAATATCCGCGCCGGAAAGCTCCTCCGCCAGTTCCTTCGCCCGGTCTATGACCGGCTGGGGAACGCCGGCGAGCCGCGCCACCTGGATGCCGTAGCTCCGGTCCGCACCGCCCTTCACGATCTTCCGCAGGAAGACAATGTCCTCGCCCTGCTCCTTGACCGCGATACAGTAGTTGGTGACGCCGGGGACGGTTCCCTCCAGCTCCGTGAGTTCATGGTAATGTGTCGCGAAAAGGGTCTTCGCGCCGAGAATTCTCGTGTTCGCAATGTGCTCCACCACTGCCCAGGCAATGGAAAGCCCGTCGAAGGTTGAGGTGCCGCGGCCTATCTCATCCAGGATGACAAGGCTGTTCTTCGTGGCGTTGCGGAGGATGTTCGCCACCTCTGTCATCTCCACCATGAAGGTGCTCTGGCCGCTGGCCAGGTCGTCCGATGCCCCGACGCGGGTGAAGATCCGGTCGCAGATCCCGATGTCCGCCTCTGCAGCCGGTACGAAGGAACCCATCTGCGCCATCAGGACGATAAGCGCCGTCTGCCGCATGTAGGTGGATTTTCCGGCCATGTTGGGGCCGGTGATGATGGAGATCCGGTTCTCTTTCCCGTCCAGCAGGGTATCGTTCGCTACGAAGCGCCCGCTGTCCATCATCCGCTCCACCACAGGATGACGGCCGTCCCGGATCCGGATGACGCCGTTTGTGTTGATCTCCGGGCGCACGTAGTCGTAGCGCTGGGCTGCGTCCGCCAGGGACGCCAGGGCGTCGGTCTCCGCCACAGCCCGCGCCGTCTCCTGGATCCGCTGCACCTCCGCCGCGGCCTTCTGCCGGATCTCGGTGAAAAGATCGTATTCCAGCGTCAGCAGCTTGTCCTCGGCGCCCAGGATGGTCTCCTCCATCTTCTGGAGCTCCGGGCTCGTGTAGCGCTCCGCGTTCGTCAGGGTCTGCTTGCGGATAAAATAGTCCGGCGCCATGCTGACGAAGGATTTCGTGACTTCAAAGTAATATCCGAAGACCTTGTTGTACTTGATCCGGAGATTCTTGATCCCGGTCTTCTCCCGCTCCCGCGCCTCCAGGTCGGCGAGCCAGGACTTTCCTTCGGTGCTCGCCTTCCTCAGCGTGTCCACGGTCTCGTTCCATCCTTCGCGGATGATGCCGCCCTCCCGCACAGTGATGGGCGGATCGTCGCTTATGGAGTCCCGGATCAGGGTGCAGACATCCTCCAGCGGATCCAGCCTCGAAACGATGTCCTTCAGCACCGGCGCGTCAAAGCAGCTGAGAAGGCTCCGCACCGGCGGAAGCATTTCGAGGGACGTCCGGAATGCGATCAGGTCCCGGGGATTTGCGGTTCCCGAGCTGATGCGCCCCATCAGCCGCTCCATGTCGTAGATCGGGGACAGATATTCCCGGAGTTCTTCACGGTCTATGAACCGCTCCTTTAACTCCTGTACCGCGTCCTGCCGCGCCGTGATCCGTTCCTTCCGGATCAGGGGCTGCTCCACCCAGCTTCTCAGCAGGCGGGCACCCATGGCGGTCTTCGTGCGGTCCAGGACCCAGAGAAGGGTCCCGTGCTTCTCCTTCTCCCGCATGGTCTCCACCAGCTCCAGGTTCCGCCGGGAGGAGGAATCGATGATGAGGTATTCCCCGCTGCGGTAGGGCTTCAGCTTTGTGATCAGCTCACAGGTGTGCTTCTGTGTCTCATAGAGATACTGCATGGCAGCGCCGGCCGCCAGGGTCCCTTCCGGGAAATCCTTGAGTCCCAGAGCCTCCAGCGTCGCCGCGTGGAAATGCTCCTTCAGGATCCGGGCACAGTTTTCATCCGAAAAATAAAAATCCTCCGGCCAGCTCACCGCCGGACTCCTGCCGCCGCCGAGCTGTGCAGGGTCCGCCCCGCTCATCTCGAATGCGCGGTTCAGGAGAAGCTCCGAAGGACTGTACTGGTTCAGTTCGTCGGCAAGCCGCTTGGCGCTGTCCGCTTCCGTCACAAAGAAATCGCCGGTGCTGATATCCGCCGCACAGATGCCGAATCTGCCCGCGGCATAGACGACGCAGGCCAGGAAATTGTTCCTGCCCTCGTCCAGTGCCTGGGCGTCCGTGATGGTGCCGGGGGTGACGACCTTGATGATCTCCCGCTTGACAAGACCCTTCGCGAGCTTCGGGTCCTCCATCTGCTCCGCGATGGCTACCTTGTAGCCCTTCCGGACCAGACGGCTGATGTAGGTGTCCGCCGCGTGGAAAGGCACGCCGCACATGGGCGCCCGCTCCTCCATGCCGCAGTCCTTGCCGGTCAGGGTGAGCTCCAGCTCCTTCGAGACCAGCTTCGCGTCGTCAAAGAACATCTCATAGAAATCGCCCAGACGGTAAAAAAGAATACAGTCCGGGCATTTCTTTTTCGTCTCCAGATAGTGCACCATCATCGGTGTCATCATCGCCCGCGGTGCGCGAGGCGCCTGCTCCCGCGGTGCGCGTGCGTTCATATTACCCAAATCTGATCCCTCCTGCGTCCCATGTAATAGAATCCACGGGACTCCGTCAGCTCCACGTCAACGATCTGACCCACCAGGGATGCGTCCCCCGGAAAATGGACCATGAGATTGTTGGAGAGTCTGCCGGATACATAGCCTTCCTTCTGTCCGTTCACCTCTTC
This sequence comes from uncultured Lachnospiraceae bacterium, assembly GCA_902793685.1. Lineage (GTDB taxonomy): Bacteria > Bacillota > Clostridia > Lachnospirales > Lachnospiraceae > Moryella. The sequence continues at coordinate 212,130 of CADBEN010000001.1, forward strand.
CACCAGCACCGGAAGGGTCTTCCCCGTATCCCGGTCCGCTGCCTTCGAGGCAAAGCTCTGGACGAGGTCGATGAGCCGCTTCATGCGGTCCGCCACCTCTTCCGGATCCGCCTGGTCCGGGAAATCCGCGGCAGGCGTGCCGGTCCGTTTGGAATATATGAAGGTGAAGGCCGCCTGATAGCCGACCTCCCGCACCACATCCAGGGTGTCCTGAAAGTCCTCCTCTGTCTCGCCGGGGAAACCGACGATGATATCCGTGGTGACGGCGATTTCCGGGATTTTATCCCGGATCCGCCTTACCAGCGCGAGGTAGGATTCCTTGGTGTAATGTCGGTTCATCCGTTCAAGGATCCGGCTGCTCCCGGACTGCAGCGGCAGATGAATGTGCCGGCAGACCTTGGGCTCGGTCCTCATGACCTCGATCAGATCGTCGGACAGGTCCTTAGGATGGGGCGTCATGAAACGGATCCGCTCCAGGCCCCCGATCCGGCAGGTCCGCCGGAGAAGGTCCGCAAAGCTCACCGGGATCTCCAGTGTCTTCCCGTAAGAATTCACGTTCTGGCCGAGGAGCATGACCTCCTTTACGCCGTCCTTTACCAGAGCCCGGATCTCCGCGAGGATGTCCTCCGGTTCCCGGCTCCGCTCCCGTCCCCGGACATAGGGGACGATGCAGTAAGTGCAGAAATTGTTGCATCCGTAGGTGATGTTCACCCCGGACTTGAAGCTCAGCTTCCGCTTCACCGGCATATGGTCGGCGTAGTCGTCCGCCCGCTCCTCCGTGTCGATGACCCGGTGCTTTTCCGCCAGACAGCTGTAGAGAAGCTCCGGGAAGCGCCAAAGGTTGTGGGTCCCGAAGACCAGGTCCACAAAGCGGTAGCTTGTCCGTACCCGGACCACCTCGTCCGCTTCCTGCATCATGCAGCCGCAGATGCCGATCAGCATGTCCGGATGATCATTCTTAAAATGCTTGATCTGTCCCAGATGGCCGTAAAGCTTCTGGTTCGCGTTCTCCCGGACGGTGCAGGTGTTGAAGAGAAGGATGTCCGCCTCTTCGGTCTCCGTCTCCTCCGCGCCGATCTCCGTGAGGACTCCTGCCAGCTTCTCCGAGTCCCGGGCGTTCATCTGGCAGCCCATGGTGGTGATATGGAAAGAAGGAGTCCTTCCTGTCTCCTGCTTTCTCTGTTCAATACAGGTCTTCAGCTCCTCCAGGAAAAGCTGCTGACGCGTTCTTTCATCTTCGCGGACAGCCGGAGGGATACTTGTGCCCGCGGTACGCGTGCGCTCCATTTCACTCATTCTCGCTCCCGTGGATGTAGGCTTCAAAATCGAAATCCGCCACCCGGCTCGCCTCAAACAGCGTGCCGACCTCCTCACCCTTCACGATACGGTCGATGACGGTGAGATCGTCTCCGCTGGCGATGATCATGTCCGCGCCGCTCTTGCATGCGATCTGCGCCGCCTTCAGCTTGGTCTGCATGCCGCCGGTCCCGACGTCCGAGGACGAGGATTCCTTACCCATATGGAGCAGGGACGGGGTGATCTCGGTGACCGTTGAGATGAACTTCGCGTCCGGGTTCCGGTTCGGGTCGTCGGTGTAGAGCCCGTCGATGTCGGACAGAAGGATCAGAAGATCCGCGTTGGTCAGGGAACTGACCAGGGCGGAAAGACGGTCATTGTCGCCGAGACGGATCTCACTGGTGGAGATGGTGTCGTTCTCATTTACCACCGGCACCGTGCCGAGTTTCATAAGCTCGTCAAAGGTATTCCGGGCATTGGTCCGTGCTTCCTCCCGGAGGAAAGTAAACTGGGTCAGCAGGATCTGTGCCGCAGTCATGTTGTACTCCGCGAAGAGGCGCTGGTAGACCATCATCAGCCGCGCCTGGCCGATGGCCGCGAAGGCCTGCTTTTCCGCAAGATTCCTGGCCTTTTCCCTGTAGGCGATGGCCTGTCTTCCGGCCGCGATGGCGCCGGAGGACACCAGGATCACTTCCTTGCCCATGCCTTTCAGGTCTCCGATGTGCCGCACCAGCTGCTCGATCTTGCCGAGGTTGATGGCGCCGGTCTCCGGGTGGGTGATGGTCGATGATCCGACTTTGATCACAATGCGCTTTTTCTCTTTCAGGCGGCTTCTGTTCTCTGAACTCATGATCCGTCTCCTAGTTTTTATGATTCCGATTCGGTCTTGTCTGATTCTGTATCAAAAGGTTTCTGAACTCTTATCCCGGTCTTATGTACTGCACAAAGCCGTCCTTCCCGGGCGTCTTTTCGCACAGACATCTGAATTAAATATTTTACCCTGATTCTGCGGTTTCGTCAAACCTCCGCGGGAAGCGCGTACTTCGCGATGATCTGCTCAGCGACCCGGAGTCCGTCCATGGCTGCGCTGGTGATGCCGCCGGCATAGCCCGCGCCCTCACCGCAGGGATAAAACCCGGCGATCTCCGCTTCGCAGTGTTCGTCTCTCGGAATGCGGACAGGGGACGATGTCCGGCTCTCCACGCCGGCCAGGACCGCATCAGGTCTGTCAAAGCCTTTTATTTTCCTTCCGAACTGCTCCATCCCGTCCTTCACAGCTTCGGAGACCTCCGGTCCCAGGACCTCGTTCAGATCCGCAAAGGAGGTATCTCCCCGGAACTTCGGCTGAACTCCGCCGAAGGCTTCCGATACCTTTCCTTCCCGGAAATCTCCGTAGAGCTGGACCGGGATCTTTCCCTTTCCGGCCCGGAATGCGCGCTCCTCCAGCTTCCGCTGGTACGCGATTCCCGCCAGGGGACCATCGCCGCCGAAATCCTCCGGCGTCACCGTGACGATCAATGCGGAATTCGCGTTTCCGGAAGCCCGGTCATGATAGCTCATGCCGTTCACCGCGGTCATGCCTTCCTCCGAGGAAGCGTTCACCACGTAGCCGCCGGGGCACATACAGAAGGTGTAGACGCCTCTTCCGTCCCTGCTCTTCGCCGTCAGCTTATAGGGGGCGGGAGAAAGGAATTCCGCTTCCTTTTCCCCGTACTGGGACAGGTCGATGAGGTGCTGGGGATGCTGTACCCGGACGCCCACCGCGAAGGCCTTTGCCTCCATTTGCACTCCGTCCGAAAGAAAGTTCCTGAAAGTGTCACGGGCGGAATGTCCGGTGGCCGCAACGAGAACGCTGCAGGGGATCTCCGTCCCGCCGGAAAGACGGACGCCGGCCACCCGGATGCCTTCTGACATCTGTCCGCCTTCCGCCGGCAGGCCCCCTTCCGTGACAAGGTGCTCCACCCTTGTTCGGAAGCGGACCTCGCCGCCCAGACGCTCGATTTCCTTCCTGATCCCGCTGACAATTCCCACCAGCATGTCCGTGCCCACGTGGGGCTTCTGCTGCCACAGGATCTCCGGATCCGCACCGTACTTCACGAAGGTCTGAAGGACCGCCGTGTTCCGTCCGACGGGATCCTTCACCATGGTGTTCAGCTTTCCGTCGCTGAAGGTCCCGGCGCCGCCTTCCCCGAAGGAGACGTTGGACTCCGGATCCAGCGTTCCTTCTTTCCAGAACCGTTCCACCGTCTTCTTCCGTTCCTCAGCAGGTTCGCCCCGTTCCAGAAGGATGGGGCGGTATCCGGCTTCCGCAAGGCTGAGCCCGCAGAACAGGCCGGCAGGCCCGGTGCCGATGATGACAGGACGTTCCTTCAGCGGTGCTGTTCCGGGCGACGGCATTTCATAGCGCTGTACCGGCGCCTTCTCCGCCCGCTTGTCGCGGCACTTCTTCAGCACCTTCTGCTCGTTCCGGACTTCCGCGTCCACCATGTAGGTGAAGAAGATCTCCGGCTTTTTCCGCGCGTCGACGGATCGCCGGACGATGCTGCAGGAAAGAAGCTCCGTCTCAGGGATCCGGAGCAGCGCGCAGACCTTTCTTTTTAAATCTGCCGGTGCGTGGTGCACCGGCAGGGTGATGGGATTGATCCTTATCATAGTTTTTCTCCGGTCAGGGCAGCGTGCTCGCCCCGGAGCTCGCCGTAGAGCGCCCTGAGCGTCCAGGAGACATTGTGCTCCGTCAGCACCGCCTTGATGGGCACCCGGATCTTCCGGGCCTTCATGTCCGCGAGAAAGCTGTCCAGCATGCGGTTCGAAAGTCCGCAGAATACCAGCATCGGCTGTGTCATAGGCGCAGGGGCCGTTTCAGAGGTTTCCGCGGCAGCCTCAGCCGGCGGCAGGATTCCCGCCAGTTCCCCGATGAGCAGGTCTGCCTGCTCCGGGCCCACGGTCCGGCAGCGGATCTTCTTCAGAGCACACAGCACCGGGATCTCCGGAAGCATGTTCTGCTCCGGCCTGTAAAACAGGATGGTTCCGTTCAGTTTCATTCTGACTCCCTGAAAAACTTACTTTCCGAGTTCTTTCCGGATCTCGGCGGCCATTTCTTCCAGCTTCTCCTCCGTCTGGTAGAACTTTCCCGGATCCATGGCAAAGGTGCCGCCGTACTCGAACTCTCCCTCATACTTCGGGACGATGTGGATATGCAGATGATGTCCGGTATCCCCGTACATGCCGAAATTGATCTTCTTCGGCGCGTAGAGCTTGTGCATGATCCGCGCGATCTCTGCCGCGTCGTCGAAGAACACCTTCCGCTCCTCCGCGGAGATCTCCGCGATATCGTCCGCGTGGTCCTTATAGGCAAGGATCATGCGGCCCGGATGGGACTGCTCCCGGAACAGATACAGGAATCCGCTGGCCATCTCACAGACCGGATAGCCGAACTTCTGATACAGGGCCGGATTCTCTTCTCTCATGCAGTATGCGCAGTTTGTGTCTTTCATCTTATGCCTCCTGAGATTGTATCTTTGTGCTTAGGTTTCTACTTGATCCTGCTGCAGAAATCCAGCCCTCCATACCCGGGGCGCTTTGCGTCCCGGGCTGTCGGCGGCCAGAGGCGCTTCGCGCCTTGGCCGCCTTGGAATCATGATCAGACTGGACAGCAAGCTTTCCATCCTGATCATGATTCCAAGGTGCTGAACAGTTAAACATATTATCGCCGCGGCGCGGTGCTTCCGCAATCGTAAAATTCTTATCTCTCTGCAGCAGAAATTCCCGCCGGATTCAGGTACGCTCAGGTCTTCCGGTCATAGTCGTCATTGGAAGCCTTGATTTTGTGCCAGCTCTCAAGCTCCTTTGTCCACCATGCGCAGGCCGGGTCTTCCCGGCGGTCCGGGAGAACGTAATGCTCCGTGAGATACTCCCCGATCCGCTTCGTCGCCTTGGCGGCGCCCAGGGAATCCAGATGATTGTAGCCCCAGAAATCCGTTTCCGGGTCGATGCCGAGGGCCTCCATCTCCCGGGAGAAATCGTGGAACGCAAAGCCCCGGGACTGAAGATATTCCCCGGTATAGTTCTTCCGCTGCCATCCTTCCCCGTTGCAGTAGACCGGCAGGAACACGAACAGGACCTCACAGTCCAGCTTCTGAACCTCCTCCGCCAGCTCTTCCAGGTACCGCTGCTCCGTCTCCGGAAGCGGCATGCTGCTGCCATCGTCCGCGCCCAGCTCCTCCGGCACGGTCTTTCCGCCGGCGTCATGGCTCAGGTACTGGAATCCCTTTCCGATATCATACTGCGCGTTGTCAAAGTGCTTCCGGTTCGGCGTGTTCGTGTGATAGCGGGAAATATCCAGATGATAGTAGATCCGCCGCGGAAGGTCGGCATCGACCGCCTCTGAGATCTCATGTATCAGGGCCGCCCGCCCCGGGGAATACTTCATGCTGTCAATGTTGAACTTGATGAAGAGTTCCCGGTTCTCCGGGTGCCAGTCCTCTCCCCGGGCCGCCGGATGATGGCCGCTGACAAAGGGGGCGATGTCGATGACCAGAAGCTTCGGCTTCTGAGTCTTCAGGACCTCCCGTACGCTGTACTTCAGGGAGTTTTCGAACTGCATGTTCGTCGCGTAGATACAGGAGGTGATGCCCTGCTGCTCATAGAGATCCATGGGCATGATCCCGGAGAAGGTGGTGCTGGTGCCGATGAACACGGTGTCGCAGCTGTCCTTTTCCATCCCGTAGAAGGTCATGAGCTTGTCGTAGCCGCGGCACATGTAGGACAGGTGCACGAAGCCCCAGGCCGTCAGGAGGATCGTCAGAAGGATGCAGACGGTCTGCCGGACGGTCTTATTCAGTTTTCCGGCGCTGCCGGTCTTCTTGTCCGCATCCATGGAATGCCTCCGAACATCAGAACTGGAAATAGATGAACTGCTGGGCGTTGTAGGTGTCCCCGTAACAGCCGAACAGAAGGATCGCGAAGAACAGTCCCGCCATCACAAGATACCGCACCGGGAAGGGGCAGGCGAGGACCTGCTCGTCCGGGTGCTTTCCGAGATATTTTGCGAGATCCGTGAGGAACAGGACCAGGACAGCCCCGGCGAGGATCCGAAAATCCTTCATCCCCTGGCCCAGGGTAAAAAAGCTGCCGCCGGTCAGGATCTCCGGATTGAAGGAGGAAAACAGATACCGGATGGTCCGGAAAGCGGGCTGCATGCCGCCTGCACGGAAAAAGATCAGGGAAAACAGGAACAGAAGGAAGGTCCGGATCCGGGCAGGAAACCCCTTTGCAACCCCCTTCTTTGCGGTTTCCTGCGCGACTGCCTCCACCGACTGGAACAGGCCGTTCAGCAGTCCCCAGAACACGAAGCCCAGGGAGGCGCCGTGCCAGAGGCCGCTCACGCCGAAGACGATGAGCAGGTTACGGATCTTTTTCCCGAGGCCTGCTCTCCCGCCGCCCAGCGGAAAATACAGGTAGTCCCGGAACCAGGTGGACAGGGAAATGTGCCAGCGGCTCCAGAGTTCCCGGACAGAAGCCGAGAGAAACGGCGCCTCAAAGTTGCTCATAAGACGGATTCCCAGGATCCGGGCGGAGCCCGCCGCGATCACGGAATAACCGTAGAAATCGCAGTAGATCTGGATCGCGAAAAGGAAGGTCGCGAAGGCCACACCGAAGCCCGGCCAGGAAGCCGGATCATTGTAGACTGCGTCGACAATGGGGGAGACCCGGTCCGCGATGACCATCTTGAGAAAGAGGCCGTAGAGGATCAGGAGCAGCCCTCTTCGCACATTTTCATAAGTCAGGGTATGGCGTTCCGACAGCTGGTGCATCAGGTTTCCGGACCGCTCGATGGGGCCCGCCACCAGCTGTGGGAAAAATGACACGAACAGGGCGTAACGGATAAAGTCATGCTCTGCCGGGATATCGCCCCGGTACACGTCGATGAGATAGCCCAGGGCCTGCAGTGTGAAGAACGAGATTCCCACGGGAAGAATGATGGAAAGTGCCGGGAACTGCGGAAGATGCACTGCTCCCAGGAACCGGTTCATAAGTCCCGTGCCGAAGTTATAGTATTTGAAAAAGCCGAGGATCCCGAGATTGACTGCAAGACACGCAAAAAGCACCGCCTTCCGGCGGCCCGGGGCCCCTTCCATCCCTTCCAGGATCCGTGCGCCGGTATATGTCACCAGCGTGCAGCCGGCCAGCAGCAGGATGTACTTCGGATTCCACTGCATGTAGAAATACCAGCTGGCGGCCAGCAGCCAGACGTGCCGGACCTTATGCGGGAGAAGGAAATATACTGCCGTTACGAACGGCAGGAAAAGAATGTACTGGATCGTGTTGAAAAGCATGAGGTCATTATAACCCAATTATTAAAAATCAGCACCCCCGGATTTGTGAGTCCGGGGGTGCTGGACAGTTATATGTTTCAGAGCAGTCCTTCGATCATGTCCATGGGAGTTTCATCGTCCGCGTCCTGATCCGCTGCGGCCGCTTTTACATCCTCCGGGACCTTGAGGTCAATGCCGGAATTCATCGAAAGCAGGTCCAGGGTAACTTCGAGATCCTTCACGTCAAGTTCCGACACCTCCTCCGCTTCCGTCTTTACATGAATGGCATCGGCGCTGAGCCAGAGTCCCGCAAGCGCCAGACCCTTGTCAAAGGTGACAAGGCACTTTGCGTTCTCCGTACCGGTGATCTCTGCCTGATCCTGGAGATCATTCACGATCTCCGGCTCGATATCGACGATATAGGAGCCGTTGTTCTTGTTGATATAGATCCCGCTGACCTTCTGCGGATCCAGAGAAAAGACGGGGTCCTTTTTTTCCGTCTCCCCGTCAGGCTTCTTTTCTGTCTCCTCGTCCGGTTTCTTTTCTTCTTTCTTCCGGATCCACCGGTTCAGGTCTTCACTGGTCTCCGCGGCATCGCCCGCCAGGCCGAACAGACCGCCTTCCATGGTGAATTCCTTCGTATAGCTGTAACTGTATTCCTCGGCCGCGTCGGTGTAGCCGTCGCCTTTCAGGCTCATGTTCCCGAGCAGCGGAATACTGACCTGCATGGCAAGGTCCGTATACTTGATGTTCCCCGCCTGGTCTATGGAAAACTCCGCGGCAGAAAGGCTCATGGGGATGTCAAAATCCGACCCGCCGAAGATCTCGCCGAGATCGGCGGAAAGCACCGTCTTCATGTCTGCGGCAGCCGAAATATCACTCATGGTCACCGCATACTTTTTATTGACTGCCTGAAGGAACTGCTCCGTCTTTTTGTCGTCCAGTTTTTCAAGGCCGTCGGTGCTTTTCTCGATGGGGGCACTGCCGGCAAGGTCTTTGCTCGGATGAAAAGGACTGCATGCTGTAAGAGCCATGACAGATACGGTCATGATCGCAATGACTGTCTTCATTGTTTTCTTCATATGCTTCTATGGTCCTTTCTGCTTTTTGTCAGCTATATGGCAGCCGCATTTTACCGGAACAGTCCGCCGGCGATCTCGCCGCTGGTCCAGCACCACTGGAGGTTGTACCCTCCGCAGATGCCGTCCACGTCGATCATCTCCCCGGCAAAATAAAGACCGGGCACCAGTCTGGACTCCATGGTCAGGGGATCGATCTCCCGGGTGTCGACGCCGCCGGTGGCGGTCTGCGCCTGGTCAAAGCCGGCAGTCCGGATCACCCGGAATCTGCTGCCGCGCATGGAGGAAAGAAGGCTGTCCTTCTGTTCGTCCGTGAGTTCCTTCGTTTTCCCGCCGGGCTTCAGGCCGCTCCGCTTCAGCAGGCCGTTCCACAGATTCTTGTTGAGAAGTCCGTTGCCGAACAGCTCCAGCGTCCCCGCGCCGGTCCGCGAGGCGCGCTCGTCAAGCCATTCCCGGACAGTTTTTCCGGAAGCAAGAGTCTCCGCGTCGGGGAGAAAATCGATCCTGGCTTCCACCTTTCTTCCGAGGGACAGGGCTCTCGCCGCAGTCCGGCTCACCTGGAACACCGGGATCCCGGAAAGTCCGTAGGCAGTGAGCTGCAGTTCTCCGGCTGCCCGGTCCGCCTCTCTCCCGTCAAGGAACAGTGTGATCTCCGCCAGGACCCGGACTCCCGCCACAGACTGGAAGAATTCCTTTTCCGCGCAGGCCATGGAACAGAGCGCCGGCAGCGGCCGGATCACACGGTGCCCGAAGGCCTCCGCATAGCCGAGGCCGGCATCGTCCGCGTCCTTCCCGGCGCCGGTCCGGGAGCCGGTGGCAAGGATCAGACGGTCTGCAGTCAGAAGTTCCCGGTCAGTGCGGATCCGGAACTGGTCGCCCCGCTTCATCACGTTCCGCACCTCACATGCAGTGATCATGCGGACTCCGGAGGTCTCGCAGGCCTGCCGCAGCGCGTTCAGCACCGAGGCAGCCTGGCCGGAATGGGGATAGAAATACCCGTCCCGGAGTTCCAGCGGCTCGATTCCCAGTTCCCGGAAGCGCCGGATGGTGTCCTTCGGTCCGAACAGGGCCAGCGCCTTCATGGCAAAGCTCTCCGGAGCCGCGTGATAGCATTCCGGGGTCAGCACCCGGTTCGTATAATTGCATTTTCCGTTGCCGGTCTGCAGGATCTTTCTGCCGACCCGCTCCCCACGCTCCAGAAGGGTCACAGTAGCGCCTTTTTCCGCGGCTCTGGCCGCTGCCGTCAGGCCGGCAGGCCCGCCGCCGATGACGCAGATCCTCATGTTTCCACGCGCGGTGTGCATATCGTCAGCCATTTCCGCTCCTTTCCGGATCAGCGGAACAGATGCAGCTTCCGCGCGATCCTGACCAGTTTTGTCCCCTTCGGGAACAGTTTCAGCTCCGCCTCACTGATGGCGCCGGTCCTGAGCAGAAGAAACGCATACGTCAGGACTGCCGCCGCGATGGGCAGCACCGTCACGAAGAGCAGATGCACTCCGGCGTGCTCCAGCACCGTCCGCAGGGCAAAGGTCACGGCACCCATGATGAGAGCGCAGATCAGAGGCAGGATAAAGGTCCTCCGGATCTCCTGATGATAAGTCAGAAGCTTCCGCATGGAATGTGCGTTCAGGAGACACATACAGAGGGCAAAGCACATGTCGGCGATGACCACGCCGAAGATGCCGGCTCTGGCCCCGAGAAGCAGGGACAGAAGGACAGCAATGTGGATCACCAGGGAGATCAGGGCGTGCTGCACCGGCAGCCGCATGTGGCTGGTACCCTGCAGGATCGCGTTGCTCACGGTTGAAAGAGAATAGAATACCACACCGAAGGAGCCGATGGTCATCATCTGCACTGCCCGCTCCGTCCTTCCGAACAGCAGGGTCAGCACCGGACCCGCCATTACGGCCAGGCCGATGGCGGAGGGGATCGCCACGATCATCGTGAACCTGATGGCGCCGGAGATCCCGGAATTCACTTCCTCCTGGTCTCCCGCCGCGTTCGCCCTGGAAAGAGCCGGCACCAGGGAGGTGCCCAGGGAATTCGCCACCATGACGGGGACGTTGATCAGCAGCTTGTATTTTGCGGCGTAGATTCCGTAATCCGCCGCAGTGTGATCCTGCTGTCCCAGGGCGTACATACACTGGCCGAAGAGCGCGTTGTCCAGGATGCTTCCCATATTGTAGATAGCTGTGGACATGATGACCGGCACCGCCGTCAGGAACAGGATCTGCGTGATCTGCCGGAAGGTCTCCGGCGCGGTGTCGGCATCGGCCGCAAGGTTTTCACGCTCCTGTTTCCGGGCAAACCAGAAGACGGAGGCGACTACGATCAGGGCCGCGAAGGCGCCCGCGCCGGTGCCGATGGTTCCGCCCATGGCGCCGAAAGCGCGCTGCGTGCTGCCGTCAAGCTCCATCCGCACCGCATGGTTCAGAAGGATCCATGCCGCGCTGACGCTCACCACGGCGTTTACGATCTGCTCCACCACCTGGGACAAAGCCGTGGGGACCATAGTGGAATGTCCCTGCCAGTAGCCTCTCAGGACCCCCAGATAGGAAACGATCCATACGGTGGGCGCCAGGGCCCGCATGGGCAGCGCCGCCATGGGAATGTGCAGGAAATGGTTCGCGAACCAGTCGGCGCAGGTCCAGATGACCGTGCAGCCTATGCCGCCCACCACCGTGGCGTAGACCAGGGACGCCGTAAGGATGCGCCGGGCGTTCCGGTATCCGCCTTTCGCGATCCTGGCGGAGACCATCTTGGATACCGCCAGAGGAAGGCTGTAGGAGGAAAGCAGCAGAATGATCGTGTAGATATTGAAGGCTGCCGAATAGTAGCCGTTGCCCTCGTCCCCGATGATCCGGGTCAGGGGGAGACGGTACAGGAGCCCGATAAAACTGGAGATTATGCCGGATGCGGCATAGATGGCGCCCTGGACCATGAAGCCGGAGCCCTTTCTCTTCGCGCTCACGGTTCCAGCTGCCGGACGTTCCTGCCGCACCGCCGTCTCAGGATTTTTTCTGTCCATATAATACCAGGGCTGCGGAGATCATCTCCTGCAGCCCATCCCTTCCAGAATAATGCGCTGACGCGCTTCCATGACTTCCCGCTCTTCGTCTTCCATGTGGTCGTAGCCGAAGAGATGCAGCATGCTGTGGACCGTCAGGAACGCAAGCTCCCGGGTCCTGGTGTGGCCGTACTCCTCCGCCTGGGAACGGACCCGGGCGGCGTTGAGGACGATGTCGCCGAGCACCAGTTCGCCGGTCTCGGGATTGAAGCTGTCGTCTGTGCAGGCCGCGTCGAAATCATCCGGCGCTGGAAATTCCAGCATCGGGAAGGACAGTACGTCCGTCTCCTTGTCGATGCCGCGGTATTCCCGGTTCAGTTCCCGGATCGCCGGTCCGTCGACAATGGTCACGGAGACCTCCGCCTCATAGGGGCACTTCTCCGCCTCGATGCAGGCCTCCACAGCCTTCGTGATGATCTTCCGGTAAGGGATATGAAGCTTCTCTTCCGCTTCATAGTTGATCTCAACCGTCATTGCGTTCCTTTCTCTGGAAGCGTCTGCGCTTCAGGTGTTCCTTCGCGCGCTCCGCGCGGCGTTCTTCCTTCTTCTCGTACTTGTCGTAGGCGTCCACGATCTTCTGGACCAGGGGATGACGGACCACATCGCGGCTGGTAAGCCTGCAGAAGCCGATCTCGTCAATGCCGGCCAGCACCCGCATGGCCGTGTCCAGTCCCGATGCCTGGTTCGCAGGCAGATCCTTCTGGGTCAGGTCTCCGGTGATGATAGCCTTGGACCCGAAGCCGATACGGGTCAGGAACATCTTCATCTGGGCCGGCGTGGTGTTCTGGGCCTCGTCGAGGATGATATAGGCATTGTCCAGGGTGCGTCCGCGCATGTAGGCCAGAGGCGCCACCTCGATGAGCCCCTTCTCCGCGTTGTGGAGATAGGTCTCCGCGCCCATGATCTGATACAGGGCGTCGTAGAGCGGGCGCAGATAGGGGTCGATCTTGCTCTGCAGATCGCCGGGCAGGAAGCCCAGCTTCTCCCCTGCCTCCATAGCCGGCCGGGTCAGGATGATCCGCTCCGCGTCCCCGTCCCGGAAGGCCTGGATAGCCATGGCCATGGCCAGATAGGTCTTTCCGGTGCCGGCGGGGCCTATGCCGAAGGTGATCATTTTGTTCCGGATCAGGTCCACGTACTGCTTCTGTCCCAGGGTCTTCGGCTTTACCGGACGCCCTGCGGAGGTGCGGCAGATCTGGTCAGAGTCGATCTCCAGGATCCTGTGCTCCCCCTCGTCGAAGGACAGGGAAAGGGCGTAGGACACGTTCTGCTCCGTGATCACGTTGCCGCGCTTCGAGAGCTCCACCAGGTTCCGGAATACAGATGCCGCCTTTTCCACGGCTTCTTCCGGTCCGATGATCTTCATGGCGCCGTCCCGTTCGATCATGTTGACATGGAGTGTGCGCTCGATCTTTGTCAGGTTCTCATCCAGCCGCCCGCACACGTTGCGCTCATGGTCGGCGGGGATGTCAATGATCTTTTCGATTTCTCCCATTGGCGGGATCCCTTTCTGTTTTTAAGGAAAATGCCCGGTCCGCGATGGGCCGGGCATTGAAATATGCATTAGTTGAACTTGCGCTTTCTCGCAGCTTCAGATTTCTTCTTACGTCTTACGCTGGGCTTCTCGTAATGCTCTCTCTTGCGAATTTCCTGCTGAATGCCTGCTTTTGCACAGTTTCTCTTGAAACGTCTCAGTGCGCTGTCAAGGCTTTCGTTTTCTTTCACAATCACGTTTGACATGAAACAGCCTAACCTCCCTCCCGGTTGTGAAATTGAAACTCAGTTAATTATATCATGTTTTGCCGGGACGTCAAGGAAAGATTCAAAATTTTCAACCAATCTGTCCGGCAAGGATTTCCTTCGCCTTCTCCAGCGCAGCGTCGATGCCTGCGGGGTTCTTTCCGCCGGCCTGGGCCATGTTCGGACGGCCGCCGCCGCCTCCTCCGACCAGACCCGCGATGCCCTTGACGATGTTGCCTGCGTGGGCGCCCTTCTTCTGGGCAGCCTCGCCCGCCATGACGATCAGGTTGACCTTGCCGTCAACACTGCTGGCCAGCACCACGACGCCGTCGTCGGTCTTAGCCTTCATCTGGTCGCCGAGATCACGGAGTTCGTTCATCTGGACGCCGTCGACCTTCATGACCAGGATCTTCACGCCGTTGACATCCGTCACGTCGCTGCCGGCACCCTCTGCCGCGCTTGCCGCGATCTGGTGCTTCAGCTTCTCGTTCTCCGCCTTGAGATCACGGACCTCCTGCTGGAGCTGGTCGATCTTTCTGCCGAGATCCGCCGGGGCAGCCTTCAGTCTTGCCGCCAGTTCACGGACCTCCGCTTCCATATCCGCATAGTACTTCATCAGCGCGTCGCCGGTCAGGGCTTCGATTCTCCGGACACCGGCGGAAATGCCTGCCTCGGAAAGGATCTTGAACGCGGAGATCACGCCGGTGTTTTTCACGTGGGTTCCGCCGCAGAGCTCCTTGGAGAAGCCGCCCATGCTGACAACGCGGACTTCATCGCCGTACTTGTCGTCGAACAGCGCAGTGGCGCCGGTCTTTCTCGCCTCTTCGATGCTCATGACGTCGGTGACCACCGGAAGGTCCGCGCGGATCTCGTCGTTGACGATCTCCTCGACCTTCTTCAGTTCCTCAGGCGTCATCGCCGCAAAGTGGACAAAGTCGAAACGGAGACGGTCCGGGCTCACGAAGCTGCCCTTCTGCGCGACGTGGTCACCCAGGACCTCGCGCAGGGCCTTGTGGAGCAGGTGCGTGCAGGAGTGGTTCTTGCAGGTACCGGCGCGCTTTGCGGCGTCGACCTTCAGAAGGACTTCCTCGCCCACGCTGATCAGTCCGGAGATCATGACGCCCTTGTGGCCGATCTTTCCGCCCTTCAGGTGGATGGTCTCATCGACGCGGAATACGCCGTTCGGTCCGGAGATCTCGCCGGTGTCGCCTTCCTGTCCGCCCATGGTGCCGTAGAACGGGGTCACATCCGTGACGATGCAGCCCCGGTCGCCGTCCGCGAGAGCCTCGACGAGCTCTGTATCCGCGACCTGGCCGTCTTCCACGGTCTCCTTGACCATGGCAGTCGCCTTGCCGCCGGCACTCAGAACATCGTATCCGACAAATTCGGTGGTCAGGGCAGCGTCGATGGTCTGGTAAGCCGTCTGCTCCTCACCCATGTAATTGGTGGTCTTTCTCGCGCCGCGTGCGGTATCCTTCTGGATCTTCATGCAGCGGTCAAAGCCTTCCTGGTCCAGGGTGTAACCCTTTTCTTCCAGGATCTCCCTGGTCAGATCCACCGGGAATCCGAAGGTGTCATACAGGCGGAACGCGTCCTCGCCGGAAAGCTCGGTCCTGCCCTCAGCCTTCAGCTTGTCCTCCAGCTCAGCGAGGATCTCAAGACCCTGGTCGATGGTGCGGTTGAAGTTCTCTTCCTCGGTGGTGAGCACCTTGAGGATCATGGTGCGGCGCTCTTCCAGTTCCGGATAGCCGTCCTTCGAAGACTCGATGACGGTCTCTGCCAGCTTTGCCAGGAAGGTTCCCTGGATGCCCAGCTTTCTTCCGTGGCGGGCAGCTCTTCTCAGCAGTCTGCGGAGCACGTAGCCGCGGCCTTCATTGGAGGGCATGATGCCGTCAGAGATCATGAAGGAGCAGGAACGGATGTGATCCGTGATCAGGCGCAGGGAGATGTCCTTCTCATGATCCTGCTTGTACTCGGTTTTCGCGAGGCGTGCCACATGATCCAGCAGGGAGCGGATGGTATCCACCTCGAAGATGGAGTCCACGTCCTGCACGACCACAGCCAGACGCTCCAGGCCCATGCCGGTGTCGATGTTCTTGTTCTTCAGCTCGGTGTAGTTGCCGTGGCCGTCGTTGTCGAACTGGGTGAAAACGTTGTTCCAGACTTCCATGTATCGGTCGCAGTCGCAGCCCACGGTGCAGGTCGGCTTTCCGCAGCCGTACTTCTCGCCGCGGTCATAGTAGACCTCAGAGCAGGGGCCGCAGGGACCGGAGCCGTGCTCCCAGAAGTTGTCTTCCTTGCCAAAGCGGAAGATACGGTCCTTCGCGATGCCGATCTCCTTGTTCCAGATATCGAAAGCCTCGTCGTCATCCTGATAGACAGACGGATAGAGACGGTCCGGATCCAGGCCCACGACCTCGGTCAGGAACTCCCAGGTCCATGCGATGGCTTCATGCTTGAAGTAGTCGCCGAAAGAGAAGTTGCCCAGCATCTCAAAGAAGGTGCCGTGGCGGGCGGTCTTGCCGACGTTCTCGATATCGCCGGTGCGGATGCACTTCTGGCAGGTAGCGACGCGGCGTCTCGGCGGGATCTCCTGCCCCGTAAAATAAGGCTTCAGCGGCGCCATGCCTGCGTTGATCAGCAGCAGGCTGTTGTCGTTGTGCGGCACCAGGCTGAAGCTCTTCATGACAAGATGACCCTTGCTCTCAAAGAAATCCAGATACATTCTGCGGAGCTCATTCACTCCGTACTTCTTTGCAACCATGTTTCCAACCTCTTCTAAATATTCTTATCTTCGTTAACCTGTACCGCGGGACCCACTCCCCCGGATACACTCTAAACGCTGATTTTATCACAGCCGCCCTTTCTTAGCAAGAATCATCTTTGATTAACTGCGTCCCGTGTCAGCCGCAAAGATCAAGGGTTTCAGATGAGGATCCATGGAGCGTTTATCATTTATTGTCTCACAGCCTGTCGCGGTACCGCTCCAGCAGTTCGTAGGCCCGCTCCCGCGTCGCCTCTGCCTGGCTCAGCGTATACTCCGTGCTCTCCTGCCGGCTCCCTGCCAGATTCCGGGCAGCCTCCGCCGCATTCTGCTCCCGCTGCTTCTTCCAGTCCTGCTGGTCCCGCGCGAGCACTGCGGCCTCTTCCGTGGAAAGCACTGACATGATCGTCTGATAGACCGAGTTCATCTGCGTCTCCCAGTACCGGAGCTGGGACGACGCGGAGTTATGCCTCTCGACGTCACTCTGATTCTTTTTCTCCGCGGCCCGGATCCGGGCGATCGTCTCCTCCGTCTCGCCGAACTTTCGCAGAAATTCTTCGTAGGTTCCCGGCGACTGCGGTCCGTAGTTCCCGCCGGGACCGACGATACCCTGGGCATCCCCCGCGGAGGACTCGGCGTCTTCGGCAGCATCGTCCGCTTTGGCGGGAAGATATCCCGGTCCGTACTGAACCGCATCCGAAGGAGCCGTCTCTGCGGGAGACGGCTCCACATTCGCGGCGATTTCAGTTTCCTCTGCGGCAGCGCGGCGTCTTCTGGCGTTACCCACGGCCCCGTTCACCACAGCGGTCATAAGGATACCGGCGGCCAGCATGAGCAGGATCAGCCGGTTCAGTTTATTCCTTCTCATACTCGTCTTCCTTCAGGTCCGTGCCGTCAGCGGCGGATGTCGCCAGCCGGTCACATCGCTCGTTCTCCGGGTGGCCTGCATGTCCCTTGACCCAGTGGAAGGCAACTTCGTGAGGTTCCATAGCCCGGAGCAGACGCTTCCAGAGATCCGGGTTTTTCACCGGTCCGCTCTTTCCGCGCTTCCAGTCATGTTCCACCCAGTTCTCGATCCAGTGCTGGTTGAAGGCGTCCGTGAGATACTTCGAGTCGGAAAAAACGTCCACACGGCAGGGCCGGTTCAGCGCCTCAAATCCGGCAATGCAGCCCATCAGCTCCATCCGGTTGTTGGTCGTTTTACGGTATCCCCCGGAGATCTCCTTTTCATGAAGGACGCCGGCGGCGTCCGTAAACTGGAGGACGGTCCCGTAACCGCCGGGCCCTTCCGGGTTGCCGCGGGCGGAACCGTCCGAAAACAATTTTACATACATCATAGATCAGCGAGTCCATTTCTCGCAGAGCGCGTCGATCTGCTCCGCAAACTTCTGAAGATCCGCGTTCGGGTATCCGGAACTGTTCCTGATCAGGGCCTGGAGACGCTCCATACTGTTGACCAGTCTGACATAGTTTCCGTTCTCCATGCGGAGATCCTCCGCTTCTCTTTCGACCGGGATGCCCTCCGTCTTCTTCAGCCACTTTCCTTCGACCAGGTCATAGACCGAACCGGAGAACGGCGCATCGGCCGGGATCCCGTACTCCTTTGTCAGGACGTCGGCAAATCCAGCCGCCACCTCATCGTCTCCGTGAACGATAAAGACCTGGGAGGGAGCAGGCTTCGTGATCGCCTGTATCCAGCGGATCAGCCCGTCCTTGTCCGCGTGACTGGACATATCCTGCATCTTCGCGATCTTTGCGTGGACCTCGATCTTCTCGCCGAAAAGCTTCACCGATTCCGCACCGTCCTGGAGCAGGCGCCCCAGGGTGCCGACCGCCTGGTATCCCGCGAAGACCACCGTGGAATCCGGCCGCCACAGGTTGTGCTTCAGATGATGGCGGATCCGGCCTGCGTCGCACATGCCGGCGGCGCTGATGATCACTTTGGGGTTCGGCAGAAAATTGATGGCCTTCGACTCCTCCGCCGTGACTGCGGTTCTGAGTCCCGCGAACTTGATGGGGTTGATCCCCGCCTGGACCAGCTCTCTGGTCTCCTCGTCGAAACAGTCGATCAGGTTGTTCTGGAATACTTCCGTGGCTTCCAGCGCCAGGGGGCTGTCCACCCAGACCTCATAATCCGGGTGCCCCTGGATCATATCCTCTTCCCGGATCTTCCGGAGGAAGTAGAGCAGCTCCTGGGTCCGGCCCACCGCGAAGGCCGGCATCACCACGTTTCCGCCCCGGTCGAAAGTCTCCTGCATGATCTCGGCGAGTTCCGCGGCGTGATCCACCTTTTCCTTCAGGTGGAAACGGTCTCCGTAGGTGCTCTCCATCACCACATAATCCGCGCCATCAAGGTACTCCGGATCCCGGATCAGGGGTTTTCCGGTGTTTCCGATGTCGCCGGAAAACACGATCTTCCGCGTGTCGTCTCCCTCAGTGATCCAGATCTCGATGGAGGCGGATCCCAGCAGATGTCCGACGTCGATAAAGCGGACGATGATCCCATCCGCCAGTTTTTTCTTCTCATGGTAATCCGATGTCTCGAACAGGCGCAGGCAGTTCTCCGCATCGTCCGCAGTGTAGATCGGTTCCACCATGGGAAGCCCGGCGCGCTGGTTCTTACGGTTCCGCCACTCCGCTTCCTGTTCCTGGATATGGGCGGTGTCTTTCAGCATGATCCGGCAGAGCTGTTCCGTTGCCGGCGTCGTCACGACGCGGCCGCGGAAACCGTTTTTATAAAGCAGCGGAAGGTGCCCGGTATGGTCGATATGCGCATGGGTCAGCAGGACAAAATCGATGCGGTCCGGAGAAACCGGCAGATCCGCGTTGACCCAGATATCTCTTCCCTGTTCCATTCCGTAATCGATCAGGATATGCTTTCCCGCAGCGTTCAGATAATGACAGCTGCCTGTTACCTCACGGTCAGCGCCGATAAATTCAAGGACCATTTCCGCCTCACTTTCTCCGCAAATGCTGCGGGGAACCGTATCAGGAACCGAAAATCCGCAAAGTGCCTGCACATGGAGTCATGGCAGGCACTTCAGGTACGTGCGCGCTGCACGCGCTCTTATTAATTATATCACACATTTATTCGCTGAGATATGCGCTCTTTACCTTCGGATCGTTCATCAGGTCAGCAGCAGGTCCGGACAGGCTGATGGTGCCGGTCTCAAGCACATAAGCGCGGTCCGCGATGGAGAGCGCTTTCTTCGCGTTCTGCTCCACCAGAAGCACCGTGGTGCCGGTCTCGTGGATAGAGCGGATGATGTCGAAGATCTCATTCACGTAGATCGGGGAAAGACCCATGGAGGGTTCGTCCATGACGATCATTTTCGGGCGGCTCATCAGGGCGCGGCCCATGGCGAGCATCTGCTGCTCACCGCCGGACAAAGTGCCTGCCAGCTGGTCTTTTCTCTCCGCAAGGCGCGGGAAGCGGTGGTTGACCTCCTCCAGCGTCCGGGCGATCTCTTCCTTTGAGCTGCGGGTGAACGCGCCGAGCATCAGGTTCTGGTGGACCGTCAGCTGGGCGAACACCCTCCGCCCCTCCGGGACGTGGGCCAGTCCGCGGCTCACCAGCTGGTGGCCGGGGACGCGGGTGATGTTGGTGCCGTCGTAGAAGATCTCGCCGCTCCGGGGCGTGATCAGTCCGGTGACGGTCTGCAGGGTCGTCGTCTTGCCTGCGCCGTTGGCGCCGATCAGCGTGACGATCTCTCCCTGGTTCACCTCAAAGGAGATCCCCTTGATCGCATGGATCATGCCGTAAAACACATGCAGATCCTTAACTTCCAGAAGTGCCATTCGATCTCCTCCTTTCCTCAGTCTCCGAGATATGCCTTGATGACCTCGGGATCGTTCAGGACTTCCGCGGTGGGCCCCTGCTTCAGCGTGCGTCCGAAGTTCAGGACGGTCAGGCGCTCGCAGATTCCGGAGACCAGGCGCATGTCGTGCTCGATCAGAAGGATCGTCATGTCAAAACGGTCGCGGACCAGACGGATGGTGTCCATCAGCTCCGCAGTCTCATTGGGGTTCATGCCCGCCGCCGGCTCATCCAGGAGAAGAAGCTTCGGATCCGTCGCCATGGCTCTGGCAATTTCAAGCTTTCTCTGCATGCCGTAGGGCAGGTTGCTGGCGGTGACGTCCGCGTAAGGCGCAAGGCCGAAAACGTCGAGAAGTTCCATGCCCCGCTCGTCCATCTCCGCTTCCTTCTTCCGGAAATTCGGCAGACGGAGGATCCCCTCCAGCGTGGAATAGCGGTGATGGTTGTGCAGTCCGGCCTTGACGTTGTCCAGGACGGAAAGCTGGCTGAAGAGACGGATGTTCTGGAAGGTGCGGGCAATGCCGGCCTTGTTGATCTCAACGCAGCTTTTTCCCTTCAGATTCTGTCCGTCCAGCTTCACGAAGCCGCTGTCCGGCTGGTAGACGCCGGTCAGAAGGTTGAAGATGGTGGTCTTTCCTGCGCCGTTGGGGCCGATCAGACCGTAAAGCTCATTCTTTTCGATATTCACGGAAAAGCTGTCGACTGCCCTCAGACCTCCGAAGGAGATTCCGAGGCTCTCAACTTCAAGCATGCCCATGGATCATACCTCCTTCGCTTTCGGACCGTCGGCCGCCTTGTCCTTCCGGAAGCCCGCCAGGAGCTTTTCCCGGTAAGCCACGAAGGCCGGAGCGGAAGTAAACAGCATCATAAGGATCAGGACCACCGCGTAGATCAGCATACGGTAGTCGCTGAGTCCGCGGAGCAGCTCGGGAAGCAGGGTCAGGACCACCGCTGCGATCACGGAGCCGCGGATATTTCCGATGCCGCCCATGACCACGAAGACCAGGATCATGATCGACATGTTGTAGCCGAAGTTTTTGGAAAGAGCCTGCAGCGTGTTCAGGTTGTGGGCGTACAGCACGCCGCCGACGCCGGCGATGGCTGCAGAGATGGTGAAGGCCAGCAGCTTGAATTTCGTCACGTCGAGACCGATGGATTCCGCCGCGATCCGGTTGTCGCGGATCGCCATGATGGCGCGGCCTGTCTGGGACCGGATCAGGTTCTGGACGATGAAGAGCGCGACCAGGAGCAGGATCACACCGACGGTGAAGCTGGACATCTTCGGCGTTCCCGTGATGCCCTGGGCGCCCTTGATGATGATCTTTCCGCCCTTCTCCAGACCGAGGGCGTTGGAGTCCTTCAGAGTGACGTGGATCCCCGCGCTGTCAACGCCGAGATATACGGCGTTCATGATATTCTTGATGATCTCGCCGAATGCCAGCGTAACGATGGCAAGGTAGTCGCCGCGGAGACGCAGGACCGGAATGCCGATCAGGAACCCGAAAAAGGCCGCGGTCGCCGCGCCGATCAGGATCGCGATGACAAAGGAGACCTTCGGGTCCATGGTTCCCTTCATGATGTTAGTCCAGAGGGCGGAGGCAAATGCGCCGATGCACATGAAGCCGGCATGTCCCAGGGAAAGCTCACCCGAAATACCGACCACAAGGTTCAGGCTTACTGCCATGATGGAATAGGTGCACAGCGGCACCAGGAGGCCCTTCATCAGCGAGCTCATATGTCCGCCGGCAAGAAGGACCTGCACGACCGCAAAGGCGATGATGACCATCGCGTATGTGATCATATCGTTCATAAACGCTTTCTGTTTTGCACTTTTCATTTTCATGCCGGCCTCACACTTTCTCCTGGATCTTACGGCCCAGGATGCCGGTCGGACGCACGATCAGGACAATGATCAGTACCGAGAAAACAATTGCGTCTGAAAGCTTTGAGGAAATGTACGCCTTGGAAAGATTCTCCAGGACGCCGAGCATCAGCCCGCCGATCAGTGCGCCGGGAATGGAGCCGATGCCTCCGAGGACAGCTGCGACGAAGGCTTTGATGCCGGGCATCGCGCCGGTGGTCGGGGTCAGGGTCGGGTATGCTGAGCACAGCAGGACGCCGGCAATCGCCGCCAGCGAAGAGCCGATGGCAAAGGTCAGGGCGATGGTGCGGTTCACATTGATTCCCATCAGCGTCGCGGCACCCTTGTCCTCAGAGACAGCAAGCATGGCCTGTCCCTGCTTCGTCTTGTTGATGAAGGTGGTCAGCGCGATCATGATCACGATGCAGGCGAGGATCGTGGTGATGGTCTCGCCGGAAATGATCAGGTTCCCTCCGGCCAGCTTCAGCGGCGGGATCGGAACCACGGAGGTGAAGCTCTTCGGATCCGCGCCGAAAATCAAAAGCGCCAGGTTCTGAAGGAAATAGGAAACGCCGATCGCAGTGATCAGGACCGCCAGGGAATTTGCGCCGCGGAGCGGCTTGTAGGCGATCCGTTCAATGGTAATGCCGAGAAGCATGCAGACGATGACAGCCACAAGGATCCCGACCGGAGTCGGAAGTCCCATAGTGACACAGGCTGTGAACGTCACATAGCCGCCGACCATGATGATATCGCCATGGGCAAAGTTCAGCATCTTCGCGATGCCGTAGACCATGGTATATCCGAGCGCAATGATCGCGTAGACCGAGCCGAGACTCAGGCCGCTCAGAAGATAGGAAAAGAAACTCAGCATACGATACACCCCTTGCTGTTTTTACGGATATTTTGTGCTGAAGAGGGCTGCTGTTACAGCAGCCCTCTCCTGTTCAGATTCACGGAGCGGAACCGTCGTCCGTCACTCAATGGACTTGTAGACGCCGCCTTCGATGACGACAGCCTTCGGTGCCTTGTTCGGCTCTCCCTCTTCGGTGAAGGTCATGTCCTCGCCGGTGAGGCCGTGTTCGATCTTGATCTTCGGCATCTGCTCGACAAGGATGTCGCAGATCTCGGAAGCGGACATGGAAGGATCCGCGTTGCCTGCTTCAAGAGCAGCCTTCAGCTGGAACATGCCGTCGTAGGAATCCGCAGCGAACTGGATCGGCGTGCCGCCGTAAGCCGCCTCGTAGTTCTTGACGAAGTTCCGGGTCAGCTCATCCTCTGCATCCGCGGAGAACGGGGTCAGAAGCATCAGGCCCTCCGCCAGGGAGGTGTCGAAGTTCTCCACGTTCAGGATGCCGTCCATGCCGTCGCAGCCAAAGTATTTGGTTTCAAATCCCAGCTGCTTTGCCTGGGTCAGGATCTTGGAAGCGTCGGAATAGTAGATCGGAAGGAACACCAGCTCTGCGCCCGCATCCTTGAACTTCTGGATCTGGGTGGAGAAATCGGTGTTGCTGTCGCCGGTGTACTGTTCGTCGGCAACGACCTCGATGCCCTGGTTTGCCGCCTCAGCGATGAAAGCGTCGTGGATTCCGCTGGAATAGACGTCGGAGGAATCATAGATCGCCGCGACCTTCTTCGGAAGATCGTGACCGCCGATGTACTCCGCGGACTTGGTGCCCTGTGCCGGGTCAGAGAAGCAGACACGGAATACGTTTCTCGGCTCTGTGATCTCCAGCGCGGTGCCGGAGGGGGTCAGGATGAACATATTGTCGTTCGCCGCCTCTGCGCCGACCGCGATGGTCGGAGCCGAAGTCGTCGCGCCGACCAGCATCTGCATGCCCCAGTCCTTCAGGCTGTTGTAGGCATTGATGGCCTTCTCGGCATCGTGTTCATCGTCCTGATAGTTGACCTCGATCTGATAGCCGTTGATTCCGCCGGCTTCGTTGATCTCCTTCGCCGCCAGTTCCTGGCCCTGCTGCGTCGCAGCGCCGTAGACAGCTGCCGGTCCGGTGACCGGTCCCATTCCGCCGATCTTCCAGACTGCGCCCTCTGCCGCCGGTGCCGCAGCCTCTGCTCCGCCCGCCGGGGCAGCCGCTTCCGTTGCTGCAGGAGCAGCCGGAGCCGCCGTCGTTGCCGGCGCGCTGCTGCCTCCGCATGCTGCGAGAGACAGGGCAAGTACGCCTGCGAGTGCCGCGGATAACATCTTCTTCATAAAACTGTGTTCCTCCCTTATATCACATGATTATATCTGTCCGGAACCCCTTGCCCGGGATGCCGGATCATTGCCCGTTCTTCTTTTACAGACGGATGTCTTTTGTAGAAAGACATCCGTCATGTAAGTCAAAATTATAAACGAAAGCCGTCTGTTGTGTCAATCAGTCCTCCATGGACTTGTATGCGCCGTTCTCGATGATGACAGCCTTCGGCTCCTTGCTCGGAGAACCGGAAGCGTCCCAGGTGATGGTGCCGGTCAGGCCTTTTAGCTCGATCTCGGTGATGGCCTTTTCAAGGCCGGTGCCGATCTCTTCCACGGACATGGTCGGGTTCAGGTCTGCCTTCTCCGCTGCCAGCTTGATGGCATACAGTCCGTCATAAGCATCCGCGCCGAACTGCAGCGGGATCTGGCCGAACTTCTCCTGATACTTCTTGACGAAGTTCTGGGTGAGCTCATCGTCTGCGTCCGCAGCGAACGGGGTCAGGAGCATCAGGCCCTCTGCGAGGCTCTTGTCGAAGCCTTCGACGTTCAGGATACCGTCCATGCCGTCGCAGCCAAAGTACTTGACGTCCATGCCGAGGCCCTTTGCCTGGTTCAGGACCAGGGTCGCTTCGGTGTAGTAGAACGGAAGGAAGACCAGCTCTGCGCCTGCGTTCTGGATGTTCTGAAGCTGGATGGTGAAATCAGTCTTGTTGTCGGAGGTGAACTGCTCGTCAGCGACGATCTCAAGGCCCTGGTTTGCAGCTTCCGCGACAAAGGTGTCATGGATACCGCTGGAGTAGACATCGGAAGCGTCATACAGGATACCGACCTTCTTTGCCAGCTCGTGGGTTCCGATGAACTCAGCGGACTTCATGCCCTGCTGCGGATCGGAGAAGCAGACCGCGAAGGCATTCGGAGTGGAGATGCAGTCCTCTGCGGAGCCGGAGGGCGTGATCTGGAACATATTGTCGTTCACGGACTCAGCGATGACAGCGATGCAGGGGGAAGAGGTCGTGCAGCCGACCAGCGCCTGCATGCCCCAGTCCTTCAGGGTATTGTAAGCGTTGACGGACTTCTCGGCGTCGTGCTCATCATCCTCGAACTGGTACTTGATCTGATAACCGTTGATTCCGCCGTTCTCGTTGATCTCCTCGACCGCGATCTCCAGCGCTTCCTTACAGGAAAGACCGTAAGCTGCCGCGCCGCCGGTGCAGGGGCCGATTCCGCCGATCATCCAGTACGCGTCGGAGGAAGCCGCTGCCGCAGTGGTCTCTGCCGCCGCCTCGGTGGTCTCAGCTGCCGCCGCGGTGGTCTCTGCCGCTGCCGCGGTGGTCTCTGCCGGAGCCGCCGGTGCCGCAGTGGTCTCGGCAGGCTTGGAGCCGCCGCATGCCGCCAGGGACAGGATCATGGTCGCAGAAAGGACAACAGATACGAACCTCTTCTTCATGGTAAAACCTCCCTTAAAAAAAGTTTTTGAAACAAATATGAATCTATTTTATATGAATAATCAGATTATGGAAACCTGATAATTCATTTTTTCGTCTTTTTCCCGGTTCCGGCCTTATTCTTTCCAGTCCAGATCCGCGCTCTCCTGCACCGGATCCCGCATCATCAGGTCACGGACCGCTTCCTTCGGGCTCTTGTTCTCAAACAGAATGCGGTTGACCTGTTCGACGATGGGCATCTGCACACCGTATTTCTCAGCGAGTGCCTTGGCAGCCTTGGCGGAGTAGACACCCTCGACCACCTGCTTCACTTCCTTCATGGCCTCGTCCGCGGTCTTGCCCTGTCCGATCAGGATACCGGCCCTGCGGTTTCTGGAATGCATGCTGGCGCAGGTCACGATCAGGTCGCCGATGCCGGTCAGACCGCCGAAGGTCTTCTCCGAAGCGCCCATGGCCACGCCCAGCCGGGTCATCTCCGCAATGCCGCGGGTGATAAGGGCCGCCTTCGTATTGTCGCCGTAGCCCAGGCCGTCCGCCATGCCGGCAGCCAGCGCGATCACGTTCTTGATGGAAGCGCCGAGCTCCATACCCAGCATATCCGGGGAAGTGTAGACCCGGAAGACCGGGTTCATGAACAGATCCCTTACAGCCTCCGCCGTCTCCTTCTTCCGTGCGCCTGCCACGATGGTGGTGGGGATGCGGCGGGAGACCTCCTCCGCGTGGCTCGGCCCGCAGAGACAGGTGGCAGTCACGCCGGGGATCTCCTCCTCGACCTGGTCGGTGATAGGCATCAGAGTCTTCTCCTCAACACCCTTGGCGACGCAGACCACGACCTGCCCCTCCCGGTAATATTCCTTCATCTGCCGTGCGGTGCCCCGCGTAAAGATGGAGGGGACCGCGAGGACGATATACTCCGCGTCCCTCATGGCTTCCCCGAGATCCGCCGTGAAGTGCATGGACTCCGGGAACTCCACCGCGGGAAGGTTCGGCTGGCAGTGCGTCTTCTTCAGATTCTCGATTTCTTCCGGAAGCGCAGACCAGACTGTTACGTCATGACCATTGTCTGAAAGCAGCAGTGCCAGAGACATTCCCCAGGTTCCGGCACCGATGACGGATACTTTTTTCATGATTTCTCCTTTCGGAATCGTTATTTGACGCTCTCTGCGCACATCGCGCGGATTATCTTACGATTCAGGCCCTGTCCCGCTGTTCTGCGGTTCAGGTCCTGCTGCCCTTTGTGAAAAACTTCAGCTTACTCTCCGTCCCGTTCATCAGACGGCCGATGTTGGCGCGGTGTCTCCAGATGGAGAACAGCGGAAGAAACAGCCCCACCAGACAGACCTCCGTCCGCACTGCCTCTCCCACCGGAAGCCTTCCGGTCAGGGTCAGCACCACCAGCAGCACCGCGAGAAACGCCATGGCGGAGATCGATGAGAGCGAAACATAATGGAACGGAAACAGAACCAGGAAGAATACCGCGATCCAGATAAAGAATGCCGGCGGACTGATCACCAGCAGCAGTCCCACGGTGATGGCGACGCCCTTCCCGCCCCGGAAACCGAGGTAGAACGGATAACAGTGGCCCAGCATGACGCCGGCGCCGGTCCAGAGCAGCAGCACCATCATGAGATCCGGATTGTCCGCGTAAATACAGCGCACCGCGACGCAGGGCAGGATCGCCTTCAGCGCGTCACCCAGCAGCACCAGAATACCGGCTCCGGTTCCCATGACACGGAGTGAGTTCGTGGCCCCGGTGGAATGGCTGCCGTATTCCCGGACGTCGATGCCCTTCAGTCTTCCGAGAAAATATCCGGTCTGGAACGACCCGCAGAGATACCCGATCAGAAGCCAGATGAGACGTGACATCAGCCCTCTTCCTTTCCTGAACGTTCCCGGACGAAGAAGCGGATCCTGGTCCCTTTGAAGCCGAAGGACTCCCTGATCTTGTTCTCCAGGTAGCGCTCATACGAAAAATGCATAAGTTCGGTATCGTTGACAAAGAACACAAAGGTCGGCGGCTTGACCGCCACCTGAGTCGTATAGTAGATCTTCAGCCGGTGTCCCTTGTCGCTCGGCGGCTGCTGCAGCACCGTGGCTTCCGTGATGATCTCGTTCAGGACGCCGGTCCGTACCCGGAGCGTCTGGCTGTCCCGCACCTGGTCGATCAGCTCGAACAGCTTCGGCAGGCGCTGTCCGGTCTCCGCGGAGATGAACAGATACTCGGCGTAAGGCATGAAGGACAGTGTGCCCTTGATCTTCTCCGTGAACTCCTTCATGGTCTTGTCCGTCTTTTCTACCAGATCCCACTTGTTGACGGCAACGATGATGCCCTTGCCCCGCTCGTGGGCGATGCCGGCGATCTTCGCGTCCTGCTCCGCCACGCCTTCCGAAGCGTCGATCACCAGGACGACGATGTCCGCCCGCTCCACCGCTGTCACAGTGCGGATGATGCTGTAGCGCTCGATATCTTCTTTGATCTTCGACTTTCTCCGCAGTCCGGCAGTGTCGATAAAGACATACTCCTCCCCGTTCCGTACCACCACCGTGTCGATGGCGTCCCGGGTGGTTCCCGCCACGTCGGAGACGATCACGCGGTTTTCTCCCAGGAGGCGGTTGATGATGGAGCTCTTTCCGACGTTCGGCTTCCCGATGATGGCGATGTGGGGACGGGTATCTTCCGCATCCTCCGCTTCCGCTGCCGGCGGGAAGTGGGCCGTCACCGCCTCGAGAAGGTCTCCGAGGCCCAGGCGGGAGGACGCCGACACCGGGACCGGATCTCCCATGGCCAGATTGTAGAACTCGTAGACATCGTTCTGGAACTTCGCGAAGCTGTCCACCTTGTTCACGGCCAGCACCACCGGCTTCTTTGAGCGGCGGAGGATGTCCGCGACCTTGTAGTCCGCGTCGGCGAGTCCCATTCGCACATCCGTGAGGAAGATGATGACGTCCGCGGTCTCGATGGCGATCTCCGCCTGCTCCCGCATGTAGGTCAGCATCATATCGTGGCTGTCCGGCTCGATTCCGCCGGTGTCTATCAATGTAAAATTCCTGTCAAGCCAGCTGCAGTCCGCATAGATCCTGTCGCGGGTCACACCCGGCGTATCCTTGACGATCGCGATCTGTTCGCCCGCAAGGACATTGAACAGAGACGATTTTCCGACATTCGGTCTGCCGACAATGGCGACCACTGGTTTACTCATTCAGTTCTCCTCTTTCAGCTCGTAAGCTTCGTACACCGGATCACTGCTGTGGTCCGGGTCATTCACCGCGTTTACCAGGTCCGCGCCGGAGGATCCGATGATCTCGCAGCGGACACCCAGTTTTTCTTCCAGCTCCGCCCGCGTGACATCGTCCAGCAGGACCTCTTCCCCGCTCCGGAACATATTGACCGGGAGCAGAAGCCGGTCGCCCAGATCCTTCCCGGAAAGCTCCTTCAGAAGATCCGAACCGGTCAGAAGGCCCGTGACCGTGATCATGCTTCCGAAGAAGCGGTTCGGAACCTCGAACAGGGTCAGTTCCTTCTCGGGGAACCTTTTCCCGATCTTCTCAAGCTGACGCCGGACCCAGGGGCCCGCCAGCATGCCGCTGACAGCGGAGATGCGCTCCGGGATGCGGAGGGAATCCGTGCGTTCCAGTGCCTCGTCCACCTCATTGTCCAGGAGGCGGAGCATGCCGACGCCGTTCTCCAGCTGAAGATATCCGTCGTACCGCCCTTCCTCCGGCAGCGGAAGCTCCGCCGTCAGATAAAGCTCGTCGCTGGCATGGGCAAAATGGATGCCGAAGCGCTCCATGGCCTGCCGCTGGATCTCTTCGATGATGCGGATGGTCTCCCGCGCGTCTTCCTTTTCGACAGGTTCAAGCGGACAAAGCCCCTTCCGGAAATCCGTCAGCCCCACCGGGACCACGGACACGCTCTGCATGAGGGGCGCATACTCCAGAAGGTCCCTGAGAGTCCGGGAGAGCTCCTCCCCGTCATTCCAGCCCTTGCAGAGCACCACCTGCCCGTTCATCTGGATACCTGCGTCGTACAGGGTCCGGATGTGGCGGAGGGACGTTCCCGCGAAGCGGTTGTGAAGCATCTTCACACGGAGCTCCGGATTCGTGGTGTGCACTGAGATATTTATGGGCTCCAGGCGGAAGTCGATGATCCGCTGCAGATCCCTCTGCTTCATATTGGTCAGGGTCACATAGTTTCCCTGAAGAAAGGACAGGCGGGAATCATCGTCCTTGAAATACAGCGTGTCCCGCATGCCTTCCGGCATCTGGTCGATGAAGCAGAAAATGCATTTGTTCGAGCAGGAGCGGTAGTCGCTCATCAGGCCGCTCTCGAAGATCAGACCGGGATCCTCGCCCCCGCTGTCTATCTCCAGTTCCCACTCTTCCCCGTTTTCCTTCAGGATCAGGAGGGTGATGTACTCGGCGCTGATATGATAGCGGTAGTCGAAGACATCCTCGATCTCATGATCATTGACTGCGATCAGCCGGTCGCCCGGTACGATCTCCATCTCTTCCGCGATGGAGCCGGGTTCTACTCCCGTGATCAGATGTCCCTTCTCTGCCATGTCTCATCCTTCCTGTCCAAATGCACCAGAACAAGAGAAAAGCAGACCGCTTTCCTCATGCCCCGTATTTTACATGAATCCCTGCCGCTTTGCAATGCAGCCTTGCACCGATGCCCCGAAAATGGTAGACTTTAACGTGACAGAAGCGGGGATTCCCCGCTGTTTTCCATGGAGGAAAAGAAATGAGCAGTGAGAACAACAACCTTCGCCTTCCGGTGGCACCTCTGAAGATCGCGGCACTGGAAAGCTGCCGCGATCTGGCGGAAAAAGTCAATGCACATCTGGTCCGCATGCGCTCAGAGGATACTGAGACTGCCGGTGAACGTGCCCAGAGCCTGCACTACCGCGGCTATGACGCCGACAACTTTCTTCTCGACATCCATTGCTCCCGCTTCGGCACCGGCGAGGGCAAGGGAAGCATCAATGAGTCCGTCCGCGGCAGCGACCTTTATGTCATGGTCGATGTCACGAACTACTCTCTGACCTACAAAGTGGACGGCAACACGAATCACATGTCCCCGGACGACCACTTCCAGGACCTGAAGCGCATCATCGGGGCAGGCGTCATGACTGCCCACCGCGTGAATGTCATCATGCCCTTCCTCTATGAAGGACGCCAGCACCGCAGGACCGGCAGAGAATCCCTGGACTGCGCCACCATGCTGATGGAACTGGAAAAGATGGGTATCTCGAATTTCATCACCTTCGACGCCCATGATCCCAGAGTCCAGAACTCCATCCCGCTGACCGGCTTCGACAACTTCATGCCGACCTACCAGTTCATCAAGACCTGCTTCAACAACATTCCGGATATGAAGCTCAACAAGGACAGCCTGATGATCATCAGCCCGGACGAAGGTGCGATGGACCGCGCCATCTACGTCGCCAACATCATGGGCGTGGATATCGGCATGTTCTACAAACGCCGTGATTACTCCAAGGTCGTGAACGGCCGGAACCCCATCGTGGCTCATGAATTCCTGGGCGCCAGCGTCGCCGGCAAGGATGTGATGGTCATCGACGACATGATCTCCTCCGGCGAGAGCATGCTGGACACCGCAAGGGATCTGAAGAAACGCGGCGCAAAGCGTGTCATTGTGTGCGCGACCTTCGGCCTCTTCACCAACGGACTGGATTCCTTCCGGAAGAGCCACGCCGCCGGCACCATCGACTATGTCTGCACCACCAACCTGACCTACCGTGTACCTGAGCTCCTCACAGAGCCCTGGTATCTTGAGGCGGACATGAGCGGGTATCTCGCGTACATCATCAACAGCCTGAATTCCGACGCGCCTATCGGAGACACCATCTCCTCCACCCAGAAGATCAACGAATTCCTTGCCAATCTTGGCAACGACGGATACGAGTATTTCGGGTCGGTGGTGGACTGACACAAAGAAACTGTCAGCTTAACCTTTAAATTGAAATAAGAGCTGTCTGTAAAACCCTTGATCTACCTTCGGATCCTGCTCGGAGGCATTTGCAGTTTTTGCTCGGTCGACTTTGC
Source organism: uncultured Lachnospiraceae bacterium (assembly GCA_902793685.1). Lineage (GTDB taxonomy): Bacteria > Bacillota > Clostridia > Lachnospirales > Lachnospiraceae > Moryella. Next base: position 243,779 of record CADBEN010000001.1, read on the forward strand.
ATGATGTGCAGTCTCGGTCGCAAAAACTGCAGCCTCCGCAGGATCCTCAGTCGATCTGCGACGGTTTTACAGGACAGCTCTTTTTTAGTTTTCACGGACAGTTTGCCTGATAACTATTTTTGTTTTTTGATCAGGGGCCGCAGCCGACCTGAAATGCTCATGTCAGAGACAGGAAGGCGGCGTTGCGGCCGGAGAGGGGGCCGGCGGCGCGGTAGGAATGCAGATGGGACGCGTTGCATCGCGTGCAGACGCCGGATACATGGATCTTTTCTGCCGGAATGCCGGCGTGCTGAAGGAAAATGCGGTTGGCGGCGCCGAGATCCAGCTGCCAGTGCATCCCGTCCTCTTTCCGGTGCGGATCCGTGAGGACCTGCGCAGCCTCCTCCGCGGAAAGGGCGCTCCGGAAGCGCTCCGCCACATCTTCCCCGATCTCATAACATTCCCTGCAGATGCCGGGGCCCACCACTGCGGTCAGATCCTCCGGACGGGTCCCGAATTCCTCTCCCATCCGCCGGACCGCATGTCCGGTGATCTGTCCGATGGTCCCGCGCCAGCCTGCGTGCAGAAGCGCGATGGCTCCGTGCACCGGATCCGCCAGATAGACCGGCAGGCAGTCCGCATGGAAGGTGGTCAGCGTGACTCCCCGGGCGTTGGTGAGAAGACCGTCGATGTCATCATAGGGCCGTTCCCGGAACACGCCGGTCCCGCGGTCCTCTTCCCGGACCATCATCAGGTTCACAGTGTGGGTCTGGTGCGAAAGCACGAAAGACTCCGGTTCCACGCCGAGGGCAGACGCCGCCCGGCGGTAGTTTTCCCGAACGACCTCCTTCGGCTCTCCCTGTCCGAAGGAAAAGTTCATCTCCGCGAGATGCCCGGTGCTGACACCTCCGTGCCTCGTGGAGAAGCCGGCCCGCACCATCCCGAGCCTGTCCAGCGCGGGAAAGGTGAGCAGCACGACGCCGTTCCGCTCCGTGACTTGCGTCACGGTCTCTGTTTCTTTTCTGATCCAGCCATCCATTTCTGTTCCTCTTCCATCATCCCGTAAGGATTCTTCTTCTCTCATCCCCGGAAGGCGTTCTTTACCCACTCGATCCGTTTCCCGGTGATCCCGACACAGTCAAACCGGACGGGGGCATCCGTCCGGTAATGGTTCTCGTAAAGATAGTGCCGGGCAGTATCAAGGATCCTCCGCTGCTTGCGGGCATCGACCGCGGCCAGAGGATCGCCCATTTTCCCGGAAGCGCGGTATTTCACTTCCACAAAGACGAGGTAATTACCGTCCATGCCGATGAGATCGATCTCCCCGTGCCTGGAACGGTAATTCCGGTGCAGGATCTGCATTCCCCGGGCGGACAGGTAATCCGCCGCCAGGGATTCATAAGCCGTGCCGGTCTGGCGCCGGTTCTGTGCCGCGCCGATCTCTTTCCGGATCTCTTCCTTCATCTGATAAACGTCTTCTCCCGTTGTGTAAAAACAATGCAGGATCTCCACCCGGCGTCCCTGCCGGGAGCATGCCGGGCGCTTCACTCCACAGGGACAAAGTGGCCGATAAAGCTCCTCCGGTGGATCGGGCAGGGGCCGTATTCCTTCAGCGCCGCGATGTGCTGCGCAGTCCCGTAGCCTTTATGTTTCGCGAAACCGTACTCCGGCCACATCGCGTCGTACTCTTCCATCATCCGGTCCCTGGTGACCTTCGCAAGGATCGACGCCGCCGCAATGCTGACGCTCTTCGCGTCTCCCTTGACGATGGGTACCTGGCGGATCTGCACCTCAGGGATGGTCACCGCGTCATTCAGCAGCAGATCCGGCTGTACGGAAAGACCTGCGACCGCCTTCCGCATCGCCTCGTAAGTTGCCTGAAGGATGTTGATCTCGTCGATCCGCTCCGGGGAGGAAATGCCGATGCTGAAGGCGACGGCCTTCTCCCGTATCTCATCGAACAGGGCGTCCCTGCGCGCAGGAGTCAGCTTTTTGGAATCATTGAGATACAGGATCCGGCAGTCCTTCGGAAGGATGACTGCGCCTGCGGCCACCGGACCGGCCAGGGGCCCGCGGCCCGCCTCGTCGATCCCGCAGATCGCGGTGCAGGCGGCATATTCCCGCTCATAGGCGCACATCGCCTCAAGCCTTGCCAGCTCCTTCTCCAGACGCTCTCCCTTCAGTGTTCTCACTTCTGTTCCTCCGTCTCCGGTCCTTCCGTCTTCTCTGCCCTGTTCTCTGATTTGTTTTCCGCCTTGGTCTTCCGATCCTCCGGCGCGGATCCTGCCGTCTTCGGCGGCTCCTCCAGAGAGATCTGTCCGAAGCGGCCGCTGCGGTACTCATTCATCAGGATCGCTGCAGCCTTCTCCGGATCCGGCTCTCCGCCGGCCTGAAGACAGCCGCGGCGCAGTGCCAGATGATCCAGCACCTCCGCCGGCGTCATGTCGTCCGTGCACTCGCAGCGCTCGTTCAGTCCCTCCGTCTTTCCGGCCGCCCTGAGGAAGCCGATGAGGGTGACCGCAAGCTCCACCGGGTCCACGATCATCTCGTTCACAGAGCCGAGGAAGGCAATGATCTCGCCGATCCGCTGGTCCTCGAACTTCGGCCACAGGATTCCCGGCGTGTCCAGAAGCTCCACCGACTTGTTCAGACGGATCCACTGGTTTCCCTTGGTGACGCCGGGCTTGTTGCCGGTCTTTGCCGTGCTCTTTCCCGCGATGGTATTGATCAGGGTGGATTTTCCCACATTCGGGACGCCGGCGACCATGGCCCGGAGCGGCCGGTTCAGGATCCCCCGCTTCTTGTCCCGCTCCCTTTTCTCTGCGCAGACACGCTCGATCAGGACCATCAGCCGCTTCAGATTCTTCTTGCTCCGCCCGTCCATGAAAAAGCAGTCATATCCGGCAGCCTTGAAATATTTTACCCACTCGTAGGATACCGGTTCCTCCGCGAGGTCAGCCTTGTTTAAAAGGATGATGCGGAACTTTCCCTGTCCCAGCGCCTCGATGTCGGGATTCCTGGTGGCAAGCGGCGCCCGGGCATCCACGATCTCGATGATGAGATCCACCGCCCGGACGTCTTCCTGCATGCTTCGCTTTGCCCGGGTCATATGCCCGGGATACCACTGAATATTCATTTCTCCTTTTTACCTGATCCTTCCGATCCGCTCAAACGGCCCGACCCGGAACCACAGCTTTCCCATCAGCCGCTCCGCGGGAATACTTCCGATGCTTTCCGACCTGGAATCCTCACCGGCGTCCCGGTTGTCCCCCAGGACAAAATACTCATTCTCCGCGAGAGTGATCTCGTTTTCTGCGATGCCGCCTATGGAGACCGCGCTGAGTTCCAGCTCCTCCGGTTCCTCCAGGACCTTCCCGTTGATCAGGATGTGTCCGTCCCGGATCTGGACGCGCTCTCCCGGAAGTCCTACGATGCGTTTGATGTTCGGGTTCCCGTTTTCCGAGGTGGTAAAGAGGACGATGTCGTAGCGTCCCGCCTTTTTCAGATGATAACTCATGCGGTCCAGAAGCAGCCGGTCCCCCGCCTCGATGGCCGGACGCATGCTCTGGCCCGATGCCGTCTGCGGCGCGCCGAAGCAGTAGACCAGGAACCAGGCAAAAGCGACCGCCGTTATGACCTGGACGATGATCTTTATGATATCCCGGAGTCCGGATTCATCAGAATCAAAAACCATTCGGATCCTCCTCCCTTCCAATACCGTTCCTCAGGACACAGAACAGATGCCCGTAAAGAAAGAATCGGGGGACAATTTTTCGATTGTCCCCCGCAGTTTCAATCCTCTTCGGATTATTTGATAACTTCCTTGACCTTTGCAGCCTTGCCGGAAAGGTTTCTGAGGTAGTTAAGTCTTGCTCTTCTGACCTTACCTTTTCTGACGACGTCGACCTTGTCAACGAACGGAGAGCTGAACGGGAAGGTCTTCTCAACGCCGATGCCGTTGGAGATCTTTCTGACGGTGAAGGTCTTTCTCACGCCGCCGTTCTGGATCTTCATGACAGTGCCCTCGAACATCTGAATACGCTCACGGTTTCCCTCTTTGATCTTGTTGTGGACTCTGACAGTGTCACCGACATTGAACTCGGTAAGGGTCCGGATCTGCTCTGCCTCGATCTTGTCGAGAATCGGATTCTGCTTCATTTTTACAATTCCTCCTGAAATTTGATTCGACGTTCTTAAGCCGACGCGGGCTCAGCGGACCATCTCTTTTTATAACAGCCTAACTAATTTAACACACTTCCCGCGACAATGCAAGCGGATTCTTTTTACTCTGAAAGATCAGGATCCGCTTCCAGCGTCCGCAGGAATTTGCGGTCGGCTTTGGTAAATTCGACCTTGGCAAAGAGATCCGGCCGCCGCTCCATCGTCCGCAGCAGCGACTGGTCCCTCCGCCAGCGGTCCACCTTCCCGTGGTCTCCGGAAAGCAGGACCGGCGGGACCCGGAGCCCTTCATATACCTCCGGCCGCGTGTACTGCGGATACTCGAGGAGCGAGCCCTCGAAGGATTCCGTCTCCCCGCTCTCGCTGTTGGACAGAACGCCGGGCACCATGCGGCTGATGGCGTCGACCATGACCATGGCCGGCAGTTCCCCGCCGGTCAGGACGTAGTCGCCGATCGACCAGCTCTCCGCGTGCAGAAGTTCCAGGGCCCGCTCATCCACACCCTCATAATGACCGCAGAGGATCACCAGCTCCTCTTCCTTCGCGAAAGCCTTCGCCGCCGCCTGGTCAAAGAGACGCCCGGCCGGCGAGGTGTAGATGACCCGGGGCGTGGTCCCGGTGCGCTCACAGACAGCGCGGTACGCCCTGAGGATCGGATCCGCCTGCATCAGCATGCCGGCGCCGCCGCCGTAGGGATAATCGTCCACGTGCCCGTGCTTTTCTGTGGTGTAATCCCGGATGTTGTCCGCGTCCACCGTCAGGAAACCGTCCTTCTGGGCGCGGCCGATGATGCTGGTGGCGAGACCGGTCAGCACCATCTCCGGGAAAAGAGTCAGAATATGGAAATGCATCACAAAAGTCCCTCCATCAGATGGATCAGGATCTCGCCTGCCTCGAGGCGGACCTCCTTCACACAGTCCGGAATGTAGGGAAGAAGGACCTCGTTCCCGTTCTTCTGCTTCACGGTGATCACATGGTTCGCGCCGGTGGGCCAGATGTCCTTCACCGTGCCCAGTTCCACGCCTTCCTCCGTGACGACCCTGAGTCCCAGGAGATCGGCGATGTAGTACTCGCCCTCCTCCAGCGGGATCGCGTGTTCACGGTCCACCCAGAGTTCCATGCCGCGGAGCTTCTGCATGTCCTCCGGGGTATCGATCCCCCGGAATTTGCAGATCGCCATACCGTTGGAAAAGCGGACGGACTGAAGTTCCAGGACCCGTTCCACGCCGGCATTGCCCGGGCGCAGCACAGTCCCGCTCTTCGGGAAGCGTCCGGTGACTGTCTTCAGGCTGCGGAACCGCTCCGGGTCGTCGGAGGTGATGAACACCTTTGCCTCCCCGCGGATCCCGTGCACTGAACTGATAACACCGACTCTGAACTCTTCTGTCATAATTCCTCTCTGCCTTATGTGGATCAAAGGGGCGGCCCGCAAGCCGCCCCCGTTTATCTGTAGCTTTTTCCGGCCGGAGAACAGACTCCGTACCGGAAAATACAGGTCACTCGATCTCGACGATGACCTTCTTTTCCGACTGCACGGATGCCGCCTTCACCACGGAACGGATCGCTCTCGCGATCTTTCCGGATTTGCCGATGACCTTGCCCATATCAGTCGGAGCCACGGAAAGCTCGACAACGATCGCGTCTTCCCGTTCCGTCTCTTTGACGGAAACCTGGTCAGGATGATCCACCAGGGCTCTTGCAATGACCTCTACAAGCTCCTTCATAGACCGGCACCTGATTACTTCGTGATACCGGCGATCGCAAGGAGCTTCGCAACGCGGTCAGTGGGCTGAACGCCGTTTGCGAGCCACTTTCTGGTCTCTTCTTCGTTGAACTGAATGACGCTCGGATCCTTGGTCGGATCATAGGTGCCGACTTCCGCGATGAATCTTCCGTCTCTGGGAGATCTCTCATCCGCAACAACAACTCTGTAGAAGGGTGCCTTCTTCTGTCCCATTCTTCTCAGTCTCATCTTAACAGCCATTTCTTTTTTCCTCCTGATTATTATTATCAATCTTGATTCTGATCTATCTCAACGCAGTTTTCTGCACTGATGTCCTGTGATTAAAATTTCATCTTTCCGAAGAGTCCGCCGAGGCCGCCGCCCATTCCCATGCCGCCGAAGCCGCCGCGCCTTCCCTTCATCATTCCGGGAAGCTGCTTCATCATCTTCCGCATCTGTTCGAACTGCTTGACCAGCCGGTTGACTTCGCTGATGTCCACGCCGGAGCCCTTCGCGATCCTGTTTTTTCTGGAAGGATTCAGGATGGAGGGGTTCTGCCGCTCTTCCTTCGTCATGGAGAGGATGATGGCTCGGACCCGGTCCATCTGGGACTCGTCGATCTCAGGCATTCCGCCCTTCGGCGTGCCCATGGTCGGGAGCATGCTCATGATCCCCGAGAGACCTCCGAGCTTCTTCATCTGGTCCATCTGGTCCAGGAAGTCGTTGAAGTCGAACTCCGCCTTGCGGAGCTTCTCGGTCATGGCCTTCGCCTTTTCCTCGTCGACCTCCGTCTGGGCCTTTTCGATCAGGGAGAGGATGTCTCCCATGCCGAGGATGCGGGAAGCCATCCGGTCCGGATAGAACTGCTCCAGGTCCGAGAGCTTCTCGCCCATGCCGGCGTAAAGGATCGGTTTTCCGGTCACGGCCCGGATGGAAAGCGCCGCGCCGCCGCGGGTGTCGCCGTCCAGCTTGGTAACGATGACGCCGTCGATGCCGACCTTGTCGTTGAAGGTCTTCGAGACATTCACCGCTTCCTGGCCTGTCATGGCGTCCACCACCAGGATGGTCCAGTGGACCGTGAGTGCTTCCTTGATGCTCACAAGCTCCTGCATCATCGACTCGTCGATCTGCAGGCGGCCTGCGGTATCCAGGATCAGAATGTCATTCCTGTTTTCCTTCGCGGATGCCAGGGCGGCTTTCGCGATGTTCACCGGATTCTGGGACGTTCCCATGGAAAAGACGGGGACGCCGACCTTCTCTCCGTTTACCTTCAGCTGCTCCACTGCAGCCGGGCGGTATACGTCGCAGGCTGCCAGCAGCGGCCGGTTTCCCTTCTGCCGGAACTTGCCGGCAAGCTTCGCCGCGGTGGTCGTCTTTCCTGCGCCCTGAAGACCTGCCATCATGATGACCGTGACGCCGTTCTCCGGATCCGGGGTGATGGCCGTGGTCTCGGAACCCATCAGCCGGATCAGCTCTTCGTTGACGATCTTCACGACCTGCTGTCCCGGGGTCAGGGATTCCAGCACCTCCGCGCCGACCGCGCGCTCCTGGATCCCTGCGATGAACTGCTTCACGACCTTGTAGCCGACATCGGCCTCGAGAAGCGCCATCCGGACTTCCTTCAGAGCTGCCTTGACGTCTGCCTCGGAAAGCTTTCCTTTTCCGCGGAGATCGCGGAAAACCTTCTGTAATTTTTCGGTCAGGCTTTCAAAAGCCATGGAACCTCCTTACTGTTCGTCCTGCAGGAGCCGGTCCGCAATCTGCGCGATCCGCTCCGCATGTCCGCGGTCTCCGTCCTCCAGAAGCTGCTTTGCCAGATTCCGGATCTCCCGGTACTCCTTCCGGCGCTGCCGGAATTTCCGCACCAGTCCCAGCTTCTCTTCATAGGACGCCATCTGCTCCTGTGCGCGCCGGATCAGGTCCGAGACGCCCTGGCGGCTGATGCCTTCCTCCCGGGCGACCTCGCTGACCGAGCGGTCATCGAACACCACCGCCTCAAAAATGCGTTTCTGGTGTTCTGTCAGCAGATCTCCGTAAAAATCAAATAAAAGATCGCGGTTGACGATCGATTCAATCTCATTCATAGCTTATCACCCTGAGCATTATAGCGAAGGGCAAAATGGCTGTCAAGTAAAAATACTTGACAGCCAAAAGTTTTTGTTACTATTCACAGTTAAGCTTTGAACACGGCCAATAGGGCGGCAGCTTTTGGCCGGTTCCGCCCAGGTAAACAGGAGATGTTATGCTTTGGTTA
>CADBEN010000002.1 GCA_902793685.1 uncultured Lachnospiraceae bacterium
TTTCCGCGCTTCCTGAGTTACAGGCGTATCCGCCGTCATTCAGTCCGCCGCCTAAAGCGGCAATGGAAGCACGCGAATTTATTCGTGTGAGGCTTCACGTTATAATAAGGGCCGTCCAGGAAGTCCACCGGCGTGATGCCAGGATGGTCTTTCAGAGCCTTGATCTCATCGGTCTCCATCTCGATCCTGTTCACATAGAACTTGGCGTTCGGGAAGCTTCTGACTTCACCTGAATGATCCGCATGCTTATGCGTCAGGATGATCTTGGTCACCTGGGAAGGCTCGTAGCCCGCCGTCTTCAGCGCGGATACATAGTCCTCGATCCATTTGCCCAGGAATGTCGTCGCTTTTCCGTCCCAGACACCGGCGGGCGTCTCTTTCGGCAGTCCTGTATCGACCAGAATGACATCATCCCCTGTATCGATCACATAGTTCTGCAGCGACCCGCGGTAAATGACTCTGGGGCTCGACCTCACCCGGCTCTCCGCCAAACGCGAAGTCCTGCGCGTAAAACCCCTTCTCAACAAACTTTACGGCTTTAATGATCATTTTGTCTCGGTCTCCTTTCGTGAATGCGGCATGAATGTCCCTGAGTGTATGGACCGTTCCATGTGTAAAGGCCGCTCCAGGGCTTAGACCGTTCCAGGGGCTTAGACCGTTCCCTGTACTTAGGCCGTTCCATGTGCTTAGGCCGTTCCAGAGCTTAGACCGTTCCAGAGCTTAGACCGTTCCAGGGGCCTGGATTGTGATATAATTATATTATAATTGACCGGAACAGTAGGAGGTAAAACGATGAAGCTTGCGGAAGCATTACAGGAAAGAGCCGATCTGAACAGGAAGATCGAGGAACTTCGGAGAAGACTTGCGAATGTCATCCTTGTCCAGGAGGGCGAGGAGCCGGCGGAAGAGCCCGCCGAGCTGCTGAAGGAGCTGAACGCTGCCATTGCCCGTCTTGAGTATCTCATGGCCGCCATCAACCTGACCAACTGCAGGACGAAGGCAAACGGCATGACGCTGACTGCGCTGATTGCCAGAAAGGATGCGCTGATGGTAAAGCTGTCCTCCTACCGTGACCTGGTGTACAGCGCCTCGCAGAACACGAACCGTGCCAGAGGCACGGAGATCAAGGTGAAATCCCTCCTCAAGGCCGGTGACCTGCAGAAGGTCGCGGACCAGATCGCGAAGGAAGTCCGGGAGCTGGACAACCTCCTGCAGGAGACCAACTGGAAGACAAAGCTGATCGAGTGATGATAAGATGGTAGTCGTACGGATGCGCATATCAGGCGGCAGCAGCCTAAGCTGCACTCCGGTTGTGCTGACAGAGCAGGCACGTGGGTTCGAATCCCCCAGGATCGTAAAGCTCCGATCGGGTACAACCGTATTGTAATCGTTTATCGCTTACTACCGGATATGAGCCGTATGACGAGGGTGTGGACAGGGGACTTATAAGAACTTTTTCCGGGAACCGACCCCTTATGGGGTTGGTTCTTTTATATTAAGCGAAAAGGAAACTCTCCCTTCGTAGACTGGAGAAGTATCCAGCCCGCGGTACGAATGGCGAGGGAGAAAACCAGGCATACCCTTCGTATGAGGAGAAAGCTTGCTGGTCGCGATACGGATGTGTGACGCGAAATGGAAACCCGCTTCCCGCCCCCGAATCGCGACCGGGAAGCTGCCGGGAAATTCAGGTTTTACACTGTGTATACAAGTCTTTCCCTGCCATTCAGTGTATCGCAGCCGGGGAAGCTCTGTTTTGGACACTGAACACCCCCGAAAAGCGCCGTCACTCAGTGTATCGCAACCCGGAAGCTCCTATTCGATACACTGTGTATACAAGATTTTACCCCTATTCAGTGTATCGCGGCCTGAGAAGCTCTGTTTCGGACACTAAACACCCCCGAAAAGCGCCACCACTCAGTGTACTACGGCCAAGAAACATCCGGTTCTGACACTGTGTATACAAGATTTTCGCTACCCTTCAGTGTATCGCGGCCGGGGAAGCTCTGTTTCGGACACTAAACACCCCCGAAAAGCGCTGCCGCTCAGTGTACTACGGCCAGAGAACACCTGGCGCCCCGCTGTGTATACAAGAATTACACCGGTCTCTTACCGGGTTTCAAGTATCCTGGCCTGATATGCCTTGCTGATTTCAAAGATCCGGCTGTACAGCTCTGCTGCGTACTGCCCCATCTCTTCTCCGGCCATCGCCGCCACTTCGCTGAGCTTCTCCTGCTCACGGACCGGATCCGTAAGAGGCAGCTGCATCGTCCGCTTATATTCAGCGATATCCCTGCAAAGCTCCATGCGCTCACAGAACAAACGGACCATCTCCCGGTCGATGCTGTCGATCCCCTGTCTTGCCTCTTTAAGATCCATGCTGCTTCTCTCCTCTCTGTGCGCCGGCATCTTAACTCATGACTGGACATTAGACGCCCGCCACCGTAAACTTATATTAGACTATTAATATCTGCCGGCCGGAACTCATATCAGACAATGAGTGTCTGCTGCCGGAAACCCGCGCTGTTTTTTCAGGCACCAACATCATAGCAGGAGTCTTCGCACCCTCACAAGAGAAAAAGCGGAAGGAGAATACTATGTCAGCGGATCGTTTCATCCAGCTTGTGGAAGAAAATCAGGGTTTTGAGTTCTATCAGGCTTATCAGAACGATGTCGACCACGTTCTGGGCGGCAAGGGCGGAACCTATTGGTACGTGATCATGAAAAAGGGCAAGGTTCAGGAAATGTACCGTGGAGAGAAAAAGGGTGACACCTGGGAAGACACTTATATCAAGGGTACAAAGACCAAAGCCATGCCCGCCGGCAGCACGATAACGCGCATCGCCGAAAAAGCATATCTCATGCAGGAAGAAAAGTGGGTGAAGGGCAGGAATCCGAAAGTGATCGAAGACGCACATCCGCATTATCATTATGTGTACGGTTTCGGCGACAAGGGCCTGGATATCTCCCAGAAATACGGTGTCACGATCGCATTTTCAGATATCAAGGATCCTGCCACCGCATTCCATCTGAGATATCTTTACACCGGCAAAGATGTGGAACTGCCATAATTCTTTCCCCAGGCAGGGATGCTGAACTGCCTGGGCTCCTTTCCTGGCAGGGATGCTGAACTGTCATATCTCCTTTCCCAGGCAGGGATGCTGAACTGCCATATCTCCTTTCCCAGGCAGGGATGCTGAACTGCCATATCTCCTTTCCCAGGCAGGGATGCTGAACTGCCCGTGCTTATGCTGATAGTAACGTTGGAATTGCCATACCATAACGCCATAACAGGTGCCAGCTGCCGTAAACACATGTTTAAGGCAGCTGGCACCATTATCTTGTAACGTATGCTCTTTTTTTCATATTCCTGTCTTCTGTTACGGTCTTCTGTTCCGATCTTCTGTTACGATCTTCTATTTCTTCTGTTCCGATCTTCTATTTCTTTTCGGCTTCCGGGAAGCTGTTTTCCGCGCTGAATTTCCCGTTTTCTCCGATCGTCACCTCCAGCGGGACCCTCATCAGGGAATCTACGTTCGCATAATACTCCAGGGAAACATGGTAACCGGCGGCGTCGCCTTCCTTCACCTCTTCGATCCCTTCTATCTCCAGAGGGGACCCAACGGCATACCGGAACCGGGAATCGGAAAGGCGCTGCAGGAACTCTTCCAGCGAAACATCCGCAGTGAAATTCACATCGTCATACAGCTTTCGGAGGGCGTCCAGTTCTTTGCTCTCTGTCTCAAGGGAAAAGTCCTCTTTGAACACAACATTGGCATTCACGCTCCGGAAGTCGTCCATCAGGGTCTCTATGTATGCATAGATCTCAGTCTCGCCCCAGGTATCCTTCAGAACCTTCTGCTGCTCTTCCCATCTCTTCCATGCGTTTTCCGATCTGGGGCCGATCATCTTCTCGCCGCCGCACCCGGAAAGAATAAAAACAAAGAATATCAAAGCTGCCAGCAATCTGCTTATCCCTCTCATCCCGTTCTCCTCCTTCTTCCGGCGACCCGGCCCTTTTATCCCTATCTGGCGAAAATACCCCCGCTTCTGCAAGCGGTGGGAGTGTTCAACCTGTTTAACTGCTTTTTCTCGTCTGGTTCTTTACTTCTGCGACGTCAGATGAATCCCGAATCCGTTGATTTCCTCTTTGATATAGATCATCCGGATCTTTCCGTTTTCATCCAGGCGGATGTCGTCATAATCCATCTCATATCCCATGGACTCCAGGTACTTGATCCCGGCATCCATATCCGGCGTATAGATTGCGATATGTCCGAAGGTTCCTCTTGCGTCATCCTTCATGAGTTCCATCTTCCGGTCCGCGATAAAGCAGCCGCGGGGTTTTTCGATTTTGTCTTTGAAATTCAGGACATTCTCGCAGAACAGGAGAAACTTTTCCGCCTCCTCCTTCGACCTTGCATTGACGCCGAGATGGGCAAACTCAAATTCCGGTGCTTCCATGGTTTTCTCCTTTCTTTTCGAGGCGCTGTTTTGTGCCGGCTGCAACTGTCTATATGATACCACGAGCCGGAGCCATATTGCCGTTCCTGTCAGCATTCTCCTGTAAAAAAGCGTTTTATTTCGGATTTCTTCAGTATCGGTTTACATTTTGCCCTTACCATTCGTATCGCGACCAGCAAGCTTCCTCGCCTTACGGAGGGTATGATTGATTCTCCCGCCCTACCATTCGTATCGCGACCAGCAAGCTTCTCCGTCTTACGGAGGGTATGATTGATTCTCGCACCCCACCATTCGTATCGCGACCAGCAAGCTTCTCCGCCTTACGGAGGGTATGATTGATTCTCCCGCCCCACCATTCGTATCGCGACCAGCAAGCTTCTCCGCCTTACGGCGGGTAAACTAGCTTTACGCGCCCCACCATTCGTATCGCGACCAGCATGCTTCCTCGCCTTACGGCGGGTATGATTGGTTTTCACGCCCCACCATTCGTATCGCGACCAGCAAGCTTCCCCGCCTTACGGCGGGTATGATTGGTTTTCACGCCCCACCATTCGTATCGCGACCAGCAAGCTTCTACGCCTTACGGAGGGTATGATTGATTCTCGCACCCCGCCATTCGTATCGCGACCAACAAGCTTCCCTGCCTTACGGCGGGTATGATTGATTCTCCCGCCCCACCATTCGTATCGCGACCGGCAAGCTTCTCCGCCTTACGGAGGGTATGATTGGTTTTCGTGCCCCACCATTCGTATCGCGACCAGCAAGCTTCCCCGCCTTACGGCGGGTATGATTGATTCTCCCGCCCCACCATTCGTATCGCGACCGGCAAGCTTCTCCGCCTTACGGCGGGTATGATTGATTCTCCCGCCCCACCATTCGTATCGCGCCCAGCATGCTTCCCCGCCATAGAACATCTGTGAGTTTTGAGCAAAAAAAGAACCAACCTCATAAGAAAGAGCTTGGTTCTCAATAGACTTTATCTTCATTTTGAGCATCTGCCCCGGGCGGACATGCACTCTACGTTCCACTCCGGTCAGCAGCTGGGGTATTTGCCGTCCCAGACGATGCGCCTGTAGTTTTCGCGGTCTGTATCTCCTTCTGTGGAAATGCACAGCACGACGGAATTCCTGTCCAGGCCGATGGTCTGCCGCAGCTCGGCAAGGCTCTCGTTCTGCATCACCTCGCAGACAAAGCCGGTGGTGACGGCGCCGCTCTCTCCGGAGATCACTCTTCTGTCGGTCCCGGCCGGATTTCCCAGGATCCGCATTCCTTTGGCCGCGACCCAGTCCGGGACAGAGGCAAAGTTCTCCGCACAGCGGTTCAGCTCATTCCAGCCGATGGTGCACGGGACGCCGCAGGCCAGGCCTGCCATAATTGTTGCGAGATCACCGGTCACCGTGTGCACGCGGCCATCGTCCGCAAGGGCCGTCTGATAAATGCAGTCCGCCTTGTTCGGCTCCACGATGGTGATCACCGGCTTGTCCGCGCCGTAGTAATCTGTGAAAAACGCCGCCAGCGCACCGGACATAGCCCCGACACCCGCCTGCAGGAAGATGTGCGTGGGCTTTCTGCCGCCGAGCTGCTCCACCGCCTCCAGCCCCAACGTCATATACCCCTGCATGATCCAGGTCGGGATCTCCTCGTATCCTTCCCAGGCAGTGTCCTGGATCAGGATCCAGCCCTTTTCTTCCGCCTGCCGGGCGGCAAATGCCACCGTGTCGTCATAATTCATATCCGTGATCTCTGCTTCCGCGCCGAGGCGGCGGATATTCTCCAGACGTTCCTGCACGCTGCCCTTCGGCATGTAAACGACGGCTTTCTGGCCCAGCATATGCGCGGTCCAGGCGACCCCGCGGCCGTGGTTTCCGTCAGTCGCGGTGACGAAGGTGATCTCCCCCAGTTTCCTGCGGGTCTCCTCACTGGTGATATCTGAGAACGAGATCGCCTGTGTCTTCCCGCCTGCCGAATCAGAGGAAACGGGCTCCGACATTTCTTTCCCGGGCGCTGCCGCAACTGTGGGCTCCGACATTTCTTTCCCCAGCTTTTTCGCGATATAGCAGCCGAGGCTGTAGCTGCCGCCCAGTCCTTTGAAGGCATTCAGTCCGAAGCGATAGCTTTCGTCTTTGACATACATGCCGGCGATTCCGAGGGTTTCGGCCAGCGTGTCCAGTTCCGCCAGAGGCGTAGGAGCATAGCCCGGAAATGTGCTGTGAAAACTGCGGGCAGTCTGCGCATGTTTGACAGTGAAGGGAGAAGCGTTAATCAATGCATCCTTCTTTTCATGGTGTACCAGTTTTATGGTTTCTTGCATGAAAACGCCTCCGGTTTCAGTAGATATCTGCAAGGGGTGTGTTTGAACACCCGTGTTCGGAATTGATCATTTCCTGTCTAATCCTTGTTTCCTTGTTTTTATTCTATCAGGAAACAAGGATTTGAGCGAGCTGATTGGTTTTACGTCCCGCATTTCCCGCACCTGCTGCAGCCGTTGCAGGACAGCTTCATGCCGCAGGTCTGGCAGCGCTCGCCGAAATACGGCTTGTACAGCCGGTCTTCGTTGATCGGATAGCCCCACTCATCCGTCAGCCGGAACTCTATAGGCTTCCCCCGGAAGCCAAGGCCTGACCGAAATGCCTGCTGGCTCTGCAGCCCGTTGCCTTCGATCTTGTAGACGCGGCCGTCCTTCACGAAACGCCTGCCGGTGCCGCAGAAAACAAAGGTGACGTTGTGTTTCACGCACTCGTCCCGAAGCGCTTTCACCCACTCATAATGGCAGGGCCGGGCGCCGCCGTAATTCTCCCCGTCGCACAGGACCTGCTCGATCTGGTTCTCCTTCAGGTACTTTTCGATGGATACCGGTCCGATATAGGGCGCGCACATGATACCTTTATGCTTGAAAGGCAACTCCAGAAGGATCGGGATCCGCTCATCGGCCCGTCGCTGGTTTTCGCAGGAAACATTAAACATCACGTTCTCCCATCCGTCGCCCCAGTCCTGCGGCAGATGCTCCCGCACGCGCTGGGGCCGTTTGGTAAGAAGGAAGAATTTCACGTCCGGGCGCCTGCGGATGATGTCCCACGCTTCAGGCCGCCAGGCATCGGCCGCGTCCAGGAAAAAGTCCGAAGTCATGCACACACGGATCATCTCCCCGCTTTTGACCTTGTAGTTTCCCTGGCGGTCCCTGGAAAGCGGGTAGCGGAAACCGGCCTTCGTCCGGTAGATCTCAGATCCATCCTTGTCGCGAAGGCCGTCAAGATAATACATATAGCAGTTCCGGCACCCTTCGCTGCACTTCACGCAGCCGTGCCATGGATTCCATATGTCGTGCAGAGAGGGTCACCTCCTTGTGAAAATGCGGCGTCCCGTCCAGCGCTCCCGGTCAGGAAAGCGCCATCGGTCATCGTGCACCCGGCAGTCAGAATGCGGCGTCACCGTTCAAATGCCGTACGCCGCTCAGAATGCCATGCACGCATTCACCGCCAGCCCCGCGGCAAATGAGAACGCCATCACAAATATAAGATACAGCAGAAACCGCCGGAATCCCATCACGATTTTCAGTGCCCCGAGGTTGGTGATCTTTGTCGCCGGGCCGGTGATCATGAAGGCCGCTGCCGAGCCCAGGCTCATCCCGTTCCTCAGCCACTCCTGCAGGAGGGGGATGGTCCCGCCGCCGCAGGCGTAGAGCGGCACTCCGATGGTCGCCGCCATCAGGACGCCCCATGCCTCATTGCCGCCGAACACCCGCGCCATCAGGTCCTGCGGAACATAGCGCTGGAACAGCGCAGAAAGCAGAATGCCGAACAGAAAATACACGCCGGTCGCTTTGATATTTCTCCAGACATTCAGAATGTAGCGCACGAACAGATTGGGGTGCGTGTCGCGGCTGGAGGGCGCACGGCAGCTGACGCTGGCGCCATTTCCCCCGGCCTCGTCTCTGGCCTCGTCCCGGTCTTCTTCAAATGCCGAAAAGTCAAAATAATCCCGGTCCCGGAAGAAAAAATACACCAGCAGGCCGGCAGCGCATCCGCACAGAAAGCAGCTGATAATCCGGACCGTAAGCGCCGTCGTTCCCAGCGCCGCGCTGTAAATGATGAGCTGCGGGTTC
This sequence comes from uncultured Lachnospiraceae bacterium, assembly GCA_902793685.1. Taxonomy (GTDB): domain Bacteria; phylum Bacillota; class Clostridia; order Lachnospirales; family Lachnospiraceae; genus Moryella. The sequence continues at coordinate 8,564 of CADBEN010000002.1, forward strand.
AGAAGGATCGATGCCATCATGAATGCCGCCAGCCAGTCCTCCCGCATGCCCTGCTTCCGGAAAGACGCTGCGATCGGCACCGTGCCGTACATGCATAGCGGGGACGCGATTCCCAGAATACAGGCGGGGACGATGCCGAAGAGCCCCCATTTTCTGTCCCGCATTCCGGCAAAGATCCCGTGGATCCGCTCCTTCGCGAACACGGAAATAAAGGATCCGATCAGCATGCCAAGGATCCAGTACCGGCAGATCTGCCGGAACTGGATCTCGAAATAGTAAAGGATATAGATCAGCTCTCTCCGCAAAAATTCCATCAGTCGATGTTCACCAGCTCGTAGGTCCGGCTTCCGAGGCCGATCTCCTCCGCGTGCTCCAGCGTGTGAAGGCCGTGGCGCGACTCGATCCGGCTGACCAGCGACTCTTTTCCCTCCGCCTGGTTCACGAGGTCGATGCAGGCCTGGTCCAGTGCCACCGGGTCAACAGAGGCAAGGATTCCGATGTCGTGGATATCCGGTTCAGCGGGGTTTCCGTCGCAGTCACAGTCCACCGACAGGCGGTTCATGACGTTGATATAGACGATGTGCTCTTTCCCGACGTGGCTGCTGAAGCCGTACACCATCTCTGCCAGCGCCTCCAGCCACGCATCCTGGTCGTCATACCAGATGCTTCCGCTGGTCTTGGTTCCCGCAGTATGGACGTACACCTTTCCGCTGGGGGAGGAAATGCCGATCCCCACGTTCTTGATGGCGCCGCCGAAGCCCGCCATGGCATGGCCCTTGAAGTGGGAAAGAATGATCCAGTCACTGTAGTTCTCCGCGTGGCTGCCCACAATGATGCGGTTGAGTCGGCGGATCTTGTCCTGGCTGACGCCGCCTGAACCACCCGCACTGTCCTGGCTGCCAGCCTCGTCCGCTCCGCTTCCGCCGGTGATGGGCCATTCCGTCTCGCCGTCCTCATCCATCAGATCAAAGTCCGCGATCTTCGTGAATCCGTGGTCCTCCGCGACCTGCTTATGCATGGCGCTGCTCGCGCGGGAACCGCCGTAGGCAGTGTTGCATTCCACAATGGTCCCGTCCACCTTCTTCACCAGGTCCCCGATCAGCTCCGGCCGAAGATAGTTGCTTGCGGGTGGCTCTCCCGTGGAGATCTTGACAGCCGTCTTTCCGGACGGTGTCCAGGCCAGCTTCTCGTAAATCTTCACCAGGCTTTCCGGGGAGATGTCTGAAGTAAAATATACCACCGGCGCGCCATCGGTGCCATCTGTTGGCTGGGATTCTGCGTGCTGGACTTCCGTTGTCTCAGACTCTGCAGACTGAGCTTCCGTTGTCTCAGACTCTGCTTTCCGGCTTTCCGCAGGCTGGCCTGCCGCCGCTTGGGCTTCCGTCTGCTGGCTCTCAGCTGCCTGTGCTTCCGCAGTATGTCCTGCCGCACACCCGGCCAGCAAGAGGGATGCTGCCAGGCTGATCGCTGTAAAAATATAATTCTTCCTCATCTTCATATCCCTTTATATGATTGGATCATGTTTCCTGCGCCTGGTCTCCGACAGATCATGCTTTTTTCGCCATATTCCTGAGAATCAGTGCCGTCTGCGTCCCGATGAACGCCCAGAAAGAAAGCATCACCAGATTTTCAAGCAGTACAAGCCAGCCGGCTTTGTCATAATCCAGGAAGGCAAAGGGGACCCGGAAGAACAGATAATCCGGTATCCCGTTCCGGAGGAACAGCCAGAGGCCGATGCCGGCGAGAACGGTGAAGAAGCAGGCCGGGATAAAACTGATCTTGTCCTGGTTATTGCCCTGTTCTTTGCCCTGTTCTTTGCCCTGTTCTTTGCCCTGTTCTTTGCCCTGTTCTTTGCCCTGCGCTTTGTCATTCCGCTTCATGCCGGACATCATCGCCGGGATATGCATTCCGAGATGCAGCCCCATCAGCACGAAAGACCAGTGGGACATGCTGAGATGTATCCTTCTCGCAAAAGAGATCGGCGCCATCCCGTACAGGAAGGGCACTGCGTGTCCGCTCATGGACATGCCGCTGAAGGCCGTCAGCGCAAAACTGAGGATCAAAAGAACGTTGATCACAGTGGAAAGAGTCCGGTAGGGATTGTATTTTCCCTTAAACAGCGCACTGTACCACTTCCGGTTCAGGATCTGATGGATGATCACAAGCACCGTCATGCACATGCCGATCCATTCGTGCGCTGCCTCGCCCGTTACCTGGTAGGCCATGAGCACTAAAAGAAGGACGGACATCACTGCGTCCACGATTCTTTTAACCATACTGCTTACTTCAGGCTTTCGATCCAGGACTTCAGATCTGCTTCCGAGACGTTTCCGCTGAACCGCTTTCCGTCCAGCCAGGTGCCGCTGCCCGCAAGTGCAGCCATGTTGGGGCCGCTTCTGCCGATGCCGCTTCCGCCGGAGGTGCAGAACGGGATCACCGTGATTCCGTCAAACTTGTACTTTTCGGCAAAAGTATCGAGGATCCGCGGCTCCTCGCCCCACCAGATCGGGAAGCCGAGGTAGATGGTGGAGTAGCCCTCAAGAGAGATGTCGGCGCTGCCGATCTCCGGGCGTGCGCTCTTGTCGTTCTGCTCTTTGGTGGAACGGCTGCTCCGGTCGTTGTAGTTCAGATCCGCCGCGGAGTAGGGGTTCGCGGGCACGATCTCATACAGATCACCTCCGGTCACGGAAGCGATACGCTCCGCGACGCCCTTCGTGGTGCCGGTGGCGGAGAAGAATGCGACAAGGACATCCGAATGTGCGGCCGATGCTGCCGCCGCCGCAGTGGTCTGTGCCGCCTGGGTCTGCGCTGCCGCAGTGGTCTCCGCCGCCTGGGTCTGCGCCGCCGCAGTGGTCTCCGCCGCAGTAATCTGTGCAGCTGCAGTCTGTGCCTCTGTCACAGCCTGCGTGCTTGTGGTCTCTGCTTTTGCGCTGCTGCCGCAGGCCGCAAGCATGGTGAACATAAGTGTTGCCAGAAAAACTGAGAGAATTCTTTTCATACCCATATACCTCGATAATATCTGGTGCTGTATTTCCTAAATCTTTTCCTGTCTGAATCTGTTCCGCTCGGATCACTTCAGTTTGCTGCCATCCTCGTCCGCGGCAGATCACTTCAGCTTGTTGTAGTCCTCGTCCGCGGCAGATCACTTCAGCTTGTTGTAGTCCTCGTCCGCGGCGGATCACTTCAGCTTGTTGTAATCCTCGTCCGCGACGGCCTCCTGCCACTCGGTGGACGTCTCCTCGCCCGCGACCTCGATCGCCAGGTGGGAGAACCAGGAATCCGGCGCCGCGCCGTGCCAGTGCTTCACGTTCGCGGGGATGTTGATGATGGTGCCGGGCGTCATTTCCACCGCTTCCTTGCCCCATTCCTGATAGTAGCCTCTGCCGCCGACACAGATCAGCATCTGTCCGCCGCCGCTCTTTGCGTGGTGGGTATGCCAGTTGTTGCGGCATCCGGGCTCGAAGGTCACGTTGAACAGCGGGACCTGCTCGGAAGATACCTGCGCGAGGTAGCTCTGGCCCACGAAGAACCTGCCGTAGGGATTCGGCTCACCGATGGGGAAGAAGATGGTGTTCTGGAACTTTTCCTTCTCCGTCAGCGCGGGCGCATCCTCATTCCAGACCTCCTTCGCGAGGCGGAACACTGCCCAGCCCTTCGGCCAGCCCACGTACATGGTGGCGTGGGTGATGATGGCAGCGATCTCTTCCTTCGTGACGCCGTGGGCCTTGGCGTTCTGCAGATGATAGGTCAGAGAGGAATCGGTGATGCCGGACGCCATCAGCGAGACGACCGTGATGATGCACCTCGTCTTCACATCGATGGCTTCGTCATTCCATACCTCACCGAAAAGCACGTCGTCGTTCAGGTGCGCGAACATCGGCGCGAACTCTCCAAGCTGATTTCTTCCTGCTGTCTGTACGATCTTTTTGCTCATTTTTTACTCCTTCCCGATCTTCTGGTCGCCGGTGGACCACACATGTTTTTCCTTCGCCGCGGCCGGCTTGTTCTGCGCCATGACGCCTGCCAGCGGATGCGGCACATAGGGTTCCTCAAGATACAGGGTCTCTTCCGGAGTCAGTTCCAGATCATCCCATGCAGATGCGGGACACGGTAATGTCTGAATTGCCGAGTTTTGTGTATTTCATGAAAGAACCTCCCCGAGCCAGCGGCGGATCTCCGTCCAGGATCGCTGCCAGATCCTCGTTCCAGCGGTCATACTCGCGCCTGAAAAGCGCCAGAAAGATCTCTTCCTTCGTCTGGAAATAGTTGTAGATCGTGGGGTGTGAAAAGGAGGTGATACTGCCGATCTCCTTGAGCGTGATCTCCCGGAAGTTCATCGTCCGGTAAAGCTGCTCGCAGGCATTGATGATCTCTTCCCTTTGCCGGACCCGCAGATGCAGCACAGGGTGTATCATCAGTTGTTGCTCCCGCAGATATAGCACAGGGTGTATCCGTTATATTCGCAGAACATCATATCAAAGACAAAGAAGAATCCGGAAAGACCCCTGCGTCCCCCAAGTTCGTCCCTGAGGAGGTCAAAAGAGTCATTCACGTCAAAAACCATGATACGCTCCGGAAGGCCGAGCAGGTCCTTCGCCTTTTTGGCGATCTCCTCCCACCGGTATTCGCCGCTCAGGTCTCTCAATGATCCGTCGAAGTCTTCCTCTGACGGGATCAGCTTTGCCTCTCTGTTTCTGATCCTGTAGAAGTCACAGAACTCCTTCAGATAATCCTTTTCGAAGAAAGGTACGACAGCCACCTCGTATTTCATGGCGAGTTCATGAAGCTCCTGCACCTTGTCCCACAGCTGCTCTTTGTCCTGCATTAAGGAAGGCCTCCCTCTGAAACATTCAGATGCTGTATATTATTATACATCTTTACAGGCAGTTATTGCGCAGTCTCCTGCGTTTTCCGCGCCGCCCACTTCTTTTCCTTGCGCCGCCGGGCCACGCCGATCAGTTCCTCCGCCTCGTCAAAGGCCGCCGGCAGGTACGCTTCCGTCCATTCCTTTCCGGCCTTTTCCTGGTTTTTGATTTCTTCCCACCGGTTCAGGACGGCGCCGGAGGTGTCGATGTGCTCGTTCCCGAAAACATGCGGATGGCGGCGGATCATCTTTTCCGTCACGGTGCGGATCACGTCATCCATGGTGAAGAGGCCTTCCTCTTCCGCGATCTGCGCGTGCATCACGATCTGGAGCAGCAGGTCTCCCAGCTCTTCCTTCAGGTTATCCGCGTCCCCGGTCTTTTCAAGAATGTTGATGCCGCAGAGCACCTCCGCAGCCTCCTCAATGACCGGCGCCTTCAGGGATCCGTGGGTCTGCTCCCGGTCCCAGGGGCAGCCGTCCGGCGCCCGGAGCCGCGCGATGATGGCCTGAAACTTCTCGAATTCCGTCATTTCTGTTTCCTTCCCTCGTTCTCATGTCCTGACAGCAGCGCGATATGCCGGACTGCACCGGGCTGCACCGGCTGTCGAAATTCAGTTATTCTTCCGCCGCGGCGCTCTTCCCGGCAAGGTAACCTGTGGACCAGGCGATCTGCAGATTGAAACCGCCGGTCATGGCGTCCAGATCCAGGAGTTCTCCTGCGAAGTACAGGCCCTGTACCTTCTTCGACTCCATGGTGGAGGGGTTTACCTCCTTCACGCTGACGCCGCCCTTGGTGATCACCGCCTCGTTGTAGCCTCGGAGTCCGATCAGAGTGAAGGTAAGTTTTTTCAGTGCCCGGACCAGGGCTGCCCGTTCTTCGCGGGTGATGTCGTGGACCCGCCGCTCCGGCGCGATTCCGGACTGGGCGATGACCTCGGGGATCATCTTCGCCGGCAGAAGCGCCGACAGGGAATTCCGGAGTTCACGGTTCAGGTTTTCCGAGAAGTCCCGGAGGATCCGCTGGTCCAGCTGCTCCTCGGTGAGGGCCGGCTTTAGGTCGATGCAGAGCTTCAGCTCCTTCTTCCGGAGAAGGGGGCCGATGACGGCGCTGGCCGATAGAATGACAGGCCCGCTGACCCCGAAATGGGTAAACAGCATCTCCCCGAACTCCCGGTACTTTTCCTTCTTCCCGTCATATACCGCGATCTCAATGTTCTTTAAGGACAGGCCCTGCATCTCCGCGGCGCCCTGCTCCTTCACCACCAGCGGCACCAGGGACGGATACATATCCGTGACCCGGTGACCGAGGGAAGCCGCGATCTTATGCCCTTTTCCGTCGGAGCCCGTAGTCGCGTAGGACAGTCCGCCGGTAGCAAGGATGACCGCGTCCGCAGCATACTTTTTTCCGTCTGCAGTCTTAACACCGGTGACCTTACCTTCTTCCGTCAGGATCTCCGCCGCATCCGCGCCGAGTTCCCAGCGAACGCCTGCCTTCCGGAGTCCCCGCTCCAGAGCGGCGATCACGTCGGAGCTGTGGTCGCTCACCGGGAATACCCGGCTGCCGCGCTCCGTTTTCAGCGGGCAGCCGTTGTCCTCCACCCGCTTCATGATGTCCCGGTTCGTAAATTCGCTGAAGGCGCTGTACAGAAAACGGGGATTTGACATGACGTTCGCCATGACCGTCTGCATGTCCGCCGCGTTCGTCAGATTGCAGCGCCCCTTCCCGGTGATGAACAGCTTTTTTCCCAGCTTTTCGTTCTTTTCCAGCAGCGTGACGCGGGCCCCTGCTTCCGCCGCGGCCTGCGCCGCCAGCATGCCGGCCGCTCCGCCGCCGATCACAATGACTTTTTTCATAATTCCTCTTTTTGCAAGAAACCTGCCGGAACGGATACGAACCGGCAGGTTTCATTTTGTCAGATCTGTGTCAGCACGAAAATGTTGTAGATCGCGCGGATGGCGGTCTCGAAATCAGACTCCTTGACGCCGACGATGATATTGAACTCGGAAGAGCCCTGGTCGATCATCTTCACGTTGACGTGGGCGTGGGACAGCGCCGCGAACAGCCGTGCTGCGGTACCGCGCTGATCCTTCATGCCGCGGCCCACGACCGCGATCAGGGCCAGGCCGGATTCCAGGACAATAGAGTCCGGATGCACCGCGCGGTGGATGCCGGCGACGATCTGCTGCTCATGGTCCATGAACTCGGACTGATGCACGATGATCGTCATGGTATCGATGCCGGAGGGCATGTGCTCGAAGCTGATGTTGTTGTCCTCAAAGACCTGAAGCACTCTGCGGCCGAAACCGATCTCGGAGTTCATCTGGTCCTTGTCGATGTTGATGGAGCAGAAGCCCTTCTTGCCGGCGATGCCGGTGATGGTGTACTTCGGCTTCTTGCAGGTGCTGGAGACGATCATGGTCCCGTGGTCCTGGGGCCGGTTGGTATTCTTGATGTTGATTGGGATGCCTTCCCTGCGGACCGGGAAAATGGCGTCCTCGTGCATGACCGTCGCGCCCATGTAGGCAAGCTCCCGGAGCTCCAGATAAGTGATGGTGTCCACCACTTCCGGATTCTCGACCACGCGCGGGTCGGTGAACAGGAAGCCGGAAACATCGGTCCAGTTCTCATAGAGATCCGCGTGGATCGCGCCCGCGATCACAGAGCCCGTGACGTCGGAGCCGCCGCGGGAGAAGGTCGTGACTGTGCCGTCCTTCTTCGCACCGTAGAAGCCCGGGATGACCGCCCGGTCATAGCCCTCGAGATGCTCCGCCACAGCTGCGTTCGTCGCCGCCATATCAAGGGTGTTGTCGTCGTGGAACACGATGATCTCCGCCGCGTCGACAAAGGGGAAGCCGAGGTAGGCCGCCATGACCTTTCCGTTCAGGTACTCTCCGCGGGAAGCCGCGTAGTCTCTGCCGATCTGGTGGACAAAGTCCTCTTCGATCCTGCGGAAGTCATCGTCCAGGTTCAGATCCAGGCCGAGGCCCTCGATGATCTCCTCGAAACGCTCGCGGATCTGGGTGAAGATCTTGCTGTACTTCGCCTTGTCACCGGCCGCGTCATACATCTGGTAAAGAAGGTCCGTGACCTTCGTATCATCAGAACTTCTCTTTCCCGGCGCGCTCGGGACCACAAATCTTCTGCTCTTGTCCGCGCGGATGATATCGCCGACCTTTTTGAACTGCTTCGCGCTGGCGAGGGAGCTCCCGCCGAATTTCACTACCTTGACCATAATCGTTTTTCCTTTTATTTGAAGTATTTCACGCCGCTCTCGAAGATCTTCAGATCCTGGCGGACCGGAATGTTCATGGCGACCTTGTCGCCGATACGCTCGGAGTGGGTCATCTTGCCGAGGATCCGGCCGTCTGCGCTGGTGATACTCTCGATCGCGCAGTAGGAGCCGTTCGGGTTCCACTTCTCGTCCATGGTCGGAGTTCCGTTCGGATCGCAGTACCGGATCGCGACCTGGCCGTTGGCAAAGAGCCGGTCGATGGTCTCCTGCGGCGCCACGAAGCGGCCTTCGCCGTGGGACGCCGGGTTCGCGTAGACACCGCCAAGCTCCGCGCCCGCAAGCCACGGGCTCTTGTTGGAGACGACCTTCAGGTTCACCATGCGGGAGATGTGGCGGCCGATGCCGTTCATCGCCAGAGTCGGCGCATCCGGCGCCTGCTCGCGGATATCGGCGTAAGGCACCAGTCCCAGCTTGATCAGGGCCTGGAAGCCGTTGCAGATGCCGAGCATCAGTCCGTCGCGTTCGTTCAGGAGCTTCAGGATCTCTTCCCTGATCACGTCGTTGCGGAACACCGTCGCGAAGAACTTCGCGCTGCCCTCCGGCTCGTCGCCCGCGGAGAAGCCGCCCGGGAACATGACGATCTGGGCCTTCGCGATCTCCTTCCGGTACTCCTCGACGGAGTCCAGGATATCCTGCGGCGTCAGGTTGCGGAAGACGGTGTGGGTGACGGTGGCGCCGGCCCTCTCGAAGGCTGCGGCGGAATCGTACTCGCAGTTCGTGCCGGGGAACACCGGGATGAAGACGTGGGGCTGTGCAATCTTGTGTCCGCAGACTGCCGCGCATCCGCCGTTCCAGACGCTGCCGCCGATCTCGGAGCCGCTCTTCTTCGTCTTTGTCGGGAAGACCTTCTCCAGGGTGCCGGTCCATGCCTGCTCCGCCTCATCCAGCGGAATACTGACATTGCTGTACTCCAGCACGTCGGAACCCGTCACGACGCCCAGCTCGTCATAATGGACGCTGAGCTCGCCGACCTTGCCGTCCGGAATCTCGAGGACGATGCTGCACCATGCCGGCGCAAACAGGCGGTCCTTGTCAAAGCTGTGCTCAATACGGACGCCCAGCCGGTTTCCGAAGGCCATCTTCGCGACAGCCTCGGCGATGCCGTGGCGCTCCACCGCGTAGGCGCTGACCACCTTGCCCGCGCAGATATCGTTGTAAAGCTTCGTGTACTGATCCTTCAGGTCCGCCCAGTCAGGCATGCAGTCGGCATCCATCTTCACCGGAAGGACCACCAGCTTATTGCCAGCCTTCTTGAGCTCCGGAGAGATCACGGTCTTGCCGGAAGCGACATCCACCGCGAAGCTCACCAGCGTCGGCGGGACATCGATCTCGTTGAAGGTTCCGGACATGGAGTCCTTGCCGCCGATGGAAGCAAGGCCCAGCTCCACCTGCGCCTCGTACGCGCCCAGCAGCGCCGCGAAGGGCTGGCTCCAGCGGAGCGGCTTCTCGTCGTCCATTCTGCGGAAGTACTCCTGGAAGGTAAAGTGGATCTTTCTCCAGTCGCCGCCGGAAGCAGCGATCTTCGCCACGGAATCCGCCACCGCAAAGGCTGCGCCGTGGAAGGGACTCCACTTGGAGAGATACGGGTCGAAGCCGTAGCTCATCATGGTGACGGTGTCGGTCTTGCCGCCCAGGACCGGCAGCTTCGCGATCATGGCCTGGGTCTCGGTCATCTGGTAGGTGCCGCCGTAGGGCATGGTCACCGTGCCGGCGCCGATGGAGCTGTCGAACATCTCCACCAGACCCTTCTGCGAGCAGACGTTCAGGTCCTTCAGGGTGTCAAGCCACTTCGCGCGGACATCGGAGACCTCCTCCTTCTTAAAGGGACTCTCCGCCTTCACCGGCATCTCCACCTCGACCTTCGCCTCCTGATGGGCGCCGTTGGTGTCCAGGAACGCGCGGCTGATGTCGACGATGGTCTTGCCTCTCCAGTGCATCACAAGACGCGGGTTCTCAGTGACCACTGCCACCGGGACCGCGGACAGATTCTCCTCGTGGGCGTATGCCAGGAACTGGTCCACGTCCTTCGGGTCGATGACGCAGGCCATACGCTCCTGGGACTCGGAGATGGCGATCTCCGTGCCGTCCAGGCCCGCATACTTCTTCGGGACCTTGTCGAGGTCGATGTCGAGGCCCGCTGCCAGCTCGCCGATGGCGACAGAAACGCCGCCGGCGCCGAAGTCGTTGCACTTCTTTATGAGCAGGCTGACCTCCGGTCTCCGGAACATGCGCTGCAGCTTCCGCTCGGTGGGCGCGTTGCCCTTCTGGACCTCAGCGCCGCAGACCTCGATGGAGGCCGTGGTGTGGACCTTGGAGGAGCCGGTGGCACCGCCGATGCCGTCGCGGCCGGTCTCACCGCCGAGCAGGATGATGACGTCGCCCGGGTCGGAGTTGGCGCGGATCACGTTTTTGCGGGGAGCGGCCGCCATGACGGCGCCGATCTCCATGCGCTTCGCGACATAATCCGGATGATAGATTTCCTTGACATAACCGGTCGCAAGACCGATCTGGTTTCCGTAGGAGCTGTAGCCCCGCGCCGCTTCGGTGACCAGCTTTCTCTGGGGAAGCTTGCCCGGAAGGGTCGAGGACAGGGGCATGGTCGGATCCCCTGCGCCGGTGACACGCATCGCCTGATAGACGTAGGTGCGGCCGGACAGCGGGTCGCGGATGGCGCCGCCGAGGCAGGTCGCCGCGCCGCCGAAGGGCTCGATCTCGGTCGGATGGTTGTGGGTCTCGTTCTTGAAGTTCACGAGCCACTCTTCCTCTTTGCCGTCGATCTCCACCGGGACCACGATGGAGCAGGCGTTGATCTCGTCAGACTCCTCCTGGTCGGTGAGCTTTCCTTCCTTCTTCAGCTTCCGCATGGCCATCAGGGCAAGGTCCATCAGGCAGACGAACTTGTCCTTCCGTCCGCCGAGGATCTCCGTGCGGTCCTTGATGTAGCGGTTGTAGGTCTCCTCCAGACGGGCGCGGTAGTCGCCGTCCCGGAATCTGATGTCTGTGAGCTCGGTCTGGAAGGTGGTGTGGCGGCAGTGGTCAGACCAGTAGGTATCCAGCATGCGGATCTCCGTCACGGTGGGATCCCGGTCCTCTTCCTTGCGGAAATGATCCCGGATGAAGCAGAAATCCGTGTAGGTCATGGCCAGGTTCAGGGACTTGTAGAGGGCAAAGAACTCCTCCTCCGGCATGGTGCGGAAGCCCTCGAATACCTGGACGTCCTCCGGCACCGGATACTCGACGTTCAGGGTCTCCGGCTTCGCCTCGTCCGCCTGTCTGGAATCCACGGGGTTGATGCAGAATGCCTTGACTGCGGCAGCCTCGTCCGCGGTAATGCTTCCGGACAGGACGTAGGTCGTGGCGGAGCGGATGACTGCCTTGGAATTCTCATTGATAAGCTTCACGCACTGGACTGCGGAGTCTGCGCGCTGGTCAAACTGGCCCGGAAGAAATTCCACGGAGAAGATCACATCGTCCGCGGAATGCGGAAACTCTTCCTCATAAAGCTCGTCCAGCGGCGGCTCGGAAAAGATGGTCCCGCGGGACTTCTGAAAGGTCTTTTCCGTCATGTCCTCGATGTCATAACGGATCAGGACGCGGACGCCGTCAATACTCTGAATGCCGAGATAATTCCTGATGTCCTCGGCAAGCTCGTGGGCGCGGACCGCAAACTCCGGCTTCTTTTCAACATAGATCCTTCTTACGCTCATACTGCTCCTTTCAGTTGCTTTCCATCGCCCGCATGGTCATCGCGATCAGGTCCTTCACCTCATCCGCGGTGATCTTCATGCGTTCTGCAAGTTCTTCTTCCGTTGCCGCCCGGCCCAGCTCGTCCGCCATCACGCGGGACACTTCAGTCAGACGGTTCGCGCGCTTCGCGACTTCCTCCTCGCCGCTCATGGTGCGGCGTTCCCGTTCCTCCGCCGCGCCGAGATCACTTTCCACGATCTCCGTCACCATCACCTTCAGAGTCTTCTTCTCCGGTGCGGGGATATGGGCCGGACGTTTGGCGTCCGTCATCCGCGCGTCAAGGAATGCGCGCACTGCCTTGACCACGCTCAGATTTGAAATTCCTATCATCTCGCCGACGCTGAGGGGGCCGCCCATGTGATCCTTCAGCAGCGTCAGGGCATGCATGAGATAGCCCTCCGCCAGACGGTCCCGGGCCCTGGCGTCCCCGGAAAGAGCCCGGGCCGCGCACTGTTCCTCCTCCGATTCAGTAAGGGGGCTGATAGCCCGGACTTCCTGGAGATAGATCTCAAGCAGGTCCGCAGCTTCCTCCTGCTGCTCTTCCTCTGTGACTTCCGGGCGGGTGTTGAAATCGTCCATTGTTTTTTACCTCTCTCTGAATGCAAGTCCATGGTGCCGGAAAAACTCCTGTACCCACTCGTCCCAGGCATGCTCCGTCGCCCGGTCCGGCGGGAAAATGTTCTGCGCGGCAGCGCTGATCACCGTCAGCGCTCCGTCTTCGAAGCGGAGATTCAGATAGAACCCGCCGCTGTCGTCGCGTTTCCCGGGATGCACGGATGCGCAGAGCTTTTCCGCGTCTCCCGGCGCCAGCTTCATATCAAGCCGGAAGGAAAGCGGCGTGCGTTTTCCCCGGATCAGGCCGAAGCAGAGCGGCTTGAGCTTCTCCCACGAAGTATATTCCTCGACCCGCTCGGATTCAAGTTCTTCTTCCGAGTACCACCGGACCTCCGCCGCGCCGTTCACCGTAAAGGTGCAGAAGGTGCGGAACTCCGCCTCCCTTAAAAGGAAGCGGTCAAAGACCGTGCCCAGGAACAGCGCCTGCGTAAAGGCGCGGAGATCTTCAGCTTTCAGCGCTTTCAATGTTTTCCGGCTCCTTCCGTCACTGGGCTGCCGCCTTTACGGCTGCAAAGAAATCCTCTCCCTGGTAAGACCCGGTCTTCGCGGTCTCCAGGACGTTTCCGAAGATCTGGCTGTCGATCTCCACCGAGTGGCCGTCGCACCAGTCCTCAAAAGCCTCGCTGACGACTGTCCGGAGGCGTTCCTCCTGCATGGTCTGACGCCGCAGCGCCGTCTCCTTCTCGTCGTAAGCGTCGATGCACTTGAAAATATAGTAAAGTCCGCCGGCCTGGACGATCCCGCTCAGTTCCCCGTCGTTCAGACGGAACACGGCATCCTCCGCCTCCTGCGGAAGCTCCCCGCGGGTCAGCCGGACCTGAATGCTCCTGTTTCTGGAATAGGTCTGAGCCAGGGCGTAAAAATCCCCGCCGCTCTGCGCACGCTCCAGCGCCTTTTCCGCGGCCGCCGGATCGTCGGTGATGATCTGCTGGACCCGGATGACCTTCGCTTCGCTCTCGCTGACCTCCGCGCGGCGGTCGGACATCATGGCGTTTCTTTCTGCCAGCGCAAGGGCATAGTCCCGGAACAGGGCCGCCGTGTCGTCCCTGGAAAGCCGGTCCGCAAGGTCCGTCCCCGCCACCGAGGTCTCATAGAAGGCGGCGGCAGCATCGTCCAGGCGTTTCCGCTCCTCGCCCTGGATCTTCAGGCCCTGCGCCTCCGCAAGGCAGTCCATGGCTTCCAGCTCGATAAAGAACTCCTTCATCCGGTCTCCGAAGGCTTCCTCGTAGGTCCTGCCTCCGTCCCCGACTTCTACCTGCCAGATCCGGTCCGTGTAAAGTTCCTCCGTGCGTTTTCTCTCCGACGAGGCGATCAGCAGCATCTGCGCCTCGTTGAGCCGCAGGGAGACCTTCTCAGGTCCCCGGACTTCTTCTTCCTTCCCGCATCCGCCGAGCAAAAGCGTAAGGGCGAGAATGGCCGGCAGAACATGCCGGAACACGCCTCGGCAGGTTCTTCCGTCCCTGCCGGGCGTGCGGTGATTTAATTCTGATTCTCTCAATGCAAAACTCCTGTTTTTATATATTTCGGCACCCCGGACCCGGGCTGCTCTGCAGCCCTCGTTGCCGGTGGCCGGAGGGGTGCCGGGGAATTACAAAGAAGCATCGGACTTTTGGGATCCGATGCTTGCTCAAAACCGCTTTCTCAGAAGGCCACGTACTCCGTAATGCATGCAATGATGATGCCGAGGATCGCGCCCACAAGCACCTGCAGCGGGGTGTGGCCCACAAACTCCTTGAGACGCTTTTCCAGGACCGCCGGATCGTCGAAGTTCCAGAAATCCTGCTCCATCATCATATTCAGGAGCTTAGCCTGTTTTCCCGTCTCGCGCCGGACTCCCATCGCGTCGATCATCACCACCAGGGCAAAGATGAAGGAGACCGCGAATTCAAAGGAGCCGATACCGTAGGCGAACAGCGCGCTGGTGACCATTGCGCAGACAGTGGCGCTGTGGGAGCTCGGCATGCCGCCGTTCCCGTACATGCGCTCCAGCTTGAAGCTGCCGGTCGCCCACATATCGATTAAAGTTTTCAGGATCTGCGCCACAAGCCATCCGAGGCAAGCGCTGACCAGGACCTGGTTTGATCTGATCTGTTCAAAAACACTCATTCAGTCATCTCATTCCGAAAAGATTCTTCACCTGATCAGTAACCGATCAGCCAGTCGTACAGTTCCTGATACTTCAGCGCGGAAGTATTCCAGGAGAAATCCGCCGCCATGGCGCGGTCAATGATCTTGTTCCAGTCACGCTTGCGGTCATAATAGACAGACTTCGCATAGCGGACGACATTCAGCATATCATGCGCATTGTAGTTCGTAAAGGAAAAACCGGTTCCGGTGCCCTCATACTCGTTGAAGGGCTCCACCGTATCCTTCAGGCCGCCGGTCTCGCGGACGATAGGCAGCGTGCCGTAGCGCAGCGCGATCAGCTGGGACAGGCCGCAGGGCTCGAACAGGGACGGCATCAGGAAGGCGTCACAGGAAGCGTAGATCTTGTGCGCCACAGCGTCGGAGTAATATATCTGCGCGGAGACCCTGTCGTGGTACTTCCAGTCATAATGCCGGAACATGTTCTCGTACTTCTCGTCGCCGGTGCCGAGCACCACCAGCTGCACGTCCTCGGAGCAGAGTTCGTCCATGACGCTGTTGATCAGGTCGAAGCCCTTCTGGTCCGTCAGTCTGGAGACGACGCCGATCATGAACTTGTGCTCGTCTTCCGTCAGGCCGAATTCCTTCTGCAGGCCCTTCTTGTTCTTGATCTTCTCCTTGCGGAAGGTCTTCGCATTGTAGGGCTGGTAGATGAGCTGGTCGGTCTCCGGGTTGAACTCCTCGTAGTCGATGCCGTTCACGATGCCGCGGAGGTCGTTCTTTCTCGCGCGGAGCAGTCCGTCCAGGCCTTCGCCGTAGAAGGGCTCCTGAATCTCCTCAGCGTAGGTCTGGGAGACGGTGGTGATGGCGTCGGCATAGACCACGCCGCCCTTCAGGAAGTTGCCGTTCTTGTAGGACTCCAGCTTGTCCGGGGTGAAGTAGTAGTCCGGCAGGCCGGAAAGTCTCTGGATGGTCTTCACATCCCACACGCCCTGGAACTTCAGGTTGTGGATGGTGAATACAGACTTGATATCGCGGAAGAACTCGCCGCCGCGGAAACGGTCCTTCAGATAGACCGGGATCAGTCCTGTCTGCCAGTCGTGGCAGTGGATGACATCCGGCTTGAAGCCGATGACCGGCAGTGCGGAAAGGGCAGCCTGGGAGAAGAAAGCGAACTTCTCCAGGTCGTAGAGCCAGTCGCCGTAGGGCTTCGGGCCGCTGAAATAGCTTTCGTTGTCGATGAAATAGAACGTGATGCCGTCCTGGACATACTTCATGATCCCGACGTATCTGTCCTGTCCGTTGTAATACATGTAGAAATGATCCACATACTCAAACTTGTAGCGGATCTCTTCCTTGATGCACATATATTTCGGGATCATGACCCTGACGTCAAAATACTCCTTGTTAAAACATTTCGGCAGAGTGCCGGCAACGTCAGCAAGGCCTCCGGTCTTGATAAAAGGAACTGCTTCTGATGCGACAAAAAGGATGTTCTTCATTGCGTTTCCTCCGGAATATGCATGGTCTTGGTTCCTATCGTAAACCCCTGTACATATTGTACCATGATTGCCTGAAAAAGTCTTAACTCTGAGCCTTTTTCCGCTCCGCCAGCGCTTTCATTTCCGAGGCGGTGGCAAGGACGCCGGACGTGATCTCCGTCCCGCCGATGAGACGCGCGAGTTCCGCCGTGATCTCCTCTCCCCGGATCTCCCGGATGGAGGTTTCCGTGTGCTCTTCGTCAGACCGCTTCTCGATCAGGCAGTGATGATCCGCCATGGCGGCGATCTGCGGAAGGTGGGTGATGCAGAGCACCTGCCGGCCGCGGCTTATACGGGAAAGCTTCTCGGAGACCATCTGGGCGGTGCGCCCGCTGATCCCGGTGTCGATCTCGTCGAAGATCAGGGTCCCGATCTCATCCCGGTCAGCGAGGACCGTCTTCAGCGCCAGCATAATGCGGGAAAGCTCTCCGCCGCTGGCCACATCCTTCAGCGGCTTCACCGGCTCCCCGGGGTTCGTGCGGATCCGGAACTCTGCCCGGTCCTTCCCGTCCGGTCCGGGATTCTCTGTCTCCGTAAGCCGGATCTCAAACAGGGCTCCCCGGAAGTTCAGGGACTCCAGCTGCTCCGTGATCCGTTTTTCCAGGTCCGCCGCCGTCTTTTTCCGGATGGCGGTGAGTTCCGCGCAGACTGCGGAAAGTTCCTCCCCCAGGCGGCGCTTTTCCGCCGTCATCTCGTCCCGGTTCTTCTCGAATTCTTCCAGGAATTCAAGCCGTTCCTCTTTCTGCTTCAGCAGCCCCCCGATCCCGGAGACCGAGGTGCCGTACTTGTCCTCCAGGTGCCGGATCAGGTCCAGCCGTTCCGCCACGGCGTCCAGGCGCCCCTCGTCCGCGGTCACCTCCCCTGCCGCGTCCGCCGCGGCGCGGCGGGCATCCGTGAGAAGGGAATCCAGCTCCGCCACCTGGTCCAGAAGTCCCTTAAGCGACGGATCATATTCCGCGGCATCGCTCACCCGGCGCACCGCCTTTGAGACGGCGTCCGTGTCCAGCGCGTCCGCCGCTTCGGAAAGGGCGCCGGAGATCCGCGACGCGTTCCTGAGTCTCTGGAATTCCTGCGCCAGCGCTTCCTCTTCCCCTTCCTTCAGGGCAGCGTCCCGGATCTCGCTGATCTCAAAACGCAGGATCTCCTTTTCCCGTTCCCGGAAGCTGTTGTCCGACTCCCGGCTTAAGATCTTTTTCAGCTCCGACCACCGGCCGTAAAGCCTTCCGCACTCCGCCTTTTTCTTTTCCAGTTCCTCCGGCGCCATCAGGTCCACAAAAGCGAGATGCCGCTCCGGATAGAGCAGAGTCTGGTGTTCATGCTGACCGTGAATGTCGATCAGCCGGTCTGTGAGTTCCCGGAGAAGTCCCGCGGTCACGGCTTCGTCGTTCACCCTGAGAACGCTCCGGTTTTTCATGATCTTTCTTGTGATGATCAGCGTTCCGTCTTCCTCCGGCGTGATGCCGAGTTCCCGGATACGCGAAAGCCGCTCTTCTCCTGTTACGGAGAAAAGCAGCTCGATGTAGGCATATTCTGCACCGGTCCGGATCAGTCCCTTCCCGGTCTTGGCGCCCAGGGCGGCGGCGATGGAATCAATCAGGATCGATTTTCCCGCTCCGGTCTCACCGGACAGCACCGTGAGTCCCTCGCGGAACTCCAGGTCCGCCTGTCCGATCAGGGCGAAATTTCTTACATGCAGTTCTGAAAGCATTAATACCCCCGCGGCCGCCGTTATACAGCGGTCAATTTCAGGCCGCCGTTACACGGCGATCATTTTTCTGATTTTTTCCATGAGGGCGACGGTGTCTTCGCCGCTGCGCGTGGCACACATGATGGTGTCGTCTCCGGCGATGGTGCCCACCAGCTCATGAATATGCATCGCGTCCAGGGACGCCGCCACTGCGCCTGCCATGCCCGGCACGGTGCGCAGGACAAGGATATTCATGGCGCGGTCCATGGAAAGGTATCCGTCCTGCAGGATCCGGATGTACTTGTCCGAATGAGAGTCCTGTCCCTGCATGACAGAATAGCGCTGGCGCCCGTTGTCCATCGAGATCTTGGTCAGCTTCAGCTCGCGGATGTCTCTGGAGACTGTTGCCTGTGTCACCGTAAAGCCTGACTCCCTGAGACGCTCTGCCAGCTCCTCCTGGGTATCGATCTCATACTTTCCGATGAGTTCCACGATCTTTGAATGTCTTTCAAGTTTCATGCGTCTTCTCCTACAGAACCGTCATTTTGCTCCGCAGCTGTGTGAAGAAGGTGCCGCCGCTCAGGCGGATCAGCGGTGTCCGCAGATCCGATCCCGTCACGCGCACCCGGCTTCCGGCGCGGAGCTCCTTTGTGACAGCGCCATCAAAACTGACGCTCTGGATTCCTTCCTGGTCACTGGAAACAACGACCTCGATGGTGTCCTCCGCGCGAAGCACAATACTTGAACGGTTCAGCGCATGGGCGCAGATCGGGGTCAGAATGGTCATTCTGGCCGCCGGATCGACGATGGGTCCGCCTGCGCTGAGATTATATGCGGTGGATCCCGTCGGGGTCGATATAATTATACCATCTGCCTTATATTCATTCAAGAAAGCGCCGTTCACCAGCACACGAAAATGCGACGCGGCGCCGCTGGGAGAACGGAACAGGACGACCTCGTTCAGGGCGAGGTGCGGATTCGGCTCCGCCGGCATCCCGGGATTCTCATGCATTATGGTCCCCTCCAGCATCATCCGCTCCTCAATGGAGTAATTCCCGCTGAGAAGGGCGTTCAGCATGCCGGGGATCTCCTCCCTGTCCGAGACTGCGGTCAGGTAGCCGAGATGTCCGATATTGATGCCGATGATCGGGATCCCGGTCCCGGCGATGCGTCTGGCGGCGCGGATGATGGTGCCGTCCCCGCCGAGGGAGATCACGCAGTCGATGCCGTAAAGCTCCTCCGGGAAAAGATCCTCTGAATCCATGACGGTTTCCGCACTGTGGGATAGCAGGTACTCCCGGACAAACGCGGCAGTCTCCTCGGCCTTCTCCTTTTTTTTGTTTATAAACAGACAGAATCGTTTCATACTGTCCCGCCTTCCTGCGGCTTGTTCAGGGATTCATGAGCCGCGGCGACTGTGCCAGCGATCATCTCCTCCATCACGGCGGAGACAGCCTGCGCCTCCTCCGGGACACAGCGGAGATCGTAGAGATATTCGATATTGCCTTCCGGTCCGCGGATCGGGGAGAAGGTGAGCCCGGCAACGGAAAACCGGTTCGAAAGGGCATAGGAGACCGCCGCCCGGATCACGTCCCGGTGGACTGCCGGATCCCGCACGACGCCGTGCTTTCCGACCTTTTCCCTGCCGGCTTCAAACTGGGGCTTGATGAGCGCCGCCACTTCCCCGTCCTCCGTCAGGAGCTCCCGCACCGCGGGAAGCACCTTCGAGAGGGAAATGAAGGAGACGTCGATGGAAGCCAGCTGCACCGGCTCCCCGATCTGATCCGGCGTCACGTACCGGATATTGGTTTTTTCCATGCAGACGACCCGCGGGTCGTTCCTCAGCTTCCAGTCCAGCTGCCCGCGGCCCACATCGACCGCATAGACCTTCACGGCGCCGTTCTGCAGCATGCAGTCGGTGAAGCCCCCGGTGGACGCGCCCACGTCCATGCAGACCTTGCCTTCCGGGCGCACGCCGAACTCCGCCACCGCCTTCTCCAGCTTCAGCCCGCCGCGGCTCACGTATTTCAGTGTGGTCCCGCGGATCTCAATGGAGCAGTCCTCCGGAAACGAAGCGCCTGCCTTGTCTTCCTTCTGTCCGTTCACGTAGACGATCCCGGACATGATCAGTGCTTTTGCCTTTTCCCTGCTCCCCGCGAGATTCCGGTTTACAAGGAGAATATCCAGCCGTTCCTTCAAGTTCCGTTCCTTTCCTTCAGGTCCGCGCCTTTCTTCAGTTACTGTCTCTTCCCGGTCCGGCGCCGTACCTTTACGGCCTGCTCAGAAGCCGTAGCGTTCTTTCATCTTCCGCAGCACGGAATCCGAATCGATCCCCAGATGTTCCCGCAGGACGGACACGTCCCCGTGCTCCACATACGCGTCCGGAAGGGCGATATTCATCACGTCGACCTCCGGATGGTTCCGGCGGAACCAGTCCGAGACCGACATGCCGAAGCCGCCGTTCAGGACGTTTTCTTCCATGGTGATCACGCGGCAGTGCTTCTCCGCAAGCCGCTCCAGCAGTTCCGTATCGATGGGCTTCACGAACCGGCCGTTGGCCAGGGTGCAGGGATGTCCTTCCGCCTTCAGCTTGCTGCGGATGTGCTCCCCGGTGCTCACCATGCTTCCCACCGCAAGGATCGCGGTCTCTGATTCCTCGTAAAGGATCTCGCCCTTTCCGAATTCCACCGGGCTCCGGAATTCCTCCAGTCCCCGGTAAGCCTGTCCCCGCGGATAGCGGATGGCGATGGGGCCGCCGAAGGAAAACGCAAAGCTCAGGCAGTCCTCCAGCTCCCAGGCATTCTTCGGGGCAAGGATGGTCATGTTCGGGATGCAGCCCAGGAAAGACAGGTCGAAGATCCCCTGGTGGGTCTCGCCGTCGGCGCCCACCAGTCCCGCGCGGTCCAGCGCGAAGACGACAGGCAGGTTCTGTATGCAGACGTCGTGCAGCACCTGGTCGAAGCCGCGCTGCAGAAAGCTTGAGTAGACCGCCACCACCGGCTTCATCCCGCCGGCGGCAAGGCCCGCGGCGCTCGTCACCGCGTGCTGCTCCGCGATCCCCACGTCAAAGAAGCGCTCCGGGAAACGGTCCCGGAAGGCGCTGAGTCCCGTGCCGTCCGGCATGGCAGCGGTCACCGCCACGATGTCCGGGTCCTTTTCCGCGAGCTCGATCAGCTTCTTCGAGAAAACGTCCGTATAATCCGGGAACTCCTTTTTCTTCTTCGATCTTCCGGTCCGGATGTCGAAGGGACCGACGCCGTGGAAGCGGTCCGGATGGAGCTCCGCCGGCCGGTAGCCCTTGCCTTTCTTCGTCACCACGTGGACGATAACGGCGTGGTTCAGCCGTTTCGCCTCCCCGAAGACCCTGACCATGCGCCTGATGTCGTGGCCGTCCACCGGCCCCAGATAGGTGATCCCCATATTCTCGAACAGCATGCCCGGGATCAGGAGCTGCTTGATGCTGTTCTTGGTATCCTTGATCTTCCCGACGACATGGGGACCGACGCCCGGAATGTTCCCGAGGGATTCCGCGACCTGCTCCTTCAGCTTATTGTAGCGGACGCCCGTGCGGATGGAGTTCAGGTAATCCGAAATGCCGCCGACATTCTCGGAGATCGACATGCTGTTGTCGTTCAGGACGATGATGAAATTCTTTTTCAGTCTTGCGGCGTTGTTCAGGGCCTCATAGGCCATTCCGCCGGTCAGTGCGCCGTCTCCGATCACGGAGATGATGCTGTAGTCTTCCCCCTTCAGGTCCCTGGCTTCCGCCATACCGATGCCGGCGGAAATGGAGGTCGACGAATGACCCGTATTGAACGGGTCACAGGGGTTTTCGTTCGTCTTCGGGAACCCGGAAATGCCGCCGAAGCTGCGGAGTCCCTGGAATTCGTCTTTACGCCCGCTCAGGATCTTGTGGGTGTAGGACTGGTGTCCCACGTCCCATATGATCTTGTCCTTCGGCGGGGAAAATGAAAGATACATGGCCATGGTGAGTTCCACCACACCGAGATTGCTGGCCAGATGCCCTCCGGTCCTGCTGGTGGTCTGCACCAGGAACCGGCGGATCTCCTGCGCCAGGGCATTCCATTCTCCCGGCGGGATCTTTTTCAGATCCTCCGGGCCTGTAATGCGGTCCAGTATCATATCCACCTCGATACTTGTTTTTTTTTACGGTCAGTTCGTCCGGTCTGTGAGCATGTGGATCAGGCCTTTAAGTGTTTCCTTGTCGCCGGGCAGTTCTTCCAGAAGCTCCTCTGCTTCCGCGGAAAGACGCTCCACCTCTGCCTCCGCCTTCTCCAGGCCGTACAGCGTGACGTAAGTCGTTTTCTGATTCTTTTCGTCGGAATGGATCGGTTTTCCCAGCTCCTCCACCGTGGAGATCTCGTCCAGGATGTCGTCCCGGATCTGGAAGGCGATGCCGACGTTCGTGCCGATCTTTTCGGCGATCTCTGCCTCTCTGGCTGTCGCTCCGCCGATCACCGCGCCTATCATAAGGGAAGCTTCGATCAGGGCGCCGGTCTTCAGACGGTAGATGAACTCCAGCTGCTCTTCATTCAGGGGCTTTCCGGTCTGTTCTACGTCCACCGCCTGTCCGCCCAGCATTCCCCGGATCCCGCTCTTCTCGCCCAGGATCTGGATGGCCTCTCCCGCACGGGAGGGGTCACTGGAATCCGCGGCGCAGCGGCCGACGATGTACATAGCTTCCAGCATCAGCGCATCACCCGCAAGGACGCCCATGTCCTCGCCGTAGGTATACCAGGTCGTAGGCTTTCCGCGGCGCAGCGTATCGTTGTCCATGCAGGGGAGATCGTCATGGATGAGGGAAAAGGTATGGATCATCTCCATCGCCGCCATAAAGGGCGCAATATCCCCGATCCAGCTCTCGCGCTCCTCGCCGCAGGTCTCCGCAAAGCACCGGCACATCTCGTACATGAGGATGGGGCGGATGCGCTTTCCGCCGTTCTCCACCGCCTCGTCCATGGCACGGATCACCGTCTCCTGCAGTCCCTTTTTCTTCGGCAGGTATTCAAGGAGCAGCTGATTGATCTCACTGTTGTTATATTGGAACGCGCTCATAATTCTTCTCCTTCCAGGACAGTCATTTCCTTTTCCACACGGTCGATCCTTCCGTTGATCACCTGCACCAGCTTCATGCCCTTCTCATAGAGGGCGAAGGATGCCTCCAGCGGGGTCTCCTCATCTTCCAGCTTTTCGAGAAGCTCCTCCAGCTCCGCGAGGTCCTCCTCCACGGTGCGGCCTTCTTCCTGTCCGGTCGTCTCTGCGCTTTCCGTCCGTTTCTTCCTGCGTTTTATGCCGGTACTGTCGTCCACGTCGTCTCCTTTCCTTCCGGTATCGTTTTGCTTTCAGCTCTGTATGGTTTCCGAATCCGTTCTGCTGTTTATATCTGTTTTACTGTTTTACTGTTTTACTGTTTTACTGTTTTCCGTTGTCTGGCTGATCTTCCGGGATCACTTCCAGCACTTCGGCCCTGACCCTTCCGTCACGGAACCTAACGTCAAGGATCCTGCCCGCGGCGGTCTCTCCCACCGTCTTCACCGCGTGTCCGTCCTCGTCCGCCACATAGGCGAAGCCGCCCTTCAGGCGCTCCAGAGGCGAAAGCATCCGGAGACGCTCCGTGTCCCTGGCGAAGCGGTGCGACGTCCTGAGATACTTTTCCTTCATCGCCGCGGCGAGGGCAAGCCGGAGTTCTTCACAGCGGCTTCTCCGCTCCCGGACCAGGCTGCCCGGGGAATGGAGACGGAGCCGCAGCTCCCGCTCTCTCAGCACTGCGCGGTACCGGTCCAGCTTCCGCCGCATGGCGCTCTCCAGCGCTTCCCGGTCTCCCTGAAGATCCCGGAGGAACTGCATGATGTCCGGGACCGCCAGCTCCGCAGCGGCGCTGGGCGTCGGGGCCCGGAGGTCCGCGGCGAAGTCCGCGATGGTGAAATCCGTCTCGTGGCCCACCGCAGAAATGACCGGTGTCTCACATTCAAAAATGGCCCGGGCGACCCGTTCTTCGTTGAAAGCCCAGAGATCCTCGATGGAACCGCCGCCGCGGCCGCAGATGATCACATCCACCCCGTACCTGTCCAGCGTCCTGATGCCGCGGACGATACTGTCCGCCGCCCGTTCTCCCTGGACCGTCGCCGGGTACAGCACAAGTCTGATGTAAGGATCCCGCCGGGTCGAGACATTGATGATGTCCCGGATCGCCGCGCCGGTCCGCGCCGTCACGATCCCGACTGAGCTCACATACTTCGGGATGGGCTTTTTGTATTCCGGCGCGAACATGCCCATCTCTTCCAGCTCCCGCTTCAGGCGGAGAAACTCGGCATAGAGATCTCCGCGCCCCTCCTCCTCAATGGAAGAGGCGTAAAGCTGATAGACTCCGCCGCGCTCATAGACCTCGACGGAGCCGGTCACGACTACCTTCAGCCCTTCGCGCAGTTCAAAGGAGAGGCCTCTGCGCTGTCCTGCGAACATGACCGCTGCCAGGGTCCCTCCCTGATCCTTCATTGTGAAATAGATATGCCCCGAACTGTGGTACTTCACGTTCGAGAGCTCTCCGCGCACGCGGATGCGCCGCAGGACAAAGTCCTCCCGGAACAGATGTCCGAGATAGGAATTCACCTGACTGACGCTGTAAATGTTTTTTTCTGCCATGGCTCAGGGATCTGTTCAGACCAGCTTTGCAAGGATCCCGTTGACAAACACGGGCGACTCGTCGCCGCCGAATTTCCTGGCAAGCTCCACCGCTTCGTTGATGGCCACCTTCTCCGGGACCGCGTCGTCAAACCTGATCTCATAGGCCGCCAGACGGAGCACCGTAAGCTCCACCTTTCCCATGCGGCGAAGGCTCCAGCCCTCCGAGACCTCTCCCAGCATGCGGTCGATCTCCGGAAGCTTTTCCAGAATCGCATCTACCCGGGTACGGCACTCCTGCTCCTCCTCCGGGGAAAGCTCCACCAGATGCAGGACCTCTGTCGAGCCGCTCTCATCCGTCTCTTCTTCTTTTTCAGACCGGAAATAGTCCTCGATCTGCTCTTCCGCCTCCTCCGGCGGATAGAAGTCCGTGCAGAACAGCAGTTTGAAGCAGTGTTCCCGGAGTGTTCTTCTAGTCATGGAATGTGCCATTCGTATTTCCTTTCCTCTGCGTGACGCTTCCTGTTCCGTCAACTGCAGACAGTTACGAACAGTGTACAACAAATTCCCTGTTTCCACAAGTTTGCGCAGACTGTCCGCGGCTTTGGCCATGGGTGCGTCAGAATGCCCCCAGCCTCGGCAAAGCGTGGTTCAGGCTTTAATTTCCCTGCCCAGGGCGAAGCTCCAGAGCATACGCTCCTTCACCGGCAGATCCTCGATGGCTTCCAGGGCACGGACATAATAGTCCAGCTGGATCCGGTAGCGGTCTCCCAGTTCCTCCGGGGAAATGCCCCGGTCGGTCTTGTAGTCCGCCAGGACGATCTCTCCGTCCTCCTCGAACCAGGCGTCGATGATTCCCTGGATCATGACCGGCTCGTCCGTATCCCAGGCGGGATCCACCTCCCGTGCCGGGACTGTCATCCGGAAGGGCGACTCCCGGTGAAGCTTCCCGGAAAGGGCCGCAGTCTTCATCCTGCCGTACAGTCCGGAACGGAAAAAGGATGCAAAGTCCTCCGGATGAAGGATCTCCGCCTCTTCCGGCGTAAAGATTCCTTCCGCCGTCTTTTCCTTCAGGAAGCCTTCGAGTGTTTCCGTGCCGGAAACGCGGCTGTAGTCCAGAAGCTCCATGACCTTGTGGTACAGTGTGCCGCGTGCCATGCCCGCCTCCTGGGCGGCTTTGAGGACTGCCGCCCTTTCCTTCGTGTCCGGAAACGCTGCCACGTCCTCTTTCCTTTCCGCGATCCGGACGTTTTCGGGAAGCGATGCCGCTCTCTCCTCCGGGACCCAGGCGGCCTCAGGCAGTTCTTCCTCCTCCGGATCGTTCCGGTGCTTTAACTGGGATACCGAGAGGGAGGTGTGCAGCGTGATATCCGGGATCCATCCGTATTCCGCGGCGAGATGCCGGAACAGCGCCTGCTCCGCGGGGCCTGCCTGCGTGTCCTTCAGGGTTTCCAGCGCCTTCCGGAGTCCAGACACCGTCTCCGCCGTGACCGCCTCCGCCGCGTTCAGCAGCTCAGGCTTCAGCACTTCCGTGCGGATCCGGCAGCGGTCGCTCCTTCCGCGCATGGCGAGAAGGATCCAGTCCAGGAAGGATTTCGCGGAGCGGATCTCCGGCATGGAAGCCGTCCGGTCCTCCGGCTCTCCGTACAGGGGCGCAAGAAGGGTGTCCGCATCATCCGGGGCGGCCGTCAGGATCAGTTTTTCCTTCGCGCGGGTCATCGCCACATAGAGGACTCTCAGCTCCTCACCCAGGCTCTCTGCCTTCAGATGGCCGGCAAGGATCTGCTTTTTTACGGAGGACCGCTTCACCGGGAGAAAAGCGTCCCGGACATCCGCCGCAAGGCCGAATTCCGGATCGCAGACGATAAACTCGGAAGAATCTCTGATATTAAACTGCTTGTTCATGCCGGCCAGGAACACCACCGGGAACTCCAGTCCCTTGGACTTGTGGATGCTCAGGATCCGCACCGCGCCTCCGGCAGCGGCTCCGGATGCCTCCCCGAAATCCCTGTCGTATTTTTTCAGGGTCTCGATGTACCGCACAAAGTCAAACAGGCCCCGGTAACCGGTCTGTTCGTAGTCCGATGCCTTGGCGACCAGCATATCCAGGTTCGCGCGGCGCACCGCGCCCCCGGGAAGGGCCGAGGCGTAGTCATAATAGCCGGTCTCCTCCAGCACATTCCGGAGAAGGGCGGCGACGCTGAGGGAAACTGCCTGGTCCGCCGTATGCCGGATCAGCGCGAGGCCGCCGCGAAGCTTCGCCGCAGCTTCCGGATACCGCTCCGATCCGCAGACCGTCTGCAGCCGGTAATACAGGGGAAGATGCGCGCTCCGTTCCGGCGTCTGCGCTCTTTCCGCTTCTGCCGTGAGAAGCGCGAGTTCCTCGTCCGTCAGTCCGCAGAGAGGGGAATGGAGGACCGCCGCCAGGGCAATGTCGTTCAGCGGGTCATCCGCGGCGCTGAGAAGGCTCAGGACAGTCCGGATCTCCAGCGCGTCAAAATATCCCTGACTTTGTTCCGCCACGGCCGGGATCCCTTCTCTGGCCAGAGTCTCCACATACTGCTCTGCCCGGCCGCGGAGGGCCCGGAGCAGGATCACGATGTCTCCGTAAGCCAGGGGCCGCAGGGTTCCCGTTTCCCGGTCACTGAGCCTGAGTCCGGTGTCCGGGTCCGTCAGTTCCCGGATCCGTCCGGCAATAAGTCCTGCCTCGATCTCCGGCCGTTCCTCGTCGCCGTCACTGGCCGCGGCGGATGTGAGAAGCAGCTCAGTCATGTATTCCCCCGGGCTTTCCGGCGCCGGGAATTCCGCGCCGGGATAAAGCGCGGCGTCGCTGTCATACAGGATCCCGCCTGTCTCCGGGGCCATCAGCTGTGAGAAGACCGCGTTGCAGCTGTCCAGCACTTCCTTCCGGCTCCGGAAGTTTTTCCGGAGGTCCACACGGGTGTCCGTCCCCTCCGGGAGCGGTTCCGCAGCGAGGCTGTCCTGCCGGAAGGTCCGGTACTTTTCCGTAAAGAGCTTCGGCCGTGCCTGGCGGAAGGCATAGATGGACTGCTTGACGTCGCCTACCAGGAACAGGTTTCCGTGCTCCATCGCCCGGATCAGCTGTTCCTGCACTTCATTCGAATCCTGGTATTCATCCACATAGATCTCGTCAAAGCGGTCCCGGTACTCTTCCGCAATGGCGGAAGGAACGCGGATGCCGTCCTTCTCCTCCCAGAGAAGGGAAAGGGCCAGGTGCTCGAGATCTGAAAAATCCAGAAGGTTTCCTGCGCGTTTTCTGGCAGTGTAGCGTTCCCGGAAGCTTAAGACCAGGTCCCGGATCACGCCGGCGGTCTCCGCCTCGGCGGAAAACTCCGCCCGGAGTTCCTCACTGTCCTGCAGACCTTCGATCTTCAGGGCTGCCGCTTTGATTCCCTTTTTCCAGCGCTCCCGAAGATCCTTTACGGTATCCTTATCCGGAGAATCCGGTTCTGAGGCAGGCTTCCGGCTGAAAGTCGTCCACTTCCCGAAGCTGTCCAGCGCTGCCCCGATGCTTCTTAAGTCTCCGGCTTCAGAGAGCTTCCGGAGCTTTTTCTCGTCGTCCTGAATGGCGGAAAGATACCAGAAGGGACCGCCGGGCTGTGCGCAGATCTCCTTTGCCCGGGCGGCGAGTCCCAGAAATCCCCGGGCTTCCTGCCGGATCTCCCCTGCAAGCCATTCCGCCCAGGGAGCATCCATACAGTCCTTTTCGCCGGACGCATAGTCCCGGCCTTCCCGGGCGCACTGCTCCAGCCATTCCTCCGGCCAGGGCATGCTCTCCGAAAACTGCCAGATCTTCAGGATCCTGTCCCGCAGGCCGCTGTCGGTCTTTCCGCCGGAAAAGGTTTCGGAAAAGCGGTCAAAGGCAGGAGTATCCTCCTCAAAACAGGCTTCCAGCACCTCGTCCATGACATCCTGGCGCATGAGCAGCAGTTCTTCCTCGCTGCCCACCCTGAAAGCGGGATCCAGATCTGTCCGGTCAGCATGTTCCCGGATCAGAGAGAGACAGAAGCTGTCGATGGTGGTGATGGCCGCGCTGTCGATCAGCGCCGCCTGCCGGCGGAGCCTTGCGCAGAGGGCGGCATCGCCCCCTTTCTCCGGAGTCTTTTCCAGAAGGTCTTCCAGACTTTTCCGGATCCGCTCCCGCATTTCCGCCGCGGCAGCCCGGGTGAAGGTCATGACCAGCAGACGGTCCGCGTCCACAGGATGTGCGGCATCCGTGATACGCTGAACGATCCGCTCGGTCAGCACTGCCGTCTTTCCGCTTCCTGCCGCCGCAGACACGAGAAGGCGCCGGTTCCGGAGTTCTATGGCTCTCTTCTGTTCATCAGTCCAGTTCGGCATGGCTGCCTCCTTCGTTTTCCTGTTCCCGGTCCGGCCCCGGTGTGTCTTCCGGTTCCCGGTCCGGCGCACTTTCCCTGATCCTGAGCCAGACCTCGCCCGCGTCTTTCTTTCCGTTCTTCCTGATCCGGAAACCCCCGCTTCTCCTGTCGTAGCCGCAGACTGCCCGGTAAGGACAGTAGGTGCAGGCCTGGGACTTTTCCTCGGTGAGCGGCACTGCCTCCGTCTCGCCGGAAAGGATCCGGCTGCCGGCATTAACCGCTTCCTTCCGGACAAAAGTCCGGAGATCGTCGAACTGCTTCCGGAAAGCGGCTCCGTCCCCGGCGGGACTGCCGCCTTTATAGCTGAGGGGAAGGATCTCCGTCATTTCCGGCCCGTCCGGTGAGAGATGCTTCAGTGCGTCGGGCTCCACATTCACAAGTCCGCTGGGGCGGAGCTCCTTCATCAGTTTTGATCCCAGCCTGTCCGGGTTGTCCCCCGGGTCCTGCCGGAGCACCGGATCCGCCAGCGGCTCGTAGAACACCGCGCCGGGAACGATCTCCTTTCCCGGATACCTCTGTTCCAGGAGCTCAGTCATCGCGTCCAGATACAGGATCAGCTGGATCTGGGATCCGCTCAGGATCCGGAAGGGCTCCCAGGTGGTGTTCCCCGTCTTGTAGTCGATGATCTTCACATAGATCTTCCCGCCGTCCTCACAGATGTCCACCCGGTCCGTAGTGCCGCGGAGCGCAAGGGTCCCGTGCTCCAGCGGTATGCTGAGCCGCTGATTTCCTTTCGCGCCGTCAAAGTGCTGCTCGTACGCGTAGGGGCGGTAATCTCCCCGGCGGAGCTGTTCCGCAAAATAGGAAATGCTGCGGGTGACGATCTTCCGTACCCGCTTCAGGAGCCACTGGTTCCGGGCCGTGTCCGTGTAGAGCCCGCCGGCATCCTGGAGCGCAGCTTCTTCCGTGCTTCTTCCGGCCAGGTCCGCCAGTCCCTCCTCGTCCAGCTTCCGTATGTCCAGTCCTTCCCGCTCCGCATGGAGAAAGGCAAGCTGGACCGCCCGGTGGGCGAGGGTCCCGAGGTCCGCGCTGCTGATCTCAAAAATGCGTTTCTCCTGCAGGGACAGCCCGTACTGCAGGAAATGCCTGCAGGCGCAGCGGCTGAAGGTCTCGAGCCTTGTGACGCTTCCGGAAAGCAGATCTCCGTACAGAAGTTCCGCCGTCTCCGGGGTCAGGCCGCCGCCGTCATAGAACCATGCCGCGGCATCGATCAGCCGTTCCGCCGTCTCCTTTCTTCCGGGATCCGCGCAGTATCCGGTCAGCAGGGCGGCAGTGCTGTCCAGAAGCCCGGCGGCCGCCTCCTCCCCGTCGGGGAGTGCGGCGCGGATCTCCGTCAGCTTCGAGGTCAGAAGGCGTCTTGCCTGGAGTTCCGACCAGAGCTCTGTCTCCCCGTTCCAGTACCGTTCCCGGAGATCCGGGAACAGGTTCTTCAGCCGTGTCAGGATGCCCGAAGGGCGCAGGACCTTCCCGTCCCGGCCGGTCTCCGCGCAGGAAAGATACAGCTGTTCCTCCGGCTGCGTCAGGACCCGGTACAGGTAAAAACGCTGGATCCAGAGATCCTCCTTCGCCGTCGGAGCAAGACTGATCTTAAGGGAAGCCAGTGCTTCCTTCTCCCGGTCGGTCAGTATGCAGCCCTCCTGCTTCAGCTTCGGGATCAGGCCGTCGTTCATACCGAGAAACAGGAGCGCCCGGATCTCGGAAAGGCGGGTGCGGGTGATATCTCCCACCGCGACCCGGTCCGCGAAGGCAGGGATCTGCCCCACCTTCACCTCCGCAAGCCCGGCCTCCAGAATGCCGCGCATGTCGTCTCTCCCGAGCTCCTCGTCCCCGAGGAGCGTCTCCATCTCGGTCAGGATCCGGACAGTCTCCGGATAGACCCGCTCATATTCCCGGACGTGTTCGGCATCGCCCGCTTCCGCGAAGCGCGTCTTCCACTGCTCCAGCGTGCTTTCCGCGCCGGTCTCCTCCATCAGCCTGCGGAGGCATGCGCTGACTGCGCCCACCGTGGCCTTTCCGTCTTGAAACACCGTGCGGAGGGGCTCCAGCAGAAGGACCGCCCGCTGACGGAAGGTGTTCAGTGCCTCCAGATCGATCCAGTCCAGATCTGCCGGGAGATATTCCCAGGCCCCGGACAGTTTT
The DNA here is from genome assembly GCA_902793685.1 of uncultured Lachnospiraceae bacterium. GTDB lineage: Bacteria > Bacillota > Clostridia > Lachnospirales > Lachnospiraceae > Moryella. The sequence continues at coordinate 39,577 of CADBEN010000002.1, forward strand.
CCGTAGCTTCGGATCCCGCAGCGCTCCATATAGGATGCGCAGACAGGGATCATGCGGTCCGGATCCGGGATGAGGCCGCACTTCAGGAAACGCAGGAAGCTCCGGGCAGAATACCGGTCCGCCACGCACTCCAGCGCCGCGCGGAGCATCTCCGGCAGGGGGTTCGCGGCTACAGACAGGCTCCGGTCTGAATAGAACGGGATGCCCTGACGCAGGAATTCGTGCCGGAGCTCCGGCTCGTAGTTTTCAAAATCCGCGGAGATCACCGCGATCTCCCGGTAACGGTATCCCTCCGACTTTACCAGGCGGAGGATCTCCGCGGCCGCTGCCGCGGCTTCTTCCGCAGGCGTCCCCGCAGTACAGACTGTGATCCCCTCCGGGGTCCCGGGGCAGACCGCGCCGTCATACCGCAGGAAATGCTCCTCCAGGAAGGAAAGGGCAGGCGCCTTGGCGAAACGGTACTTTTCCCGCAGAAACAGGTCCTCCCCGCGGGGGATGGAGAGATCTGCAGCGAGCCGGGCGATCTTCTGCGTCATCTCCGCACTCATGCGGAACAGGTCCTCCGCCGCCGGGATCCGGTAAGGATCCGCGTCCGCGCCGATGGTGACCGTAAAACGAAGCTCTGCTGCCAGGGGCAGCAGGGTCCCGATGACCCTGTACTGGACCGGCGTAAAGCCGGTGAAGCCGTCCAGAAGAAACACTGCGTCCCGGACCAGCCGGCTCTGAGGAAGATACCGGCACAGCATGGGCAGCAGCTCCTCCGCCGGGATCCTGTCGGAGGTGACGAATTCCCGGAAGGCGCCGTAGAGCACCGAAAGGTCACAGAGCTTCTGCCGGAGGGGCAGCCGTACCGTGCCGGAGCTGTCCTCCGCCGCCCGGTCCAGCATCTCCGGCGTCACCCCGTACTGGTAAAACTCGGAGATCATGGATTTCACATGGGCAGTGAATCCCGCCTGGCGCAGCCGGTGCCGCCAGACCGTCAGCCGGTCCGCTTCCGCGGCCGCAACTCTACGGAGCACCATCGCTTTGCCCGTATCGTCCATGATGCCCGGGCTGCGGACGCCGCACTCCTCAAAGATCCGCCATGCCAGGCGGTTAAAGCTCAGGACCTCGATATTCGCGGAAGCATGCTTCGGATGAAGCTCCAGCATGCGCTTCTGCATCATCATCCCGTACTGCTCCGGGACCAGAAGAAAGAAATGACGTTCCTTCTGCTCCAGGGATTCCCGGATCACGGTCCGGAACGCGTGCTCCGTCTTCCCGCTCCCGGCAGGTCCGAATACAAAGCTGTAGCTCATAGACTACCCTCCCAGCTTCTGCAGTCCTGTTTCGTATCCGACAGCATTTCTTTGATCTTTTCCAGTTCGATGCTGCCGTCCATATATTTCTCCATCATCCGGTATCCGAGCTCCGACCGGAATTCTCTTTCGTCCACCGCCTCGCCGGAAACATACCGGACCATCAGCCCCACATAGCTGTCCGCCATGTTTGCCCGGATATACTCCGGAATGTCGCGGATGTCGACAGATACCTGCTTCGTGATGACATGCCGGTATTCCTCCAGCCCTTCCGCCTTCAGCTCCTCCGGAATATCCACCGTGCGCTGCCGGTACTTCACCGTCTGTTCCTCCCCGAAGCGGAGTTCCCCGTAGGGGAAGGGATACATGCTGAAGCAGCCGTTCACGATCTCCGTCACATTCTCTCCGGAATACAGCCCCGGCTCCGCGCGGTACTGCCGGATCCGCTGAAGATGCAGGTGTCCGGAAAACCAGAGCCTGACCCCGTACCGGTGCAGGAGCTCCACCGTCTCCTGATAGTTTTCCAGTGTGCAGTCCCGGCGGAACAGCTTCGACTCATAGAGGAGGTTGTGGTGGGCCACCGGGATCACCCTGGCTCCCGCAGCCTGCGCCTCCTGAAAGCACTGCTCCATCCACGCAAGGGTCTCCGGGCGGATCCGCCCGACGACCCGGTTTTCCGGCGCATAGATCGCGGAATCCAGCATCATGAGCCAGCGGTCGTCCCGGATTTTGTATACATAGGACAGGGAAGCCGGATCCCGGAGCGCCGCCTGGTCATATCCGAATTCACGGTAGATCTCAAAGAACTCGTCAGCCGTCTCCGGGGTGGGGACCGGCGTGGCCGTGCTTCCGAAATAAGCGTTTGCCCATGTCGTCGCGATGTCATGGTTTCCCGGAATGACCAGGACCCGGATCCCCTCCGCCGTCAGTCTCCGGAGCTTTTCCGCCAGTTCCTGATGGTTCGCGGTCTCTCCGTCAAGGCATAGGTCTCCGCTCAGGATCACGGTGGCGGGCCTTGTCTCAATGGCCTGGTCTATGAAACGGTCCAGGAGTTCCCCGCTCTTCTGCACGAACTTCCCGTCGTCCTTGTCCAGACGGGCACGGAAGGCTTCCCCGTAGTCCGTGAGAGACGGTGAATAGTAGTGGGTGTCCGTCGCGAACCAGACCAGATCCGGATCCACCGGGCGGAGCACCGGCTCCTCCTGCTTCGGAATACCCGGTCCCCAGGCGGGCTTTCTGCGGCCCTTCCGGTGCGGGAAGGGCTCCCCCCGCCGCGGAAGCGCCGCGCCGTTGGGGAATTCCGGTCCTGAAAGCTCCGTGCTTCCGTCCGCCTCTGTCCCCGCCGCAAGGCTCTCCTCCGCAGACGTCTCCGAAGCTGCAGCTTTCCCGGATTCAGCGTCTCCGGGCGTCGCGTTTCCGGGCGTCGCGTCCGCAGCCCCCGCCTCTGCCGTCGTTTCCGCGGCAGAGTTCTCCGCCCCGGAAGGCTCCTCCCGGCGCTTTCTTCCGCAGCCCTGGAAGACCAGGGCCGCACAGATCAGCAAAAGAATCGTGAAAAGGACCGCGGCCGCGGTCCTTTGTCCGGTTTTAGTCATTCCTTCTGTACACTTCCTTCGATATTTTTTTTGTCCGGTTCTCACCGGGCAGTTCACTCTTTTACGCGGATTTTCCGGGCTGCGTTTTACCGGGCTTCGTTTTACCCGGCAGCCTCCGCCACAAGTCCCTCCAGAAACAGGATCTCGTGCTGCAGCGCCTCGTCCGTTTTCTCCGGATCATATTCGCTCTGGATCTCCCGGAAGGCTTTCAGCGCCTCCGCGTACTTTCCGTCATGTTCCTGACAGACCGCGATGTTCCAGCGGAGTTCCTTCTGTTCTTTTTCCGCCGCTGCGACCGCGGCCTCTCCCGCCTCCGGATCCGCAAACACCTGGTCCGTCATCGCCATGCCCTCTTCAAAACAGACCTGGGCCTGGGCAGTGTCCCCCGCCTCGAAATAAAGGCGGCCGATACGGGCGCAGAGTCCGGCAGTCACGCCCTCGGTCTCCGCAGCCTCCCGGTACATCTGGAAGGCCTGTTCCCGCAGCGCCGGATCCCCGGACGCGGTCATGGCTTCGCCGAGGGTGAAGAGCGCTTCCCGGTGTCCGGCGGAAGCCTTCTGATCTTCCCCGGCTTCCTGATACAGCGCAAGGGCTTCCGACAGGTCTCCGCCTGCCAGGACCTTGCAGACACAGGCAAGATTCAGATACTCCGCCTTTCTTCCGTCCGCGTCCATGAGGGACTGGTAGGTACCCAGCGCCTCCTCATATTTCCCGGACCGCATCTGCGCTTCCCCGAGATAGCGGAGAATATCCAGACGGACGCCGTCCGGCCTGGAAGTCCCGTAGTAGGACATGGCATGCCGGAAGGACTGCTCTGCCGCTTCCCAGTCCCCCGCCGCCAGGGCTTCGATCCCGGCATCCCGGTCCTTTTGGATCTGTTCCATCCGCTTTCCGCAGCCGGACAGAAGAAGTACGAGGACCAGCAGCGCGAATATGCCCCGGAACCGGCACGCATACCGCCGTCCGGCATTCTTTCCGCCTCTGCTCCTGTTTTCCTGATTCATACAGTTCATTTATCTCTCTCCAGACTTGTGATTGTTTCTCAGCGGATCCCGGTGCTGCCGAAACCGCCGCGGTCTTTTCCCGCGAGACGGTCCGTCTCCACGAAGGAGAATGCCGGCTGGTGCTCCATAATGCGGAACTGGCAGATCCGGTCATTCACGTGGATCTCCGTATTCCGCACCGCGTAGGCCGGGAAAAACCACTGGTCGCCGTCTCCGCAGTAGCTCTCGTCGATCACGCCCATGGAATTGGCCTGCAGGATCCCGAAGTTTTTGAAGGTCGAGCTGCGGGGCACGCAGTGTGCTTCGTAGCCGGCGGGAAGCTCCATGCCGACTCCCAGGGGGATCAGGCGGAACTCGCCCGCCTTCATGGTAATGTCCTCCGCGGAACGGAGGTCGATCCAGTCGCTCACTCCGTTGATATAGCGGAGCTTCTCGATCCTGTCCGAAAAATACTTGATCCGGATCTCCATCAGTTCTCCTCCGGGGCCTTTTCCTGCCCCTCCGCGGCTTCCTGCTGTCCTTCTTCCCGGTTCTCCGCCGCGTCATTTTCCCGGGCTTCTGTCTCCGAGGTCTCAAGGCCGAAGCGGTACTTGACCTCCTTCTCCACTTCCTGGGCGATCTCCGCCTCCTGATCCGGCGTGACCGTCGGAAGGTCCTTCCGGGAATCCACGCCGAAACGGCGCAGGAATTCCTCCGTCGTGGCAAACAGCGCCGGTCTGCCCGGGGCGTCCAGACGCCCCGCCTCATAGACCAGTCCGTATTCCACCAGCTTGTTCACGGCGAAGTCCGAAGAAACGCCGCGGATCTTCGAGATCTCCGTCTTGGTGACCGGCTGCTTGTACGCGATGATGGACAGCGTCTCGAGGACCACCGTGGAGAGCGTCTGCTTTTTCGGCGCCTTCGCGACACGGATCAGCGCGTCGTAATATTCCTTTTTCGTGCACATCTGCCAGCGCTTTTCCAGACGGATGATCTGCATCCCGCAGGCCTCCGCCTCCCCGTAGCGTTTTGCCAGACGTTCCGCGGCAGCTTCCGCCTCCGCGTCGGCGCACTCCAGCGCCGCGGCAAGCTCCCTGGTCTCGACGGAACGCCCCATCGTGAACAGGACCGCCTCAACGACCGCTTCCTGCGCTCTTGCCTCTGCTTCCGTCATTCTTCAAAATCCTCCAGTTCTTCGAGATCCAGATCGCCTTCAAAAGCGCCCTCTCCGGTCTCGATCAGAATATCGTCAAACAGCTCCGCCTGATAGGTCCGGATCCTTCCGGCCTTCATCAGCTCAAGCACCGCGAGGAAGGTCACGACCACCTCGGTCTTCGAGCTGCCCCGGTTCAGGAGCTCCCGGAAGCTGAAGCGTCCGTGCTCCTTCGCGTACTGCACCAGGCTTCCGATCTTTTCCTTCAGGCTGACCGGTTCCCTCCGGATGGTCCCGAAGCGGCTCCGCTGCGGGTCGATCCGGTTCTCCCGGTGCCGCATGACATCCTGGAAGATCTGCTGAAGCTTTAACAGCGTGACGTCTGCGAACATGGCGTCCAGATCCGGCGGCGGGCTGTACTTCTGCACCTCCCCGGGCACCGTGGGCTCCTTGTAGAAGACTCTGGAAGCGTCGAATTCCCGGTCCGCCAGCTCCTGGGCCATCAGCCGGTATTTCTTGTGCTCCAGCAGGCGTTCCACCAGTTCGGCACGGGGGTCTATCTCCTCACCGGTCTCCTCGTCCACTTCCTTCGGGAGAAGCATCCGGGCCTTGATATCGAGCAGGGTGGCGGCCATCAGCAGGAACTCCGAGACCTGGTCCAGGTCCTCCCGCTCCATTTTCGCCATGTACTCCATATACTGGTCGGTGATCTCCGCGATGGGGATGTCATATATGTCGATCTTGTTTTTTTCGATCAGGTGGAGAAGAAGGTCCAGAGGTCCTTCAAACTTTTCCACATGAAAGGAAAGCTGTTCCGGCATGTCTATTCCTCGTTTCCGGGCCGGAGGACCGCAAGCACGATCTCCGGCCGGTTGTTGATCCGCAGGTTGATGCTGTGCGTCCCCAGTCCTGCGCTGACCAGCATGGTGCACGCACGGGCCGGGTCCGGGGTTTTCGCAGGCGCTTTGGCCTCATGTCTTCCGACGACTTCTCTCCGGAAAAACTGGAACTGCGGCGTCATCAGGCCGATGCCGCCCGGCAGACGGATGGTCCCGCCGTGAAAATGGCCGCTCAGCACCAGGTCCGCGCCCCAGTCCGCCGCCGCTTTCAGGAACATCGGGGAGTGCATGAGGAGAATGTTGAACTTCTCCGGATCTGCCGACCCGACCCTGGAAGTAATGTAGGAAGCTTCCATCCGGGACGTCAGGAACTTTGCATAGTAATTATCCGTGATCGTGAGTCCGGAAATACGGACTTCCGGATCCAGATCCGCACTGCCGTCCGGAAGATGCCGGACGCCGCAGGCCGCCAGCTGTTCCCGCAGACGGTCGTACAGATCCAGATACCTCCCCCGGTCGCGGCCAAGCCTGGTCTCATGGTTTCCGTCCCCGTAAAAGACCGGATATTCCGCCGCAAGCCGCTCCGCCAGTCGGACCGTCCGGCTGATATCCGCCGTCTTTTTGACGGTCATCATATCCCCGCCGATCAGCACTGCATCCGGGTGCAGTTCCCGGATCCTCTGCAGCAGTTCCTCATTGTCCTTTCCGAACTCGCAGTCATGAAGATCCGTGAGAAACACCAGCCGCCGTGCACGTCCGTGAAGCTTCGTGCTCCGGATCACATACTCCGGGACGGTCAGTGTCTTCCGCTCCCGGGAAGACTCAAAAAGGCCTGCCGCGAGGGCTCCCGCAGCGGCCGCACAGACGCCAAGCAGCGCCGGCTTACCGAAGCCGGCGTTGCATAACATTGCTATTCTGTTCAGAAGCGCACCTGTGCTGATATTTTTTCCTCCCGCCCGGTTTTACTGATCGGTGCAGACACCGTTCGCGTCCACATGGTAGCCGTCGGGAGTCACGGTGTCTGTCAGAAGCTTCCCGTCCTCTCCCACGTAATACCATTTTCCGCCGTCCTCGATCCAGGCGCTCTTTTTCATGCCCCCGAAGGAAGGACGCAGATAGTACCAGCCGCCGTCCGCGGCATGATGCCATCCGGTGATCATCTTTCCGTCATCCCCGAACCAGTAGTCATATCCTTCGATGGTCAGGCGTTCCCCGCTTGCGCGGTTCCCGTTCTCCCTGACATAATACCACCCTCCGCTGCTTTCGTGCCACCCCGGCGTCAAAGCCGCGGCCGGCCCGGAGGTTTCCGTGACCGTTTCCGCCGCAGAGGTCTCCGGTGCCGCGGACGATGTCGCCGCCGCAGCGGTTTCCGCTGCCGACGCGGAAATCTCTCCCGCAGGGCCGGCAGAGACCGTACCCGGAGAAGCGGTCACCATACCGGTGCCTCCGGTCACAGCCGGCGATCCCGTACTGTTCCCGCTGCCCGCATTGTTCCCTCCGGCAGTTCCCTGCACGGTCTGAGCCGCCTCAAGCTCCGCACCCGGTCCGGCATTCTGCTGCACGGTACCGTCTGTGCTCTGCACCGCATAGTCAGACGCCAGGCGGTCGCCCTTCTCAGCCACGGCAAAACCGTAGTCCAGAAGTTTCTTCGTGTCCGCGTAATGGGTGGAACGGCTCTTCATGATGACCGTGATCAGCCGGACGCCGTCCCGCTCGACGCAGGTCACCAGCGTATTTCCCGCCGCGCTGGTATATCCGGTCTTTCCGCCGAGGATGCCGCTGTAGTACTGGGCGCCGCCGGGGGCGATCATCTTGTGCCCCATGGCGATGGTGGTTCCGTTCGGCCGGTTGATGGTCGCCGGGAAATGATAGACTGTATTCTTTTCGATGGCGAGGAACGCCGGATTCCGGAAGCAGGCATCCGCGATCCGCGCCATGTCTCTCGGGGAAGTGTAATGATCCGAATTTGTGAGTCCGTTCGGATTTCTGAAATTGGAATTGGTGCAGCCCAGCTCCCGCGCTCTCTGGGTCATGCGCTCGCAGAAGGCCGGAATGCTTCCGGAGACATGCTCCGCCAGTCCGTTGGCGACCTCGTTCGCGGACTTCAGAAGCAGCCCGTAAAGGCAGTCGTTCACGGAGATCCGGTCTCCGGTGGTGACATCGAGACTGACAGCGCCGCTCTCCAGATTCTTCGTCGCAGTGTCCGTAAAGGTGACAACCTCGTCCAGACTGCAGTTTTCCAGAACCAGAAGCGCCGTGAGGATCTTCGTGATGGAAGCCGGATAAAACCGCTGGTCTGCGTTTTTCTCGTACAGGAACTCTCCCGTCGACGCATTGTAAAGCACAGCGCCCTGTGCGGCGATCTCAGGCTTCTCCGCCGCGAAGGCGGTCAGCCCGGCGCATGCGAAGACCGCTGACGCAGACAGCACGCATACCGCAGACAGTATCAGTTTTCTCAGTTTCCGGATCATGCCTCGTCAGACCCCCTTTTCGCTGTCCTCGTCCTCTTCCTCTTCTTCCTCCGGTGCCGGCTCTTCCTTCTCCAGCGGCATGCAGACCACTACCCGGGAATCCGGCCCGATATTTCCGTCCCCGTCCGGGACGGCATACATTCCGTATCCGTCATATTCAAAGTGCAGGACGTCGCTGTCTGCCTTGAAGTCGTAATCAGGGACCGACGATGCGGAAACCTTCTCCGGCGCATCGCCGAGATTCAGCTCCCTGGTGAACTCCGCGTTGTTCTCCGGCTCCATGTTGGTCCTGAAGATATCGGACGCATCAGCTTCGATCAGCCAGACCAGGCCCTCTCTGCCGTAATTCAGCTCCTCGCTGTCGGTATAGAGCATCACGATCTGCTTTCCGCCTTTGAAGGTCATCTTCCGGAAGGCCTCTGCCGTCTCGTCCGCCTCCGCTTCCCCGAGGGCTTTCTTCACGGAATCCGCATCGTTCCCGATGAGGTCGACAAGATCATAGTTCAGGGTAACCTCAAAGACCGGCGCCGTGGTGGTTTCCGCCGCAGCTGCCTCCGCTGCCTGTGTCCCTGACGCAGCCGCCGTCGTGGCGGGCGCCGCGCTGCCGGAACCGCCGCAGCCGGTGAGAAGCATCATCGCAGAAAGAGCCGCGCAGAGTGCCTGCGAAGCAAACATGTTCTTTTTCATATCCGTTTCTCCTTTAAAACGCCCTTCCGGGCGGAATTCCGGGCGCCGCGCACTGTCCCGCGGACCCGATGCAGCTACTTTACCATAAAAACATGAAGTTTCTATTAAGCCGTGCTTACTCTGTTTTTAAACCGCAGCGCTCTTTCCCCCGCCCCTGCGCTGCAGAAACGCACAAAGATGCCAGGGGACCGCGCTCACACCGGCAGAAAATAATTGTAGATCCCGACCATGAGCGGCATGGTGAAAATACAGAGCATCGTCGTCATGACGTTCAGGGCGCCGGCATATTCCGCGTCGTGGTGATAGAGACGCGCCATCTGGACCACCGTGGACGCTCCCGCCGACGAGGAACCCAGGAAAACGATCATCATGATCAGATGGCTGTCTGCCATACCGCTGACCCTGCAGATCAGGATGAACAGCGGAAGCAGAAGCAGCGGAAGGATCAAAAGACGCAGCGCCGCCACGAGCCATGCCCGCTTCCGGGAAAAGACCTCCCGGAAATCCACGTTCGCCAGAAGCATCCCCGTGATTATCATGCTGAGAGGTCCGATCATGGAACCTGTGGAACGCAGGGCGCCGAGCAGCGTCGCCGGGATCCGTATCCGGAACAGATACAGCAGGACCGCCGCGAAGACCGAGATCATATTGACGTTCGTCAGGATCTTTTTCAGGTCAAATTTCCCGGAAAATACCGAGGCCATGTGGGTCCAGAAGAAAAACATCTGCACCGTGACAAGGGCCGTCGTGTAAAAGACCCACTCCTCCCCCAGCATCGACGAAATGATCGGGATGATCATGTTCCCTGCGTTGGAGTATGCAGCCGATGTGACCTCCACGTCCGAGAGATGCAGCGGACGGCTGAGGAGCGTGCAGATGATCAGGCAGACGCTGACGATAATGACTGCAGCGATGAACGTCACCAGCAGCGAACGCGCCTGCACCGGATCATAGTCCGCCTGATAAGCGTTCAGGTAGACACAGGGACAGACAATATAAAGCGCTATGGCTGACAAAGGCCCGGAATCACTGCTTTTGAGGATCCCGGCCTTCACGATCCCGAAGCCCATGGCGCACATGAGAAACAGCTTCAGGATCTCAAGAAACAGCATAAAACTGACAGACACAATTACTCCCTTATCTGCGGAGCAGCTCCTGCCGGATCGCTTCCGCTGTACATCCGGTGCTTCCCTGGAGGAAGATGTCGCTGCCTCCGCACTTGAATCCTGCCTTCCTGAGTTCCGCCGCCAGGGCCTTGCAGTCGATGTTCCTGCTGCCCAGGACGAAGCGGTACCCGTCGGCGTCACTGCCGCAGAACACACCGCTGATCCCTTCGTAACGCTCGGCCAGACCGTTCATGGTGCGGCGCATGGTATTCTGGTCCGCGCTCTCCACAAACAGGAGCGCGTGCCGGCTCTCTTCCGGGGACGGAAGCGCCGCGGCGTAGGCCTCCAAAAGCTTTCTCCCTGTTTCCGCGAGGGCGCCTTCGGTGCGGTTCTCCTTTTCGAGATGCTTCTTCACCGCCTCCGCGATCTCCTCACGCTTTGCGGAAAGCAGCACGGAGACAGCATCGACCGCGTCCTGTTTTCTTCCGTAGTCCGAGAGGGCCCGCTGTCCGCAGGCAATGTGGAGGCGGACACCGCCCTTGTAGTTCATGACGTCCGTGATCTTCATGATCCCCACCTGGGCTGTGGTGTCACAGTGGGGGGCGCAGCAGGCGCAGACGTCGATACCCGGGATCTCGACGATCCGGACGTCGTGGGTGAGTTCCAGCTTGCTCCGGTAATCCAGATTCTTCAGGGCCTCCTCCTCCGGAAACCCGGTCTTCACCGGGATGTCCGCCCAGATGGCCCGGTTCACTTCCAGCTCCAGCTCCTTCAGAGCTTCGGCGTCGATGGGGCCGCTGAAATCAAGCGTGGTCTCCGTCTCGCTCAGGTGGAAGCCCACATTGTCGTAGCCGAATCTTGCGTGCACCCGGCCGGAAAGCATGTGCTCGCCGGTGTGCTGCTGCATGAAATCAAAGCGCCGCGCCCAGTCGACCTTTCCGGTCACCGTGGATCCTTCCTCCAGCGGACGGTCCAGCACGTGGGTGATGATCCCGCCCTTCACATGGGCGTCCAGGACTTCAGCTTCCCCGAGGGTTCCCCGGTCAGACTTCTGTCCGCCCTGCTCCGGAAAAAAGGCGGTCCGATCCAGGACCGCCAGGAAGGTGCCGTTTTTTTTGTCCGCAGTGCAGGAAAGGACCTCAGCCGTAAATTCCGTCCGGTGCACGTCTTTGTAATAAAGCTCTTCTGTCTTCATCATTTCGGAACGTTCCTCCGCAGTCATCCGCAGCGCTTTCCGGGCGCCGCGTTTCGTCATCCTTCCGCAGCGTCACTTCTTTTTCGCCGCGTTCTTCCGCTCCAGGGCCGCAAGCTGCTGCTTCAGCTGCTTGTCCTTTCCTTCCTTCGTGTTCTTGTTCTTCTTTCCAAGCTTACCCATGACTTTTCTCCCTTTTCGGCATTGCCCTGTCCGGCTTCTGCCGGACTCCGCCAGACGCGGAAATATACTTCCGGTACGTCTTCCGGACTGCATTTTTCATGACATGAAAAGACACGGATCCGGGTTGCCCCGGATCCGCGCTAAGTGGAGATAGTGGGATTCGAACCCATGACCTCTTGAATGCCATTCAAGCGCTCTCCCAACTGAGCTATACCCCCACAGGACCGGCCGGAATACGGCCGGCTCATTTATTATATGTTGAAATGCAGAATCGCGCAACAGATTTTTGTAATTTGCTCAGACTTCCGAGGCGCTCAGACATCCACTGTCAGTCCATCGCGTTCCGGATAGCTTCCAGCAGGTCGCCGAACTCCTCGAAGGCCGGGATCTGGGGATAATCCTTTTTGATCTGCTCCGTGCTCTTGAAGAGGAAGCCCGCCTTGCTGGCCTGGATCATGGCGAGATCGTTGTAGCTGTCCCCGGCGGCGATGGTCTCAAAGCCCATGGACTGCAGCGCCTTCACGGAGGTCAGCTTGGACTTTTCGCAGCGCATGCGGTAGCCCGTGATCTCCCCGTTCTCTCCCACTTCCAGAGTATTGCAGAACAGGGTCGGCCAGTTGAGCTTCGCCATGAGCGGCATGCCGAACTGCGTGAAGGTATCGCTGAGAATGATGACCTGGGAGAAGGTCCGGAGCTCGTCCAGGAACTCCCTGGCGCCCGGCAGCGGCTCGATCTTCGCGATGGTCTCTCTGATCTCCTTAAGGCCGAGGCCGTGCTCCTTCAGGATGCCGATGCGCCACTTCATCAGCTTGTCGTAGTCCGGCTCGTCGCGGGTGGTGCGGCGGAGCTCCGGGATGCCGCTGGCTTCCGAGAACGCGATCCAGATCTCCGGGACAAGAACGCCTTCCATGTCCAGGCAGGTAACGTACATATGCTTGCTCATGAGTTTCTCCTCCGTATCCTTTTATGCGCGGCGCCTGCCGCGGATCTCACTTCTGTGCGGCTTCGGCGCGGAGCTGCGTTTTTCTGCTCCCGCTGCTGTCCGCCAGTTAGCATCATATCACAAAGGCCGCGCCGCATATACGTTTTTTTGGAACCAGGGCAGGATCTTCTGCCGCGTGATCTTTTACTCCGTGATCCGGCCGTACATCTCCGGCCTCCGGTCCCGGAACATGCCCCACTCAAGACGGGCTTCCCGGAGCCGCCCGAAATCATATTCCGCGTAAATGACCTTCTCGGTGTCCCGCTCCGCCCCGGAAAGGATCTCCCCGGTCTCGTCCGTCAGGAAGCTGCTGCCGTAAAAGAACAGGGCGCTCTTCTGCTCAGCGTTCGCCTCGCAGGGCAGGACCTCTTCCAGACCGGTGCGGTTTGCAGCGGCCACCGGGATGATGTTCGCCGCGGCATGTCCCTGCATGGTCCGCTGCCAGTGTCCCACACTGTCAACGTCCAGGATGGGCTCACTGCCGATGGCGGTGGGATAGAGGATGATGTCGGCGCCAAGGAGCGCAAGGCACCGTGCGGTCTCCGGGAACCACTGATCCCAGCAGATCCCGATCCCGACCTTTCCGAAGCTGGTGTCAAACACCTTGAAACCGGTATTTCCCGGCGTAAAATAAAACTTCTCCTGGTAAAAATGATCGTCCGGAATGTGGGTCTTCCGGTAGATCCCCAGATCCTTTCCGCAGTCCAGCATCACCACTGTATTGTAAAGCGTCGTGCAGTCCCGCTCGTAAATGCTGACCGGAAGGACCACCGAAAGCTCCTTCGAGACCATGGTGAGCCTCCGCACCGCTTCGTTCTCCTTCACGGGTTTCGCGAACCGGTAATACAGGTACTGCCGCTCCTGGCAGAAATACTGCCGTTCAAAGAGCTCCGGCAGCAGGATGAGCTTAGCCCCCTCCGCCGCGGCGTCCCGGACCATCTGCTCCGCCTTTCTGAGATTTTCGATGGGATCCCTGCTGCAGCTCATCTGCACTGCAGCGACTTTCACCTTTGCCATGTCGTTCTCACTTTCTCTCTTCCGCCCGCGCACCCGTCAACGGGATCTGCTGGGTGATACAGTGGATGTTCCCGCCCCCGAGGAGGATATTCCTCGCCGCAATGGGCACCACCTTCCGGTCCGGGCACAGTGCTTCCAGGATCTGCACCGCCTGCCGGTCGCTCTCAGCGTTTACACCGCCGAACTGGGGCACCAGGGCGATCCCGTTTGCAAAATAAAAGTTCACATAGCTGGCGGCCAGCCGCTCTCCGGCTTCCCGCTCGTCCTCGCCCGGTTCAAAAATGTAATTGTCAATGTCTTCCTGCCTGCAGCAGACCGGTACGTCCGGAATGGGGAGCCTGTGGATCTTCAGCTTCCGCCCCTTCGCGTCTGTCTCCCCGGAAAGATACTCATAGTCCTGTTTCGAAAGTTCGTACTGGGGATCTTCCTCATTGTCGGTCCAGGCAAGCACCACCTCCCCCGGACCCACGAAGGCCGCCGCATTGTCCACGTGTTCGTTGGTCTCGTCCATCCAGATGCCTCTGGGCAGCCACAGGATCTTTTCCACGCCGAGGCACCGCTTCAGCACAGTTTCGATCCCGGTCTTGTCCATCTGCGGGTTCCGCCCCGCCGAGAGGAGGCAGCTCTCCGTCACCATCAGGGTCCCTTCCCCGTCGGTATGGATGCTTCCCCCCTCCAGCACAAAAGGACTGGCGTCGAGGACCGGATCCCCGAGCCAGGCGGCAAAGCGCTTCGCTGCCGCGTCATCCTTTTCCCAGCTAGCGTAAAGACCGTCCACTTCGCCGCCCCAGGCATTGAAGCGCCAGTTCACCGCGATCCGGGTGCAGCGGCTGCTGCCGTCTTCCGCACAGCCTTCCGCAGCATCTCCCGCCGGAACGTCGCTGCCGGGCTCCGTCTCTGAGAGCACGAAGGTCGGCCCCACGTCCCGGGCCCAGGCGTCGTCCGTCTCCATCTCAATAAGAGAAAGCCTTGCGCGCCTCCCCGAGGCCTCCTCCGGTGTCTCTGAAAGCTTTTCTTCCAGTTTTTTCCTTGCGTCAGGCAGAGCCTTCGGGCTCACCAGGAGAAAGACCTGTTCCGCCTTAAGGAGCTCCGAGATGATCTCCGTGAACGCCTTTTCCGCGCCAGAGGCGTCCTTTCCCCAGCTGCCCGGCCGCTCCGGCCAGATCATGAGAGTTCCGAGATGCGGCTCATACTCTGCCGGGAATCGGATCCTGCGGCCTTCTTCCTTTTTCGTTCCTGCAGAATGACCTGCGGCCTTCTTATCCATCCGGACCCCTTTCTGTATCAGGAAAGTCTCTCTTTGAAATCCCGGTATCCGAACTGCTTCACGATCTCAAACCGATCCTCCGCCTCCGAATCGTGTTCGAGGACGATGTCCGGCAGCAGCATCCCGTTGAAGGTGTTGTTCTTCACCATGCTGTAGATCGCCATGTCGCCGAAGGTCAGGACGTCCCCGGTCTCCGGGACTTCCGGAAGACGGTAGAGGCCGATGACATCGCCCGCGAGGCAGGTCCTGGAAGCCAGGCGGACCCACCGGCCGCGGCGCTCCCCGCTGTCATCCGGCGCTGCGTTCCCGCTTACGCAGGAGGCGGCTTCCGCGGGGGATCTCGCCTCCAGAGCGCCGAGAAGCGGCGGCGTGTAGGGCATCTCCAGAACGTCCGGCATGTGGCAGGCGGCGGAGGCATCCAGGATGAGGGTGGGCATATCCTCCGTCTCCACGATATCCAGGACCTTCGTGATCAGGGTCCCCGCGTTCAGAGCGACGGCTTCTCCGGGCTCCAGAAAGATCTCCAGCTGCCACCGCTCCTTCACCTCCCGAAGGAAGGCGATGAGCCGCGGCACGTCGTAATCCGCCCGGGTGATATGGTGTCCGCCTCCCATGTTGATCCAGCGGACCTGGCGGAGATATTCCGGAAAGTTTTTTTCGATGCTCCGGAAGGTCCTGATCAGCGGCCCGACGCCCTGCTCGCAGAGGGTGTGGAAATGGAGTCCCGTCACCCCCTCCGGAAGGCGCTCCGGAAGCTGGCTTCTCCGGATCCCGAGACGGGAGCCCGGCGCGCAGGGGTCATAGATGGCGTGGTCCTCCTGGGTGGAAAACTCCGGGTTTATGCGCAGCGCGATCCCGAGTCTTCCGGCCCTCTGACAGGGCTCCCAGACAGGCCGGTGAAGCTCCAGCTGGGCCAGGGAATTAAAGTAGATATGGGTGCAGATCCCGCAGAGCTCCCACATTTCTTCCGTCTTGTAGGCGGGCTCGAAGACGTGGTTCTCCGGGCGGCCGGGACCCGGTCCGGCGCCTTCCTGCGTTCCGGGCCGGACAAATTCCTCATGGGCAAGCCTGGCTTCGCAGATTCCGGAGGCGGTGGTGCCGTCCAGATAACCGGCGATCAGCGGATAGACCCGGTACATGGAGAAGGCCTTCTCGGCCAGCAGGATCTTCACGCCGGCTTCCTCCCGGACGCGTTTCAGGATCTCCAGATTTTTTACAAGTGCCCCCTCCTGCACAATGTAGGAGGGGGTCCTCAGTTCAGAATATTTCATTTTCAGTCGACCAGCTGCGGATCCTCGTCCACGACCCAGGGAAGTCCGTACTGATTCAGCATGTCCATGTAGGGATCCGGATCGAACTCGTCCGTGGTGAAGACGCCGGGCTTCTTCCAGACGCCGTTCACCACCAGGGCGGTGCCGATCATGGCCGGGACGCCGGTGGTGTAGCTGATGGCCTGGCTGCCCAGCTCCTTATAGCATTCCTGATGGTCGCAGACATTGTAGATATAGATCTTCCGCTCCTTCCCGTCCTTCCGTCCGGTGAAGATGCAGCCGATGTTGGTCTTGCCCACGGTCCTCGGCCCGAGGCTCGCGGGATCCGGCAGCAGCGCCTTCAGGAACTGGATCGGAACGATCTCCTGTCCCTGGAAGCTGACAGGGCTGGTGGAGAGCATGCCCACATTCTCAAGACACTTCATGTGGGTCAGGTAGCTCTGTCCGAAGGTCATGAAGAAACGGATCCGCTTCACGCCCGGGAAATTCCGTCCCAGGGCTTCGATCTCCTCATGATGGAGAAGATACATGTCCTTCTCCCCTACCTCCGGGAAGTTATAGACCCGCTTGATCTCCATGGGCGCAGTCTCGATCCACTTCCCGTTCTCCATATAGCTTCCGGGCGCGGAGACCTCCCGGAGGTTGATCTCCGGATTGAAGTTCGTGGCGAAGGGATAGCCGTGGTCGCCGCCGTTGCAGTCCAGGATGTCGATGGTATCGATCTCGTCAAAGTAGTGCTTCGCGGCGTAGGCGGTGAAGACGCTGGTCACGCCCGGGTCAAAGCCCGTGCCGAGGAGCGCCGTGAGACCTGCCTGCTGAAATTTCTCGTGGTACGCCCACTGCCAGCTGTAATCGAAGTAGGCGCTGAAGCCCTTCTCCGCGCAGCGCTTTTCGTAGATGGCGCGCCATTCCGGATCATCCGTGTCTTTCGGCTCGTAGTTGGCGGTGTCGATATAATCCACGCCGCACTCCAGGCAGGCGTCCATGATGGTCAGATCCTGATAGGGAAGGGCCACGTTCAGGACCGCGTCCGGCTTGTAAGCCCTGATCAGCGCCTCCAGTTCTTCCACATCGTCCGCGTCGACCCGGGCCGTGGAAAGCTTCACGGGGGTCCCCGCCGCCTCCAGCTTCTCCTTCAGGGCGATGCACTTTTGTTCCGTGCGGCTCGCGATCATCAGTTCCGTGAAGGTCCCGCTGTTCTGACAGCATTTCTGGATCGCTACCTGGGCCACGCCGCCGCAGCCGATGACAAGCAGTCTGCTCATAAATGATCTCCTTTCCGGGTGTTTATTCTTCTTCCTTCATGATATCTTCCACGTACTTCGGGAGCATGAACGCTCCCTGGTGCAGATGGGTCGTGTAGTACCAGGTCTCGATGCCCCGCTTTTCCCAGCGTTCGGGGTCGAAATCCTTCAGGGGATGATATTTCTTCGAGGCGAACCCGAAGAGCCAGTAGCCCGCCGGACAGGTGGGGATGTGGGCCTGATAGACCCGGGTGATGGGGAAGGAACGGAAGGCCTTCCTGTGCATGGCCCGGCAGTTCTCCTCGTCCTCGTCGAAGAAGGGACTTCCGTGCTGGTAGACCATGATCCCGTCGTCGTGAAGGGCCTTATAGCAGTTCCCGTAGAATTCCTTGGTGAACAGCCCTGCCTCATGGCCCAGGGGATCCGTGGCGTCGCTGATGATCAGGTCGTACTTGTCCTTGCAGCGCCGTAGGAAACGGAGACCGTCTTCATAATAGATCCGCACCCGCACGTCCTCGAGGCCGATGGCGTTGCCCGGGAAAAACTTCCGGCAGACGTCCACGAACATCTTGTCCGGCTCGGCGATGTCGATCACCTCGATCTCCCTGTAGTGGGCCAGCTCCCTGGCCACGCCGCCGTCGCCGCCGCCGATGACCAGCACCCGCTTCACGTCCGGATGCACCGCCATGGGCACATGCACGATCATCTCGTCGTAGGTGAATTCCTCCTGCTCCGAGAAGATCACGTTTCCGTTGGACGTCAGGAACTTTCCGAACTCCGGGGAGTCGAACACGTCGATCCGCCGGAACTCGCTGATGCCGCTGTAAAGATGCTGGTTCACGCGGATCGCCATTTTTACATTGGAAGTGTGCATTTCCTCGAACCAGTATTCCATCCTGTTCTCAGCCATAGACGCTTCATTTCCTTTCTGCTGCCGCCCTGCCTTATGCCCGGCAGCCCGCTCTTTTGCAGCCTGCTCTATTTCAGCCCGCTCTCTTACTTCAGGACACAGAGCTCGGAGATATCCTCGCTCTCCGGCCCCTGCATGGAACAGCCCTTCTCCTTGGCTGTCTTAATATAATCCAGGATATCCCGGGTGATCATCTCCCCCGGTGCCAGGATTGGGATCCCCGGCGGATAGCACATAACGGATTCCGCGCAGATCCTGCCCACAGTCTCTTCCAGGGGAAGTCTGATCTTCTCCGCGTAAAACGCTTCCTGAGGCGTTGCCTTTACGATGGGGGTCACGTACTCCGCGCTGAAAAAGCTGCTCTCCGGCTTCGCGTAGAGGCGGGCGATGTCGTCCAGAGCCCCGGCGAGACGCTCGATGTCCTGAAGCCGGTCGCCGATGGAGATGTAGGCCAGGACGTTCGACAGATCGCCGAACTCCATCTGGATATCGTACTCTTCCCGCAGGAGGTCATAGACCTCGATGCCGGTGAGTCCGATCCCCCTGGTGTTGATGACCAGCTTGGTCTCGTCGAAATCAAAGACGCTGTTTCCGTTAATCAGCTCGTTGCCGAAGGCGTAGTAGCCGTCGATGTCGTTGATCTCGTCTCTCGCGTAGGCTGCCATCTCGCAGACCTTCCCGAAGCTCTCCGCGCCGCGCATGGCAAGGTTCCTGCGGCTGATATCCAGGCTGCCGAGAAGCAGGTAGGAGGCGCTGGTGGTCTGGGTCAGATTGATAATGTTGCTGACGTAGCCCTCGCTGACCCGGTCACCGGTGAGAAGCAGGGAACTCTGGGTGAGGGAGCCGCCGGACTTGTGCATGCTGACGGAGCACATATCCGCCCCCGCTGCCATGCCGTTCATGGGCAGGTTTTTCCCGAAGTACAGATGGGTCCCGTGGGCCTCGTCCACCAGTGCCATCATTCCGTGGGCATGGGCCAGGTCCACGATGGATTTCAGGTCGGAGCAGATGCCGTAGTAGGATGGATTGTTGATCAGGATCGCCTTGGCATCCGGGTTCTCCGCCACGGCGGCTTTTACATCCTCCAGCTCCATCCCCAGCGGGATCCCGAGCTTCGTGTCCACCTTCGGATCGATGTAGACCGGCACAGCGCCGCAGAGCACCAGGGCGTTGATGGCGCTTTTGTGGACATTCCGGGGCATGATGATCTTGTCGCCGTGCTTGCATGCGGTGAAGACCATGCTCTGGACTGCGCTTGTGGTTCCCCCCACCAGAAAGAACGCGTGGGCTGCCCCGAAGGCGTCCGCCGCCAGATCTTCCGCCTCCCGGATCACCGAGACCGGATGACACAGATTGTCGAGAGGCTTCATGGAGTTCACGTCGATCTCCACGCATTTCTGACCGAGGAAATCCACCAGCTGGGGATTGCCTCTTCCTCTCTTGTGCCCCGGCACGTCAAAGGGAACGACCCTCAGCCGCCGGAAATGTTCCAGTGCGCTGTAAAGCGGCGCGTTCTGCTGCCTTCTGATATCCATCTGCTCTCCTGCTGTACGCCGCCGGTCAGGGCCGGCAGCTCCCTACTGTCATGCCGCCGTCAGGGCCGGCAGCTCCCCTACTGTTATGCCGCCGTCAGGGCCGGCAGCCTCATATCCGGTCTCCCGGAATGTTTAGTAATTATGACACATTGGATTGATTATAAATAATCTCACCCCCGGGCGCAATAGCAGATATGAAAAACGGCCTCCGCACGGCCGAAAGCCGGCGGAGGACCGTTTTGTTCCGGAAGGATCCGGATCTGTATTCTTAAATTATTCCGGTTTCCGGGGATTACTTCGTGTAAACATACTCACAGGTCAGATCGTTCTCCGGATCGCCGTTGAAGAGATGCAGGCTGTTTCCGGAGAGGGTTCCGGTGTAGACGATGGGGTCGCCGATGAAGGTCTCGCTCATGGTGAAATCCTCACCCTTCAGTTCCCAGGTCACCTTGAAGTCCATGTCGGAGCGGTGATGGACACCTGTGCCGTCCTCATAAAGCTCCAGGGAGAATTCTTCACTCGTGTCCTTCGAAGTGTCCGGATCGCCCACGAACTTGGTGTAGGTCCCCTTCCACACAGTGGCCTCGCCCTTGTCCGGAACCGCGAAAGCCACGTCCGTCAGTCTCGCCAGGACGGTCTCCTCACCTTCCAGGCCCAGGTACATCAGGCCGTCCTCCAGCGTTGCTTCCATCTTCTCGTCGGCGGCTTCCATGGTGAGCTTTGTCCCGTCAAGGCTGTAAGTCACCTCGTGGGGCTCTCCGCTGCTGGTGAAGATGGCTTTTCCGCCGTCCTTCAGCTCCACCGTGATCATCTCGGATGCATCCTTCGGGGACATGCCGGTCATCTCGGAAAACTCAAGAAGGGTCATGCCCATCATGGCGTAAAGCCTGTAGGTGCCGGTGATGGTCCCGTCGTTGATGTAAGCGGCGCCGTCAGCTGCCGCGGAAGTGCCGGAAGCTGCTGCGGAAGTGCCGGCTGATTCCGCGGCGGTGCTTTCTGCGTCGTCCTGCTTCGCGGAAGAAGCGTTCCCGGCGCTCGTTGCCGCGGCTTCTCCCCTGAAATCATAGTAATCGAAGCTGCAGCCGGAGGGCATGCCGATTGAGTGCAGGAAATCTTCGACCTTCTTCCGTTCGTCACCGGTCAGAGATGCCGGCAGATGCACCGTCACGTCATCCGGGACGCCCGCGAAGGCTTCCTTGTCAAAGATGTCCGCCCTGTCCGCTTCGGACAGGATGGCCATGTTGAACCAGATATCCTTCAGGTCCGGGTTGTCCTTCAGGATCCGGGCGCCTGTGCCGTCTCCGAACTGACCCCTGTAGAAGAAAGAGGAAAGACCCTTTCCGGCGAAAGCTTCGTCCTCAATCCGGTACACATTGCCGGTGAACCAGAAGGTGCCGTCAGTCTCCATGACATAGTTCGGAACGCTGAGATTCTTACTGTCGCCCTTGTAGCCGGTGAGAACAGTGTTGTTCACCTCAAAGTCGACGGTGCTCTCCGGCAGGAACTCCTTCGATGTTCCGGCGACCCAGGCTTTATCCTCATATCCGATGGAAAGAAGGTATGCATCGAGGGCGTCGCTCTCCGCGAAGGTTGCGTCCATGGGCAGGTAGAACTGGTAGCTGAAGGCAGTCGCCCCGTAAAAGTCTCCCTGGATCTCGTTCTTCGGATCGTAGACGCCGTCCAGGTAGAGGCAGCTTCCGCGCATCACTTCGCCCGCGCTGCCGTCGAACACGAAATTCTTCGCGTCCTCAAGATAGACGTAATCGCCGTCGATGCCGCCCGCCGCGATCTCCACCTTCGGGTTCTGAATCACGACGATGTTGGCGTCATAAATGGCCTGGTAGCCGATCTTCTTCACGCTCTTCGGGACCACGATGACGTCCGTGGTGGTGCTGGCGGTCATGTTCTCCGGAAGCTCCTCGATGCCCTCCGGCAGGTTCAGCTTCATAAGGCCGCGCATGTTGAGGAAGGCGCCCCTGCCGATGGTCCTGACGGTCTCCGGAAGCTCGATCTCATGGATGTTCTCCGTGTTCGAGAAGGCGCCCTCGCCGAGGACCTCCAGGTCGCCGGGCAGCTCCACCTTCGAAGCCTTGGTCTGATAGAACAGATGATCCGCGGAAAGATCGGCGCCGTTCGGGAAGGAAATGGTCCCGAAGGTGCTGTCCGCGAAGCAGCGGCGGTCATAGGCCGCGGCGCTTCCCGTGAAGGTGCCCTGTCCGGACTCCGCGAAGGCGGAGGTGCCGACAAAGGTCACGCTCTCCGGAAGCTTCACGTCCTTCAGCGCCGGGCAGTTCCGGAAGGCGTTCTGGTAGACGAAATTCAGCGTGTCGGGCAGGACCACCTCTTCCAGGGCGGTGCAGCCCTCGAAGGCGCCGCTCTGGATCTCCGTCACGCCCTCGGGGATCACGACCTTCTTAAGGGTCTTATTGTCTTTAAAAGCGTTGCCGCCGATAAAGACCGTATTGTACTCGCCGATCATCGCCGGGATCTCAAGCTCGGTGTCCGTGCCGCTGTAGGAGCGGATGGAGCCGCTGGAGGACAGGATCCCGTTCACCTCGGCGGTGCCGGGCTGGTGCCACGCGGAGGGATCCAGCTTCACGGAATTCATGAGGGCCACGAACTGCTCGTTGTCCAGGAACTTTTTATAGTCCTCCGGCTGCCAGCTGTTGCTGCTGACATGGGTGCAGGCGCACATCTTGTCGTTGAATTTGCTGAACATATACATGCTGTGGACAATCGTCGGCTCTTCTCCCTCACCCTTTTCAAAGGTGTGCTTCGCGATGACGCTGACCCATTCATTGTCCCCGTAAGTGCGGGTGAACTGCTCGCCCTCGTACGCGTCGACGTGATGCTGCAGATCCGTGTTGTACTGGGTGGAGATGGTGATGCCGCCGCTCAGCTCACCGCCCTGGAGAAGCGCGACCATGCTGTTTTCACCCGCCTTCACCGGCCAGCGCGCGGGGAAGGTGGCGGTAATGCCGTTGGCCGTGTACTCCTTGCCGTCGGGTGTCTTCACCAGCTCGAAGCTGTTCAGCACCGCGCGGAGCTTACTGTTGTACAGGTAGTGGTAGATGTTCGTGTCGTCCTTCGGCTCCAGGGCCTCCAGGCGGACCTGCATGCCGAGCCACTCGCCCACCAGCGTCTCGCCGTAATCCAGAATGATGTCCACGGCGGGAGCATCGTTCTCGTTGGAGGGGTGCAGCCATCCCTTGCGGATGTTGTTGGCCCAGACCCGGGCCGGGAAGCCTGCCAGGGTCGTGGAAACGTCCCGGGACCAGTCTTCCTTGATCCAGTTTCCGGCGTAATTCGCGGAAGTGTCCACGTTGTTGACCATATTTCCGAGAGAGAAATTCGTAGGACGGAACATGAGCTTCCACCCGTCCTCCTGATCCGTCACCGTGATATGGCCGTGGTTCTCTCCCCGTCCCTCATTCACTGCCGAGACGCCCTCGGGCAGCCGGAGGATCAGGTTCTCCTCCTCGAATTTCTGCTCCGTCAGCCGGTACTCTTTGTTGATCCCCGGGATGGGGTTCTTTTTGTCCAGTTCATTCTTCGCAGGCTCCTCCTCCACGAACGGGGCCTCCGTGGGGGCCGCGGCCGCAGGGGCTGTCGTGGGAGCCGCGGTGGTCTCCGCAGGCTTCTTCTTGCCGCAGCCGGTGAAGCTCAGAATGACCGCTGCCGCCAGAATGACAGAAAGCACTTTTCTTTTCATGGTAACAGTTCCTCCCTTCTTCGATTGACTGACTGTGGATCGGTGTTCAGACGCTGCTCCGGACCGGGATCCGGTTCCCTCACAGTAAATCACAGTATTCCGCACCTATATTTTACCGATTTTCGGGCTTTATTAACCTATCATAATTGATAGGTTTCTCCCCCGATCACCAGGCCCCTGGTCCGGGCCCGCACCGCCAGCTGCGTGCGGCTCCGGAAGCCGGTCTTTGAGAGAAGATTCTTCACATGGAAGCGCACGGTGGCCGCACTGACATTCAGCCGTTCCGCGATCTCCTGATCCGTGGCTCCGGTGGTCAGCTCCCGGAGAACCCCCATCTCCTTCGGCGTGATCTCGATGCTGAGACAGTTCCCCAGCATGAGCTCCGGGGAACTGTCGGGATAAACATGCTCCCCTGCCATGGTCCTGTCCAGAACTTCCAGAAGAGGCCGCTCCTGGACCTCCTTATACCAGAAGCTGTCGATGCCCGCCTCCCGCGCCCGTTCCAGAAAGCTCTCCTCCGGCATGCTGGTCACCGCCACGATGCGGACATTCGGTCGGTATTTCCGGATCTCCTTCGCCGCCTCCAGGCCGTTTCTCCCGTTCAGCATCACCACGTCCATCAGAATCAGATCCACCGGATTGACCCGGCACCATGCCACCGCCCCCTCGGCGCTGGCCAGGGAATCCGCCACCCGGTAGTTTTCCGAATCCTTCAGGAGCATTTCAAACAGCTGGCGCGCCACCAGCTGGTCATCCACAATGAGTACGCTTGCCAAGACCTGTATCCTCCTCTCTGCTTTCTTCCCGGATATCCTTCTCCGGAGCTGCCTCTGTCCCAACGGCGAACGCCGGAATCCTGAGCTTCAGCACAAATTCCGGCACGGAAAGAATCTCCATGCTGCCGCCGGCATCTTCCGTTCTTCTCCGAAGGTTTCCGAGACCGCCGCCTTCCCGAATCTCTTTTTCCGGCCTTCTTCCGTCATTCCGGAGCTCTGCGATCCAGCATCCGTCCTCTATCCGGCAGGACAGAAAGACCTTTCTGCCCTCCGCATGGCGCAGAGTATTGGTCACGCAGGTATTTACCGCCAGGATCAGAAGCTCCTTTGCGGGCGATGTCTCCGGAAGAAGACCTTCCGCGGTGACCTCCACCCCCATGTGCCAGGCATCCCGCAGCGCGTCCACATATTCTGTACGCATGGCGTTCGGCCCCTCGTTTTTCATGATTTCGCTGACCCTCCGCCACTCGGCGGAAAGCACCTTCCAGTCCACGGATCCGGGATCGGCATACCAGCGCCTCGCCGTCAGAAGGAGCCGTCCCCACGCGTCATGGATCCTGGTCTTCGCCTCCAGAGTCTCCCGTTCCACCGTCATGGCGGTGATGGTCCGGTTCAGGTTCCTGAGCCGTGTCCGGACAGCATCGGCACGGACTCTTTTTTCCCTGAGCTCTTCCCGGATCCTGTATTCTTCGGTCACGTCCACCGCCAGAAGCTCCCGGAGCCGTATCCCATCCAGGAAGATGGTTCCCCGCTGGAAGCTGTATACGTTCCCGTCCCTTAAGCGCAGCACCGGCTCCGGGCCGGTGCGGATCCGCTCCGCGCCGCAGGCTTCCTGTCCTGTCAGGACCCGGTAAAAATCCTCCGCGTCGCGAAGGGGCTCCCCGGTCACAGACCTGCAGATTTCTTCCATTCTCCGGTTGACCAGCTTCGGGAAGCCGTCGTCAAAAGAACAGCAGAGTCCTGCCGGGAGGGTGTCAACGCTTTCCTTGACCGACATGGGTGTGATATGGGTCCGCTCCCAGTTCATGACGTCCCGGCAGAAAAACAGGCCTGCCAGGGACAGGAGGGCCAGCAGACCGCAGGGCACCGCGGCAGGACCGTCTCCGGCGGCCGCGAGATAGTAGCACGGCACCTCCGGATTCGCCAGAATGTCCCACTGAAAAAACAGGTAACTCCCGGTGATGAGGAGCGGGACAAAGAAAGCTGCCTTCCGCCGCTGTTCAAGAAGCTTCACCTCCGAAAAGGTGAACATAAAGAAGAGAAGCACAGCCTGAAGGGCAAGCATTCTCCGCAGGAAAAACGGAAGCTGCGCATACATCGTCATTCCTCCGTCCCTCCTTTCCCCGGAAAGGAAAGGCGGACAAAGCATTCCGCGCCTTCCCCCGTCACGGTCAGCACTCCTTCCCGGCCGGGAACTTCCGGCCGGCTGTTCCTGAGGAGCCCTGACAGGGCCTCCGTTCCCTCAAGAAGCACCGTCATCTGCTCGGAGCTCCTTAAGTCAAAGCTCACCAGCATGCTTTTCAGGGCAGGGAACACCGCTTCCGTAAGTTCCTCAAACAGGTCATAGAAGCGGAATGCGTGCTCTGCCGGAAGACTTCTGTCATTTTCCACGTTTAAGGCGCACTCTGCCCCTGCAAGTCTCAGATATTCCATGGATTCCCGCATTGCCAGGGCAATATCCCCCGCCCGGAGCTGTCCACGGTTTTCCTCCGCCAGAATGGTCAGGTTTCCCCTCTGCTTTACGTAGGCACCCAGACAGAGGCACCGGGGAAGGTTTTCCCGGAATTCCTTTTCTCCCGGGTTCTCCAGCAGCAGTTCCATTTCCGAAAGCTGCCTGTGGATACGGTAGGCGATCTCATTGAACAGACGGTTTTTTGTCTCATAACGCGCCTTGTCCTCCAGGATCCGGTTCTCCTCGGCGATCAGTTCATTCTCTTCTTCTATCTGGGAAGCCGCCTCCGCCAGATCCGCGTTCATGCGGTCCATGACTCTGTGGTCTTCGGTCCAGCGGACCTCCCCGCCATGCACCGGCGCACTCCGGTATACCAGGCCGGATCCCTCCCGGTCTCTCTCCGAAGACCGGTAGACGACCCTGCCTTCCGTATCGACGATCTCCGCCCTGAGGGCAGATTCGGTAAAGATTTCCCCGTAGCCTGAATTGGAAGGCATGAGCCCGATCTGAATACAGCTCTCCCAGAATCCCATCCAGCCGAGAAGATAAAGCTCCTGAAAATTGTACAGCTTCATGCCGAAAAGCTTCGGCGCGCTGCCGGCTGCCAGATAGATGAGCAGCAAAAAGATCGCAGCGCAGACCGGCATCATCGGGACCCAGGCAAGTCTCCGGACAGGAGCTCTGCGGCACCGCTGCAGGATGATCACAAAGCCCAGGAGCACCAGGGTGATCTGCCACAGGGCTCCCAGAACGTATCCCGGGCCGAAGGAATGGGTCCCGCTGTCCGGGATCCCTCCGGCGCTGTCAAAGACCAGCCTGTGAACGTCATTTGTCAGGTACATGACAGACAAGGCGCCCCACATGATCAGGAGGCTCCAACGCACTGCCCTGCCCTCCGCGTCCTTTCCGCGTCTCTCCGGATCCTCCTCATAAAGACTCCGGCCCGCCAGGTAGAAGAACACCGGAAGAGCCCCGAGGGGCAGGTAGTACGCATACCAGAGCCATCGTTCCAGATCCGTTTCGTAAGGAGTCAGGGCATAGCGGAAAAGCCTGAGCAGGAAAAGCACGGCGATGCTGACGGTTCCTCCTGCCATGGCCCGCCGGAAGGCAGGCGCCTTGATCCGCCGGAACACCGTAAGGGTCCAGCACTCCAGGATCGCCGGATAGACCAAGGTCCCGAAATTGACAAAGGGATATATTCGGACATCACGATCTCCAGCGCTGCCGTGATCAGGATCGCCGCCAGGAATAAACCGATATTCCGCTTTGTCTCACGGTTCATATAGTACATGTCGGATGCCCCCTGAAAAAAAAAGACAGGTCCCTCCCGTCAGTTCCCGCAGTTTTCCCGTCTCTCCGGCGGGTATATAATGGATTCATGATTATCCCCTTCGGGACACAGGAGGACCATCCTTTGATCTATACAGACAGTTACCGCTCCCCCCTGGGAAGCATGCTCCTTGCCTGCGACGAAGAAGGGCCAGGGCCTTCTGTTTCCGCATCCCGGCTCATCTCCGTGGAAGCCCTGCCCTCCTGTATCAGAAAATATAATGCCTGGTAAGGAAATATGTCCTGTCCCGGTCCGCCAGCTTTCCGCCGGCTTCCTTCTCCGGATGGATGCCGGATTCGTCAAGGATCATTACCTGTCTGCCCGTGAGGTCGTAGGGCGGCCACTCCTTCGGCCTTCCGTCCGGGGAGATGTCTTCAGGGAGCGACGGGTCGCCGGTCTCTGCGAACTGTACCCACATTTTGCGGATGATCTTTGCAAAGGTTTCGTCCGCGGCCGCTTCGTCCATCTCCGGATGACAGAGCACCGTCGTAAGCTCGCCCCCGTGGCCGCTTCGTGCCGTAAAGAAATAGGCGTAAGCCCTGCCGCCGGCAGCGGCCTGGTTTTCCACGGTTCTGAGGAGCGGCGCCGTAAACCATATCTGGTCGAGCAGGCTGCGGAGCTTTTCGCGGCGCTCTCCCGTGACGTCCCGGTAAAAGCCCTCCACCAGCTCCTTCTCTTCATCCGTCAGCCTGGCGAGCTTCTTTTCCATGAGGTCACCGGCCCAGGCAGTGTAGCCTTCATCTCCCATGGATCCATTCCAGGTGCTCATCTCTTCCCTGTTGCAGCCGGCCAGGATATCCAGATCCCGTGCCGCGCCGTCCGCGTACGCATCGAAAGTCTCTGACGGCAGGAACCGCCCGTCTCTTTCCGGGAGTCCGCGCAGCAGGACCACGTCTCCGGCTGCCCTTACAAGCTCTTCGGCATCCAGCTTCTGCAGCTCGGCGACGGTCCCGCAGCCGAGAGCCTTCATCAGTTCATCCGTGATCCCGGCGGCCTCTTCCGCAGAACGGCACATGGCGGGGGAGCCGCTCTCCGCGATGACCCTCCTGAAATACCGGTGGGATCCCCTGACCAGCGGGAGCAGGGACACGCTTCCGGCGCCGGCAGACTCGCCGAAGATCGTCACGTTGTCAGGATCTCCGCCGAAGCCTGCGATGTTGCCGCTGACCCACTTCAAAGCCGCCATCTGGTCCATAAGGCCCAGGTTCTGGGCATCAGGGTATTCCCCGCCGTCCGGCAGGTGGGACAGGTGCAGGAAGCCGAGGACGCCAAGTCGGTAGGCGATGGAAACGACAACGACCCCGGGGTTCTCTTTGACAAAATTCAGGAAATCATACCCCGGGTCTGCAGTCCCCCCGATCTCGAAGCCGCCTCCGTGGACCCATACCATGACCGGCTTTCTGCGCTCAGCCCCATCGTCCGCCTTCCAGATGTTCAGGTACAGACAGTCCTCCCCCTGAACGTAGGCGGATGAGAATTCGATCTCCCTCTGGGGCGCGCATTTCCCGTTATAAAAGGCCTCATATATGCCGTCGTCCGGGACAGCCTCCGCCGGCGCCTTCCAGCGCAGCTCCCCGACGGGCTGCCTGCCTACAAAGGGGATCCCCCTGTACACAATGATATCCCCCGCCCGCCTTCCGACGAATGTGCCGTTGACGCACCTGACTGCCAGCGATCTGTCATAACTGCCGTCTGTGATCTTCCTGTTCTCTCCGTACAGGGCTCCTGCAGTCTCCTTCAGCCGGCTCATGAATTCTGCGTGCTCTTCCGTTAAGGTCGCGCTGATCGGATCCTTGATTATCATCTCATTCTCCCTCGCGTTTAATTTTGTACCGCCCTGCCAGGCGGTTGTTCCCCGCCGCCTGATTCCTGAAGGTGCCGGATCTTCTGCCCCTGTTCTCCGGTCCGCCCCTTCAGGAATTCCCGGACAGGAGGCACACCGTCTCTATGTGTTCCGTCAGCGGAAAATTATCGAAGGGCCAGGCTTCCCGCATCCTGTAATTGAAGCCCTTGAAAAGCTTCAGGTCCCGGGCCAGGGTCTCCGGATTGCAGGACACGTAGACGATCCGCTCCGGCTTCGTCCGGCAGGCACTCTCGATAAACTCACGGGTACTGCCGGTGCGGGGCGGGTCCATGAGGATCACGTCCGGGCGGATTCCGGAGGCGGCGAGATCCTGAAGGAACAGGCCGGCATCGTTCGCGTAAAAGCTGATATTCCGGATCCCGTTGGCCCGGGCGTTGGCCTCCGCATCCTTCACCGCGTCGGGATTCAGTTCCACCCCGATCACCTGTTCCGCGTCACGGCTTGCGATCATGCCGATAGTGCCGACGCCGCAGTAGGCGTCGAGGAGCAGCCCCTTTCCGCGGAGCCC
This sequence comes from uncultured Lachnospiraceae bacterium, assembly GCA_902793685.1. Taxonomy (GTDB): domain Bacteria; phylum Bacillota; class Clostridia; order Lachnospirales; family Lachnospiraceae; genus Moryella. The sequence goes on from CADBEN010000002.1 coordinate 69,169, forward strand.
CGCCAGCTCCACCGCCTTCGCGTAAAGCTTCTCCGTCTGCTCCGGGAACACCTGGTAGAAGGAGCCGGCGGAGATCCGGAAGCGGAGACCGCAGAGCACATCCTCGATGTACCCTTTCCCGAACAGCACCTTTTCCCGGTTCCCGAGAACCATGCTGGTGCGCTGGCTGTTGATGTTCTGGACTATGGTGGTGATCTCCGGGCATTTTTCCCGCAGAGCGTTCACGAAATTCCGGCTGCCCGGAAAGACCTGGTTCGCCGTCACGATGATGACCATGATCTGGCCCGTGGCCCGGGCCGTCCGCACCATGACGTGGCGGATCAGGCCGAAGCCGGAGTCCTCATCATAGGCTTTCAGCTTAAAGGACACGAACAGATCCCGCATGATGTGGATGATGCGGTCGGCCCGCTCGTCCTGGATAAGACAGCGGTCGATGTTGACGACGCGGTGAGTCTTCTGCTCGTAGACGCCCGAGATCATCTTCCCGTTCCGGAAGCCGAAGGACGCCGTCACCTTGTTCCTGTAGTGGAAGGGGTCCTCCGCCCCGGTGATGGGCTTCACCTCGCCGAAGCCCTCAAGAAGACGGCGGACCTTCCGCTCCTTCATGCGGAGCTGTTCCGGGTAGGAGATCTCCGAATACTGGCAGCCGCCGCATTTCTTCCGGTAAGGGCAGTTTGCCGGTTTGTCTGCCGATGCCGGTTTCTTTGCTGCCGGTGCCGGTTTCTTCACTGCCGGTGCCGGTTTTTTCATCTGTGGTTTATCTGCGGATCTCTCTTGTCTCATGGATCAGCCAGTTCCTCTCTTCTTCATTCAGCTTCGGTCCGATCTTCTTCCGCACCTGCGTCTGGTAAGCGTTGAAACGGTCCAGATCCTCGTCCGTCATCACTGACAGATCCAGAGGATCCGGGTCCAGGGGCGCGTAAGTCAGAGACTCAAAGCAGTAAAACCCATCGTATTTCGGATGCCTGACGCAGAGCAGCAGGTTCTCCGTCCGGATGCCGTGGCTGCCTTCAACGTAGACGCCCGGCTCATCGCTGGTGACCATGCCCGGTTCAAAGGGAATGTCTCTTCGGGCATCGGGATTCGGGCGGGTCCGCACGGATGCCGGCCCTTCGTGGACATTCAGAAGACATCCGACGCCGTGGCCGGTGCCATGGTTGAAATCCAGCCCTCTTGCCCAGAGGGCCTGCCGTGCGAAGGTATCCAGGTTCATGCCGCGGGTCCCCCTTGGGAACACCGCGTTCATGAGGTTCAGCATGCCAACCACCGTCAGCGTATAGTTCCGCCGTTCTTCCTTCGTGGTCCTGCCGAGGGCGACAGTCCGGGTCACGTCGGTGGTGCCGTCCGTGTACTGTGCGCCGGAATCCACCAGGTACAGTCCCTTCGGAAGGATCTTCGCCGCCGTCTCCTCCACAGGGAAATAGTGCGGCAGGGCGGCGTTCGGCCCGTAAGCGGAGATCGTCGGGAAGCTCAGGGAGATGAACTTCGGGTCCGACGCCCGGAGTCCGTCCAGCATGGCCGCTGCGTCCGTCTCTGTGAGATACCTGTCTTTCCGCTTTCCGTAATCCGGCGCTGTGACCGCGGTCTTCAGCCGGTACAGGAATTTCGTGAGCCACACCCCGTCCCGGAGATGGCAGTCCCGCATACATTTCTGCTCGGCCTCATTTTTAACGCATTTCAGGAGTGCCGCCGGGCTGACTGCGTCCTTCACCGAGTTCTGCCCGCTGACCCGCAGCCAGCAGTCATAGTTCACTGCGGACATATCCATCAGCACGGTCTCGCCGGAAAGCGCGGACAATGCCGCCGGGAAGCTGTCATAGTCGCAGACCTTGACCCTCGCCTCCTTCATGGCGGCAAGGGCTTTGTCCGTCAGGGCCTGCTTCCGGACATACAGCCGGCAGGAGCGGTCCGTCAGGATCAGATAAGACAGAAAGACCGGGTTGCAGTTTATGTCGCTGCCCCTGAGATTCGTGATCCAGGCGGTCTCATCCAGCGCAGCGGTCACAAAAACCGAGGCATCTGCCTCTTTCATCTTCTTCCGGAGGTCCTTAAGCTTGTCCTTTGTGCTCCGGCCTGTATACTTTTCCGGGACTGCCCACACCGGTTCGCCGCTTACAGGCGGACGGTCCTTCCAGATCTCGTCCACCGGATCCCGGTCCGGCTCGACGGTCCCGCCCTTTCCGATGACGGCCCGGGCAAGGCGGCTGCCCTGGTGGGCGCCCACAAGCCGGCCGGAAAAACCAAGCTTCATGCGTTCTGAAGCAGTCTTTTCAATAAACTCCTCCAAAAGCGGAACGCCGGGCTCTCCCAGCTTCATCAGCTCTACGCCGCTGCCCTTAAGCTCCCGCTCTCCCTGGATGAAATATCTCCCATCCGTCCAGAGATATGCTTTCTCCGGAAGGACCAGCAGGATGCTGGAATCCCCCGTAAACCCGGACAGAAAGCGCACGCACTCGTCATGGGCGCCGATATATTCGCTCCCGTGGGCATCCCGGCACATGCTGATCCACGCCGTGATCCCGTGCCGTTCCATCGCCTCCCTAAGAAGCGTCAGCTGTTCTCTCATAGTTATTCTCCTGTTCCGCGGTTCTTCCGGTCCGCGGCTTTCTGCCTTTTCCCTGTCCCGTACAGGGCCGGGCGATTTTTCCTTCAGCGCTTTTAAGACTTTATGTCCTCTCTCTGTCTGCAGGGCACGGTCAGATCAGCCCGAAACGGACGCAGGCATTCCAGACTCCGTCCTCGCCGATGGGGTCCGTCACATAATCCGCGGCTTTCTTCAGCTCTTCCCGGCCGTTTCCCATGGCGATGCCCAGGGCGCACTCCTTCAGAAGCTCCAGGTCATTCAGGGAATCCCCGAAGGCGACGGTGTCCGCCGGATCCACATTGTAGTGCTGAAGAAGACGCTTCAGACCCTCTGCCTTGCTGAAGCCTTTCTCGATAACGTCCGCGCCGTAATCGATGGAAAACATCCGGAGAGAAACCTCCGGAAAGACCTGCTCCATGGCGCGCGCCTGGGCATCGGTGCCGATGAAGGCCACCGTCCGGATATCCAGCGCCATCAGCCGCTCCGGATCCCTGAACTGCCGTCCGCACTCGCCCCAGCGGCGGATCTCCGCCTCCTCGACGGCCTTCGGGTTCACGTAGATGTCCTCGTCCCCGATGGTGATTCCGAGACCTACGCCGTTTTCCGCGGCGTAATCCATCATCCTGCGGAGCAGTCCCTTGTCGATGAAGTGTTCGTACAGCAGCTTCCCGTCCGCCAGGACCTTGCTTCCGTTCTGCTCGATCCGTGCGTCCGGCCGGACAATATCCAGGTACTGTCTGCTGTAATAATTGTCCATATCCCGGCCGGTCGCCAGAACAATAATGCTGCCCTTCTCCCGCAGCGCGTCCAGCGCCCGCAGAGAGCTCTCCGGCACTTTCATCGTCCGGTGGTCCAGCAGTGTATTGTCAAGATCGAAGCAGATGATCTTTCTGTTCATTCTCTTCTCCTCTGTTTCGAGAAACGCTTGCAATTTCCCGCCGCTCTGCTATAATAATAAACGCTGTTGCGGGGCGTGGCTCAGTTTGGCTAGAGCGCACGGCTGGGGGCCGTGAGGCCGCAGGTTCGAATCCTGTCGCCCCGACTGCAGAAGACCGTCCGGAACCTGATCCAGGTTCCGGACTTCTTTTTTTTTCAGAATCATTTGTAAATCACAGCGGCTCTGCCTCAACAATTTTACCACATCTCCTATCTGCAGACAAAGGGAAACGAGGGCGGCCGGCCGCCCTCGTTTTTCCTTTAAAACAAAAACGGGCCCTCGTCAATGAGGGCCCGTCTGACTTCCGTCTCAAATGCCGGACAGATCACTTCTTCGGGTGATGGAATTCGACCTCCACCTTCTTCAGATGCCAGATATCCCGGACGTACTCTTCGATGGTGCGGTCGGAGCTGAACTTGCCGGCGTTGGCGGTGTTCAGCATGCACATCTTCGCCCAGCCTGCCTCGTTCCGGTACGCCTGGTCCACACGGGTGCGGGCATGGTCGTAGGAGCGGAAATCCTTCAGGATGAAGTAGGTGTCCGCCTTGTCGGAGCTCTGGGTGTTCAGCAGCGAGTTGTACAGGTCGCGGAAACGTTCCGGATCATCCGGGCTGTAGAAGCCGTTGATCAGCTGCATCAGCACGCGGCGGATCTCATAATCGTTATTGAAGATCTCCATCGGGTTGTAGCCGCCGTTCTGCTCGTAGTTGATGACCTCGTCCGCGGACAGACCGAAGATGAAGGCATTCTCCTCGCCCACCTCATGCACGATCTCGATGTTCGCGCCGTCCATGGTGCCCAGGGTCGGTGCGCCGTTCAGCATGAACTTCATGTTGGAGGTGCCGGAAGCTTCCTTGGAAGCCGTGGAGATCTGCTCGGAGACATCGGCCGCCGCAAAGATCAGCTCCGCGTTGGAGACACGGTAATCCTCGATGAAGACCACCTTGATCTTTCCGTTGATGCTGCGGTCGTTGTTGACGACATCGGCCACTGAGTTGATCAGCTTGATGGTGAGCTTCGCTCTCTTGTAGCCCGCAGCCGCCTTCGCGCCGAAGATGTAGGTGTGCGGGATCATGTCGAGGTTCGGGTTGTCCTTCAGCTGATTGTAGACGAACATCACGTGAAGGATGTTCAGCAGCTGGCGCTTGTACTCATGCAGACGCTTGACCTGGACGTCGAAGATGGAGCGCGGATCCACGTCGATGCCGTTGTGCTTCTTGATATAATCCGCGAGGCGCAGCTTGTTGCGGTACTTGATGTTCATGAACTCCGCCTGGCACTGCGGGTCGTCCACATAGACCTCGAGCTTCTTCAGGGCCGGAAGGTCCGTGATCCACTCGTCGCCGATCTTCCTGGTGATCCAGTCTGCCAGCAGCGGGTTTCCGTGCAGCAGGAAGCGGCGCTGGGTGATGCCGTTGGTCTTGTTGTTGAACTTCTCCGGGTACATCTCGTAGAAGTCTCTCAGCGTCTGGGTCTTCAGGATTTCCGTGTGGATCTTCGCGACGCCGTTGATGGAGAAGCCTGCGCAGCATGCCATGTAAGCCATGCGGACCTTGCCGTTGTAGACCAGGGACATGCGGTTGATGCGGGCCTGATCGTTCGGGAACTTCTTCTGGATGTCCAGGATGAAGCGGCGGTTGATCTCCTCGACGATCTGGTAGATACGCGGAAGCAGTCTGGAGAAGAGCTCGATGGGCCAGGTCTCCAGGGCCTCCTGCATGATGGTATGGTTCGTGTATGCGCAGCAGTGGGTGACGATGCTCCATGCCTCGTCCCACTCCAGGCCTTCCTCGTCCAGAAGGATGCGCATCAGTTCCGGCACAGCCACCGTCGGGTGGGTGTCGTTCATCTGGAAGACCGCGTACTTCGGCAGCTCGTGGATATTGTCATGATGCTGCTTGAACTTCTTGATGGCGGTCTGGATGGTGGCGGAAATGAAGAAGTACTGCTGCTTCAGGCGCAGCTCCTTGCCGCTGTAGTGGTTGTCGTTCGGATACAGGACCTCAGTGATGGTGCGGGCCAGGTTCTGCTGCTCCACGGCTCTCTGGTAATCGCCCTTGTCGAAGGAATCCAGGCTGAAGGTGTTCATGGCCTCGGCATCCCACATGCGCAGGGTGTTGACCAGGCTGTTGCCGTAGCCCACGATGGGCAGGTCGTAGGGAATGGCCCGGACGCACTGGTAGCCGGCCTGGTAGAATCTCGGACGGCCGTTCTCAATGCGGGTTTCCACGTGGCCGCCGAAACGGACCTCGCAGGCATACTCGTCGCGCTTGATCTCGAAGGGATAGCCGTACTTCAGCCACTCATCCGGGACCTCCACCTGGTAGCCGTTGACGATCTTCTGCTTGAACATGCCGTAGTGGTACCGGATGCCGCAGCCGTAGGCCGGATAGCCCAGCGTGGACAGGGAATCCATGAAGCAGGCCGCCAGACGGCCGAGGCCGCCGTTGCCGAGGGCCGGATCCGGCTCCTCGTCCTCAATGTTCGCCAGATCATATCCCAGCTCGGAAAGCACCTGCTTCACCACGTCCTGCTCCTGCAGGGCCAGGATCGTGTTGCCCAGCGCGCGGCCCACCAGGAATTCCATGGACATGTAATAGAGTTTCTTGACGCCCTTCTCCTCGTAAGTCCGGTGCGTCGCGATCCAGTCATCGATGACGGTATCCTTTACGGAATACGCCACTGCCTGATAGATCTGCTGCGGAGTCGCGTCCTGGATCTCCTTTCTGTAGAGATTCTTCAGATTCGCGATGATCAGGGCTTTCATAGTCGCCTTATCCATCGTGTTCTCAGGCTTTGTCACTTTGACCTCCGTTTCGGAACCGGCAGCCTTTGCGGCTGTCTTTTTCTTTGCTTCTTTCATTTTCGTAACGATGTCCTCCCCGGTTGTCTTCAATGCTGTCTCCACTGCTGCACTGATATCTTTAAGCTTCGTTTTCTTTTCTGACACTCAGTTCCACCCTCTCACCATTCAGATTCCATTCTTTCACATATCCGTCAACGGCGTCGAATGTCACTGCCGTCGCGAGAACGTTCTTCCGGATCAGCTCCTCGTTCTTTGCGATAATGTCCCTGATCTTGTCGTTGCCCTTCTCCCCGAGGACAATACGGTCGGTGACCTCGAATCCGGCCTCCTTGCGCATGGTCTGGACCTTGGAGATGACCTCGCGGACAAAGCCTTCCTCGATCAGCGCGTCGTCCAGCTTCGTATCCAGGACGACGGTCACGGTGTTGTCCGCTTCCGTCACATAGCGGTCGGACTTGCCGACGTCGATCAGGAGGTCCGCCTCGGTGAGTTCCACCGCGGTGCCGTCGATGTCAAAGTGCAGCGCGCCGGTCTCCTTCAGCTCCTTCATGGCCGCCTGGCCGTCCAGGTTCTGCAGCTTCTCGCGGATCTTCCCGAGCAGCTTTCCGTACTTCGGGCCTACGGTGCGCATCTGCGGCTTGAAGGTGTAGGCGACAAACTGGTCCGCGTCGTCGGTGAACTCCACCTTCTTCACGTTCAGCTCATCCTCGATGATCTCCACATACCAGCTGTCCAGCGTGTGGGGCGCCTTCACGTACATGGCTGCCAGCGGCTGGCGGTTCTTCAGGCCGGAGGTATTTCTCGCGGCGCGGCCCATGACGACGATCTTCAGGGTCTCGTCCATGTTGTCCTCGAGCTCCTTGTCGATCCAGGACTCGGTGACCTCCGGGAAATCACACAGATGGATGGATTCCTTCGCGGAAGGATCCACGGTGCGGACGATATTCTGGTAGATCTGCTCCGTCATGAAGGGGATCATCGGCGCGGCGGCCTTGGAGATGGTCACCAGCGCGGTGTACAGCGTCATGTAGGCGTTGATCTTGTCCTGCTCCATGCCCTTCGCCCAGAAGCGGTCGCGGCAGCGGCGGACATACCAGTTGGACATGTCATCCACGAAATCCTGGAGCACACGGGCGGTCTCCGGGATACGGTAAGCGGCGAGATTCTCATCCACCGCCTTCACTGTGCTGGACATCTTCGACAGAAGCCAGCGGTCCATGACGGAAAGCTTCTCGTAATCCAGCGTATAGTCCATCGGATTGAAGCTGTCGATGTCGGCGTAGAGCACATAGAACGCGTAAGTGTTCCACAGCGTGCCCATGAACTTTCTCTGGCACTCCCGGACAGCCTTGTCCGAGAAGCGGCTGGGCAGCCACGGTGCGCCGTTTGAGTAGAAATACCAGCGGATCGCGTCGGCGCCGTGGGTCTCCAGCGCGTCGAAGGGATCCACCGCGTTGCCCTTGGACTTGGACATCTTCTGGCCGTTCTCGTCCTGCACATGGCCCAGGACGATGACGTTCTTGAAGGGCGCGCAGTTGAAGATCAGCGTGGAGATGGCCATCAGGGAATAGAACCATCCGCGGGTCTGGTCCACTGCCTCGGAGATGAAGTCCGCCGGGAACTGGCTCTCGAAAAGCTTCTGGTTCTCAAAGGGATAGTGGTACTGCGCAAAAGGCATGGCGCCGGAGTCGAACCAGCAGTCGATGACTTCCGGGACGCGGTGCATCTTCTTGCCGCAGTCCGGGCAGGGGATGGTGACTGCGTCCACATAGGGACGATGCAGTTCCAGATCCTCCGGATAATTGTCGGCGAGCTCTTTCAGCTCTTCCTTGCTGCCCACGCAGATCTGCTTTCCGCAGCTGCAGGTCCAGATGTTCAGCGGAGTGCCCCAGTAACGGTTTCTGGAAAGGCCCCAGTCCTGGACGTTCTCCAGCCAGGAGCCGAAACGTCCCGAACCCATTGACGGGGGGATCCAGTTGACCGTGTTGTTGTTCCGGATCAGGTCGTCCCGCACCGCGGTCATTCTGATGAACCAGGTGCTGCGGGCATAGTAGAGCAGCGGGGTATCGCAGCGCCAGCAGTAGGGATAATCATGGGTGAAGTAGGGCGCGTTGAAGAGCAGCCCTCTCTCCTCCAGGTCCTCAAGGACCTTCGGGTCCGCATCCTTGACGAACAGGCCGGCAAACGGCGTGTCCGCAGTCATGCAGCCCTTCTCATCGACGCGCTGGACAAAGGGCATGCCGTACTTCGCGCCGACGCGGTTGTCGTCTTCACCGAAGGCTCTCGCGATGTGGACGATGCCGGTACCGTCCTCGATGGTGACGTAGGGATCGCACATCACATACCAGCCCTTCTCCTTCGGGGCCGGGACCACCGGATACAGCGGCTCGTACTCCCTGTACTCCAGGTCGGAGCCCTTCATGCGCTCCAGGATCTCGTAATCGCTTCCCAGATTCGCCTCCACCAGCGCTTCCGCCATGTAGTAGGTATAATCGCCCTGCTTCACCTTCACATAGTCCAAGTCCGCGTTCACGCAGAGGCCGATGTTGGACGGAAGCGTCCAGGGCGTGGTAGTCCATGCGAGGAAGTAAGCGTCCTCTCCCTTCACCTTGAAGCGGACCGTCGCGGAGCGCTCCTTGACGTTCTTATAGCCCTGTGCCACCTCGTGGGAGGAAAGCGGGGTCCCGCAGCGCGGGCAGTAGGGGACGACCTTGAAGCCCTGGTACAGGAGACCCTTGTCCCAGATCTTCTTCAGCGCCCACCACTCGGATTCGATGAAGGTGTCGTGATAGGTGACGTAGGGATCGTCCATATCCGCCCAGAAGCCGACGGTCTTGGAGAAATCCTCCCACATCCCTTCGTACTTCCAGACAGACTCTTTGCACTTTTTGATGAACGGCTCCAGACCGTACTTCTCGATCTGCTCCTTGCCGTCCAGGCCGAGCAGCTTCTCGACCTCGATCTCCACGGGCAGTCCGTGGGTGTCCCAGCCGGCCTTTCTCGGGACCTTGCAGCCCTTCATGGTGCGGTAACGCGGAATCATGTCCTTGATGACGCGGGTCAGGACGTGGCCGATATGCGGCTTTCCGTTGGCCGTCGGCGGTCCGTCGTAGAACATATAGGTCGGACTGTCCTTGCGGTCTTCGATGGACTTTTCGAAAATCTTCTGATCATCCCAGAATTTCTCGATTTCCTTCTCTCTCCCGACAAAGTTGAGATCAGCAGGAACTTTCTTGTACATGTCTCTCTTTCCTCCTTGAAAAGTGCGGCACGCGGAAAAAAGAACAGGCTTCCGCCCATGAAGGACGGAAGCCTGGATAATATCCTGCTCCGCTGTACCACCTGCATACTGACATATGTGTTCCCTTAACGCGGGCCGGACGTCATTCCCTATTGGATCCGCCGTCCGCCGTCTTCCGGGACTCTTCCCGGCCGCGGACCGCGCATCTTTCGGAAACGCAGCTCTGAAGTGATTTTCAGTACCCTTTACTCGCGCCGGGATCCCACCATCCCCGGCTCTCTGAAGCTTTCCGCGGCACTTACTCTCTTCGTCTTCGCCTTTAAACTCGACCATTATATAGGAATGCGGCCATTCTGTCAACTGAAACCGCTTACTCCAGCTTCATCATCCGGTACCCGATGCCTATATGGGTCTGGATAAACCGGGGGGCGTCCGGACTCTTCTCCAGCTTCCGGCGGAGCGTCGCCATATACACCCGCAGGGAACCCACATCGTTTTCCCAGCTGCTGCCCCAGACCTTCTGGAGAATGTACCGGTGGGTCAGCACCTTTCCGGTGTTTGCCGCGAGAAGGCTCAGAAGCCGGTATTCGATGGGCGTGAGATGCAGCTCCTCCTCGTTCAGGAAGGCGCAGCCGGAGACAAAGTCGATGCGGAGCGGGCCGTTCTCGTAGACGGACTGCCGCGGCTGGCTTTCCGCCATCAGCGCGAGCCTCCGCTGGGTCACCCTGAGCCGGGCCAGCAGTTCCTCCACGGAAAAGGGCTTTGTAAGGTAGTCGTCCGCGCCGGCGTCCAGGGCGTTGATCTTATCGCTGTCCTCGCTCCGCGCGCTGATCACGATGATGGGGACATTCGACCAGCTGCGGATCTTTCCGATGACCTCCTCGCCGTCGATGTCCGGGAGTCCCAGATCGAGGAGGATGATGTCGGGGTTCCGGGAGGCAGCCTCCGCCACCGCGCCCTCCCCGGTGTCCGCCGTGATGTAACGGTAGTCGTTGGCGCGCAGTGTCGTCGTGATCAGGTTGCGGACGGGGGCATCGTCCTCCGTCACCAGGATCAGCAGTTTATTCATAGTCAGAAGTCTCCTCCAGAGGAAGGGTAAATACAAATACGGCGCCGGAAGGACGGTTGTCCTCCACATGGATCGTGCCGCCGTGGGCTTCTACGATGGCCCTGCAGAGATACAGGCCGAGGCCGATGCTCCGCCGGTTGTCGGCGATCCTGTGGTTTCCGGAATAAAACTTTTCAAAGATCTTCTCTTTCTCTTCGTCCGGGATCCCGCTGCCGGTGTCGGCGATCCGGATCTCCGCCTTATTCCCGGCCCGCTCCGCCATCAGCGTTACCGGCGTCCCCGGCGGTGTGTATTTCACCGCGTTGTCCATGATGTTCGCGATCACCTGGACGATCAGCTTCGCGTCCGCCTTCACAAGCAGCATTTCCTCCCCGTAGGAAGCGGTAACAGGATGACCTTCCATGCTGCGGCTCATATGCCGGACTGCGTCCTCCAGGATCTCGCTGACAAGCTCCGGCGTCCGGGTCAGGGTCATGCGCCCCTCCTCGATCCGGGTCGCGTAGAGCAGATTCTCCACCAGGTTGATGAGCCAGAGCGAATCATTGTAAATGTCCCGGTAGATCTGCTGCTTTGTCTCCTCGTCAAAGCAGCTCCCGTTGGTCAGAAGGTTGCTCGCGTTGCCGGAGATCGAGGTCAGCGGCGTCCGGAGATCATGGGATATGGTCCGGAGCAGGTTCGCCCGGAGCTGCTCGCTTTCCGCCAGGACCGCAGCCGCCTCTTTTTCCCTGGTGTTCTTTTCATTCTCCAGGGCCAGGGCGCACTCTCCCAGGATCGAGAGGAGGATGCCCTGCTCTGAGCTGTCCAGAGGATCGCTGCCGGCTTCGATGCCGATCACGCCGTAGACCCGGTCCAGGACACGAAGGGCAAAATACAGGCAGTTCACGTCGGACATGACGTCCGTCGTCGCGCCTGCGGCATGGTTGTTCTGAAGGACCCATTCGGCTGCCTTATGCTCCCGCTGCCTGTCGTAGGTCAGGGCAGTCCGCCCGGAATCCCAGTAGAGCCGGGGAGCCGAAAGTTTTCCGTCCTCCGCCTCGAAGATCACGATATTCCGGTCCAAAAGCTTCTGGATCTGCTCCGCGGTGGCATTCAGGATCTCGTCCTTGCTGCCTGCCTTCGCGAGAAGCTGGTCCGTGTCGAAGAGGATCTGGGTCCGCTGGGCGATCTTCGCGGACTGGGCCGCCTGCAGCTTGTAGCGTCCGGCCAGCGTCGCGGTGATGTAGGCCGTCAGGAACATGACCACGAAGGTCACAGGATACCCGGTGCCGTAGGCTGCCAGGGAAAAGCGCGGCACCGTGAACAGGTAGTTGAAAATAAAGACACTGGCCACCGCTGACACCAGACTGTAGATCTGGTGGGAGGTGGCGATGGCAGTCAGGACCACGCCCAGGATATAGACGAGGATGATGTTGGCGTCGGTGAAGCCCAGGCTGTGAAACAGGAGGCTTAAGAGCGTCGCCCCCACAAGGATCAGGGCGCTCATGGAAACATCCTTCAGGACCTGCCCGCCGCTGATATCCCTGGTCTTGCGGGGGCGGTACCGCACGTCCGCCTTTTTGTCCGGAATGATATGGATCTCGATCTCCGGCGCGTAGAACAGGAGCTGTTCCGTGAGAGGCGGCTTCCCGAAGGGGTGCCTCCGCCCGGCGGAGGAACGCCCCAGGACGATCTTCGTCACACCGGAGATCCTCGCGAATTCCGCGATCTGGTAAGGGACATCGTCCCCGACGACCGTCTCCACCTTCGCGCCGAGCTGCTCCGCCAGCTTCCGGTTCTCCAGAAGCCGCGTCTTGTCCTCCGGCGTCGACGCGGGGTAATCCGGAGTCTCGACGTAAAGAGCCGTGAACCGCCCCCTGAAGGCCTGGGCCATCTGTGCCGCCGTGCGGATGATCCTTGCGTTGGACGGTGCTGAGGAAAGACAGGCAAGAATATGCTCGTTCATTTCAGATACCTCCATCCAGAATTATTATACGAAAAATGCGCGGAACCGTCAGCATTCCGGAGCCGGCAGCTTCACAGATACTGCACCATCCGCAGCCGGCCCTCCGTCAGTAGCGGAAGCATCTCTGCACCGCGCGGTCGTTTCCGAGCAGCAGCACCGACATGGTTCCGCCGAATACGGTCTCCGGCCGGACATTCATGTCCAGCTTCCCGTTCTTCCGGATTCCCAGAACATTGATCCCGTATTTTTTCCGGAGATCCAGCTCCAGAAGGGTCTTGCCCTCCCACCGCTCGGGGACGGCCAGCTCATACAGGGAATAGTCCCCGTCCAGCTCGGTATAGTCCAGGAGATGGTCCGAAGTACAGCGCACCGCCACCCATGACGCCAGCTGTTTTTCGGGGTAGACGACCTCGTCCGCGCCGTTCCGGAGAAGGAACTTCTCCTGGGTTCCCGTGGCCGCCCGGGCGATCACCTTCCGTGCGCCAAGCTCCTTCAGAAGCGCGACCGTCTCCAGGGAACTCTGGAAATCGTCCCCGATGGCCACGATGCAGACGTCGAACTCCTTCACGCCCAGGGCCGCAAGGAAGGTCGGGTTGGTGCTGTCGCCGATCTGCGCTCCGGTGACGAAGGGAAGGACCCGGTTCACGCAGTCCTCATTGCTGTCCACTGCCAGGACCTGGTGGTCCAGATCGTAAAGCCGCCGTGCAACGTGCCGCCCGAAGCGGCCCAGGCCGATGAGAAGCACAGTTTTCATAGACTCCTCCTTTAATCATCTGACTGCAGTCTTTCTCAGTGAAAACCGCTTTTAACCGACTGCGATCTTTCCCTCCGGAAGCCGGGAGGGACTGCCGCCTTTTCCGGGGATCGCGGACCAGAGGACCGTCAGCCCTCCGACCCGTCCCACAAACATGAGGAAGATCAGGATCCCGCGGGAGATGCTGCCGAGCTCCGGGGTGATCCCGAGGGTCAGGCCGACGGTCCCCACCGCCGACGCCGTCTCAAAAAGACAGGTAAGCAGGGGCAGGCCTTCGATCCCGGAGATCAGGCACCCGCCGGTGAGAAACAGGAACAGATACATGACCAGGACTGCCGCCGCCGTGCGAACCGTCTCATCGGAGATCCTGCGGCCGAACATCCTGGGGTGCGCCCTTCTCCGGAACACGGAACTTTCGGATGCGAGAAGGACCGCAAGGGTCGTGACCTTGATGCCGCCTGCCGTGGAGCCGGGGGCGCCGCCGGTCAGCATGAGGAATATCATGAGGAGTCTTCCGTTTTCGCTGAGGACCGTGAGATCCAGTGTATTGAACCCCGCCGTACGGGGCGTGACGGACTGGAACAGAGCTCCCAGGATCCTCGCGGCTCCGGAGGTCTCATGGAATTCAAAAACGCAAAAGTACAGGGCCGGAACCAGGATCAGAAGTCCTGTCACAAAGAGGATCACCCGGGTCTGCATCCGGTAGCGCTGAAGCCTTCCCCGGTGCTGCCGCACATCGTCCCAGGTGGCGAAGCCGATGCCGCCGGTAATGATGAGAAGCATCACCGGAATGCAGATCAGGGGGTCTGCAGCGAAGTCTGTCAGGGAGGAATAAGGGGCAGTTTCTCCCATCAGGTCAAAGCCGGCATTGCAGAATGCGGAGACAGCGTGAAACAGGGAATAAAACATGCCCTTTTCGAAACCGAAGCGTCTGCAGAATACCGGTGCCATGCATAAGGCCCCGAAAAGTTCCGAGACCAGCGTCACCTTAAGGATCAGGCCGGTCATGGAACCGAGGCCGCCCAGACGCTGGGCGGAGATCGCCTCCTGCATGGTGCTGCGCTGTTTCAGGCTGAGCCGCTCTCCCCTTGCTTTGGAAAGCGCCACCGCCGCCGTGACGACGCCCAGGCCGCCGATCTGGATGAGGAACAGGATCACGCACTGTCCGAACAGAGACCAGGACCGGGCCGTATCCCGGACCACAAGGCCGGTCACGCAGACTGCGGACACAGATGTAAAGAGCGCATCCCCGAAGGGGGCGCAGTTTCCGTCCCGGGAAGCGCCCGGAAGCATAAGAAAAAGGGCTCCGCTGAGAATGACTGCAGCGAAGCCCAGAATAATGATCTGAAAAGAGGATAGTCGTTTTCCGACGCGTCCCATCGTATTTCCTCCGGCCGCTGAGCATTTTCATGACACTTACAGACTCTCTGTCATAAAAAACTGTTATCAGCATTTTCTCATGCAGGCCGTAAAATGGGTGTTAGCGTTGGGCGGCTGACATTAAAAACACGTTAGAACCAGATTAAAACTGTGTTAAGACAGATCCTCGCCGTTGGTGCGGATCACCTTCTGGTACCAGAAGAAGGAATCCTTCCGCCGTCTGGCAAGGCTTCCGGTGCCGTCGTCATACTTCTCGACGTAGATCATGCCGTAGCGCTTTGCCATCTCTCCCGTGGTGGCGGAGACCAGGTCGATGCAGCCCCAGGGCGTATATCCCATCAGGTCCACGCCGTCCTCCACCGCTTCCCGCATCTGTTCGATATGCTGACGCAGGTAGTCGATGCGGTAGCTGTCGTGGATGCTGCCGTCCGGCTCCAGAACGTCCTTCGCGCCGAGGCCGTTCTCCACCACCATCACCGGGACGCCGTAGCGGGCATAGACCTCGTTCAGAGTCCAGCGAAGGCCCTTCGGGTCGATCTGCCAGCCCCAGTCAGAGGTCTTCAGATAAGGATTCGCGTAGCCGCCCAGCAGGTTTCCGCTGACTCTCGCGTCCCCTGCCTTCGCGGCGACGCAGACGGTCATGTAGTAGCTGAAGCTGAAGAAGTCCACCTTCCCCTGCTTCAGGTCTTCCTCGTCCCCCGGCTCCATGGCGATGTGAAGGCCGTTGTCCTTCCAGAAACGCTTCGCGTAGTAGGGATACGCCCCCCGCACCTGGACGTCTGAGGTGTACCAGTTGATGTTGTTCATGGTCTGCTGGGCCAGCAGCATGTCGTCGGGATCCGGCGTCAGCGGATAGCAGGAGCCCATCAGGGTCATGCAGCCGATCTTAAACTGCGGATAATGTTCATGGGCATACTTCACCGCCCGGGCCGAAGCCACGAACATGTGGTGCAGGGCCTGGTAGCGGGACTGCCTGTCGTCCGGGACCTCCGCCGTGCTTCCGCAGAAGCCGCGGATGGTTCCGGTGTTCAGGATGGCGCCCATTTTCAGGGTGCCGGAGTTGATCTCGTTGAAGGTGAGCCAGTATTTCACCTTGTCCTTGTAGCGCTCGAAGATCGTATGGCAGTAGCGTTCGAAGCAGGCGATCACCTCCCGGCCTTCCCAGCCGTTGTATTTCCGCACCAGGGCGTAGGGCATCTCATAGTGGGAGATGGTGACCAGCGGCTCGATGCCGTGCTTCCTGCAGCAGTCAAAGACTTTGTCGTAGAATGCGAGGCCTGCCTCGTTGGGCGTCTCTTCCATCCCCGTGGGATAGATCCTGGTCCAGGCGATGGACAGGCGGAAGCAGCGGAACCCCATCTCCGCCATCAGGGCAATGTCCTCTTCGTATCTGTGATAGAAATCGATGGCCTCATGGGAAGGATACAAAGTCCCCTCCTCAAATTCCGGCGTTACCCGCTTCGGGACGGTGTGGCTTCCGTTGGTGCACATATCCGGAACAGAGGGTCCCTTTCCGTCCAGATCCCAGGCGCCTTCCATCTGGTTCGCGGCGGTGGCCCCGCCCCAAAGAAAATCCTTTCTGAATCCCATGCTGTTTCTCCTTTCAAGCAGTCCGGTTTCCTGTATTTACAGAATAACATTCCTGCACAGATACTGCACATAGAAAAACTCTATCCTGGTCGGAGTCCGATCTCCGGCCGGGAAAACGCCCCGGCAGCCGGAGTGCCCGCACTTCCGCACTTCCGCACTTCCGCTCTTCCGCCTTCGCCTACAAGGAAGCTGCCGCATTAAGAGACCTTAATGCGGCAGCTTCTTCGCAAGGGGGGATCTGAACAGATCCGTTATTTCTTCTTCTGCGCCTCAAGATAATCGTTCAGCTCGGAATTCAGGATGTCCGTGATGAACATGTGGCCCGGTGCGTGGGTGATGACGATCGGCGGTTTCGCGTTCTCGACTGCCGCCTGGGGCGTCACGCCGCAGGGCCAGAAGGCGAGGATCTCGCCGGGATAAATATCCACTGCCTCTCCGTAATCCGGCTTCATCGGATCCTTGACGCCGATCTCATCCAGCTTTTCCACCGGTCCCATCCAGACGGGGGCGCCGTGGACGTTCGGCATCTTTGCGGTGATGTCGTAGGCTTTCTGCGCGTTCTCCGGGGTCATGGGACGCATGGAGCAGACCATAGGCCCGGAGAAGGGGCCTGCCGGGGTGGTCTGGATGCCGACCTTGAACATGGGGACATTTCTTCCCTGGGTAATGTGGCGGACGTCGATGCCCTCGCGGATCAGCGCTTCCTCGAAGGAGAAGGAGCAGCCGATCAGGAATCCGACATAGCCTTCCTTCCAGTAGTCGGAGGCATCCGTCAGTTCCTTCGTGAACACGCCGTTCTCATAGACGCGGTACCGCGGGATGTCGGTGCAGATGTTGGCGCCTTCGCCCATGGCGTGGGTCTCCGGCGTGCCTTTGATGATCTCAAGGATCGGGCAGGGGAACGGATTCAGCTTTGCGAATTCCTCGAAATCAGCCGCGTATTCCGGCGGAAGGATCACGAGATTCGCCTGGGCATAGCCGGCGCACATTCCCGCGGTCGGGAAATCGATCACGCCCTCGCGGATCAGCTTCCGGACTTCTGACGGTTTCATGTTGATATACGGGGTAATGTCAAATGCCATTGTGTTCTCCTTTTCTCTGGCTGGCTGATGCTGCCGGGTCCGTCCCGACGGGAAAAGGTTCCCGCCGGGATCAGTTCCCGCCTGCGTTTAACGGTCAAAGGTGTAGTGAAGGATGCGCATGGTGGCGCGCTGCGCGAGGAGCGCTTCCTGTGCCGCCGCGATACTGGTCTTTTCGAAGCGCACCTTGTCTCCTGCCTTCATCTGGGCCAGGAGACGGAAATCCGCAGTGATGACGTTCGCAATCTTCGTGTAGCCGCCGGTGGTCTGGCGGTCCGCCAGCATGATGATGGGTTTTCCCGCGGACGGGACCTGGATCGCGCCGAAGGCAATACCGTCGGAGATGATGTCGCCGCCGTTCTTGTGGGCGATGACAGGACCGTCGAGACGGCAGCCCATGCGGTCAAACTCCGGAGTTACGGTGTAGGTCTCCGAGAGGAAGGTCTTCAGCCCCTCATCCGTGAACATATCGTCCTGCGGGCCCAGGATCACGTGGAGCGTGTACTCGTTCCGCGGGACGAATTCCGGCGTAAAGCCCCGGATGTCGAAATTGTGTATGGTCTCCTTCGGATCCCGGAAGCCGATCACATCGTCCTTCTGGAGCTTTCTTCCCTCCAGGCCGCCGATCTTCGCCTTCATGTAGGTGGAACGGCTTCCCATGACCAGCGGGATGTCCAGTCCGCCTGCAAAGGCAATGAACGCGCGGCAGCCGCCGCGGAGCCCGGTGAAGCGGAGGGTCTGTCCTGCCTCCACCTTGAGGGCGCGGTAAGTCGGGACCGGCTTTCCGTCGACGGAAGCGCCCAGGTCGCCGCCGGTGATGGCGATGACGTTTCCGACGTCGAAGCGGATCTGCGGACCCATCATGGTGCACTCCAGCACCGCCTCATTGTCGTCGTTGCCCACCAGAATGTTCGCGACATTCATCGCGCGGGGGTCCATGACGCCGGACGCCGAAACGCCGTAGGCCTGGTAGCCGATGCGTCCCGCGTCCTGTATGGTCGTCAGAAGGCCCGGGTTCAGAATGGTGATTCCTGCTGCCATGTCAGGCCTCCTTTCCCTTGTGCGGCCAGGAAGCGCACTTGTAGGTGCCCTTCGCGACCTCTTCGGCGATCTTGTCATATTCTGCCTGGCTGACCGCCTTGAACTTGATGTACTGTCCTGCCTGCGGAAGGATCGGGACCTCGCGGTCCGGATCATACATCTTTACCGGGGTCCGGCCGATGAGCTGCCATCCGCCGGGGGAGTCGATGGGGTAGACGCCGGTCTGCTTGCCGGCGATGCCGACGGAACCCGCGGGGATCTTTACCCGCGGCTGCTTAAGACGCGGGGTGGCGATCTTGTCGCTCATGCCTCCGAGGTAGGTGAAGCCGGGCGTAAAGCCGAGCATATAGATCAGGTACTCTGTGGAAGTGTGGATCTTCACCACTTCGTCTTCCGAAATCCCCGCGTTCTGCGCGACGAACGCCAGGTCCGGTCCCATCTCTCCGCCGTAAAGCACCGGGATCTCCAGCACATCGCTCGGCGGGATCTCCACCTTGTCCATTTTGCCCGTCAGGGCTTTCAGCCTCCCGATCAGGGTCCTGTAGGGAATGACGCCCGGATCGTAGTGGACCATGATGGAACGGTAGGTGGGGACCGTCTCAATGATTCCTTTGATTTTTTCTTCATTCAGGAGAATATTGAAGGCGCGGATCTCCGAATTGATCTTCTCACTGATCTCGTTTCCGAACTCGACACATACCGATGTGTCTCCGGTCGGAAGAAAACGAGCTTCCGCCATGAGATGACACCTCCTTTCTGATACTGGTCAGGCTGAATTACTTGAACAGGTTGGCAAGGTTCGGAAGAGCCTTGATGCCGAGGTACAGGGTGATGGCCACGACGATCCAGCCGAGGACCGTGAGGATGACCGGATGCTGGTACTTCTCGCCGACGACCTTCTTGTTGTGGGTTGCCAGCAGGATGCTTCCGAGAGAGATCGGAAGGATGAGGCCGTTCAGCGCACCCGCCAGGACCAGGAGCTTCGCGGCTCCGCCCAGGATGACCATGATCAGGGAGGAGACTGCGATGAAGCCGATGATCCAGTAGTTCTCATTCTTCTGGATCGCGGGGCTGAAGGTCTTCAGGAAGGAAACGGAGGTGTATGCGGCGCCGATGACGGAGGTCAGGGACGCGCAGAAGATCACCAGGCCGGCGAAGCGGTAAGCCAGGTTGCCTGCGCCCACCAGGAATGCGTAAGCTGCCGGGTTGGAAATACCGTTATACTCCGGAACGCCCGGAATACCTGCGTTGGCGGAGGGATCAGCGAGGTTGATGCCTGCGAACTTCGTGATGACACCGAGGATCGCCAGGAACAGGAGGACACGGACCACAGCCGCGATGATCATGCCCATGACAGAGCTTCTGGTCGCCTGGTCCAGCTTTTCCGGGCCGGTGACGCCGCCGTCGATCAGACGGTGCGCGCCGGAGAAGGTGATGTATCCGCCGACGGTTCCGCCGATCAGAGTCAGGATGGCCGGGATGGTCGCCGGGATGCCGGAGGAAGGAACGAAGGTGTTGGCAATGGCCTCACCCACCGGCGGCTTGGTGATGAACATGACGATAAGGATGACCACGATCATCAGCGCGCCCAGGTATTTCACGACCTGGTCGATCAGGGATTTCGCGGACTTCGACAGGAAGATCACGATGGCCAGCAGGGCGGTGATCACATAGCCGATCTTGGCCGGGATCCCCAGCAGGGCGAACAGGCCGAGGCCGCCGCCGCCGACGTTACCGATATTGAATGCAAGACCGCCCAGAGCGATCATGCCTGCCAGGACAAATCCCAGTCCGTAGACGACTTCATTCGCGACATCCTGTCCGCGTTTTCCGGTGTAGCAGAGCACTCTCCAGATATTGATCTGCGCGATAGCCGCCATGATCAGGGATACCAGGATGACGAAGCCGAAGCTTGCGCCGAGGCTGGAGGTGAAGGTCGCAGTCTGGGTCAGGAAGCCGGGGCCGATAGCGGACGTGGCCATCAGGAAAGCCGCGCCCAGGATGACTGTCATATTCTGTTTGCTGTTGTCTTTACTCATAGTTTTCTCCCTCTTTCGTAGGTTTTTGTGAAGCCTGCGGATGGATATCCTGTTCAGACGATCTCAGAGATCGGGGCGATGGTCACGCCTTCCGCGATGAGGCGCGCGCGGATGTTCTTCACGAATTCGACTGCCGACGGGTTGTCGCCGTGGACGCAGATGGAATCCGCAGCAAGCGGAACGGTCTCGCCGGTGGCTGCGATGACGATGCCTTCCTTCACCATCCGGATGGTGCGGGCAATCGCCTCGTCCTTATCGTGGATCACTGCACCCGGCTTGGAACGGGGGACCAGGGATCCGTCCGCCTGATATGCGCGGTCTGCGAAAACTTCGCTGGCTGCCCGGAGGCCCGCCTTTTTCGCTTCCGTGATCAGGTGGCTGTTGGCCAGGCCGAGAAGGATGATGTCGGAATCGACTTCCGCCACTGCCTCCGCGATGGCCTTTGCCAGCTCCGGATCCTTCGCTGCCTGGTTGTAAAGCGCGCCGTGGGGCTTGCAGTGCTGAAGCTTCAGGCCGTGGGCTTTCGTGAAAGCGAGGAGCGCGCCAAGCTGATATTTGACATAGGCCTTGGCATCCTTCGGCGAGCACGCGATATTGCGGCGGCCGAAACCGATCAGATCCGGATAGCCCGGATGGGCGCCAACAGCCACGCCGGCCGCCTTGCATGCCGCTACGGTCTTGTCCATGACGAGCGGGTCCCCGGCATGATATCCGCACGCGACATTTGCCGAGGAGATGTGGGCGATGACGGCTTCGTCCATACCGATGGTATAGTTGCCGAAGCTCTCGCCAAGATCACTGTTCAGGTCTACCTTGTACATATCTTTACCCCCTTAAATTATTGAAACTGCAAAAAACCCGAAAGCTGTTTCAATAATTAACAAGCAATTCTCATGCCAATATCCGGAATATCAAATAACAGTGCCAATTGTCTCCATTTCCGGGAAGAATGCAGCGTAAACTGCATGGTTTTTGCTTCCGGCACCGGACAGCGGGCTGCAAAAAGAACTGGGGCGTGCGATTCTGCACGCCCCGGTGTTCGTCTCCGCTCATCTGTTCTGTTTTACTCTACGCCGGCCTGACCTCCGGCCGCGGACCCGCCCTGGTCTTCCGCGCCCTCCAGCCGCCGTTTCAGCGTGAAGCGGGTGCAGCCCAGCATCTGCGCTGCCCGGGAGAGATTCCCTTCCGAGAGTTCCAGGGCGCGGTCGATGTAGACACGCTCGAAGCTGTCCAGCTCCTTTTTCAGGTCCACCGGCCCCTCCCGGAGGTCACGCATCGGGAAGCTTCCGACACTCTCCGACCGCTCCTCCGGCACCGCCGGGATGGAAATCCCGGTCTCTTTCCCCGTGAGGAAGCTCCCGCTGCTGAACAGGACGCAGCGCTCCATCACATTCCGGAGTTCCCGGACGTTCCCCTTCCAGGAATACCGCTTCAGCGCTTCCATGAATTCGGGGGAAATGCCGGTGACCTTTCTCCCGAATTTCCGGTTGAAATACTTCAGGTAATAATCGCAGAGCACCGGCACATCGTCCGGCCGCTCTCTGAGCGGCGGGATCCGGATCTGCAGCACGTTCAGCCGGTAGTAGAGATCTTCCCGGAAGCGGCCTTCCCGCACTTCCTCCTCCAGATCCCGGTTGGTCGCCGCGGCGACGCGGACGCTGACCTTGATGTCCTGCAGACCGCCCACCCTGCGGAAGCGCCGGTCCTCAAGAAAAGTAAGGAGCTTTGCCTGCATGGAAAGCGGAAGCTCCCCGACCTCGTCCAGGAATACCATGCCGCCGTCCGCCAGCTCCAGAAGGCCTTTCTTGGACTTCGCGGCCCCGGTAAAGGCGCCCTTCTCATAGCCGAAGAGCTCCGACTCCAACAGGCTCTCGGGAATTGCGCCGCAGTTGATCTTTACCATGGGCATTTTCGCCCTTGGGCTCAGCTCATGGACTGTGCGGACCACCACCTCTTTTCCGGTACCGGTCTCCCCCACCACCAGAAGGTCCACGTTGTCATTATCCGCCAGGACACGGATCTGATGCCGGATCGCTTCGATCTCCGGGCTGACGCCGATCAGCTTCTTCGTATTCAGCTTCAGGAATTCCAGGGATCTCCGGCTGTTCCGCTGCTCCATGCCGCGGCGGATCACCATGTCGACCTCCTCCAGGTCGAAGGGCTTCTGCACATAGTGGCTCACGCCCCGCTTCATGGCCTCCACCGCCTGAAGGATCGACCCGTAGGCCGTCATGAGGATCACCATGATATCCTCGTCGATCCTCCGGAAATCCTCCACATGATCCAGCCCGGTCTCGCCCTTCAGCCGGTTGTCGAGAAGCACTGCGTCCGGGCGGAATTCCTCCGTGATCCGGAGCGCCTCCCCGATGGTCTCCGCAGTCCGGACCTCATATCCCAGATCCGACATACCGCCTTCCAGGGTCATTCTGAGCAGATGCTCGTCATCCACGATCAGAAGTCTGTATTTCATCTTTCTCCCCCTTACTGCCGCCGAAGGTCATGATGGCGCGGGTCCCTTCTCCCGGGACCGAGTCCATGCGGAAGGTACCGCCGTTCTGTTCTGTCAGACGCCGCACGATGGAAAGCCCGATGCCGCCGCGCTCTCCCCGCAGGACAGCGTCCAGCTTTTCCGCTTCCATGCCGCTGCCGTTGTCCTGGACCACCAGGATCACGCCCTCAGCGCTCCGGTTTCCGGTCAGCATGACGTAACCGCCCTGATCCAGGGCCTTAAAGCAGTTGTTGATCAGATTGATCAGGATCTGCCGGATCTCCTGTTCATCCGCCATGATCCGAAGATCCGGCTGCATGAACACCACCAGGTTGATCCCGTTGTTCTCCGCGACCTTATAGTACAGAAGCAGCAGCTCGTCGCAGAGAGAATTCAGGCTGACCCAGGTCTTCTCACTCTCCCGCCTGCGGGCGATGTCCACCAGGTTGCTGATCAGCCCGTTCACCCGGTCCACCTCACGGATCATCTCTGCGCAGAGCAGGCGATCCCGGTCGGAAAGCATCTTTCGCTCGATCACCTGGAGACCCGCCCGGATGCCCGCCAGCGGATTCTTCGCCTCGTGGGCCACATCGGCCGCCAGCTTTCCGGTATATGCAAGCTTTTCATCGTTGGTGATCTTTTCCTCCATATGACGCTGGTAGGTCACGTCATCAATGGTGTAGAGCGTCCCCCAGTCCTCCCCGGTGTCCGGATGCCGGAGCTTCCAGGAGCCGAACTCCAGATGGCGCACCTTGCCGGAGGGATCCTTCATCTCCGCCGGCGGGGGCAGGAGTTCTTTTTTCAGGACGATGTCCGCGAAGACCGCGTCCAGATCCCGGCCCTCTGCATCCTTCTCTTCCTTTTCGGAGAACATGCCCTCCGCGCGGCTGTTCCGGAAGATCAGGTTTCCCTCCCGGTCACAGACCACCACGCCGGTGGGAAGGTTTCCGACGATGCTCTCGTTCAGGGCCTTGACCCAGTTCAGCTGGTCCATATATTCCTTCATGCTCTGCATCATGATGGTGAAGGCGTCCGCCAGCTGGCCGATCTCGTCGGAGCGTCGGGAATACTCCTTCACTGCGTCCGGCCGGGATTCCGACGGCGCCCGGCTGATCTCGGTGCAGATCTCGCTGAAGCCCGCGATGGGGGCGGAAATATTGTAGGCGATCAGCATGCCGGCCTGGATGATGAGGATCAGCATGGCGATGGCCGCCAGGATCATGTAGCACTGTTCCTCGATAAAGGTGAGGACCATCGCCTTCCTGTCCAGGCTGACAAGGATGCGCCAGCCGAGCCGGTTGTCCGCGCTCTCGGAGAGCACCAGCTCCCCGTCGGTGTCGTCCGCCCGGTCTCTCCGGCCGAAAAGGCAGTTTCCCGCCGCGTCGTAGATGAAGAGCGCGTCTCCGGGATAGGCCTCCTCATACTTTTTCAGAAGGGCTTCCGGATCCTTCCAGAATTCTCCCGCATTGATATCCGCGTTCAGATAACTGATAAGGGCCTCTCCTTCGGTCTTCGCGCTCTGCAGCATGACCTGGTACTCCGTCACAAAGAAGATCATGGAGATACCGATGATGACCACGAGGATGATGCTGACAAAGGGGATGAGGATCCGGTTTTCGATGGACATGCGGAAGCGGCGGGTCATAAGCCCCTCCTCTCCCGCGCCGAGAACAGGAACAGCGCGGCTCCCGCTGCCGGCACGCCGAGCATGGCGGGATGTAATTTAAGATGATCCGTGTAGTACAGCGGGTAAAGAAGCATGATCATGACGCTGCCGGTGATCAGGGCCGCCCGGATGCCGCCGAGGGTGATCCGCCCCGGAAAGAGGACCGACGCGTACAGCGGCGGGAACAGAAGGATCGCGACGATGCCCCAGAGGTCTCCGCCGAAGGACAGGATGAATTCCGGAGGATTCAGGGTCAGCAGCATGGCCAGGGTTCCGCCGGCCACCACCGTCAGCCGTCCCAGCATGACGACCTTCCGCGGGGTCGTCCGCCTCCTGCCCAGATTCCCGTATATATCGCAGGAAACTGCCGAAGCCACCATGAGGAGCTGGGAATTGGCGGTGGAGATGCAGGCGCCGATGACCGAGAGGAAGAAAAAGCCGCTCCAGGGCCCGTAGAGCTCATGATTGATGAGGCGGATGAAGATTCCGTCCGTCGTGAGCCGCTCCGGGATCACCGGAACCAGGACCCGCATGGCGAGTCCGGTATTGACAAGAAGGAAATAGACGTAGATGAGGATCCCGATGGAGATCAGGACCGTGCGCTGGGCCGTCCTGCTGTCCTTCGCGCTGAGCAGGCGGACGATATACTGGGGATTTGCCGCCAGGCCCAGCCCCCAGCCCCAGAACATGGAAAAACAGGTAAGAGGCGTGAACCTTCCCTGGAAGAAACGCATCATCTGTCCCGGCCCGGTGGGGATCTGCATGCCGGGATGGGCCATGCCGCTGACCATCGCCGCCTTCCCGTACATCTCGCGGAAACCGCCGCACTGGGACACGCAGCTGAAGCAGACCACGCTCAGACTGACGGTCAGAAGGATCAGGTTGAGCATGTCCGTCCGGAGCACGGAGCGGTATCCGCCGATGGTGGTGTACATGATAAAGAGATAGACCATGCCCACCGCCGCCGGGTAGGGAATGTCGAACATCTCCGAGGCCACCATTCCGAAGCCCTTGTACTGGGTGACCAGATAGTTGATGTAGACGATGATCAGGCTGAAGCCTGCCGCCGCCTGCAGCGTGCCGGAACCGAAGTTCAGGCGGATCATCTCCGGGACCGTGATGGCCTTGCTTCGGTACAGGTATTTCGTCACCAGGGCAAGGAAAAAAGCCCCGAGGAACCAGGGCACAACTGAATAGAGGAGCGGCGAAATGCCCTCCTCATAAACACTTCCGGTGAGACTCAGGATCGTGATGGCAGAGATCCAGGTGCCGGTGAATGTGCAGACACATTCCCGGAGTCCCACCTTCCGTTCGCAGATGAAATATTCCTCCGGCGTACTGTTGCCGCCGAAGCTTCCTTTTCCCATGATAAGCAGGATCACGGAATAGATGCAGAAAAAGCCGAGATAGATCGCTGTTTTTCCCATGCGGAACCTCTCCGGCCCCCCTGGTACTGCAGGGCATGATCCTCCTGCAGCAGACGCAGAAGTCCTGCAGCAGGCAATTCCGCACTGCTGCAGGCATGACTGTGTTTACTGCAGGGCATTAATGTACCGGCAGGCGGCAAGGGCTGCCGTCGCGCCGTCAGCCACCGCGGTGGTGAGCTGGCGCACGTTCTTGCTGCGGCAGTCTCCCGCGATGAAGATACCGGGCGTCTTCGTCAGACACTGCTCGTCCGAATCAAAGTAGCCGAAGCTGTTCAGATCCGCCAGATCCGCGAAGGCTTCATTCTCAGGGATGAGGCCGATGGCCACAAAGAGACCGTCGCACTGTATCTTCCGGGACGCGCCGTCCTTCTCCAGGATCTCCACGCCGCGGAGTTCCCCGTTTTCCGTCAGGAGTCCGGTGATCTTAACTTCGGTAAAAGCCTTTACGTTCGGGCGGGAGAACAGGATCTTCTGCAGGGATGCTTCCCCGGTGAACACCGGGAGATCCTGCAGCATGATCACCTCTTCGCACTTGTCCGAAAGAAGGATCGCTTCCTGGAGGGCAGAGTTCCCGCCGCCTGCCATGCAGACCTTCTTTCCCTTGTAGAAATCTCCGTCGCAGACCGCGCAGAAGGAGATTCCTTCGCCCACCAGCTCGTCCTCGCCCTCGAGGCCCAGCATGCGGTGCTTTACGCCTGTGGCCAGGATCACGGTCTTCCCTTCGAAGCTGCTGCCTTCTTCTGTCAGGACTGTCTTCACTGCCCCGCCGTCCTGCACGCCGGAGACCGTCTCAAACTCGATCTCCGCGCCCTGGGCAAGGATCTGTTCCAGCATTTTGTCGGCGAACTCGTTCCCGCTCATGGAGAGAGTTCCCGGATAATTCTCGACCTTCGGGGAGTGGGTGATCTGCCCGCCGAAGCCGGCCTTCTCGATCACCAGCGCCTTTTTCCCGTTCCGCTGCGCGTAGAGCGCCGCGGTCATGCCGGCGGCGCCGCCGCCGACAACGATCACATCGTACACCATAGTCTTATCTCTTCATCAGCCAGCCCTTGATGTCGGACACGCCCTTGAACTTCTCAAAGGTATCCCCGTGGACCAGGACCAGCGTCGGCGCCTGACGCACGCCGAACTTCGTGACCAGTTCCTTCTCCGCATCCGCGTTCAGCGCCGTGTAGGCAATGCCCGCGCGGTCCAGGAGGGCGCCCGCCGCCTTGCAGTTCGGGCAGGTCGGGGTCTTGAACAGGAGGATCGTTCCGTCCGCGATCTCGGCGGATACGGCCTTTGCCGCTTCCGCGGCCTTCTGCACTGCCGCTGCCGGGGCGCTCATCGCCGCGACGATCTCCGCCGCCTTTGCTGCCGCGCTCATGGGCTCCGCCGCCGGGGCCGGTGCTTCCATGACTGCCGTCGGGGCGGTCATCTTCTGCGCTGCGGGAGTTTCGTCCGCCGGGGCCGGATTCGGTCCCACATGGCTCAGGTGGGAGCGGCCGATGTTGTAGACCTTGCGGTCCTTGTACTCCTGGGCTTTGCCGTCATTCCAGTTCTGGACCGGACGGTAATATCCGGTGATGCGGCTGTAGACCTCGGTCTTCTTTCCGCAGATCGGGCAGGTGAACTGCTCGCCGGTCAGATATCCGTGATCCGAGCATACAGAGTAGGTCGGGGACATGGTGTAGTACGGAAGCTTGTAGTTCTCCGCGATCTTCCGGACCAGGGCCGCCGCAGCCTTCCAGTCAGGCAGCTTCTCGCCGAGGAAGGCGTGGAACACGGTTCCGGATGTGTACAGGGTCTGCAGGTCGTCCTGGATGTCCAGCGCGGAGAACACGTCCTCAGTGTAACCCACCGGGAGGTGGGAGGAGTTGGTGTAGTAGGGCGTGCCATTCATGTTCGCGGTGATGATGTTGGGATACAGCTCCTTGTCATGCTTCGCGAAGCGGTAGGTGGTGGACTCTGCCGGCGTCGCCTCCAGGTTGTACAGGTCGCCGTACTTCTCCTGGTAGTCGGAAAGACGCTCGCGCATGTGGTTCAGCACGTCGCGGGTGAAGCGCTGGGTCCGAGGATCGGTGAGGTCCGCGCGGAGCCACTTCGCATTCAGACCCACCTCGTTCATGCCGATCAGGCCGATGGTGGAGAAGTGGTTGTCAAAGGTGCCCAGGTATCTCTTGGTGTAAGGATACAGACCCTGCTCCAGAAGCTTGGTAATGACGGTGCGCTTGGTCTTAAGGCTGCGTGCAGCGATATCCATCAGCTTGTCCAGACGGCTGTAGAACTCCTTCTCGTCGTTGGCGAGGTATGCGATCCTGGGCATGTTGATGGTCACGACGCCGATGGAGCCGGTGGACTCGCCGGAACCGAAGAAACCGCCGGACTTCTTCCGGAGCTCGCGCAGATCCAGACGCAGTCTGCAGCACATGGAGCGGACATCGCTGGGTTCCATGTCGGAGTTGATGTAGTTGGAGAAGTACGGGGTGCCGTACTTCGCGGTCATCTCGAACAGAAGACGGTTGTTCTCGGTCTCGCTCCAGTCGAAGTCGCGGGTGATGGAGTAGGTCGGAATCGGATACTGGAAGCCGCGGCCGTTGGCATCGCCCTCGATCATGATGTCGATGAAGGCCTTGTTCACCATATCCATTTCCTTCTTGCAGTCGCCGTAGGTGAAGCCCACTTCTCTGCCGCCGACAATAGCCGGAAGGTTCTTCAGGTCGTTCGGGCACTCCCAGTCGAGGGTGATGTTGGAGAACGGCGCCTGGGTGCCCCAGCGGCTCGGCGTGTTGACGCCGTAGATGAAGGACTGGATGCACTGCTTGACTTCCTTCTGGGACAGATTGTCGATCTTCACGAAGGGGGCAAGGTAAGTGTCGAAGGAAGAGAACGCCTGGGCGCCTGCCCACTCGTTCTGCATGATGCCGAGGAAGTTGACCATCTGGTTGCAGAGGGTGGAAAGATGACTTGCGGGGGAGGAAGTGATCTTTCCGGGAACGCCGCCGAGGCCTTCCTTGATGAGCTGCTTCAGGCTCCAGCCTGCGCAGTAGCCGGTCAGCATGGAGAGGTCGTGCAGATGGATGGCAGCGCTGCGGTGCGCCATGGCGATCTCGTCGTCATAGACTTCGGAAAGCCAGTAGTTCGCGGTGATCGCGCCGGAGTTGGACAGGATCAGTCCGCCCACGGAGTAAGTGACCGTGGAGTTCTCCTTCACGCGCCAGTCGTTGATCTGGAGATAGTTGTCGATCAGCTCCTTGTAGTTCAGGAGAGCGGAATTGACGTTGCGGACCTTCTCGCGCTGTCTGCGGTACAGGATGTAGGCCTTCGCGACATCTGCATAGCCGGACTCGGACAGCACCTTCTCGACGCTGTCCTGGATGTTCTCGACCGTGATCTGTCCGTCGATGACCTTTGCCTCGAAATCGGAGGTCACGTGGAGCGCAAGCAGTTCGATGACGCTCGGATGATAGTTTTTCTGAAGTGCCTCAAATGCCTTGGTGATCGCCGCGGTGATCTTGCTGATATTGAATTCCGCGATCTGACCGTCTCTCTTAACGACCTTATACATATAAAAAATCCCCCTCTGTAGACGTAATTCCGACCGCCCGGAAGCGGTACAGGAACAATACTATCACTGAAGGGGGACAAAATCAATATCTGCGGTCCGGTTTTTACCGAAAGCACAATATCTAGTGTCCGGACTTGCCTGAATTTTATGTAAATTACCAGATTGACAAATTCTGCCGCAGCCGGCAGGATCTGCGGGTTCCGGGAAAGGCCGCGCCCGGAGTCAGTCCACGCCCCGCAGGCTTACCTGCCGGACGTATTTCCGGGCCGTGTCCGCATAGAGAAGCATCTCTTCCTTTGACGCCGCTGACAGGCCTCCGAAGGGGACGGAATCCCTGTCTGTAAAGCTCTGGAGAAAATACTTCCCGGCGCCCTCGATCATCTTTCCGATCTCCTCGAAATCCCGCTGCTCATGGAACTCCTTCACCACCGTGGTCCGGAATTCATAGTCGGTCCCGCTGCCCATAAGGAGGGCAATGCTCTCCCGGACAGGGGAAAGATCCAGCGTCTCCCGTCCGGCAGTCGAAGCGTACTTCTCCGGGCTGTTTTTGATGTCCATGGCCGCGTAGTCGATGAGTTTCTCTTCCAGCAGACGGCGCAGCATGTCCGGGTGATACCCGTTGGTGTCCAGCTTCACCGGGAATCCCAGGGAGCGGATCCTCCGGACAAACTCCGGCAGGTCCGCGTGGATGGTGGGCTCGCCTCCGGTGACGGCGACGCCGTCCAGCAGTCCTTTCCGCTTTGAGAGGAAGGAGAAAAACTCCTCCTCTTCCATCAGCGGGACCGCGGTCCCGTCCACAAGTTCAAAATTGTGGCAGTAGGGACAGCGGAAATCGCACAGCCCGAGGAAGACGGTGCAGGCGACCCGCCCCGGGAAATCCAGGAGGGTCATTTTCTGAAGTCCGTATATTTTCATGCGAGGTCTCCTTTGCAGTCAGCGTTCGATGTTGCCGTGACCTGCTTATGATTCATTGTCCTTTGTTCCATCCCGTTACACAGCTGCCAGGATATGAAGGTTCCGGAGCGCACTGTCGCTGATCCCGTCATTTACGGAGTAGGCATGCTTTTCCAGGTCTCCGCAGATGGCCTGGGTGAGTTTCCGCTCCGTCAGTACGTCGATCACGTCGGAAGCAATGCCTTCGATCACCGTATACTTCTCTTCTCCCGTCTCACCGTCGTTGTCCGTCGTCAGGAGATACTCCATCAGTTCCGCCTCAATGGAAAGCAGGGGCAGGGCCCGGAGGGCGCGGAAACTCCACTTGTAGTAAGGCTGGTAGACGCCGTTCAGGAGAAAAATGACTTCCATGGCGCTCTTTACGAACTCAAACACCGCCAGCTGGGCAGCGCCGGTCTCTCCGCGGCGGAGGCAGCGCTGATAATTGTACTGTCCGGACTGGGCCATCAGGAGCAGGTGCCCCGCCAGCTTCTTCCGGCATATGTCCTCCGGAAAGGCAGCCAGCCGGCTGCGGATCTCTGTCACCTCGCCGAAATTGTCGAAGAACAGGACCCCGTTTACCGACTCCGCCAGAGACTGTTCCGGTGTCCGGAGCCACTGCTCCGGGGTGAGAACGCCGTCCGGCGTCCCGGTCTTCTCCGTGAAGTATTCCGCCGTCCGCATCACGCCGTGTCTCGGGCCGCCAACCGGCTGGATCATGGAACGGCGGAATCCGCCGAATTCCTTCGGAAGCTTCGCGTAGGCCCGCTCCAGGAGGAACGCGATCCTCCGGTCCACCACGTCTTCCCCCGGAAGGAAAATGCAGAACCCGGGCTCAAAATCGTGATCCCGGGAGACTTCATCGTCAAAGCCGAAGCACTCGGAGCCGCTGCCGGTGATCCCTGCTGCAAGATACGGAAGAAGCTCCGGAAACTCCTTCTCCAGCATCGGCCGCCCGCAGGCTTCAAAATACGCTTTCGCAAGTTCAATTCCGTTCATAGATCTCTTTCGACCTCCGCTCCAGTTCCTGCGCCGCCAGGAAATATCCGTAATAGGAAAATGCCGGCGCGCACTTTTCGCATACAAAGGCATAGTATCCGGGATCCGGCCCCGGGCCTTCGGATCCGGCTGTCTTCCCTTCGGGACTCACCGTCTCCCCGGCCAGAAGCTCGTAAGCCCGGTCCAGAAACGCGCAGATCTCTTTCTCGCTCTGTTCCATGCCGTCCCGCGCCTCCAGAAGGTCCGCCATATTCAGGTATGTGATTGCCTGTTCCAGGTGTCCGTCCGGGACCCCGGCCATGGCTGCCAGCGCCTTCTCAAACAGCTGCATCGCCTCCTCAAAGCGTCCCAGGGCAGCTGTGGTCAGCGCCATGTTGTTGCAGAGTCCGCCGAGGAGAGCTTTGTCAGTCCGCGGATTCGCTTCGTAGACTGCCCGGGCTTTTTCAAACAGGGCGAGGGCCCGTTCGTTTTCCCCGAAGGCGCTGCAGGCAGTTGCCGCGTTTACATAGGTCGTTCCGGAACTGATGGTCCCCTCAAAATCCAGCCTGGAAAGAAGCCTGACTGCCTCTTCCGCGTTCGCGAGGGCCCTCTCCCGGTCTCCGGTCTTCCGGTAATGGCCTGTCAGTTCATTCCGGAGCATCAGCTGTCCCCTGAGATCATTCCCCAGCCTGGCCTCCTCCAGCCAGTACAGCAGATGCCGCTCAGCGCCTTCATAATCCCGGCGTGACATGTATTCGTCCATTTTTTCGATGATCCGCTGCTGCGGGACAGGCTTGATATCCTTCGCCACGCCGAAGGGTTCCTCACAGAGCACGCACCTCGGCTCGATATAATCTTCCGGTCTCAGTTCTCCGCCCATCTGTTCCTCCGTTTCATGACCTTTTCAGATCCGTTCTCCGGCCATGCGCTATACCGGCCGTGTGCTTACCGTCCAGGCACTATACCGGCCAGGCACCGCACCGGCCGCTGTCTCAAGAGTATACCACAAAAAAGGGCCCGGCGCTCCGCGCCGGGCCCTCACTCCGCATTATTTATTTTCCGGTGTGGGATTTGATATAGTTCAAGACAAAATCAAAGTCCGCGTCTTCGGCATACACCTGGTTTCTGCTGAGCAGCTCATTGACGTAGATGGTATGTCTCCCGCGGTTTTCCTTGACTTTCCGGACTGCGCTGAATTTTGTATACATCGAACTCCGGGTCGCGGAAAGCATTCCGGCACCCGCCACCGTAGGCCGCCCGGCGGCAGCGCCGGCCAGAGCCACAAGCCATCCCATGGCCTCAGCCTTCTTGAACTGGCTCTTCATCTGGATATGGTTCACGCCTGCTTCGTCCATCTCAAACAGGACCTGATACTTCCAGCCGTACATCGCCGCCACGATCAGATAGGCCAACACACTGATCACTGCCAGCACAAGGATCAGGATCACAATGATCTTCAGATCATTCGGATCGGTCCAGCCCGAGATCCCGCCTGAGAAGATTATGATAAGCAGGGCCACGATGCCGAAGGATAATGCCATGACCTTCAGGGTCGTGATCAGGATCGCGGGATTGGTCAGCATATTGAATTCATAGTTCCAGCGGTACTTTCCGTCCGGGCAGAAATAAACATTCTCCGTGACCCTGGTGCCGCTGACCGCGGACGGGTCTCCGTTCTCCGGATTCTCCCGGAAGGTGTCCGGTCCCGGTCCGGTCTCCTGCATCATTCCCGGAGCTGCCCCGGGGAATCCTCCCGGCATCCCGGCGGGTGCGCCTCCCTGGAATCCTCCGTTCATCGTGCCCGCTCCGGTCTCCGCAGCACCCGGAGCGCCTTCCGCGGCGGGTCCGGGAACCGGTGCGCCGCAGGCATCACAGAATCTTGCGCCTGGTTTCAATTCCTTTCCGCAGTTTTCACAGAACATAGTTTTCCTCCCTCCGGGCCGGCTTGTTCCGGCGCCGCGTTTTCTTCTATGTCCATTCTATTCATAACTCCGGTCTTTTTTACAGTGTGAACATAATATCGTCATTGACAAAACACAGTCACACTTTGCTTTATTTTTGTTTCCTTCTATACTTTTATATTAGTGCCCATGAAAAGTTTCCTGAAAAGTGTACCCGTAAACAGGAACTATTCTGAAAGAGGAAGACTACATCATCGGAGAATAGAAACGACATGGTATTCAAAGACAAACTGAACCTTCTTATGGAAACGCTGGATGCGTCCGGAACGCAGATTGCCGCCTTTGCAGGCTTTGACCGTTCCAATATCAGCCATTTCCGGAGAGGATCCAAGACACCCAAGCCCAGCGGCCGCACAGCCCGGAAACTCGTTCTCGGCCTCTGCCGGTATGCGGAGAGCAAAGGAATGAAAGAAACTCTCTGCAGTATTGCAGGCACATCTCCGGATCTGTCAGAGGAGGTCCTTTGCCGGAAGCTCTCCGGCTGGCTCTTCGAAGGTCTTCTGGATCCGGCCGCAGATAAAAACTCCGCGGGAGGAACCGGAAGAGTCATCGCATTCCAGTCCTTTGCGGACCGGCTGGACGCGGCAATGACTCTGGCCTCCCTTTCCAACATCCGTCTGAGCCAGATGATCTGCGTGGACGCGTCCCTGATCAGCCGTTACCGTTCCGGAGAGCGTTCCCCGAGATCGAACCCGGATCTCGCCGCCCAG
The DNA here is from genome assembly GCA_902793685.1 of uncultured Lachnospiraceae bacterium. Taxonomy (GTDB): domain Bacteria; phylum Bacillota; class Clostridia; order Lachnospirales; family Lachnospiraceae; genus Moryella. Next base: position 103,341 of record CADBEN010000002.1, read on the forward strand.
ATCAGTGAGATCCTCTGGCAGCGGATCCAGAAAAACGAAAAAATGCCGGAGCTTCTGCAGCTCATGCACACCCCCGGCGGAGAAGTCAGCGAAAACGAGTTCGCGAACTGGCTCTGCCAGTTCGACACTCCGATCGACAGCGGCGCCTCTTCCGCGGAAAAGCTTCTGAAAAAATTCGATTCCTATTCCGCGGAGATCAGCTTCCCGCTTCCTTCTTTCTCGGAAGCGGCCCCGGAATCTGTCCTCCGCAGCAGGAAAGACCGCTATGACGGGACGGAAGGGCTCCGGACCGCGGTCATCCGCTTTCTCGGGAACGTGGTGCTTTCCGGCGCCAGGGAACTGTACCTTTACTCCGACCAGAACATGGAATGGATGACCGGAGACCAGGAATTCCTTATGAAATGGGCCGCCCTCATGAGCGCCTGCGTCAAAAACGGCGTCCGCATCCGCATCATCCACAACATCGACCGCAACCTGCAGGAGATGAGCGACGCCATCACGAGCTGGCTGCCGCTTTACATGTCCGGCATGATCGAATCCTTCTACAGCAGGAAAAAGAACGACGGGAAGTTCACCCACACGCTTTTCCTCTGCCCTGGGTACGCCTGCATCAATGCCTGGCATGTAGCCGGTGCGGAGGCCGGCGGGATCTATCATTACGATACGGACCCGAAGATCCTCTCCTTCCTGGAATCTTCGTTCCAGGAGCTTCTGGCCTTCTCACTTCCCCTGGTCCGCATCATTCCCGCCTCCGCCGACCATCTGTACGGCGGAACCATTCTTCTGAAGGACGGAAAAGGATCGGAGACCAGGATCGATTCTCCGCTGAAGAACATGATGATCACGATCTCCCAGGACGACGTCCTGGTCACGCGGGCCGCAGATCCGCATATCTCTTTCCACTTCACACATCCGCTGATGTACCTCGCCTTCCGGGCCTACGCGGAAGAGCTGACCCGGAAGCAGGAGTAAAACCGCGCTGAAAAGTACCTCCGTAAAAACCTGTATGCTGAAAAAGACCTCCGCACTGTAAACTGTGCGGAGGTCTTTCTGTTGTGTTTCTGTTGTCTTTCTGCGGAATTCCCGTTCCTTCCGGTCCCGGGGTCCGGGGCTTTAAACCGCCGGATCTCAGAAGATTCCGAGCAGCTTGCTGTAGGAGGTCAGAGCGCCTTCGGTCTGCTTCGCGAGGACCTTCTTCGCGAGGACCTTGCCCAGCTGGACGCCCTCCTGGTCGAAGCTGTTGATATTCCAGACAAAGCCCTGGAACATGACCTTGTTCTCGAAATGCGCAAGGATGGCGCCGAGTGCTTCCGGAGTCAGCTGGTCGCCGACGATGATGCTGGAGGGACGTCCGCCCTCGAAATACTTGTTCCTGTTTTCATCGTCCTTGCCGCAGGCAAAGGCCATGATCTGCGCCGCGACGTTCGCGCAGAGCTTCTGCTGGCTGGTGCTGTCCTGGATGATCACATCGTTCGCCATCTGGCTCTTCTTAAAGCCGACGAACTGGATCGGGACGATGCCGGTGCCCTGGTGCAGGAGCTGGTAGAAGGAGTGCTGGCCGTTGGTTCCGGGCTCACCGAAAATGACCGGGCCGGTCTGATAGTCGATCTCCTCGCCGAAACGGTTCACGCTCTTGCCGTTGGACTCCATATCGAGCTGCTGGAGGTGTGCCGGGAAGCGGATGAGGGCCTGGGAGTAGGGCAGGACTGCAGTGATGCCGTAGCCGAGGAAGTTTCTCTCGTAGACACCGATCAGGGCATCCATCAGAGCCGCGTTCTTCGTGATGTCCTTGTTCTTTCCGAGTTCATCCTCTGCAGCAGCGCCGTCCAGGATGCGCTGGAAGATCTCCGGACCGAAGGCCAGGGACAGGATCGCCGCGCCGACGCAGGAGGAGGAAGAATATCTTCCGCCGATATAGTCATCCATGTAGAAGGAATCCAGATAATCCGGGTTGCCTGCCAGCGGGGAGGTCTCGCTGGTGACCGCCACCATGTGCTTCGACGGATCCAGTCCGGCCTTCTTCAGAGCCTCCTTCACGAAGGTCTCGTTGGTCAGGGTCTCAAGGGTGGTTCCGGACTTGGAGACCAGGACGAACAGTGCGTGGGCAAGGTCAGTGCCGGCCAGGACCGCGGAAGCGTCGTCCGGGTCGACGTTGCTGATGAACTTCGCTTCCATCTTGAAGCAGCCGTTCACCTTCGCCCAGTTCTCCAGCGCCATGTAGAGAGCGCGGGGGCCCAGGTCGCTGCCGCCGATGCCGATCTGCACTGCGGTGGTGAACTTCTCGCCCTTCTCGTTGACGATCTCGCCTGCATGGACCTTCGCCGCGAACTCGCCGGCTCTCTTCTGCTGTGCCACGTAGAACTCTCTCTTGTTGACGCCGTCCGCAATGACGTCCTTGCCGAGCTGGCCGCGGCACAGCTGGTGCAGGACCATTCTCTTCTCACCGGTGTTGATGACTTCGCCGTTGTACAGCGCCTCATACTTCTCCGTGAGTTCAGCCTCGTCCGCGAGCTTCTGCAGCGCTGCGATGACGTAGGAATCGACCTGCTTCGCCGCATAGCTGTAGACCAGGCCTCCTGCCATCGGGACCTGATACTCCGCGACGCGGGCAGCTCCGCCCTCACCTGCCATGGCGGTCTTCAGACAGACCGGCTCCTTGGCAAGGGTCTCAAGGGTCTTGTACGAATCCAGCTTTGAAAAATTTGTCCACTGCATAGTGATCCTCTCCTTTTCTGGTTTTTTCGTGTGTCGAAACGCTGCTTGTCAGTTGGTATAGTTATCAAAATATCCCTGGACCAGAACCACCGGGGTACCCTTGTCGCCGGATCCGCTGGTAAGGTCGCAGAGTGAACCGATGAGGTCGGTCAGCTGGCGCGGGGTCGTGCCCTGGGTCGCCATGGTGCCCTTCAGATTCGCGTCCTTCTTCCGGATGCTCTCGGAGATCGCCTCCTTCAGCGCCTCGCCGGACAGATTGCTGAAATCATTGTCCGCAAGGTACTTCAGCTTCAGCTCGTTCGGAGTGCCGATCAGGCCGTCGGTGTAGAACGGGGAGACCACCGGGTCCGCCAGCTCCCAGATCTTGCCCTGGGGATCCTTGAATGCGCCGTCGCCATAGACCATGACTTCGACCTTCTTCCCGGTCTTCTCAAGGATCTTCTTCTGAATGCTGTCGACCAGCGGCTGCGCGTCCCGCGGGAACAGCTTGACCCTGTCCTCCGTGGACTTGTTGGAGCCGAGGAGCCCGTACTTCTCATTGCATCCGGAACCGTTCACCGGAGCGTTCAGGATCTCGTCCAGGCTGCAGACCTTCTTTGCGCCAGCTGCCAGAAGGACCCTCTTGGTGCGCTTTCTGGTGTGAATGTCGCAGTTCAGGATGCAGTCCGCGTAATTCAGGATGGCCTTCGCCTGGTTCGCGAAAATGATCTCCGGCTCTGCGCCGCACTCGCGGATCAGCTTCTCGTAGTAGTCCACATAGTCGACACCGGTGAACTCATGGACATTGTACCCGAACAGCTCGCGGTACTTTTCCAGGCTCAGCACATCGCTGTAGGGATTCACGCCCGACTCGTCGATCTGATCCTGGGTGACCAGAGCGTTTCCGACCTCGTCCGACGGATAGCTGAGCATCAGGACGACCTTCTTAGCGCCCTTCGCGATGCCGCGGAGGCAGATCGCGAAACGGTTCCGGGAAAGGATCGGGAAGATGACGCCGATGGTCTCTCCGCCAAGCTTGGTCCGGACATCCTCCGCGATATCTTCAACGCCTGCATAGTTTCCCTGGGCTCTTGCGACAATGGACTCCGTCACCGCGATGACGTCGCGGTCGCGAAGCTCGAATCCCTCCGACTCTGCCGCCTCCAGCACGCTGTCCGTCACGATGACAGACAGGTCATCCCCTTCACGGATGATAGGACAGCGGATGCCGCGGGATACAGTTCCGACTCTTCTCTCTTTCTTGTCCATGTGAACGTTCCTTTCTGCAGAACAATGCATAGCTTAACATTATAATTATATCTGATAGGCGGAACGCCATCAAGCGTTCCGCCCGACCAAAGCGAAGGGAATCAGCTGTTTGTCACGACCCGGCGCACGCGGAGCACGCCGTCGATCTCCTTCAGCCGCTCCACCGTATCGTGTGGCATGGGAGCGTCCAGATCCAGCAGCGTGTACTCATAATTGCCCTTGCTCTTGGAGTGGAGACTCTCGATGTTCAGTCCGTTCTTTCCGAAGAAGGAAGCGATCTGGGAGATCATGTTCGGGATGTTCCGGTGCAGGATGGCGACTCTCGCCTCCGTGCGGCAGATGCCGGCATCCAGATCCGGATAGTTCACGGAGTGGCGGATGTTGCCGTTGTCCAGGTAGTCCTGAAGCTCCCGGACTGCCATGACAGCGCAGTTGTCCTCAGCCTCTTCCGTGCTGGCGCCGAGATGGGGAAGGATGACCGCGTTCTTCATCTTCGCGGAGACCGGGTTCGGGAAATCGGAAACGTAGGTCTTCACATGACCGCTCTCCAGCGCCTCCGCCATGGCTTCCTCATCCACCAGCTCATCCCGCGCAAAGTTCAGGAAGCGGACCCCGTCCTTCATCCGGGCGATGGCATCCCGGTCCACCATGTGCCGGGTGGACTTCATGAAGGGAACGTGGATGGTGATATAGTCGGCGTTCGCGCAGAGCTCCTCCAGCTGCTGGACATAGATGACCTGGCGGTTCAGGTTCCAGGCGGAATCCACAGATACGTAAGGATCATAGCCGCAGACCTTCATGCCCAGCTCCACCGCGGCGTTGGCGACCATGACGCCGATGGCGCCGAGTCCGATGACGCCGAGGGTCTTCCCGGCGATCTCGATGCCGGCAAAGGCCTTTTTCGCCTTTTCCGCCTTTTTCTTCAGATCCTCCGCGTCCGCATTCTCACGGACCCAGTCTGCGCCGTCCACGATGCCGCGGGAGGCAAGCATCAGTCCGGCGATGGTCAGTTCCTTCACCGCGTTGGCGTTGGCGCCCGGGGTGTTGAACACGATGATGCCGGCTTCCGCGCAGCGGTCCAGCGGGATATTGTTGACACCTGCGCCGGCCCGGGCGATGGCACGGAGTTCTGCCGGGAATTCCATGTTCAGCATATCCGCCGAGCGGACCAGCACGCCCTGTGCATGCTCCATGTTGTCAGTCAGGGTATAGCCTTCGCGGAAGCAGTCTGTTCCCACGCGGCTGATGTTGTTGAGGCAGCAGACTTTTCTGTCCTTCATCATGATTTTCCTCCTTTGCAAAAAATCAATGGTATTCTATCACATTGCCGGAAATAATGTAGTATAATGTAGCCAGGAACCTCGTTCCATGAGTTAAATTCTTTCAAAAAGGAGACACATTATCATGATTGAGCGCAAGTATGTTATCGTCGATCCCGTTGGTTTCCACGCAAGACCCGCAGGAGCACTCGCGAAGGTTCTGAAGCCGGTTGCCAGCACAATTACCGTCGAGAAGGACGGCAAGACCGCTGACATGAAGAAGCTGATGAAGGTCATGGGCCTTGGAATCAAGCAGGGCAATGAGATCACCGTCACCATCGACGGCGCGGACGAGGCTGATGTCGCAGCTCTGCTCGACAGCTTCCTGAAGGAGAACGGCCTGATCTGACCATTACGAATGTATCAAAATAGATCCGGAAAGCCGAGCTTTCCGGATCTTTTATGTATCATCCCACGCTCCGGGTGTAGATGACGACATCGCCCTCCTTCTCCGGAAGGAAGGCATCGCTTTTCTCCTTTCCGCCCTTTCCGGGGCAAAGACTTAAGGTGACCCCCTCAGGATCCCTGTTTCGCGAGATACTGTTTCACATACCCGAGGAAAGTGTCCATCTCCTCGTCCGTGCCGATGGAGATGCGGAGATAATCCCTGATGAGGGGTTTGTTGAAGTAGCGGACAAAGATCCCATCTGCCCGCATCGCCTCAAACAGCTTCTTCGCGTCCGTTCCTTCCCGCTTCGCGAAGATGAAATTTGATTTCGAGTCCCCGAAGGTGAATCCCAGGGCGGAGAGCTCTTTCTTCACCCGCTCCCGGGTCGCGATGACCTTTGCCGTCGACTCCTCAAAATATGCCCGGTCTTTCATGACGGCCGCGCCAAGCAGGATCGACGGCGTGGTCATCGTATATGAATTGTAGGAGTTCTTCACACAGTTCAGTGCGTTGATCAGGGAAGGGTGTCCCATGGCGAAGCCGATACGGACGCCTGCAAAGGCACGGCTCTTCGAGAAGGTCTGGACCACCAGAAGGTTCTCGTACTTCTCCGTCAGCGGGAGGGCGCTCCGGGCGCCGAAGTCCACATAGGCCTCGTCCACGATCACCACAGATTCCTGGTTTGCCTTCACGATCTCCTCGATGAGATCCCGGGAAAGCTCGACTCCCGTCGGCGCGTTGGGGTTCGCGATCACGATCCCGCCGTTCGGCTTCATATAATCTTCCGGGACGATCCGGAAGTCCTTGTCCAGCGGCTGCGTCTCATACGGTACCCGGAACAGGTCCGCCCATACATCATAGAAGGAATAAGTGATATTCGGGAAAAGGACCGGCTTCGGGCCGTTGAAAAACGTCAGGAACGCCATGCCGAGCACATCGTCGGAGCCCACGCCGACAAAGACCCTGTCCGGGCAGATACCATAGTACTCCGCGATTGCATCCCTGAGCAGAGACGAGTCCGGATCCGGATACTTTCTGAGAAGGGCAGGATCCATGGACCGCAGCACTTCCGCAGCCGCCGGGGACGGCGGATAGGGATTCTCGTTCGTGTTCAGTTTGATCACCCGGGGGTTCTTCGGCTGTTCGCCGGGCGTGTATGGTTCCACCTTGCGGAAATTCGCTTCCCATGCTCTCATATATTCCATTCTCCTTATCCGCCGGCACCTGTTCCAGGGGCCGGCATAATATTCCGTCTTACATTTTTTATCCCGGGTCCGCACGGAAAATACCGCCTCTCCGGCAGTGTCCTATTCTTTCCTCAGCGCCCGCGTCGTCCGCAGAACAGCGCCACCGCAAGGGTCTCAGCGAAGTAGAACCAGGTCGCGGGGTTCGAGAACCAGGTCGTGAAGAAGGAAAGACTCAGATACACGGCGATCTGTGCAAAAAAGACGCAGACCGCCGGCCCGTGGTCCTCCCCGATCCGCTTCTCCAGAAAATAACAGAGTCCGCCGAGAATACCGGAGAAAAGCACCACGCCTGTGGTTCCGAAATCATACCAGGCATCATAGAAGAGCGTCAGGGTCGTGAGCTCGGTCTTTGTCACGAACAGCGGGCTGGACACCAGCTGCGGGAACACGAACTTCAGCCCCGTCAGGGCCCAGAGCGGATAGAGGCTCCGGATGCCGAAGGTATGATGCGTAAGATCCCGGATCAGGCAGTTCAGGTTGTCGTAATTGTTGGCGATATAAATATAGGGCTGGCTGATGAAGATCGGATAATTCCGCTTCATCTCAAAGATCCCGTTCAGGTACTCCACACTGTGGCTCCGCGCCACGGTCAGGATAACATACAGGACCAGCAAAGCCGCAGCGCATGCGGCGCCGGCCGCGGCAGGAACCCGGTTCCGCCCCGTGATCAGCAGCGTTATCCCGGCAAACATGGCCGCCAGTATCATCTGGGAGCGGGACACACAGAGCACAGGGATCAGGAACGAAAGAAAGATACAGAAGCGGACGATGTTCCTTTCCCGCAGCGGAGCTCCCGGTTCGGCGGCGGTCCAGACAGCCGCGAACGCAGGCACCAGGACACAGGACACGGTAAAATAGTGGACGCCGCTGATATGGAAATAAGAATACGCGTGGGGCACCCCCCGCACCAGGAGGGGAACATATCCCAGCAGGAACGCTTCCAGCAAAAAGGCGCACAGGGAGATTCCGGTGATGATGACGATGGAAAGAAACAGTCTGCCGCGCCGCACCCCGTTCAGCCGTCCGGGGGCCGCTCCCCGCACCGCGGGGCCGTTCCGGAGTCTGAGCCATTCCACCGCCAGCCAGAAGGCCGCGTAGGCCAGAAACAGGACCGCCCAGGTCATAAGTTCCCAGTCCGTCTGCAGGCGGGAAAGCTTCAGACACGCCAGTCCCTGTCCGCCCACAAAGCTCAGGGAAAACAGCGCCCGGAGACGCACCGGAAGCCCCGGTCCCCGCATATCCTGCGCAAACAGGACGAGGGCGGCAAAGATTAAAACAATCCCGGATAAAGCATACAGCGATATCCGGGAAAAAAGCATGCCTGCCGCGTAGCAGATCATATAAACTGTCATTATTCATCCTCTCCGAATGCCAGTTCCGTCAATTCCACGACAGCCTCCAGCGCTGCTTCCTCGTCCGGACCGGAGCAGCGGTATTCCACCTCTTCCCCGTATTTCACGCAGGCGCCGAGGACGCTGAGCACGCTCTTCGCGTTGGCTTCAGTGTCCCTGCACACCAGCTGGATCTTTGATCTGTATTTCAGCGCTTCCTTACAGAGATTTCCCGCAGGTCTCAGGTGAAGCCCGCCCGGATTGATGACCGTGACCTTCCGGCTTACCATAGTATCCTCCTCAAATCACTCTGTTTTTTTATCCCAGAGGGAGAAGACCCCCACTGAGATAAACGCTACTTTATTGCGTTTCCTCCGCCTCCCCGGCTGTCTCAGTGTCTGCCTCAGTGTCAGTGTCTGTATCCGTGTCTGTATCTGTGTCAGACTCCTGCTCTGCCTCCGAAGCCGTCGCCTCGTCCGCACCCGGGATCGCGGCTCCCGGGCCGTCCGCCATGTCGCTCACGACCACCGTGAAAGGCGTTACGGAAGCGATCGCGGTATTTGCAGGCGTCGTCAGTTCCAGGGATCCCGAATTCAGTCCGAACTCCATGTCTTCCACGTTCAGAACGGCATTCAGGTCCGAAGGCTGCACCGTGCGGAGATCATCCGGCAATCCGCTGAGCTCCACGGAAATGATCTCCGGTGCCAGCGTATAGACGTACCCGTCTCTCCGGTTCTCCACTCTGATCCCGTTGTCGAGAGAAAGCTGGAAAGCCTGCGTGTTCAGCGGCTCCACCTTCAGAGTCAGCTGGACGTCGGAGTTTCCGATGATCGAAACTCCGGGCGGCAGATAATTGTTCAGATCCACCGAGATGATCTTGTCCTGGGTGGAGTTGTTCACACTGATCTCGCTTCCGGAGACCGTCAGGGAATCCAGCTTGTCCAGGATGCTTCGCTCTCCGACCACGCCGATAGATTTCACCGAGCACTCCACTCCGGTGAAGCGGTAGCCCGGGGCAGCCTGTCCTTCTGCCTGGAAATCAAGGGCCAGGGTCTTTCCCCTCAGCATATGGATCTTGTAGGACACCATTTCCGGATCTGTCGTAAGACGGTTGTCCGTGATCTCAAAGCGGTTCCCGTTCGCGTCAAAGAAGGTGATGGGCGCACTGCCCTCCAGGTCTCCGGATGCGCCGGTGACGTCCACCTCCACGCCCACGGAACTGATACGTCCGACAATGGAGACCGGCCCGCTCACCATGACCGTCTGGGGATCCACCGTCATGCTGCCAACGGAGAACCCCTCTGCCGGCGTTCCCAGGACACGGGTCGCCAGGCTGAAGCTCTTGTTCTGCAGATCCTCCGTGCTGACCTGGAGGCTGGCGGGCCGCACGGTGGGCGTCCCGATGATCAGCTCGCGGTTACCGGTAACCTCCACCTCCACCGGCACGGAACCGGTGACTGTGTAAAGCGCTGCCATATCTGCCGTCGCGCGGAAGTTGTCTTCGCTGATCCTGTAGGCATCCCGGGTCCGGACCTTATAGGAAACGGTCACGGAATCGCCGCCGACGACCGTATATGTCTTCCCGGCATTGGTCAGAAGTTTCCCGTTCAGGATGGTCACCGGAACCGTTTTCGACCGGATCACCTCCGGATTGGAGATATTGACGACCGTAGCCCAGATCAGGAACGCCACAACGACGGAGACCAGCTTCAGCGCCAGATTATTGGTCAGTTTTCCTTTCATTCCTCTTCTTCCCCTTCAGAAATCTGAAGCTGAAACGTCTAGACTTCTCAGTGTCAGGCACGTCGGCAAGGGCTTCCAGCAGTTCCCGGAGTTCATCCGGGGTGTAGATCTTCAGGAGTGTCCCGCCTCTGGCCACGGAAACGCCGCCGGTCTCCTCGGATACAACGATCGTCACGGAATCCGTCGTCTCGCTGATTCCGATCGCGGCTCTGTGCCGTGTCCCGAGATCCTTGGAGATCTTCATGTTGTCGGACAGCGGCAGGTAGCAGGTCGCAGAGACGATCGTGTTCCCGCGGATGACGACCGCACCGTCGTGGAGCGGCGTATTGTGTTCGAAAATATTGATCAGAAGCTGGCTCGACACGATACCGTTGATGTCGATTCCGGTGCGGATGATGTCGTCCAGCGAAATCTCCTGTTCAATGACCATCAGGGCGCCGGTCTTTGCCCGGCCGAGCTCAAAGGACGCTTTGACCAGCTCATTGATGGTATGCTCCGTAAACAGCGGCTCATTTGCCTTTCCGGAATCCATGAGCTTGTTCAGGTCGATAAAGTTCCGGCTCCGGCTTCCCAGTTCCTCCAGGGCTCTCCGGAGCTCCGGCTGGAAGATCACGACCAGCGCGGTCAGGGCGACCGTCGCCAGACGGGAAACGATGAACAGGATCGTATTCAGATTCAGGGCCGTACAGATCACGACGAAGATGCCGATGATTATCAGTCCCCGGAGCAGCACCCACGCCTTCGTGTTGTTGACCCAGTACAGGAACTCATAGACCATCCACGCAATTATGGCAATCTCAAGAAGCCCCGTCGGACCGATCCGGGGAATGAAATACGGCAGTGATTGCAGGGTTTCCAACAGAGCAGACATTTCTTACCTCTTGCTGCGTTCAATATCTCCCTGCCGCAGGCAGGGGCAGGATCATCGTTCCGCCGGTCCGGGAGCCGCGCCGCTCTCCTGCGGGCGGACCGGTTTTCCGGCTCCCCGCGCTTTTCTGGCCGTACTGATCTTCCGGACCTGGGGCGCGGGGGCGGTCACCGTGACCTTGGGAACTGCTTTTACATAGTAAAAATACTCGTCGTCCTCAAACTGTGTGTATTCCGTCCTGCTGTAGTCCACATGGAAGACGAAGAAGCGGTAAACGCCGGCCAGCAGTCCCGATACCGCGATTCCCGCAAGCAGGGACGGGAGGGAAAGCGAAACATCGTACAGGAAGACACCGGCGAAAAACACCAGGAGCATGACCAGGATGCCGGCGATCACCGCGACAGTCCAGGCCTGATTGAAGGCCTGGTTCCGGATCAGCCACACGACGATGGCTGCCGCGGCGAAAGCCAGGATGTACAGGATCATCGTCCGGTTCATGATGATGCCGTTCAGCATCTGCATGTATTTCTGGGTAATGTCCACGGATTCCCCGTTGGTCAGCGGACCTGCGTTGCTCCGCACATACTGGAGCAGATGGAAGACCACCACGCCGCAGCTTAAGGGAATGACCGAGACCAGTGCCCCGGAAAGCCCGACGAGCAGGGGGGCGACATAAGGGATCTTCAGCACGAAGAGCAGCGGCGTCAGGATCATGATCCAGCTGTCTCCCGGCGCGAAGCCGTAGTAAAGCAGGGCGACGACCAGAAGAAACGCGGCCGTGATCAGCGCAAGCTCCAGCGAGACGGCAAAAATATGGGCCAGCATGAATAGCGCCAGGATCCAGCAGATCCCGCCGAAGGGGCAGACGCTGGAGATCAGCGCGAGCACCAGCACGATGGCCGGGGATTTCAGAACTTTCATATAACCCAGCGCCGAATTCAGGCAGATCATGGAGACCAGCGCGGTCAGGAAACGGATGCCGGCGGTGATCGCCGTGCTGTGTTTCCCGTAGAACGCCCGGAGCTGCTCCCGAAGGACCAGAAGTTTAAGCATTTCTTCCGCCCTCCTTTCCCAGATCCCGGATCCGGTCCCGGATCTCATATCGTTTCTTCAGACGGTTCAGTTTGGTGTAATGGATCTCCCGTTTTTCGACGGCTGCAGCGTATCTCCTGCGGTAGACGATGACGGTGATGATCTCAAAGACTGCAAGCCCTGCGAGGTAGATCAGGATCCCGGTCCGGGCATATTTCACGACTTCCATCACGTCGACGGTGTTCAGGATCCGTTCCAGGATGTAAAGCATGACCACCCCGAGCAGCAGGCCGTAACTAAGCGTCCATGCAAAAAAGGACTGGAGCATGTGCTTAGCGACATAGTCCCTGCGGAAAAAAACCTCCGCCGGGCGCTCCCGCTTCCGCTCCTTCTTTTCAAACAGGGCGATCTCATTCATCAGCCTGATCTTGTCGTCGTTCAGCATAGGTCCGATGTACCTTTTCGTGTTCCTCTCATTTTTCCGTTCCCGGAATACCCGGGCCGGGACATTCTTCATGTATCATACCATAAGACAGTATAGCACAAGCCTTTTTCAAAAGGAACCAAAGGGGGGCCCCAATAAGGTTTACAGTTTCCTTACGGGAAAGCTCGCCATTGTGGAAGGGCCGGGGAAGTGCTAAAATTGAAACGGACAGACTGGCCCGGCCTGCTCCGGGCAGAACTGAATACATCATGTACAGGAGAGGACAATTATGGCAGAGGTATTTATTAACAATCATCCGCTGGTACAGCACAAGATCACCATGCTCCGCAGCACTTCGACAGGAACCAACGAATTCCGTTCCATGGTCGAGGAGATCGGTATGCTGATGGGCTATGAGGCCCTGGCAGACCTCGAGACCGAAGACATTGAGATCGAGACGCCCCTGGAAAAGACCATGTCTCCCGTGATCGCAGGCAGAAAGCTCGCCGTTGTCCCGATCCTGCGCGCAGGCCTGGGAATGGTCAGCGGCATCCTTGCCCTGGTCCCCACCGCAAAGGTCGGACACATCGGCCTCTACCGTGATCCCGAGACCCATGAGCCCGTCGAATACTACTGCAAGCTGCCGAGCCCCATCGAGGAGCGCACCATCGTCGTCACCGACCCGATGCTGGCAACCGGCGGTTCCGCCTGCGACGCTCTGAAGCTCATCAAGGAGCACGGCGGAAAGAAAATCAAATTCATGTGCATCATCGCAGCGCCGGAAGGCCTGGAGCGTCTTAAGAATGCGCACCCGGACGTCCAGATCTACGTCGGACACCTGGACCGCCAGCTGAACGAGAACGCGTACATCCTGCCGGGCCTCGGCGATGCCGGCGACCGCATCTTCGGCACGAAGTAAGACGCTTCCCGGACCGGCGCGGTCCGCTGAAAAGTTATGACCGGGCAGCTCCGCTGCCGAAAATAAACACCCTCTGCATCCGCAGGGGGTGTTTTGACTTCCGAAGGTGTCCGTACTTCTGAAGGTATCTGTATTCTCAGCGTGCTGTGTTCTGTTTCCGTCAGCTTCCGAAGACCCGGTCCGCGTAGCGCACCGTGTCCATCGCTTCCTTCGCGTAGCAGTCCGCGCCGATCTCGTCCGCGTACTCCTGAGTCATGACCGCGCCGCCCACAACGACCAGAGTTCCGGGCTTCTCCGCGCGGAGCCGCCGGATCGTCTCCTCCATGCTTACCACCGTCGTCGTCATCAGGGCACTGAGGCCCACCAGCCGCACGTTCTCTTCGATCGCCTTCTCCACGATGGTCTCCGCAGGGACATCCTTTCCCAGATCCAGGACTTCATAGCCGTAGTTTTCCAGAAGGACCTTCACGATGTTCTTTCCGATGTCGTGGATGTCTCCCTTCACCGTCGCAAGGATCACCTTCCCCTTCATCTCCCGGGGCGTGCCGCTCATGGCGTCCTTCACCACCTCGAACGCGGCCTTCGCCGCCTCAGCGCTCATCAGCAGCTGGGGCAGGAAGACAGTCCCCCGCTCAAAGCCCTTTCCCACGATGTCAAGGGCCGGGATCAGTTCCAGATTCACCACATCAAGGGGGCCGATGCCTCCGTCGATCAGGATCTTCGTCTCTTCCGCCGCCCGGGCAGCCATCCCGTAACGCACTGCCTCACCTAACGGAGACGCAAGTCCGTCCTCCGCCGGGGCATGACCGCCGGAGCCCGCAGCTCCGGCTTTTCCTGCACCGGAACTGCTTCCCGCAGTGCCTGCATTTCTGGCACTGCCTCCGGTTCCTGCACTTCCCGCAGCACCGGCGCCGCCCCCGCCGCCTTTTCCCTTCCCGGCAAAGACACCCGGGATGTCAGGGTTTCCGTAGGCGCTGATATAGCCCGCGCACTGGGGATCCTGTCCCGAGAGGGCCAGGAAGGCACGGTAAGAGGCCATCATGGCCGCGCTGTTCGGATTGATGATGGCGCAGTCCAGACCGTTCTGGAGAGCCATGGTGAAGAAAAAGGCATTGATGACTTCCCTCTGGGGAAGGCCGAAGGAAATGTTCGAGACGCCGAGGATCGAATGGCTGTGCAGCTCATTGCGGACGCGCCGCACCGTCTCAAGGGTGGTCATGGCGGATTTCGTGTCTGTGGAGATGGTCATCGCCAGCCCGTCGATCACGATATCCTCCCGCGGCACGCCGTAACGGTCCGCCGCTTCCAGGATCCGCTTCGCGATGGCGATCCGGCCGTCCGCCGTGTCCGGGATCCCGCTCTCGTCCAGCGTGAGAGCTACGACCACGCCGCCATACTTGGCCGCCAGAGGCAGGACCGTCTCCAGACTCTCCTGCTTTCCGTTGACGGAATTGACCATCGGCTTCCCGTTGTAGAGCCGCATCCCCCGCTCCATCGCCGCGAGGCTGGTCGTGTCGATCTGCAGCGGCAGCGGCGTCACCGCCTGCAGCCGCGAGACCACGGTCGCGATCATCTCCGGCTCATCGATTTCCGGGAGTCCCACGTTCACGTCCAGGATGTCCGCGCCGCTGTCCTCCTGCTCAATGCCCTGCTGCAGAATATAGTCGATATCGCCCGCGCGGAGCGCTTCCTTGAATTTCTTCTTTCCGGTGGGGTTGATGCGCTCGCCGATCAGCACCGGCCGTCCGCCGATCTCCACCGCCCGGGAAAAGCTGGCAACCATCGTCCGGTGCTTCTTCACCGGCTCCGTGAAAGGCAGGTTCCGAGTCTTCTCCACAGTCTGACGGATAAACTCCGGCGTCGTGCCGCAGCAGCCGCCCAGCACATGAACACCCAGCCGCGCGATCCGCTCCATCTCATCGGAGAATTCCTCCGGCGTCAGATCATAGCAGGTCTTCCCGCTGACGGAATGGGGAAGTCCGGCGTTCGGATTCACGATGATGGGAAGGGAGCAGACCTCCGTGAGGTCCTTCACGATGGGATAAAGCTGCTTCGGCCCGAGACCGCAGTTCACGCCCAGGGCATCGACCCGGAGCCCCTCCAGCATGGCCGTGACGCTCTCCACGGTGCCGCCGGTAAGAAGCTTTCCCCTGGAATCGTAGATCGTCGTGACCAGCACCGGCAGGCTGCAGTTCTCCTTCGCCGCAAGGACCGCCGCCTTCGCCTCCATGCTGTCGCTCATGGTCTCGATCAGCACCAGGTCCGCGCCCGCGGCCGCGCCGCACCGGACCACCTCGGCAAAGATCTCCACTGCTTCCTCGAAGTCCAGGTCTCCCATGGGCTTCAGAAGCCGTCCTGTGGGGCCGATGTCCAGCGCCACGTAGGCATCGTCCTCCCGGTGAAGGCGCCGGCGGGCCTCCTGCACATGGCGCACCCCCGCCCCGACTATGGCGCGAAGCTCCTCCGGATCCGGATAGTGGAGCCGGTTCGCCCCGAAGGTATTGGAATTCACAATGTCGCTGCCCGCGCCGAAATATCCTTCCGCGACGCCGATGATATCCTCGGGACGGGTCAGGTTCCACCGCTCCGGCAGCTCCCCGCCCTTCAGTCCCTTGGCCTGAAGGATGGATCCCGTGCCGCCGTCGCAGTAAAGGCGCTCATGTCCCAGCCGTTCCAGCAGTGTTTTCTTCATAGTATCAGTTCCTCCGGAAACTGCAGTCCTGCTTTCCGCAGACTTCGCAGCCCTGCACCATACAGTGCGTATTTTCTTTTGAGAGGCCGATGACCGCGGTCACCGACTTGCTCGGCATCATCAGAAGGCTTCCGGTCAGCGTGACGCCGATCTTCTTCTGGACCTCCAGGATCCGGAAGAGTTCCGTCTGATGTTCCAGCGAAAAATCCCCGTAGCCCGGGGAAAACCGCGGCCGGAGGAACAGCCCCTTCGGGGCAGCCTCCCTGCGGATCTCTTCATTCACGTCATCGCAGTAAGCCTCGATCATCGCGGCAGCCGCCGCCTGCAGGATCACCGCGCGGCTCATCTTCCCCAGCGCTTCCTCCCGCTGCACCAGCCGGTCCGGCCCCAGGCCCAGAGTCGCGGCCATCAGGCAGACCTCGCTGCAGCCCCGCAGATTCCGGGACAGATTCCGGCTCACCACGTCCATTCCCTCAATACGGAAACGGTCCGCGCTCACCCATTCCAGCGGAAACACCCGCCGGACATGCCGCGGTTCGACCACGGTCTGAAGGGCAGCGGCGCAGGAATCCGCCGCTTCCGCGACTCCGGTCTCCGGCTCCCGCCCGCGGTACCCGAGATACCGGAAGATCTCCTTCCGGTCCGCCTTGATCATCTGAGGATCTCCTTCCGGCCCGTCATTGTCATTTCAGGATCTCCGAGAGATTGTTCATGATTCCCCCGGCGACCTCAGGATTGTTCATCGTGTAGACATGGATATGCTTAATTCCGTTGGCGATCAGATCTACGATCTGCTCTGTGGCGTAGATGATCCCGGCCTGCTTCATCTTCGCCTCGTCATCCCCGAAGCGGTCCACGATGGCGCGGAAGCGCTGGGGGACGTCCGTCCCGGACATGGCGACACTGCGTTCCAGCTGACGTGCCTTTGTGATGGGCATGATCCCGGCGATCACCGGGCAGCAGATCCCGCGCTCCCGGATCCGGTAAAGGAAATTGTAGAAGATGTTGTTGTCAAAGAACATCTGCGTCGTCAGGAAATCCAGGCCGGCGTCGACCTTCTCCTTAAGGTAGCGGATGTCATCCGCCTTGTGAGGTGTCTCGACATGCCCCTCGGGATAGCAGGCGCCGCCAAGGCAGAAATCCCCCAGCTCTCTCACATCGTGGATCAGGTCCACCGCGTGCCGGTAATCCTGGGAAAGGACGCCGTCTCTCGGAATGTCTCCCCGGAGCGTCAGGATGTTCTCGATGCCCTTCTCCTTGTAGATGCGGACCATCTTCTGCACATGCTCCCGGGAAGAGGACAAGCAGGTCAGATGGGCCAGCATCGGCACCCCCTGCTTCTCCTGGATCTCCTGGGCAATGTCCGCCGTATAGAGCCCGGTCCCACCGCCGGCGCCGTAGGTCACGCTCATGAAATCGGGATGCAGTTCTGCGACCTTCCTCGCCGCAGCCGCCACCGCCTGGTATTTTTCCGACGTTTTGGGAGGGAACACCTCCAGGGAAAAGGTCACTTTATCCTGCTTCAGGATCTCTGATATCTTCATGGATCAAGCCTCCTTGCATCTGTCTGCCTCTGTGAGAAACCGGGCATCTCTGAGGTAAAACGTATATTTTTAAGAGTATACCACAAACCCCGCGGTTTTACATCCCGGCAGACGATCGCGCAGCCTTCTGCAGAGCCTTCACATTCGGCAGAAACACCCGGCGGCTGCAGGTCCTTGTCAAAAAAAACGGGCGGTGCTTCCGCACCGCCCGGGTTCTGCTCTGTCTTCTTTGTCACAGCATCTGGTATCCGTATGCGTTTACCAGCGCATCCAACTTCTTTCCTGCCTGGCAGAGCGGGCAGGAACGGTAATCCCAGTGTCCGTAATCCGGAAGATCCTTCTTGCCGAAGACCGCCAGGATCGGCTCTCCTTCATAGTCCTCCAGCTCGCTGAACAGAGCCGAAACGCCCGCCAGCTTGCCGCCGTAATACTGCACGCACTCCATTGCCTTGTTCAGGGTCTTTCCGGTGCTGACCATCGCCATCAGGATCATGATGTTCTTTCCGGTGATCTCGGGGATCAGGTTGTCGCGGAAGATCAGCTGGGAGTTGTAATTGTTTTCCGGGGCGACCACATAGATGGTCTTATGGGCGTTGGTGTTCAGGAAACCGGACTTCGTAAGCTCCTCAGAGAGGAAGGCGCCGATCACCTCGGTTCCCTCCATGCACACAATGGTGTCGATCACCATTCCGTTCAGGTACATTCGTGTCAGTGCGTTCGCGATCTCGTGTGCTTCGTTGCTTCTCGTCTTCAGCGTCGTCACATCAATATAATAATTCAGATGTGCGTGGTTCGAAGCGAAGTGTCCGGCACGGATCTTCAGCGGTGCCCCGCATCCTGTCGTAAACATTTTGCTGTACGGTACGTCTGCCATAAATGCTCCTCCTCTCTGATCAACTCAGCTGTGGTGCCGGGAAAAAACTTCGGTCTGTATATCCGCCGGCAGTCATCTGTTTGTATATGCAAATCAATTATACCGCACGAACACGTCTGACTCAACTGATGCGGCCGTTCCGCCCCGGAAAATTTCCGTGGCGGAACGGCCGCATATTTTTGTCACGATTCTTCTTTTCTCCGGTTCACGACGATCTGCGGGAAGGGGATATTGATCCCGTGCCGCTCGAAGATGAGCCGCAGTTCCCTGTTCATGTCGCGCTCCAGCTGGAAGCGGTCTGCCTCCCGACATTCCGTCAGGATACGGATCACGATGGCGCTGTCTCCCAGCGACTGCACTCCCAGATATCTCGGATTTTCCCGGATCGCGGGAAGCTTCCTGCGGAGCCGGGGCAGTTCGGCCGCAAGGATCCTTTCCAGCCGCGGAATATCTTCGTCGTACTCTATACTGATATCCGTAAGGCAAATGGAATTCCTGGCCGTCATGTTCAGGATCCCGCTGATCTGCTTATTGTTGATGATCTTCAGATTTCCCCGGTCATCCAGGATCTTGGTGTTCCGGACACCGATCTCCTGAACGACGCCGCGGCAGTCATTGATCGTCACGATGTCGCCCACCTGGAAGTCTCCCTCAAAGATGATGAACAGTCCGGACAGAATGTCGCTGATCAGTGACTGTGATCCGATACCGATGATGACCGTCACGAGTCCGGCGGACGCAAGGATCGCGCCGGGGTTGACTCCGAAGAGGGACAGCGTGTAAAAAATCATGATCAGGATCGCCGCATACCTCACGATGCTTTTGAGCAGGCGGCAGATCGTCTCTCCGCGGGGATCCATGGCATTTCCGAGGATGGACAGCAGCCGGTCAAGAATCATGACGACTACCCCTGCACCGCCGGCAGCCATCAGGCTGCAGGTCACGGAAAACAGGTTCAGGCCCCGCTCCCACTTTCCGCTGAACAGGTAGGTAAAGATGGAATCCGAAGGAAGATAGCTCCGGAACAGGGATATTGACGCGATGACGGCGGAATAGACCATCAGGAAGACCTGGAAAATCATGAACGCCCGCTCCAGCGCAGTCATTCCCGCCCACTTCACGGGAAGGCTTTCCGGCTCCGCGGTCCCGGGCAGCGGGATCTCGTCGTCCTCGTCCTCCTCCACTGCCTTCACAGTGCTGCGGACCTGCGCATCCGGAGCGGATCCTGCCGCGCCGTTCTCAGATTCCCCCTGCAGCTTTTTCTCCTGCAGTTTCGCACCCGCCGCCATCAGAAGGTATACGAGAAGCAGCAGCACCGCCGCCCCGCAGGTCATGACTCCCGCAAACCGGAAGCTCTGGTCGACAAGACGGCGTTCCGGCACAGCGACATAGATATAATTCCCGTCGATCTCGCCGGAAGCCGCAAAGTACCAGGTTCCGTCCACCAGAAGATAATCCGTATAACCGTCCCGCAGCTGTTCCTCTTTGATCCCGTAATCCGTCGCTTTCTTTCCTATCAGATTGGAATCCGGATACCAGATGAAGGTTTTTGTCTCCCCGTCCACCGCGAAGGCGAACCCGCCGAAGCTCGCGCGGACCATAGAAAGGATCTGGTCCAGG
Organism: uncultured Lachnospiraceae bacterium; assembly: GCA_902793685.1. Taxonomy (GTDB): domain Bacteria; phylum Bacillota; class Clostridia; order Lachnospirales; family Lachnospiraceae; genus Moryella. The sequence continues at coordinate 123,305 of CADBEN010000002.1, forward strand.
GATGCCGCCTTCAGCATGTTCTCCAGCTTGTCCGGCAGCACCGAGATCTGCAGGAAACCGTCCGATTCTCCGTTTTCGTCCCGCAGCGCCGCGCCGATAAACTGGTGGTAACGGCCGGTCAGTTCATCCGGCTGCGCATCCTGCACTACGTAGGGGACGCCGTACATCAGTTTCCGGAATTCATAGGACTGGTCCTCCGGGTTGCTGCTGAGCCGGAAGCGGACGAATTCGGAATCAGACACAGTCTCAAGCCCTGTCCGGTCAAAGAGGACGATGTACTCCACATCCAGTGCCCGGCTCAGGCCCGCCAGATCCATCCTTGTCTTGAGTTCCGGATTTCTGCTCAGGATCTGCGAAGCCATCAGCGCCTTATTGAGGTACCTGCGGTTGTACTGGGACTTGATCTCTTCCTGTGCTTCACGGTTGGTCTCAATGGTGCTCTTCACGCTTTGGAGGTCGTTCTCCACGGAAAGTGCGCCGCTGGACACCGCAAACAGATTCTGAGCATACCAGGAGGTAACGAACACCAGGACCAGGCCGAACACAAGGAATCCCCGGATCTTTTTGAGGGAACGTACGCGGGCCTTCTGATCCTCCTCAAAAAGCGAAAAGGCATAGACCAGAAGGATCACAGGAAAAGCAAAGAAGACCGCGGCAATGATCGCTGTCGAGATCTTCTGCCGGTCGATGAGCTCCTGCTCCGAGACTGCGATCAGCACCCAGATATCTTCCTCCGGGATCAGCACCGCCCCTGCATAATACCGTTTTCCGTTCAGGGTGATCCAGCGGATCCCCCGGTCCTGCAGATCGGATTCCCGAAGTCCCAGATCCCGGATGTCCTTTCCGATCATGCTTTTTTCCGGGTAATCCTGGATCTCGTAATTCTCAGAATCGAAAGCAATGCAGAGGCCTGACACACCGACGTCAATGTCCGCAAGAACATTTGACCAGGTGACCGTATCCAGCTGGACTGCGTTCAGTTCCTCCGGGTCCTGCTCCACCACCGCCTCACGCCCGGAATCGATCCTGGACGCATAGTAGCGGCGGGTAACGGCGTTGTCTCCGCTCCCGAAGGTGACTTCGAAGGGCTGGTGACGCTTCCGGCTGATGAAAACATCCCTCAGCCCGTCAAATTCCGGGAGGGAATAGTCCTCCGCCATCGTTTCCCCGCCGGCGATCACTGCCCCTTCGCTGTCCAGGATCATCAGATTCGTAACTTCCATCTGCTGCCCCAGCTGGTCGACCCAGTAACCGGTCTCGCGGTAGCTCTTGTCATAGCGGGCGATGTATGCCGCGGTCGCCGCCTTCGCGCGGTAGACCTCGTCAAAGGTCGCGATGTTCTGGTCGTAATTCCCGCTGACCTCACTGACAGCCTCCATCACCGCGTCCATGCATTCCCGGATATCCTCATCCTGGGCCTGCATCGTCATCCCGACCTGGATGAACATACAGAACGCAGACAGAGCTACAGTGCAGACCAGGGACACCAGCGCCGCCGGGATCAGTACTCCTTTTTGCTTTCCGGACTTCATGTTTACTCCACCGTCACACTCTTTGCAAGATTTCTCGGTTTATCCACGTCCTCGCCGCGGTTCACCGCAAGATAATACCCGAGCAGCTGAAGCGGGATCACCGCGAGGTTCGCAGTGAACAGCGGATCCGTCTTCGGCACATAGACCGTGAAAGCCGCTGTGTCTTCCATCGCGTAGTGTCCGTAGACCGTAAGCCCCATGAGGTACGCCCCGCGGCTCTTCAGCTCCACCATGTTGGAGAGCGTCTTCTCATAGATCGCCGGCTGGGTCGCCACACCGATGGCCAGGGTCCCCGGCTCCACCAGACTGATGGTCCCGTGCTTCAGTTCTCCCGCCGCATAGGCCTCGGAATGAATATAGCTGATCTCTTTGATCTTTAAGCTTCCCTCCATGCAGACCGCACTGTCCAGTCCGCGGCCGATGAGGAAGGCATCATTCATGTGGGCGAACTTGCTGGCGAACCACTGGATACGCTCCTTGTCCTCCAGGACCTTTTCGATCTTTCCCGGCACCTTCCGGATCTCCTGAAGAAGCTCCTGAAGACGCTCCGCCCCGATGGTCCCGCGGACCTTCGCGAAGTACATCGCGAGGATATCGCAGGCCGCGAGCTGGGCGGAATAAGCCTTCGTCGTCGCCACCGCGATCTCCGGCCCCGCCAGGGTGTAGAATACATGGTCCGCCTCGCGGGCGATGCTGGAGCCCACGACGTTTACGATGGCCAGCGTGCGGATGCCCAGGGATTTCGCCTTCCGGAGGGCTGCCAGGGTATCCGCCGTCTCTCCCGACTGGCTGATGATCACAGCCATCGTTTCCGGGCCGGGCATCAGCTTACGGTAGCGGAATTCCGACGCCAGTTCGCACCGCACAGGGATCTGCGCAAGGTCCTCGATCACATACGAGGCTGCCAGGCCCACATGGTAGGCGGAGCCGCAGGCGATCATCCAGATCGAGGAGACCGTCTTCACGATCTCTTCCGTGAGCCCGCAGGCGGAAAGGTCGATCTCCAGCAGTTCGTCCGCATTCTCCCGGACCTTTTCCGGTGCCGCCTCGAGCCCTTCCGCCTGCGCGGCCGGCTTCACCGCGGAATTGACGGTCGCCTCCACGGCATGGGGCTGCTCATGGATCTCCTTCAGCATAAAGTGACGGAAACCGCCCTTCTCCGCCGCCTCAGCGTCCCAGGTGATCTCCTTGACCGGCTTCCGGACCACGTCCCCGTTCAGGTCATAGACCTCGAACTTGTCCGCAGTCAGCCGCGCCATTTCAAGATTGTCGATATAGCACACGTTCCGCGTGTACTTCAGGATCGCCGGCACATCCGACGCCAGGAAGCACCCTTCTTCGGAGACACCCAGGATCAGCGGGCTGTCCTTCCTGGCCGCATATATCTCCCCCGGATAATCCCGGAACATGACCGCCAGGGCATAGGATCCGCGCACACGGACCATAGTCTTCGCCAGTGCGTCGATGGGACCGACCTTATATTTCTTGTAATAATAATCGATCAGTTTCACAGCGACTTCGGTATCCGTCTCAGAATAAAAGGTATACCCGTTGCCGATCAGCTTCTCCTTCAGTTCCTGATAATTCTCGATGATCCCGTTGTGGACACCCACCACAAGGAAATCCTCGGAAACGTGGGGATGCGCATTCTGTTCTGTGGGTTCCCCGTGGGTCGCCCAGCGGGTATGGCCGATTCCGCAGGTGCCCGGGATCGCCGTGCCGCCGTCGATCTTCGCGGACAGGACGGAAAGCCGCCCTTTCGCCTTCACGACCACCGGGTCCTCAGAACCGTCCCGCACCGCAACGCCCGCGGAATCATATCCGCGGTATTCCAGCTTGGAAAGTCCGTCCAGAAGGATGGGGCCTGCCTGCAGTTTTCCGGTAAATCCAACAATTCCGCACATAGTCTTCCTGCCTTTCCCGGGGATCTCCGCCCCGGTTCAAACCTATACGACAGGAGCCGGCGCGCCTGCGCCGGCCCCTCTTTGAGCATCATCTGTTTTTCCTGGATCGTCCGTATATTAAAGTCTTTCCTTCTTCTCGATGTCCAGGAAATACTTGTATGCGTCAACGGTCAGCTCTCCGCAGGCAGCCTCATCGCAGGCGATGATGGCGCCGTTGTGCATCTGCAGCGCACTGCAGGTCCACATCTGGCTCACGCTGCCCATGACTGTCTTTGCCAGCGCCCTGGCCTTGTTGTGTCCGTTGATCAGGACCAGGACCTCCTTCGAATCCGTCACGGTTCCGATGCCGACGCTCAGCACCCGGGACGGGACCTTGGAGGGATCATTTCCGAAGAAGCGGGAATTCACGATCATCGTATCCGTGGTCAGATCGCGGATGCCGGTGCGGGAATTCAGGGAAGTGAAAGGTTCGTTGAAGGCCAGATGGCCGTCAACACCGATACCGCCCATGAAGAGGTCGATACCGCCGTAAGAAGCGATCTTCTTCTCGTAAGCGTCGCACTCTGCCTGAAGATCCTCCGCCATTCCGTTCAGGATGTTGATGTTCTCTGCCGGAATGTCGATGTGATCAAAGAAGTTGTCGTGCATGAAGTACCAGTAGCTCTGGTCATGCTCGTGGGGCAGGCCCACATACTCGTCCATGTTGAAGGTCACGACATTTTTGAAGGAAAGCTCCCCGGCCTTGCACTGACGGACCAGCTCCGCATAGACTCCCAGCGGAGAGGAACCGGTGGGAAGGCCCAGGACGAAGGGACGGTCCTCCTTGTGGTTTCTGATCTTTGCCGCGATATAATCCGCGGCCCACTTGCTCATCTTCTCATAATTCTCCTGAATTACGACTCTCATCTGTTTATGCCTCCAGAATATGTCCTTTTTTCTTAATGACCTCGATCACGGAATCCACGTACTTCTCACAGATTTCGTCGCTCCAGGCCTCCACCATGACACGGATCACAGGCTCGGTCCCGCTCTCGCGGACCAGGATCCTTCCTTCGTTTCCAAGCAGGTCCGCCACGGACTTCACTGCTGCCTGGACGTCCGGGTCGTTCTGCGCTTCCGGCTTCGACTTCACCCGCACATTTTTCAGCACCTGCGGATAGAAGACCACCGGCGCAGCCAGCTCGCTCATCGGTTTCTCCTTCGCCAGCATGACCTCCATCATCTTCAGGCTCGTGAGGATGCCGTCGCCTGTGTGGGCGTACTTTGTAAAGATGATATGGCCGGACTGCTCGCCGCCGACTCTGTGGCCGTTCTGCTTCATGTTTTCATAGACGTACTTGTCGCCGACCTTGGTCTTCTCGTACTCGATGCCCACCTTGTCCAGCGCCTTGTAAAGGCCGAAGTTCGACATGACCGTCGTGACGACCTTGTTGTTCAGGAGCTTGCCCCGCTCCTTCAGGTAAAGGCCGTAGATGTAGATGATGTGGTCGCCGGTGACGACGTTGCCCTTATCGTCCACACAGAGGCAGCGGTCCGCGTCGCCGTCGAAGGCAAAGCCCACGTCCAGCCCTTTTTCCAGCACCAGCTTCTGCAGGTGCTCGATGTGGGTGCTGCCGCAGTCCTTGTTGATGTTGTAGCCGTCCGGCTCCGCGTTGATCACATAGGTCTTCGCTCCCAGGGCGTCGAACACGCTCTTCGCGATGGACCAGGAAGCGCCGTTGGCGCAGTCCAGACCGACCCGCTTGTCGCTGAAGGAGAAGCGGGACAGGGAGATCAGATAGCCGATGTAGCGGTTTCTGCCCGCCACATAGTCCACCGTCTTGCCGATGTTTCTGGTGGCCATCGGGACTTCCGTCTTGCCGTCCAGATACTCCTCGACCTTCAGGATGGTCTCCTCATCCATCTTCTCGCCTTCCGCATTCATCAGCTTGATGCCGTTGTCATAATACGGATTGTGGGATGCGGAGATCATGATGCCGCAGTCAAAATCGTCGGTGCGGGTGATGTAGGAGACGCTGGGGGTGGTGGTGACGTGCATGATATACGCGTCGCCGCCGGAAGCCGTGATGCCGGCCACCAGCGCATACTCAAACATATAGGAAGAACGGCGCGTGTCCTTGCCGATCAGGATCTTCGCGGTCTTGCCGCGGTTCGGTCCGTAATACCAGCCGAGGAAACGGCCAATCTTCACCGCGTGATCATAGTTCAGGTCAACATTCGCTTCCCCGCGGAAACCGTCAGTTCCGAAATACTTGCCCATGGATCAGTCCTCCCTTTTCTCAATGACGACGCCGCTGTTCTTGAAAATGCTCTTCTCCGGGATGACTCCGCGGACACAACTGGTCGGATAGACATTGCACCACCTGCCGAGGACCGTGCCGGGGTTCAGCACGGAATTGCATCCGACCTCGACGTGGTCGCCCAGCATCGCCCCGAACTTTTTGAGTCCGGTCTCGATCTGCTCGGTCCCGTTATGGACCACGACCAGCTTCTTGTCGGACTTCACGTTGGAGGTGATGGAACCGGCGCCCATGTGGCTGTAATAGCCGAGGATCGAATCGCCGACATAGTTATAGTGCGGGGTCTGGACATGATCGAACAGGATCACGTTCTTCAGTTCGACGCTGTTCCCGACGACGCAGTTCGCGCCGACCAGGGCAGAGCTGCGGATGAAGGCACAGTGACGGACTTCCGTCTCCGGGCCGATGATGCAGGGCGCGCCGAGATACGCGGACGGGAACACCTTCGCCGTCCTGTGGACCCAGACGTGCTCCGATACTTCCTCATAGTCCTCTCCCAGCGTCGGACCGAGGGTCAGAATGAATTCCTTGATGCCCTTCAGCGCTTCCCAGGGATAGGTGAACTGAAGAAGATAATCCTTTGCAAGGGTATGATCCAGATCATACAGATCTTTTATCGTATACAAGAAAAAACCTCCAGAACTTGATATTGATTGTGTACAGCAGCGGAAAGGGAATCTGTTACAGTTCTGATTCTGCTTTTTGCCCCTCTCCTCACGACCTGCTCAGGCCGCGGCAGCATCCGCCGAGTCTTTCGATCACTGCCGCCCTCGTCACCCTTCCGGGCCTGGCGCTGATGGCGTTTTGTGTTCCTCCTTTACATAAAACGCCAATGATATTATATATGCTAACGCATCCGCTGAAAACGGGATTTTTACGCAAATATCAGAAAAAACATTGCCGCTTTTTCCTGGAAATTGCCCGAAAGCCCCGGAACAGTGTCTGCGGGTGCCGGTCCCGCGGGTCACCGCTCCAGCTTTTTCCGGAGATTCCCCGCCGCGAGAGCCCTTGCTTCCTGATAGATCTTTTCCACGTCCTCGTCCATGTTCTCAAGCTCGCTTTCCTCCAGGTCCTTCAGCCCCAGGTCCAGCGTATCCACCACCGGCTTCGCCTGCGGGGTAAGTTCCGCGGTGGCCGGCTTTCCGAATTCCAGCTTCACATAGCCCCGGAAAGCGAGCCGCTCGATCAGCGCGGCGAGGAGCATCGGGGACAGCCCCACATAATCCGCGGCTTCCTGCATTGTCCCGATATGACCGAAGGTCCTGAGATACAGAAAAAGCTTCAGATCCCGCGGGTCAAGACCATACTGCTGGGATGCCGTGCGGATGATGCGGTCCAGCATCCGCTGTTCGTAATACATTCTCTCCCAGCAGCTGCTGACCTGCGGTTCCTGGCTGACCAGGACCCTCTCCTCCCCGAGCTTCTTCGTGCCGGGAAGTCCCGGGATCGCGCCGTCGTCATGGGCGTAGTCGATCAGGAAGCTGTAGATCTCCGGCCGCTTCTGGGCGTACTCGTATTCGTCGTAGATCTTCTCATAGAAGCGGTTGTAGTACTCGATCACGTTGAGCTTCATCTGGACGATCTTCCCGATCTTCATCCCCTGCTGCACAAGAGAGCCTTCGGTCTTCACATAGTAATAGACCGGGACCCGCAGGACGTACACGTTCTCCACATGCAGAAGATATTCCAGATTGAAGATAAAATCTTCGCACCATTTCAGGCTTGCGTCCATCCGGAGTCCGAAGGACTCGATCAGGTCCCGCCGGAAGAATTTGTTCCAGATGACCCCGTAATAATAGTCCGCCGGGCTCTTCGCCATATAGTCCGCGAACTCGTTCCGGGTGATCAGGCCCTCCTCCTCAATGGAGCCCTTCCGGGATATGCGGTCGCCGACCACCCGGTAGAAATCCGCGATGACCATGTCCGCATGGGAGGTCTCGATGTGGTACACAAAAAGCCTGGTGGCCTCAGGGACGATCCAGTCATCCGCGTCGAGGAACTGGATATACTCTCCGCGGGCCATGTCCAGCGCCTGGTTCCGCGTATCGCTGACGCCGGAATTCTCCTTGTGGACCACCCTGACCCTGCCGTCCATGGAAGCGTATTCGTCACAGATCGCACCGGAGGAATCCTTGCTTCCGTCATCCATGAGGAGGAGTTCGAAATCCCGGAACTCCTGTGCGAGAATACTGTCCACGCAGCGGCGCAGCACTGCTTCTGCATTGTACACCGGGACGATAATACTTACTTTCGGCATAATACCATCTCCTTAAGATTATCTCATCGGGGACTTCCCCCGTTGAGATCAGAATCTTCCTGCGTGTTTCGGCATCCATCCATGCCCGAGACACCAGCGCAGATCCCATCCGGCCTTCCAGAAAGCCGCTCCGGAATAAACACTTTCCGGATCCAGCTTCCAGCTCCAGTAACACCAGCCGGCCGCTTCCCGCCAGGATGCCAGTTCCAGCTTCGCGACCTCTCTCACGCGCCTCCGCCGCTCTGCGGCGGTTCCTTCCGGGAGCTCAGGATGTACACTTTCCTTCTTCCTTCCGAAAGCTTCCTGTCCGAAGGTTTCCATGCCGAGAAGCTTCTCAGCCTCCTGCCGGAGCTTCTCCGCCTCACGCTTTGTATCCCTGCGGAGTTTTTCCGCCTCGTACTCCGCCTTCTCCAGCGCCCGCGCGGCAGCATTCACGCCCGGATTTCCGGCGGGCTCCAGCTTCCGGTGTCTTTTCCCGAATTTCCGGAAGCCCGGCAGGTCATGGGTCCAGTGATTGCAGACGCACCATTCCCCGATCAGCACCGGGATAAAACGCTGCAGTTTCCGGATCCTTGCCCTCTGGAACGCAAGATAGACCCGGTATGCCCAGGGCCTGTGGAACGGAACGAACATCTCCATGGCCCAGATGTAGGGATGCATGTCAAGATACACGTTTTTCATCTTCTCCCGGCGGAAAAAGAGCCGCCAGGGGCCGTAGCGGAAGCCGTCATGAAACACGACAGCCTTGTCCTCCGGAAGCACTGCACGGAGCCGTGCGTAGGCTCTGCGGTAAAAGGCCCGGAGAAATTCCGTGGGGACCGCCTCGGATCCTGCGGCCTCTTCCGGATCCACCGCCATCCGCGTGCTCTCCGCAAAGCGCCAAACAATATGGCTGATGGGCTCGTTCACCACCTCGATCCCGAACAGACCGTCCCGTTTTCCGTACCGCTTCCCCAGGCGCTCCAGCACCGAAAGCACGTACTCCACGTCATCGTCATTCCGGTGCCAGCGGCAGACGCCGACGATCCCGCCGTTGTCATAGCCGTTCTGTCCGCCCGGGACTGTGTGGAGATCGATCAGGATCCGCAGGCCGTACCGCTCCGCCCAGACAAAGGCCCGGTCCAGATACTTGATGCAGCCGGGCAGACCTTCCCGGTCCCCGAACACATAGTAAGGGACAGGGATCCGGACGAGACTTAGCTCTGCGGCCGCGATCCTCCGGAAATCTTCTTCTGTCACGTAAGTCTCCCGGTGTTCCCGGAGCCGTTCGGAGAGTTCCGGGAACCGGCGCATTCTCCGGTAATACCAGGCCTCGTCCTCCGCGTCCGTCCCGGCGAACATCGCAGGCTGCATCCACTTTTCCAGGACCAGCCAGTTCCCGAGATTGGTTCCGCGCAGTTTTTCCCCGGCGCCGGTATCAGGGGTTTTCGACCAGGTCATAGACCACATAGCGCTCCTCCGTGACCGTCATCAGGCATCGGTTGACCGGGTCCCAGCAGAGCCGGAGTACATCGCCCCCGTACTCGTAGCCGTAGGTCCCGTCGGAAAGTCTGGAGAATTCGCGGTAGACCTCGACCTCCGGTCCGGAATTGTAGACCATACGGTAGACCGCTTCCTGCGCCGCGCGGTGTCCTCCCGTGATCCGCAGATAGGATGTAAAGGAGTGCTCTGTGCCGATCCGCTCACCGTAATTGTAGACGATATAGCTCTGCTTATACTCTCCCTCCGGCATATCCCGGATCGAGCCCTTCTCTTCCTCTCCGGTGATCTGCCCATGCTGCACCACGCCGTCCTCGACCCACTGTCCGTCTTCGTTCACCTGGTATCCGTCCGGGGTCACCGCGGACGTCAGCAGCCAGCCGCCCCGGTCAAAGTAATAGTACTCTCCGGTCCCGTCCTTGTCTCCGTCGATCAGAAGCCAGCCGGAGGCGTAGCTCCCGTTGTCCTTGATGTACTTCCATTCCTCTTTGCGCACCTTGCCTCTGGTCCAGGTTCCGGCAAAGACAGTCGTCGGGATCATCAGTGCGGCGGTCAGGGCCAGCGCGGCGATTCTTCCTGCTTTCATAAGTTTCCTTTCTCAAAATATCAGGCCGGTTTCCGGTTTCCGTTTTCCCTACTTTACACTCTTTTGCGCAAAGAATCAAACCGAAAGGGGCCCGGGAATCCCGCCTGCAGTTTTTTATGAAAAGACTGTGAACTCACTGGCGCTTTCCCCACGCCGATATTATAATCTCTGATAACAAACGACAGATAACAGAAAGGACCCCTGTAAGTGCACAGATCATCTGAGAAAAGGCGGCCGATGAAAAAGGAATATTACGATTATCTGGTAGAGCGCTGTCCTCAGGCAAAAGAGATCCTGGAGGATCCGCAGTACCTTGCGCTGGAAAAGATCCCGCGCCATTTTTACTCCAATACGCTGGAGCACAGTGTGCACGTCGCGCTCCTCATGGGCTGGCTTGCGGAACGCCACCACGGCGACGTCGCTTCCTGTATCAAGGTGGGACTGCTTCACGATATGTGCTTTGTAAATTACCGGGAAGAGAACGACCATCCGGGTTTGTACTGCTTCTATCATCCGGAGGAAGCCATCGAGAACGGAGACGCTTCCTACGGACTGAACGAGCATGAGACCCTTTCGATCCGCTGCCACATGTGGCCCCTGGCTTTCCACATGCCCGCCAGCCGGATGGCTGTGGCTCTCACCCTGACGGACAAAGTGACTGCGGTCTACGAGGTCCTCTACGGCATGAAACGGGTCAGCCGCACGGTGCGCCGTTTCGCGGAGCGGGTGATGCCGGAGTTCCGGTGATCCCGGGCCTTGTCTTCAAAGATACGAATACGCCGGCTGAGATGATTCTCAGCCGGCGCTTTTTTTGCTTTCCTGTTCTTTATATCTCTGTTCTTTTCTTTTGTTCTTTTCTTTTGTTCTTTTCTTATCCTTCTTCGGCTCTCCGCTTCGCTGCCTTCCGGCGCTCGGCGACGTTCTTTTTCTTAACCTCCGCGGCATGCTCACGCCACTCGGCAAGAAGCTCCGCGAATTCCGCCGTCGGCAGCTCGCAGATCCTCGGCGCCTTTTCTCCCGACTTTTCTTCCGCCCCTTCTTCCCCGGCCGTCTTTTCTTCTTCCGTCTTTTCTTCTTCCGCCTCCTCTTCGTCCTCCGTATTCCGATAGACGATGACAGACTCAGGCGTGATCACGGCCGTGCAGAGATTCCCGGTAAACTCGGTCTGTCCCATCGCTGCCTGCGCCTGTTCCAGCGCCTCCGCGATCTCCGCGCCGAACACTCCGGCCTCGGAATTCAGGAACAGCGCCAGCGGGCCGTACTGCGGATCCTCAAAGCGGACCGCCAGGCGGTATTTTTTTGTCCTTTTCCCCTGAAGGATAACTTCCTCAAAGCTGTATCCCTGCATTGTCAGTCCTCCATGACCGGATATGCGGTCGTGATCTTTCCCTTTTTCGTCATATACATGTCGATCTCTATCCCGTCGTCTGTGATGCCTGCGTACAGATCATTCCCGATGAGCTCGGCGTTTTCGTAAGCCTGATTGATGGCATCCACCACGTCCTGCGGCGTCATGTAGAGGGGATAAAAGGTGGAATAGCCCTTGTTCCCGGTCTTTTTCACACCGTCCACCTCTACCTTTCCTCTGTAGACTCCGTGGATGTCCGGCTTGCTGCGGGTCCCCTCGATCACTCTGCCCGGAGAATCCTCGATCCCCTCATAATGGTATCCTGTGCCGACGCCGCGGCTGTTGATCTCCCCGAGGAAGATGTGGTCGATGGCCGACCTTGTGAAGTTTTTCGTGTTCTTAAGCTTCTTCAGATCCGCCGCGGTCCAGCCGCCCTCCGCGGCCGGTGCCGTCTCCGCCGGCTTTGTCTCCGCAGGAACAGTCTCCTCCGGTTTCGTCTCCGCAGGAACAGTCTCCGCGGCGGAAGACGCCGCCACGGTCTGGAGAGCCGCCGTGGTCTCCTTCGGGCTGTCTCCCGGCTTCCTTGTGATCAGAAAAACAGCGAGTATAAGGATGACAAAAAGTATCCGCCTGACATCAACTCTCATAGGGTTTCCTCCGGATCCGTGCGTTCATTTGGAAAAGAAGCCCGGAAGGCTTCGCTTCCGGGCTTCCTCTGGATTCTATTTTACCGTTAATTCCCCTGCCGCACAAGGGCGCTCACTTCTTGTAATACCAGCCGTCGTACCAGCTGCCTACATAGGAGCCGTTCTTATCGTAGGTCTGGACCCAGATCTCGGTGGCATCGCCGTCGATGTTCAGCCGGTGATATGCCGTCGGGTTGCCGCTCTGGTCAAAGTAGTTGTTTACGTACAGGGCGTGGGTGTTCTCATCCACCGCGCCGCTGAGGTAGGATGTGTTCCAGCCGTCCTCGCTGTAGCAGTAGAACTGCACCGCGACCTGATTTCCGCCTGCCGCATCCAGATTGACGGTGCGTCCGTCCTCCGCCTTGTAAAGGCCGTTCATCCAGGCATAGATCCGGGAGGACGCGTCATAGGTGTATCCCTGTTCTTCCGCGGACATGGTCACGACCCTGCCGCCGTCCGTCCACTGGCCGTCCGCGTTCACCGGAAGGCCGTCCGGGGTCATGGTGTTTACCAGAAGGTAGCCGCTGGCGTCAAAATAATAGCACTCCGCGACACCGTCATGGTTTCCGTCGATCCACTTCCAGCCGTTGGCCGCCCAGGTACCGTCCCCGTTGTCATACCACCAGCCGACACTGTTCTTTTTCCACGTTCCTGCGAATGCCGGTACGCAAAGTGCTGCGGAAAGCACTGCTGCAAGCATCATTCCAATCAGTTTTTTCATATTCAGGACCTCCTCGGAAAGAATCATGGTGTTATTATCATTATCTCATAACTCCTGCCGCTTCAGCAATCCCGGAGTTCCGTCCGATGCGGTGTTTTCTCCGCAATGGTGTTTACTCCGCGGCGGATCTCACATACTCAAAGCGCATCCATCCGTTCTCGATGATCATCGCCGTCAAATTCCCGCCGAAGCCGCAGCCCGTGTGGATCGCCATCATCCCCCGCTTCGGGAGGTCGAACCAGGTGCCGTACTGCGGGTGGAACCTGCTCTCCCCGCGGGAGCCGTCCAGATAGGTCGGCACCTCGACCTGGGTATGGCCGACGACCGCAAGCTTTCCGTCGTAATCATTGTACAGGACGCCGTCGCATCCCCAGATAAAGGTATCCCTGGAGTTGTTCCATACGATCTCGTCCCGGATATCCCCGTGGACAGCGATGAAATCCTGGTCCTCGAACCAGGTCCGGGTATTATCCCGGAGCCAGGCGCCGGCACTCCCCGTGCTGTGCCGGTATTCCTTGAAGGACTTCAGCGTCTCCTTCCCTCCGCTGTCTTTCCAGAGAAAACGGTTCGCCATCTGCCCCCTTGTCAGCAGTTCGGAATCCATGAACATCTGCTCATGGTTCCCGCGGAGACAGATGAGTCTCCGCTTCATATCTTCCTGAAGCTCTCTCACATAAAGATAGACGCCGCAGGAATCCGGCCCGTAATCCATCAGGTTCCCGAGCAGGACCAGCTGGTCTGTCTCCCGGTTCAGTCCGACGGACCAGAGCAGCGTTTTCAGGGCATCCAGGTGCCCGTGCACATCCCCCACCAATATCGTTCTCATAAGGATCTCCGGTTTATTTCAGGTCGATTTCCCCACGGAAGACCTCCGTCGCTTCCCCGGTCATGAAAAGATGGCCGTCCTCCCCGAGAGTGATCTCCAGATCGCCGCCCAGAAGATGGATGGTCACGTCCTTGTCGCAGAGTCCCGAGACCATGGTCGCATAGGCACTGGCCGTCGCGCCGGTGCCGCAGGCCAGCGTCTCTCCGCTGCCCCGTTCCCAGACGCGCATCCACAGGTTTTTCCGGTCCTCCACAAAGATGAACTCCGAATTTACGCCTTCAGGAAACCGCGGATGATGTTCGTAGCCCGGACCGATCTTCGTGAGTTCCAGGGACATGAGGATCTCCTTCGACGGGACGTAGTAGACCGCGTGCGGGTTGCCGACATCGACCGCGATCATCTCCTTCTCCTCCCCGTTCACGGTGATCTTCTCCGGAACAGGACCGGTCAGCTTCGCCGTTCCCATGTCCACCGTCACCGTCTCGCAGACGCCGTTCTTCGCGTGGATCTTCAGCGTACGGACGCCGGCAGGACTCTCCATGGTGATCTCGTCCTTCCGGCAGATGCCGTGGTCATAGACATACTTTCCCACGCAGCGGGAGCCGTTCCCGCACATCTTTCCTTCCGACCCGTCGGCATTGAACATACGCATGCGCACATCGCAGGTCTCCGAAGGGCAGATCAGGATGAGGCCGTCGGAGCCGATGCCGAAGTGCCGGTCGCTGACATAAACAGCGGCTGCGGCGGGGTCTGCCACCGTCTCCTCAAAACAGTTCACGTAGACATAGTCGTTACCGATGCCGTGCATTTTTGTGAATTTCAAGTCCGTGTTTCCTTTCTTACAGTTTTCCGAACCGGAGGATCATCTGCGCCGTCTCCGGGAGAGTGCGGCCGGTTTCCATGCTGAGCTGCTGGAGATACCGGTGAGCTTCCGCTTCCGTGATGTTTTTCTGCTCCATGATCCGCGCCTTCGCTGCCGCGATGTCCTGCTTCTGCTGTGCGGTGCGCTCCCCGGGCTTTCCCCGGCGGCTCTGACGCCTCCTCCGGAGCGCCTCCTCTGTCTCCCGCACTGCGCGGAGCAGCTCGCCGGTCCTGAGCGGGACCGGCAGATGGACGACGCCTTCCTCCACTCCTTCCGGAAGCCGGGACGGATTGCAGACCAGGATCATGCCCCAGCCTGGCCCCAGTTCTCTCCGGAGCTGGGTGTAGACCATGTCACGGAACTGGTACGCGCAGATCATGATCCCGCCGCCGGTGTATTCGGACAGATTCAGGGCGGATGCTCCCGAAAGCGCGGTGCCTGTGACAGGAAAACCGTTCCGGACAAGTACGCTCCGGATCGTCTTTACATCTTCTTCCCTGGGGAAGGCAACGATGCATCCTGCCATTCAAACTCCTTCGGAATCATCCGCCTCACTGCAGTTTCTTCTTCGTCAGACGCCAGGCCTTCGGCAGGCCTGTCTGCGTCAGACTTTAAACAGATACTCTTCCATCTCCCAGCTGGAAATGGAAGTGCGGTACTTTCTCCACTCTTCCTTCTTCGCGAGAAGGTATTTGCCGAAGGCATGGTTTCCGAGAACCATCCGGGCAAACTCGCTCTTCTCCATGAAGGCCAGCGCTTCGCCGAGAGTCTCCGGCAGCGCCTCGATCCCCAGCCTGCGGACCTCGTCCGCGGAAAGATCAAAGAGATTCTCGCGCATGCTCGGGGGCGGCGTCATCTTTTTCTCAATGCCGTCCAGCCCTGCGCAGAGGCAGGCCGCCATCGCCACATAGGGATTCGCCGCGGAATCCGGGCAGCGGAGCTCGATTCTTGTCTCCTCGCCTCTGGTGGAGGGGATGCGGATCAGCTGGCTGCGGTTCGACTGGGAGCTCCAGGCAATGCTGGTGGGCGCCTCAAAACCGGGCATCAGCCGCTTGTAGGAATTCACCAGGGGATTCGTCAGCGGAAGGATCTCCCGGATGTGGAAGAGGATCCCGGCCATGAACTGATAGGCGATCTTCGAAAGACCGTTGGGATCCTTCGGATCCGCGAACATGTTCTTGCCTTTTTTGTTGCTCAGGCTCATGTTGATGTGCATGCCGCTGCCGTTCTCTCCCTCCAGGGGCTTCGGCATGAAGGTGGCGTGCATGCCGTGGCGCTTGCCGATGATCTTCGCCGCCATCTTGAAGGTCATGACCATGTCCGCCGCAGCCATGGCGTCGACGTATTTGAAATCGATCTCGTGCTGGGACGGGGCGATCTCGTGATGGCTCGCCTCGATTTCATAGCCCATGTCATTCATGTTGAGGATGATGTCGCGGCGCACATTCTCCGCCATGTCCAGATGGTCCACGTCGAAATAGCCGGCCTTGTCATAGGCTTTCACTTCCGGGCGTCCGTTCTCATCCGTGTGGAACAGGAAGAATTCGCACTCCGGCCCCACGTGGAAGGTGTAGCCCATCTTTTTCGCTTTCTCCACGGCTCTCCGGAGAATATAGCGCGGATCTCCCTCAAAGGGCGTTCCGTCGGGCATGTAGACGTCGCAGATCATCCGGGCGACCTTTCCCTGCTGCGGTCTCCAGGGCAGGATCTCGAAGGTGTTGAGATCGGGATGCAGGTACATGTCCGACTCCTCGACCCGCACAAAGCCCTCGATGCTGGATCCGTCAAACATGCAGCGGCCGTCCAGCGCCCGCTCCAGCTGGCTCGCGGTGATCGCGATGTTCTTGAAGATTCCGAACAGGTCCGTGAACTGGAGGCGGATGAACTCGACCTCCTCTTCCTCCACAATTCTGATGATTTCTTCTCCTGTCATGTGCTCCCCCTGATTCTGCAGGATCCGCCGGCGTTCCGGCAGATCCTGTCCGCCGCTGTCCCCGCCACGGCTTCCGCCGTTCTGCACGGCCCGGGACATTGGCATGTATTCTGATTTATAAGGCGAAAGGGCCCCTTGTAAGGGCCCCTTTGCCTGAGCAATATCATATCAGTTTCGAAAAAACGTGTCAATCATTGAGCATTTTCTTCCGCCTGCCGCGCCTTCTCTTCCTCCGCCTTCCGTTTCTCTTTCTTCTCTCTTCTCCGGCGGAGCAGCCTGCGGACCACCGCCATGACGATGCCGACGAAGACCGCCAGCAGCGCGATCACGGGAAGCAGGCTGACAAGGCCCACCAGCAGATCCTCAAAGAACTCCGCCAGGCCGTCCAGAGTATCCTGCAGTCCGCGGATCATGCGGCTCACGACACTCTCCTTCTCCTGGGGCGTCGGGCTGTAGGTCTTCACCTCGCTGAGGTTCAGGTTGACCGTCGCGTAATCCACCTGGTTGTCATACAGCCGGAGCTGGGAATTGAAGTTGTCCAGCTGATATTCGATCTCGCTGATGCGGCTCTGGATGGTGATGACCGCGTCCACGGACTCCGCCTGGGCCAGCAGCTCCCAGAGGCGGGAGCGCTCGGTCTCCAGGGATTTCTTCCTGCTCTCGATGTCCATGTACTGGAGGGTCATGTCGCTGACGCTCTCGCTCTTCGAGGTCACGTTGCCGTTCTCGGACACATTCGTCACGAATTCGTCCAGGCGCTTCGCGGGCACTCTCGCCGTGATGTTCGCGGTGCGGCCGATGTAGGTGCCGCTGCCCTGGCGCTTTTTCTGGAGAGATTCGCCCTCGATCCAGGAATTCTCGATGTAGCCGCCGAGGTTCTCCACCTTTGCGCTGATGTTGCTGACCAGAGTATCGAACTCCATGGTCTCAATGCCCATGCTGACATTCTTGATGAGCTTCCGCTCAGGCGCCGGGATCTCCCCGACGGTACTGCCGCTCCCGGAGGATGCAGCCGCCGATGCCGCCGCAGTCTCAGCGACCATGTAGTCCATTGCCGCTTCCGCCTCCATGGCAGGCGCCATCGCCGCGTTCTTCTGCATGGCCCCGCCGGCCATAATGCCATTTCCGGCATATCTGGCCTCGTCCACCGCATAGTAGCTGTCCGTCATCGGCCCGGCGGATCCGGCCCTGCCGATGCCGAACAGGAACGAGGCAGCCATGCCAAACACAAAAACGATCAGGCAGGCGATCCCCACCGGGATCAGTACCCTTCTCACAATCTTTTTTTCCTTGTTTTCCATCATACGTCCTCCCACAAACATTTTGGAATGCTGACGTAATTATCTTATCATGGCAGGTTTTTATTTGATTTCAGAACCGAATAAAACTTGATTAATGTTTTCTTACTTTCCCCGTATGGAAAAACCGGCAAAAAAAGCCCGGGAAGCTTGCTCACCGGGCAGTTCTTACTCATTTCTTTCAGATGGCTTTCTGGGATCCTTCGCCGGGCTTGTAGTTCGGCATGAGCTGCAGCTTGTGCAGGTTCAGGCGGTGCATCCGGTCGATCTTCTTCCGGATCTCCTCGTCCGGGCACTCGCCGGTCAGGACATAGTGGTCGAGGGCGGCATAGGTGAAGCCGATCTTATCCTCGTCCGACATGCCGCTGAGACCGTCGGAGGGCGTCTTCTTCGTCAGGCGGTCCGGCAGGCCCAGCACCTCGCCGATCTGGATCACTTCATGGACCAGCAGGTTCATCAGCGGGCTGAAATCACCTGCCGCATCGCCGAACTTCGTGGAATAGCCGATCCAGTCCTCGGAGCGGTTGCAGGTGTTGGCGACGCGGCCGCCGTTCGGCAGTGCCTGTCCGATGGCGTAAAGCGTGCTCATGCGGAGACGCGGCGGCAGATTGATCTCGGAATCCCGGGAGAGCTTTTCGCAGCCGGGGACGCCGCCCCCGGCGAGGGCGCTGTTGATGGCGCCGAACAGTCCCTTGAATCCGTCCTGGATGTTGACGGTCACATGCCGGATCCCCAGCAGGTTCACGATCTCCTCCGAATCCGCGATGTCGCTCTGCACGCCGTTCGGCATCATGACGCCCACCACGCGCTCCGGTCCCAGGGCTTCCTTTAAGAGAGCCGCGACGACGCTGGAATCCTTGCCGCCGGAAACGCCGACCACCGCGCTGCATTTCGGGCCGTTGGCCTCAAAATAGTCCCGGATCCACTGTACGATCTCATTTTTTGTCTTTACCGGATCTGTAAGCATTTGTTATTCCCCCTTTGCTTTTCCGTCTTCCGCATCCGTCCCGGGCCCGGCAGCGCTCTCTGCGGCGCCCGCCGTCTCTTCCCCGGGAAACAGGATGCCCCGCTTGAAATACTGGATCATTTCATTTCCGACGCTGAACATATTCGGATTCTCAGGCACGTCCTTCCGCTCATACCAGGCTGCCTCGCAGAGTTCGTCCCGCTGCAGCGTGATGTCCTCCGGACCGTCCAGTTCCGCCGTGTATCCCAGCATCAGAGAATCCGAGAAGGCCCAGGGCTGTGCCTTGTAGGGGCGGATGTTCTTCACATGGATCCCGCACTCCTCGAACACCTCGCGGCGCACCGTATCCTCCGGCGTCTCTCCGACCTCGACGAAGCCTGCGATCAGCGCCTTCCGCCGGTAGCTGCCGGCGTTCCGCGTATAGCGGGTCAGAAGGATCCTGTTCTTGTTCCGGACCGCCACAATGACGGCAGGACTGATCTTCGAATATTCCGTCAGCCGGCAGGCCGGGCAGACCATGGCCCGCTCCGTCCCGGAATGGACGGTCTTCGTCCCGCATCGTCCGCAGTATTTCCTCTGGTCGTAAAAGCGCCAGATCTGGCTCGCGCTCACGGCGATGAACGCCTCGGGCTGAGACGCGAAAAAGCGGAACCGGCTGGTCTCGAAGAAGCGGAATCCCTGGCTCAGCATCCGTTCCGTCACGAAGGAGGACGGACACAGGAACCAGTCCTGGTCGTCTACCCGGAACAGATACCGTGCTCTCCCGGCCAGTCCCATGAAGGACAGGCCGGCATCGACCGCGTCCCGGAACGAGAGCAGGCGGGATTCGTCTGTCTCCCCGTCCTCCGGGCCGGGGAGATCATCCGCAAGCTCGCGGGCCATGACAAGCACACCCCGGCTGTCACAGATGATCAGCCCTGAATCCATGCATGGCCGCCGGTCAGTGCGGTATTCGATATGCAGTTTCTTCGGAGCGATTTCCTGGATCATGACTGTGTAGACTCCCCAAACTGGTAATGCTCAAGCAGATCGTTCTTCAGGTTCCAGAGCTTCTTTGAAAGGTCCACGTAGGTCTGGTGCGGGTACTTGAAACGCTTGGACTCTTCCCAGAGGGAAGCCAGCTCCTTCTTGCAGAACTCGCGGATCTCCATGACCTTCGGGCTCTCGTAGACACACTCGCCGTCCTTGAAGATCGGAACCAGGATCTCCTTCATGGTGTAGGCACCGGCCTTCAGGAAGGTCTTCTTCCAGTTCTCGATGGGGTCGAAGATCATGAGCGGCTTCGAGCTGTCGAACTTCTCTCCCACCAGGCAGATCAGGTCCGCGATGATCATTCCTTCTTCGTCATAGATGCGGTAGATGGTCTTGTTGCCCGGGTTCGTGATCTTCTCCGCATTCTCGGAGATCTTGATCTTCGGGATGAAGGCGCCCGTCTTCTTGTCCTGGATCGCAGCCAGCTTGTATACGCCGCCGAATGCCGGCCAGTCTTTGCTGGTGATCATGTTGGTGCCGACGCCCCAGGAATTGATGGTGGCCCCCTGCTCCTTCAGGGACTGGATCAGGTTCTCGTCCAGGTCGTTGGAGGCAGAGATGACGGCGTCGGTGAAGCCCTCCGCGTCCAGGGCCGCCTTGACCTTCTTGGACAGGTAGGCAAGGTCGCCGCTGTCCATGCGGATGCCGTACTTCTTTGACTTGATGCCCGCGTCGCGCATCTCCTTGAAGACGGTGATGGCGTTCTTAAGGCCGCTGTCCAGGGTATCGTAGGTATCGATGAGGAGGATGCAGGCATCCGGGAACAGCTTCGCGTAGGCGCGGAATGCCGTCAGCTCATCCGGGAAGCTCATGATCCAGGAGTGGGCGTGGGTGCCGCTGACCGGAACGTCGAACATCTTTCCGCAGAGCACGTTGCTGGTGCCGATACAGCCGGCGATCATGGCGGCGCGGGCGCCGTAGATTCCCGCATCCGGTCCCTGGGCGCGGCGGCAGCCGAACTCCATGACGCCGTCGCCGCGGGCCGCGCGGACCACGCGGGAGGTCTTCGTGGCGATCAGGCACTGATGGTTCACGATGTTCAGCAGCGCGGTCTCAATGAGCTGCGCCTGCATGATGGGCGCCACGACCTTGACCAGGGGCTCTCTCGGGAAGATGACGCTGCCTTCGGGGATCGCGTAGATGTCGCCCGTGAATTTGAACACCTTCAGATAATCCAGGAACTCCTTCTCGAAAATGTTCAGTCCCGCAAGGTACTCAATGTCCTCGTCGGTGAAATGCAGGTTCTTGATATATTCGATCACCTGCTCCAGTCCCGCACAGATCGCGTAGCCGCCGTTCTCCGGGTTGGTCCGGTAGAACATATCAAAAATGACGGTCTCGTTCATGCCCGCATTTTCAAAATATCCCTGCATCATTGTCAGTTCGTACAGATCTGTCAGAAGCGTGAGGTTTCTCATAACTCCGTCCTTTTTTTAGAATTGTTTCAAGGTTTACATGCATCCTATCTATTGTATCATATATTATTTCGATTATATACAGCTTCGGCCGCCGGATCCGTTTTGTTTCCGTGATCCGGCGGCCTGATGCTTTCTTTTATTTCTGTACGCCCTCGGCGATGGAGCCGTCGCGGTACGCCTCCAGCAGTTCCTTCAGGTCGTCGATCTGGTTCGCGATCTCCTTGCCCTTGTCCGTGTCTCCGATCATGACGCGGTAAGGCTCCAACTCGAACTGGGTAGCCCGGGACTCGATGTC
This sequence comes from uncultured Lachnospiraceae bacterium, assembly GCA_902793685.1. Taxonomy (GTDB): domain Bacteria; phylum Bacillota; class Clostridia; order Lachnospirales; family Lachnospiraceae; genus Moryella. Next base: position 144,749 of record CADBEN010000002.1, read on the forward strand.
CAGGTTCTCGTCGATGACCTTCTCGACGCTCTCAAAAGGCTCGTGGGACTTGAGCCGCATGCCGTGGGAATTGTAGATCAGGGTGTAGCCCGCGATTCCCGTGGTCTTGTGGTAAGGCGTGCTGAAGCCGCCGTCGATGACGATCAGCTTGCCGCCGCACTTGATGGGGTTCTCCCCCTCGGACGCGTGCACCGGCGTGTGGCCGTTGATGATGTGGGACAGGTCGGACTTCAGGCCGAAATCCCGGAGGATCATGCGGGCCATAGCCTCGGAGTTCAGGTGCGCGTAGTACGGATCCTGGGGCTCCTTCCAGCTGGACTTGTCGTCGATGTAGGTCCGCTCGAAGGTCTTCAGGACGCGGCCGCACATCGGAGACTTGGTGCCGCCCCAGAGATACCACATGTAGTCCAGGTGGCGCTGCTTGCGGCCGAGGAAGGCCTGGCGCGCCACGCGCTCGCAGCAGTCAAAGTAGGAACGTCCCCGGTGGAACTGGCCGAAGAAGTTCATCTCCACCATCTCTCCGCTGTCCGTCAGCGGGACACAGCCGTGGAACAGGAGATTGTCGTTCATGCAGCGGTATACGCTGCCCACCGCGTAGAGGAATTCGATGTGCTTCCTGAGCCGCGGGCTGTGGGTGAAGGAGTTGCGGAGGTTCTCCATGACCGCCTCTTCTTCTTCCGAAAGCCTGTAAGGATCTGCCCAGTCGATGGTCGGGAATTCCGTCGTGTTGATGGGATAGACGTTCTCGCCGATGGTGACGGTCTGCTCCTCGATATTGATCTTCTCCAGAAGGTTCCGGTCAGTCATCTCATATTCCGGATGGCGCAGGATGACCTGGCCCTCTGTCTTGAAGAGCATGACGTTGATGGCCTTGATCATGGCCTTCTCCGGCTCTCCGGTGTAGTACTTCTCCGCGAACAGCTGGAGGTTCCGGAGGCTGATGCCGTAGCCGTTCTCCAGGATGCGGATGTTGTGATAGCGGACGTTGTTCCTGATCACGTTGCAGATGCAGGGGTCGCTGCCGCAGGCCGCTCCCATCCAGAGCACGTCGTGGTTGCCCCACTGGATGTCCAGCGAGGGGTGCTCCATCAGGAGATCGATGATCTTGTCGGCGTCGGCGCCGCGGTCAAACAGGTCTCCGACGATGTGGAGGTGATCCACCGCGAGACGCTTGATCAGGCGGGACAGGGCGATGATGAACTCATCCCCGTTCTGGATCCCGATGATGGTATCCAGGATCTCCGCGTGGTACTGGAACTGGTTGTCGTCCTCATCGTTCTGCGCGTGCAGGAGCTCGTCGATGATATAGCCGAACTCCTTCGGCATGGCCTTTCTCACCTTGGAGCGGGTGTACTTTGAGGAGACGACCTTGGCGATCTCGATCATCTGCCGCAGGGTCTTCCGGTACCAGGCCGGGGAGATCTTCCCCTGCGCGTGAAGCCTGCTGAGCTTCTGCTCCGGATAGTAGATCAGGGTCCGGAGATCCCGCTGCTCCTGCTCCGTCAGCGTATCCCTGAAGATCATCTCGATCTTCTCGCGGATAACGCCGGAGCAGTTGTTCATGATGTGGAGGAATGCATTGTACTCGCCGTGCAGGTCACTCATGAAATGCTCTGTGCCCTTCGGCAGGTTCAGGATCGCGGACAGGTTGATGATCTCAGTGCAGACAGACTGCTGCGTCGGAAATTTTTCCGCCAGAAGTCCAAGATATTTCTGTTCCAGATTCATGATGTCCCCTTTGCTGTGATTATGCTGAGGTCAGGCTTCGTCGATGGCCTTTCCGATGTCGTGACGCATGTACTTTGTGCGGAAATCGATCCAGTCCGTGGCGATGTACGCCTTGGCGCGGGCTTCCTTCAGGTCCTTTCCGAGGGCGGTGATGCCCAGGACGCGGCCGCCGTTGGTGACGATCCGGCCCTCCGCGTCGAACTTTGTCCCCGCGTGGAAACAGAAGAAATCATCCAGACCCCTGAAGCGCTCGAAGCCCTCCATGGGCACGCCCTTCTCATAGCTCAGCGGATAGCCTTCGCTGGCCAGGACCACGCAGACCGCCGCCTGGTCGGAGAATTCAAGTTCGATCCGGTCCAGTGTGCCGTCGATGCAGGCCTCGAAGACATCCACCAGGTCGTTCTTCATGCGGGGCAGGACCACCTGAGTCTCCGGATCGCCGAAGCGGGCATTGTACTCCAGGACCTTCGGGCCGTCCGGTGTCAGCATGAGACCGAAGAAAATGACACCCTTGAAAGGTCTTCCCTCCGCCGCCATCGCGTCCACTGTGCGCTGGTAGATATGCTCACGGCAGAAAGCGTCTACCTCCTCCGTGTAGAAGGGACTCGGTGAGAAGTTCCCCATGCCTCCGGTGTTCAGTCCCTGGTCGCCGTCCTTGGCCCGTTTGTGGTCCTGGGCACTGGCCATGATCCGGATGGTCTTTCCGTCCACGAAGGACAGAACGCTCACCTCGCGGCCGGTCATGAACTCCTCGATGACGACCTTGTCGCCGGAAGCGCCGAACTTCCGGTCCACCATCAGCTCGTTGATGCCTGCCATGGCTTCTTCCCGGGTCATGCAGATCAGGACGCCCTTGCCCAGGGCCGGCCCGTCTGCCTTCAGGACCACCGGGATCCTGCAAGTCTTCAGATATTCCTTGGCCTTCTTCACGTCGATGAAGGTCTCGTACTGGGCCGTCGGAATGTTGTACTTCTTCATCAGCTCCTTGGAGAAGGCCTTGGAGCCCTCGATGACCGCGGCGTTCTTCCGCGGTCCGAAGACACGCAGGCCGCGCTCCTCGAAAACGTCGACGATCCCGCCGATCAGCGGGTCGTCCATGCCGACCACGGTGAGGCCGATGCCGTTCTGCTCAGCGAAATCCGCAAGCTTCTCAAATTCCATCGCGCCGATGGGCACGCACTCCGCTACCTCGGAGATGCCGGCGTTGCCCGGCGCGCAGTAGATCTTCTCCGCCTTCGGGCTCTGTGCCAGCTTCCAGCAGATGGTGTGTTCGCGGCCGCCGCCGCCCACAACAAGAATTTTCATGATTCCGCTCCTTTCTCGTATGCCGCCTCTCCGTAAGGGATCGTGCCGTTGGCAATGCCGTCGATGGCCTTCGGGAGAAGGATCCATTCCGCCTGCTCCATCACTCTGCGCTGCAGGATCTGCGGCGTATCCCCGGGTTCCACGTAAACTGCCTTCTGCAGAAGGATCGGGCCGGTGTCCAGATCCTCGTCCACGATGTGGACCGTCGCACCGGTCACCTTGACGCCGCGCTTCAGGGCCGCCTCATGGGGCTTCAGTCCGTAGAAGCCCTTCCCGCAGAAGCTGGGGATGAGGGACGGGTGGATGTTGATGATCCGGCCGCGGTAGGCGCGGATCATCTCCGCCGGGATCTGCACCAGAAAGCCCGCCAGGACGATAAGGTCCAGATCGTGCTCTTTCAGTTTTTTCACCAGCGCCGTGTTGTACTCTGCCCGGGTCTCAAAGCTCTTCGGGGAGAGGACTTCCGCCTCGACGCCCGCTTTCTCCGCCCTTGTCAGGGCATAGACGCCGGGGTTGTTGGACTGCACGTAGACGACCTCCGCGTTCCGGATGGTTCCGTCCTTCACCGCGTCCAGGATCGCCTGCAGGTTCGTTCCCCCGCCGCTGACCAGCACGCCGACTCTCAGCATAATTCAACTCCCTTTTCTCCTGCCTCGCAGGAACCGATGACCCAGCAGCTGTCCCCGGCAGCCTTCACTGCCTCCATGGCCTTGTCGACATCGGCCGCGTCCAGGGCGATGACCATGCCGATGCCCATGTTGTAGGTGTTGTACATGACGTGCTCCTCCACCTCGCCCTTCTTCGCCATCAGGCGGAAGATCGGCGGGACCGGGTAGGAATCCTTCCGGATGACCGCTTTCACGCCGTCCTTCAGCATGCGCGGGACGTTCTCGTAGAATCCGCCGCCGGTGATGTGGCTGCAGGCATGGATGCGGACGCCGGCGTCCTTCACGGACTTCAGGGCCTTCACATAGATCCTGGTGGGGGTCAGAAGGACCTCGCCCAGGGTGCCGCCCAGCTCGTCATAGTAAGTATCCAGGCTCTCCTTTGTCATGTCGAAGATCTTCCGGACCAGGGAGAAGCCGTTGGAGTGGACGCCGGTGGACGCAATGCCCACGAGGACATCGCCCGCCTTCAGGTCCGCCCCGGTGATCAGATCCTTCTCGTCGCAGACGCCCACAGCGAAGCCGGCCAGGTCATATTCGTCCTCCGGGTAGAAGCCCGGCATCTCCGCAGTCTCTCCGCCGATCAGGGACGCGCCTGACTGGATGCAGCCCTCCGCCACGCCGGAGACGATGGTCGCGATCTTCTCCGGAATGTTTTTTCCGCAGGCAATGTAGTCGAGGAAAAACAGGGGCTCACCGCCGGCGCAGGCCACGTCGTTCACGCACATGGCGACGCAGTCGATACCCACTGTGTCATGCCTGTCCATCAGGAACGCAAGCTTCAGCTTCGTGCCGACGCCGTCGGTGCCGGACAGCAGCACCGGGTGCTCCATATTCTTGAACGCCGCCGCGGAAAACGCGCCGGAGAAGCCGCCGATGCCGCCCATGACCTCCGGGCGCACGGTATTCCTGACAAACTTCTTCATCAGCTCGACTGACTTGTAGCCGGCCTCGATGTCAACACCGGAATTTCTGTAATCCATATACCCACCTCACTTTTTCTCTTTCAAATACTGTTCGTAGCCTATCTCCTGAAGCTTCGCGTCCTTCGCGACGACTTCGTTTTTCATTTCCTCCGTGAACGCTTCCAGCTTTCCGAGAAGTTCCGGATCCGACACTGCAAGGATCTTCGCCGCCAGGATCCCGGCATTCTTTCCGCCGTTGATTGCCACCGTCGCGCAGGGAATGCCGCCGGGCATCTGGACGATGGAGTACAGGGAATCCACGCCGCCCAGGTCAGAGGTCTTCATCGGGATGCCGATGACCGGCAGCGGGAACAGCGCCGCGCACATGCCCGGCAGATGGGCTGCCTTGCCCGCACCTGCGATGATCACCTTATATCCGCGGTCCATCGCGGACTTTGCCCACTGAAAGAACACATCCGGTTCCCGGTGCGCGGAGATGATCGTCATCTCGAAATCGATCCCCATCTTTTTCAGGAAATCCGCCGCCTGCGCCATGACGGGCATATCCGAATCGCTGCCCATAACAATACCGACTTTTGCCATATCTGTACTCCTTCTGCAACTTGATTCTGTCTTACTTTGACCGGCTTCCGCCGGGGTGATCCTTATCTTTATAGTTTATCATAAGCGCTTACCGCCTGCCACAGAAAGACTTTTCCGACAATATCCGCAGTGTCAGGATTCTCTGTCCAGCGGCCCGTTCAGCGCTTCCAGACCGGGCAGGACAAAACGCCCTCTGCGGATGATATCCGTCCGCGTCCCGTCCGCGTTCACCGCGCTCAGGGATCCGATCTCCTCATAGGGGATGGTGATATCCTTGTGATGCCCGAAGTACGCTTCCTCCGGCGCTTCCTTCCGCCGGGCGGAGATCTCGTTGTCCCTCGCCACGATGGCCTTGCCGTCGGGATTGTATGTCAGGACGTCCTCTTCATGGCTGTAACAGGTGTCGCCCAGGGCGAAGTGGGGTCCGGTCTTCTCCGCGATGAGAATGGGCATCTTCGCCTCGATCCCGTACTTCCGCGCCGTCGCGCAGGCCAGGGTGTTGGTGCCGACGGCGAACTCTCCCATGGGAAGGACCTCGTGGCCGCCCATGATGTTCTCGATGACATACTGCCGGCCGGGATCCTGAAGATCCTTCTTTCCGGTCTCGTCCGCGGCATCAAAGTTCCCGCAGCGGGCCTCCACCGCCCTGCCGCGTTCAAAGCGGATCCGGAGATCCCGGAACAGAAGGCCGTCAATGTAGACCTCCGACACATGGAGAAGCCCCTCCGTCCCCTCCAGCACCGGCGAGGTAAAGACCTCGCCCGCGGGGATGTTGACGTCCGCGACACAGTTCTCGAACCTGGTCTCCCGGGCCGGGTCGGACAGCCGGCGCAGCGCGATCCGGAGGTCTGTTTCATTTCCGCCCTGCCCTTTTACCTCCGCGTGGTCACAGAGGTCCAGGACGTCGATGATCTTCTGCTGAAGGTCCCGGTACAGCTCCGTATCCAGGGTATTGATGCGGAGGATGTCGTCGAAAAGCGCCGGGAAAAAATCCCCGGTCTCCGGCAGCGGCCAGGCGATGATCGTGAAGGAGGTCTTCTCGTCCGGCATAAACTCGTTCCGCAAAGTCAGGTTCGCGTTCATATAGGCTGCCCGGAGTTTCCGCTGCTTCGGATCCAGGGAGAATGCCGCCGGGCACTCCGCCGGCTCAAACTCCGGCTCCCCGAAGGTCTCGATCACCGCAGGGCCGGCATAGCCCTCCGCCTCTTCCCGCAGCTCCCCGTAGGACAGACGGAGTTCCGAAAGTTTCCTGTCGGTGAATGCCTTATCCCAGAAAAGGGCACAGTCAAAACGGTGGTCATAGTCGAACTGCCGGTTCGGGCTCCGGCTGATCTGCCGCTCCGTGCTTCCCGGGAGCCGCTCCGCCATCCGCACCGCGGAGCCGGGAAGAATGGTCTTCAGGCCGGCCTCCGCAAAGCGTTCCGCCGACAGCTTCACCAGCCGCTCAAAACCACGGCTGAAACGGACCGCCACAGAGGTCCGGGAGGAAAGATCCTTCCCCAGGACTTTGAACCCGGTGAGGAAGCCGTTCACCATGGCGTCCGCCGCGGCGCGGGCCTTCTCCTCCGGCAGGGAATTCAGGAACGCGGCGGTTTTCAGAGTTTCCGCGGAAATATAGTCTCCGGAGAGGAACAGATACCGGAGATCCTCCGGCGCCATCCCGTGGTACAGTGTCTCCTGCACATCGCAGGGAAGCAGAAGTTCCCGGCTGCGCTCCGGGACCGTGACGTCAAGATAGTCGAAATTGTACCAGTAGAGGGCGTCCCGGACAGAGGCGCAGGAAGGGACTTCTCCCCCGGCAAAGAGGCCGAAGACCTGAAGATAGATCTCCAGTACCGGGGCGATATCCTCGTCCCGTCCTTCAAAAATAAATTTCGGCAGTGCGTACAGCTCCGCGTACAGGGCGGAAAGCGCCGGGCCGGTCATCTTCCCCGCGGCTTCCTTTTTCCCCGCGCCCCCGTGAATTCCTGCGCCGGCTGCAGGTGACCGGACCTTCTCCGCCGCATACGCCGGATTCAGCCAGCTCTCCCCGTACTGCCCCGGAAGCATCTCCCGGTACAGCCTGTCCTGCAGCTCCTGCATTTCCGGAAGACTGCGCTCCCGGTACGCTCCGGAGCGGACCTCCTCCCGGAGGGAAAACAGACGGGTCAGGAACGCTGCCGAAGAACAAAAAAAGTCATGGAAGGGCTCACGGATCCCGGTCTCTTCCGGGATCTGCGCGATCCGTTCCATGGCAAGACTGAGCCGCTCTTCCGTCATACCGCGGCCCCTACGATCATTGTTATGATCCATACTGCTGCTACGATTCCTCCAATCGAAAGTCCAAGCACCGCAAACCTGTGATCCGCGTCCCGCTCACGGAAGGAAAGGGCGCCGCAGACCAGCGAAAACAGCGAGAGGAGCAGCGCGCTCATCGCCATCGCCGATACAAACAGCGGCGGATTCCCGTAGGAAACGACCATCATCCGGAAGGCCGCGATGGTGAGGAGCAGCGCGGGAAGAGCGCCGAGAAAGGAAGTCATTCCGATCTCAGAGCGCGGCTTCCGGAGATAGTTCACCATACCGTTCCCCTGCTCCGGATCCCGTTTACCGCTCTTCTTTTCAGGGTACATGAACTCCGGCCGTTCGAGGATCGAATCGTCCCGCTTTCCGGCCGGAGTCAGAAACTTGTATTTTTTCCTGTTATAATTAAACACTTTCCGTTATTTCCCTCACAGACGCTTTTTTCTGCTTCTCCAGGCCCGCCGCAGCGCGAGGAACAGTCCCCATCCCAGCACCGCGCCGACGGTATTCAGGAAAATATCGTCCACGTCAAAGCTGCCGGTCCGCGTCATCAGCTGGATCAGCTCCACTGTGTAAGAACACAGGGCGCCCGCCATGATCATCTGCGGAATCGTGAAGTCCCGTCCGACAACGTACGGAAAAAGGAACCCGAGGGGCATGAATGCCAGCACATTCCCGAAGGTGTTCAGGAAAAAGCCGTACCAGCCGATCTGTTCCCGGTACTTCACATACCGGGAGATTTCGCGGAACAGCACAAGATTATAGCGGTAATCGCCGCCGTCCGTGCGTCCCAGCGCCTCGGAGAACATCGTGAAATAAGTCAGCAGTCCGAGATACAGGAGGAGCAGCACAAATGCAGCGTACCGTTTTCCGGAACGCTTCCTACGCATCGCGTGTCAGGCTTCCCGGACGCCGTACTGTCTGTAATAATCGTCGATCCGTCCTTTAAGTTCGTCGTCAATGATGACCTTTCCCTTGTACGGACGGTTCCAGAGGTGCTCGACGACCTCCTTCATGGTGACGATGGCGCAGGTCTTCATGCCGTAGGTCTCCGCGACCTCCTGCAGTGCCCCCTTCTCTCCCTGACCGCGTTCGCAGCGGTCCACACTGACCACCAGGCCGAGCACGTCCACGTCGCCCTGGGCCTTCAGGATCGGCATGGTCTCAGCGATGGAGGTCCCCGCCGTGGTGACGTCCTCGATGATCACGATCCTGCTGCCGTCGCTGATGGGGCTTCCCAGAAGGATGCCCTTGTCGCCGTGATCCTTCACTTCCTTGCGGTTCGAGCAGTAGCCGATCTCGGAGCCGTCCAGCTCGTTGAGGGCGATGCCGGCAGCCACGCAGAGCGGGATGCCCTTGTAGGCCGGCCCGAACAGGATGTCAAAATCCGTGCCGAACTGGTCCTTGATGGCTTTTGCGTAATACATGCCCAGGCGCTTCAGCTGCGCGCCCGTGCGGTAAAATCCCGTGTTGACGAAAAACGGCGTCTTCCGTCCGCTCTTCGTGACGAAGTCCCCGAACTTCAGGACCTGACAGTCGATCATAAACTCAATAAATTCCTGCTTGTACTGATCCATTCCCTGCTCCTTCCGCGCTTATTCCGCCGCGCCGATCAGTTCCTTCACATTTTCCACGCCGTATCTTACCATATATCCGCGGATCCCGTCCACGATTTCCGACGTGACGTAGGGATTTACAAAATTCGCGGTCCCCACCGCCACCGCGCTGGCGCCGGCCAGCAGGAACTCGACAGCATCGTCCGCGTTGGAGATGCCGCCCATGCCGATGATCGGGATCTTCACCGCGCGGGACGCCTGGTAGACCATGCGCACCGCGATGGGCTTGATGGCCGGGCCGGACATGCCGCCGGTCTTGTTGGCAAGGACGCAGCGCCGTTTGTGGATGTCGATCTTCATGCCGGTCAGCGTGTTGATCATGGACAGGGCGTCGGCGCCGCCTGCCTCTGCCGCCTTCGCCATCACCGTGATGTCCGTGACGTTCGGGGACAGCTTCATGATGACGGGCTGCTTCGCCACCTTCTTCACCGCCGAAGTGATGGCCTCCACCGCCTTCGGGTCCTGCCCGAAGGCAATGCCGCCTTCCTTCACGTTCGGACAGGAAATATTGATCTCCAGAAGATCCACCGGCTCGTCCTGCAGCCGCTCCACCACCGCGAGGTATTCCTCCGTGGTATGGCCGCAGACGTTCACGATGATGTTCGTATCAAACTGCCTGAGGTAGGGGATGTCCCGGCTGCAGAAGGTCTCGATCCCGGGATTCTGCAGGCCGATGGCGTTCAGCATGCCGGCTGTCACCTCGCAGACGCGGGGCGTCGGGTTTCCGGCCCAGGGGACGTTCGCCACGCCCTTGGTGGTCACCGCGCCGAGGCCGTTCAGATCCACGAACTCTCCGTACTCCATGCCGGAGCCGAAGGTGCCGCTGCAGACTGTGACCGGGTTTTTGAATTCCACTCCCGCAATGCTGACCCGCAGGTCCGGACTTGCCGCAGATTCCGCCCCCCGGTCCGGACGCTTCATGTTCTCATCCATCATCCCAGATCCACCTCCTCCGCGCGGAAGACCGGTCCGTCTTTGCAGACCCGCTTGTTCTTCACCTGTGAATGTTCATCGGTCTCCGTGCTGGGGGTGATGCAGCCCAGACATGCGCCGACGCCGCAGGCCATGCGCTCCTCCATGGAGACCCAGAGCGGAATGCTCTTTTCCGCCGCCCAGGCCTTCAGGGCCCGGAGCATGGGTTTCGGTCCGCAGGCCAGTACTGCCTTCGGCTCGTACCCGCTCTCCCGGACCGCGTCCAGGACCGTTCCCCTGGTCCCGAAGCTCCCGTCCTCCGTCGCCACGATCACCTGATCCGCGGCGGTATCGAACTCTTCCTTCAGGAACATATCGCTGTTCCGGTAGCCCAGAACGGCCGTTTTTTTTCCCTTCACTGCCTTCAGGACGCCGAGCATGGGCGGGAGGCCTATACCGCCGCCGATCACGCACACATCCTCAAAATCCGTCGGAAACCCGTTGCCCAGCGGCCCGAGAGTCATCAGCTCTGTGCCGCGCTGATAAGAACTCAGTTCCTCGGTTCCGGTGGTCTCTCCGGTGAACCGCGTGTCGTTGATCCGGGAGCCCCGCTCAAAAGAGACAAACTCCACTGTTCCGGAGTGCTCTCCGGTGACCCGGTACACCAGACGGATCACGCCGTTGGCGCGGTCTATCCCGCAGATGCTGATGGGCCGCGGAAGGATCCTCGCGCGGTCATTGATCCAGACGTTCACGAACTGTCCGGGCTTCGCTTCCCGGGCGATGGCAGGCACGAAGAGCCGGAGATCAAAAATCCCGGGGCTCAGCTGGATCTGCCGGACCACCACGGCCGATGTCCTGACTTTTCCCATAGTTCTCCTTTCCCGCTTTTACAGCACGCTTCCGATATCCGCGATCATGTCCATGACCGCCTGGCGGGAAGCCTCCGCGAAATGCTCCGCGCCGAACTTCGCGTAAGTATCCTTTTTGTAAGCCGCGATGATGCCGCGGGAGGAATTGACGATGGCGCCGAGACCGTCCTTGTCAAAAGCAAGCTTCAGGTCCTCCGCCGTGCCTCCCTGAGCACCGTAGCCCGGCACCAGGAAGAAGGTGCGGGGCATCAGGCCCCGGAGCTCCGCGATCATCGCGGGGTAGGTCGCGCCCACCACCGCGCCGACGTTGGACCACTCGCCGTCCATGCTCCCGGCGCCCCATTCCATGACCTTGTCCGCCACCAGCTCATACAGGGGCCGGCCGTCGATCTTTCTGTCCTGGAACTCGCCGCTGGAAGGATTGCTGGTCTTCACCAGCACAAAGATGCCCTTGTCAAACTGATTGCAGGCATCCACGAAGGGTTTCACGCCGTCGGTGCCCAGATAGGGATTCACCGTCACCATATCCGTATTAAAGGCCGGGAATTCCTTCTCTCCGATCTTCACGCTGCCCAGATGTCCCGTGGCGTAGGCCGCGGAGGTGGAGCCGATGTCGCCGCGCTTCGCGTCGCCGATCACCACCAGGCCCTTCTCCTGACAGTAACGGACCGTCTTCTCGTAAGCCATCAGGCCCGGGATGCCGAACTGCTCGTACATCGCGATCTGCGGCTTCACAGACGGGATCAGATCCCAGGTCGCGTCCACGATCGCCTTGTTGAACTGCCAGACTGCCTCCGCAGCGCCCTCCGGATTCTGTCCCTTCTCCTCGAAAGCACGGTCCAGGACCTGCGCGGGGATATAGGAAAGCATCGGATCGAGTCCGACGCAGATCGGTGCTTTTGTCTTCTGAATCTTTTCGATGAGTCTCGAGATCATGTACTGCTCCTCTCTCAGGCATTAACTTGTGTCATATCCGCAAATGCCGAATGGGCATTTTTATTATTATATTTTAAATCTATCCGCCGGGCAACCGAAAGTATGCCCTGCCCTGATTCTGTGCAGCTGCCATTCCTGCCGGACCGGTTGACAAGCACCCGTGCTTTCGTTATACATTATCCTCTGGAAGTACTTATGCCGAACTGAAAGGACACGCTCACAATATGAAGATCCGCATCACTGATACCCTGACCGAAGAAGATATCACTGCTGTCAGCCGCCTGACTGCCGCCTGCCTGCGGACAGAACCCTCCTCCGTCACCTTCCCCGCGGACGAGGAAGACACGGATTATTTTCTCGCGGAGGATGACGGACGGCTCCTGGCGGTCCTGGCCCTCTGCCAGATCGGCGACACCGACTATGAATGTATGGCCTGGGTCCTGCCTGAGGTCCGCGGAGAAGGGTGGTTCACTGCCCTTTGGGAAGAAGCCGCAGATCTTCTGGAGGAACGTCACGGGGACGAGGAAGTCCTGGTCAGCTTTGTGACCGACGTGAAATCCGTCTCCGCCCCTCCGGTGCTGGAGCACCTGGGCGCAGTCCCGGGCGCCGAGGAACTGGAAATGTCCGTTCCCCTGGTTCCGATCCGGCCGGTGCTGCCGCCGGAAGCCTTCCGCCTGATTTCCGACCCGAAGGAGCAGACCGCCCGCTATGCAGTGACAGCGGAAGACCTCACTCCCGCATTTCTCGAATCTCTCCCGGAAGAGCTCCGCAGGGTCCTCAGCGAAGCGGCAGCGCAGGGCGCGGGCAGGGTCCCTCTCTTCGCGGCTTCAGTCCTGGAGGGCTCCGACGGACAGTGCTGGCTCTTTGAAGTCGAGACCGCGGAGCCCATCCGGGGCATGGGCTTCGGCACCCGTATCTTTCCCGACTTTCTTTCCTTCCTGGAGGATGAGCTGGGCCTCATCGAAGCCGGCCTCCAGGTCTCCGCGGACAATGTCCCCGCGGTCCGGCTCTATGAAAAGAACGGTTTTTACACCACCGTCGCGCTGAAATACTACGGCCTGGTCCTCTGAAACAGGTTCCGGCAGTCAGGCTGCCGGCATCAGGCAGAAGAAAGACAGAAAGGTCCCGCAGCACCATTTCCGGTGCTGCGGGACCTTTCATATTTCCGTCAGAGTATTCCTTTTGTAATTTCAGGGCCCTTTATCTGGTAACGGTGTAGATCACGTTGCCGTCCCAGATGATGCGGAAGTTATTCTCGTCGACGACGTCGATCAGCGTTCCGTCAGAGCAGACATAGCTGTACATTCCGTTCTCCGGGACGAACCACTGTCTCGTGCCGTCGTTCCAGACCAGGGTAAAGCCGTCGGTCGCGGATTCAATGTAGAGCGGCCACTCATAGCCATTGTAGTAATCCACCGCGCCGGAGGTGTACTGCAGGCTGCGGACATGATAGTTTCCGCCGAAGGAGTACCAGTTGGTCTCTCTGCCCATTCCGTTGGTGTAGGGTCTTGTGACTTCCTGTCCGTTCACCATCCATGCCCCGTCCGGACCCACCTGGTATCCGTCCGGCGTCCAGCGGTTGGTCATGACATAGCCGTTGTCATAGAGGTAATAGCAGCGGGCCAGTCCGTCGTTCCGCAGGATCCAGGCCCAGCCGTTGTAGCTGCTGTCTTCACCGGTATTGTAGTAGAGTCTTCCGTCGGGCTGTTTTTCCGGTCATTTCCAGTCGCCGTCCCCGCGGATTCCCCGACCTTCGATGCGCTTCCGGATGGCCAGCATCTTTTCGTCGGTCCCGGCAATGATGTCCGCGCACTCCCGGAGCTCGCGGCTGATCTCCTCCGCGTTCGGGATCTCTTTCTTGTATTTCAGCTCATGGTCCAGACTGGCCCAGAAATCCATGGCGATGGTCCTGATCTGGACCTCCACGCGCATGTACTGCTTCTGCTCCGAGAAAAACACAGGGACCTCGATGATCATATGGTAGGAACGGTAACCGTTGTCTTTGGGATGACGGATATAGTCCTTCACCATGACCACACCGACGTCGTCCTGACGGGTCAGCATGTCCGCGACTGCGTAGATATCGTCCACGAAGGAACAGATCACGCGGACGCCCGCGACATCGTCCAGGTTCTCCATCATCGACTGCAGAGAAACCGGGAGTCCGCGGCGCTGAAGCTTCTCGATGATGCTCATGGGCTTCTTCACCCGGGACTTGATCATCTCGATGGGGTTCCGCTGGTTACGGACCGAAAGCTCGTCATTCAGAACTTCCAGCTTGGTCTTTACCTCCCGGATCGCACAGGTATATTTCATCATCGCTTCCTGGAACTGGTGCGCCCACCCGTTCATGCTGTCCGGCACCGCAACTGTGCTCGGGACGGAGACGAACGAAAGTTCAAGGTCGCTGTTCGCGCTGCTGTTGATTTCCACTGATACTGTTCTCCTGTCAGATTCCTGTGACCGCCGCCACCGCCGGGTCGATCCAGTCCGCCTCCAGATACTCGACCGTGCCCTCATCGACCGCCGCTGCAGTCTTCGGGTCGATCGGCGCCTTTGCGAGGACCTTCAGCCCGTTCGCCGCAGCGATCTCGTCGATATGGCTCTCTCCGAAAACGGAATGCTTCTTTCCGCAGTCCGGGCAGACATAATAGCTCATGTTCTCGATGAGGCCGATGATCGGAATGTCCATCTCCCGTGCCATGTTCACCGCTTTCGCGACGATCATGGAGACCAGGTCCTGAGGGCTCGTTACGATGACGATGCCCTCCACCGGGAGAGACTGGAACACGGTCAGCGGCACATCCCCGGTGCCCGGAGGCATATCGACGAACAGATAGTCAATGTCCTTCCAGTACACTTCGCCCCAGAACTGCTTCACCACATTGGCGACCACCGGGCCGCGCCAGATGACCGGGTCCGTGTCGTGGGGAAGGAGCAGATTGGAGCTGATGATGGAGATTCCCGTGTTGGACTCCGCGGGGACCATCAGGTTCCCGTGGGCCGTAATGCTGTCTCCGGTCACACCGAAGGCCTTCGGGATGGACGGTCCGGTGATGTCCGCGTCGAGGATGCCGACCCGGAAGCCCTTTGCCCGGGTCTTTGCAGCCAGGAGGGAGGTGACAAGAGATTTGCCGACGCCGCCCTTTCCGCTGACCACGCCGATCACATGCTTCACACTGCTCTCCGGAGCCAGCTTCACGCTGAAATCCGGCTTCGGCGGCTCCGGCATGACTCTTCCGTCCGGAGCGCGGTTAACATTCTTTTCTTCTGCCATTGAATCTTTCCTTCTTCTTTCTGTCTTTCAGCCTTTCCGGTCCCGTTTTCCGGACTGTATCCCGGACAGGCCATTAAAAAACAGAGTACACCATTTTCCTCCTTTTCGCAATGATGAAAGAATGACACACCCCCTTTCATGTTGTTTCAAATTAATATAGAATATATTTGTTCAGCATCCCGTTCCAGGGATGCTGTATAACAATAAGAACTCTGTCCCGCAGGAACGAACCTGTTCCCGGCAGGGGCGGTTAAGAACGAAAGGAGCAAATATGCAGCACGCAAGAAAGATCACAGCAGATGTCTGGTATGTCGGAGGAAATGACCGCCGTCTCGCGAAGTTCGAGAACTGCTTTCCCATCCCGAACGGTGTTTCCTACAACTCCTTCCTTGTCCTGGACGAGAAGACCGTCCTTCTGGATACCTGCGACAAGGCGGTGGGAGGCATCTTCCTCGAGAACATCGAATTTCTGCTGAAGGGACGCAGCCTTGACTATATCGTCGTCAACCACATGGAGCCGGACCATGCGGCGACCCTCGCGGACGTGCTGATCCGTCACCCGGAAGCGACTGTAGTCGGAAACGCCAAGACCCACGCCATGATCCGCCAGTTCTTCGAGCTGAACCTTCAGGGCAGGATCCAGACGGTCAAGGAGGGGGACACCCTGTGCACCGGACGTCATACCTTCCGCTTTGTCATGGCTCCCATGGTCCACTGGCCGGAGGTCATGGTCACCTATGACGAGGCAGACAAGATCCTGTTCTCGGCGGACGCCTTCGGAACCTTCGGCGCCCTGAACGGAAACCTTTACGCGGACCAGACCGACATCGAGAAGGACTGGCTGCCGGAAGGCCGCCGCTACTACGCGAACATCGTCGGCAAGTACGGAACCCAGGTCCAGACGCTGCTCAACAAAGCCGCGGGCCTTGAGATCAGCATGATCTGCCCGCTGCACGGCCCGATCTGGAGATCCGCGAAGAAGATCGAGTGGCTGATCGGCACCTACGCAAAGTGGGCCACCTACCGGGCAGAGGACCATGAGGCAGTTATCTTCTACGCTTCCGTCTACGGCGGAACCGAGAACGCGGCGGAGGTCCTGGCGGACGCCCTGGGTGAGCGCAAGGTCCGGAACATCCGCATGTACGATGTCTCCGTCACTGACGTCTCCTATCTCGTGAGCGAGGCCTTCCGCGCGGATCACCTGGTATTCCTGTCCACCACCTACAACAATGACATCTTCCCGGCGATGGAATTCCTGATCACCGACCTGAAGGCCCACAACCTGCAGAACCGCAAGGTCGCCCTGATCGAGAATGGTTCCTGGGCGCCGGTCGCAGGCAAGAAGATCACGGAATACTTCTCAGGCATGAAGAACCTGACCGTCATGGGCTCCACCATCACCATGAAGTCCACCGTCAAGGAGCCTCAGCGCGTACAGCTTGAGGAGCTGGCGGACATCATTGCTGCTTCCATCGACGAGGCAGACCGGATGTGACCCCGGCATTATCCCCGGAATGAAAGCGGGACTTCCGCATTAAGACTGTAACATCTTAATGCGGAAGTCCCGTATTTTAATTCTCCGTTTCCTCTCCGTCAGATCCTTTTCACTTATGAAGACCTTCCGTGGCGCGCGCCGCATTCCGGCGGTGCGCCTCCGCTTTCGAGAAGCTGCAGCCGCAGTAATCCTGGCGGTACAGACCGTACTCCCGGGAAAGCTCCGTGGAACGAAGGTATCCGTTCTTCTTCTTGAAATCCGAGGGAAGGAAGGCCACCCCCGCCGCCGCGCCTTCCGCTTCGCCGATGCTGTTCAGCCTGTCCGCGTCCTTCAGCGGACTGATCGTCAGAGTCGTGGTAAAGCAGTCAAAGCCCAGCGCCGCCGCGGTCTCCGCTGTCTTCCGCAGCCGTTCCTCAAAACATATCCCGCAGCGTTCTCCGCCTTCCGGATCTGCCTCATGCCCCTTCACCAGACGGTGCCAGCTGTCCGGATCATAGGTTCCTTCCAGAAAGTGCACCGGCCGCGGTGCAGGCATCTCCCGGATCAGGCGGCGGGCTTCCTCAGCGCGGCGGTGATACTCTTCTTCATCGTCGATATTCGGATTATAGTAAAACAGCGTAATGTCAAAGTGCGGGGACAGATATTCAAGGCACCAGGAGGAGCAGGGGGCGCAGCAGGCATGCAGAAGAAGCTTCGGGAAAACTCCCGAAGCTTCATTACTTTTGATCTGCGCTTCCATCTCTTTCTGGTAGTTTCTTTTGTTCATAAGAAATCTCTGATACGCTTGGAGCGGACAGGGTTGCGAAGCTTCCGCAGCGCCTTCGCCTCGATCTGACGGATACGCTCACGGGTGACCTTAAACTCGCGGCCCACCTCTTCCAGCGTCCGCGGGTGGCCGTCCTCCAGACCGAACCGAAGGACGATGACCTGGCGCTCACGTTCCTTCAGGTCTCCGAGCAACGCGTCGATGTGCTCCCGCAGCATGACGGACTCCACGTTATCCTCCGGCGTCAGCACATTGCTGTCCGCGACGAAATCGCCAAGGTTGGAGTCATCTTCCTCACCGATGGGCGTCTCCAGGGAAGCAGGCTCTCTGGCGATCTGCATGATCTCCATGACCTTCTCCTCGGACATATCCAGCGCGTCCGCAAGCTCGGTCACGCTGGGCTCATACCCCAGCTCCAGCGTAAGCTTCCGCTGCATCTTGCTCATCTTGTTGATCGTCTCGACCATGTGGACCGGGACGCGGATAGTCCTGGCCTGGTCTGCAAGGGCGCGCGTCACAGACTGGCGGATCCACCAGGTCGCGTAGGTGCTGAGCTTGAAGCCTTTGTTGTAATCGAACTTCTCGACACCCTTGATCAGGCCGAGGTTCCCCTCCTGGACCAGATCCAGGAAGCTCATGCCTCTGCCGGTATACCGCTTTGCGATGCTGACGACCAGACGCAGGTTCGCCTCGATCAGCTTCTCCTTCGCCCGGGGATCTCCCTCCTGCTTCCGCTTCGCGAGCTCCATCTCCTCTTCCGCAGTCAGCAGCGGGACCGTACCGATCTCCTTCAGATACATCCGGACCGGATCTTCCGTCCCGACACCCTCCAGGAGGTCGATGGCGCTGAGGTTCAGTTCCTCCTCGGTGATATCGCTGTCCATGTCCAGGCCGCCGTCATCGTCCGTGTCCTCATCGATCAGCTCGGCAGACTGGGCGATCTCGATATCCGCAGGAGCCTCCTCCGGCGCTTCATTGATGACCTGGATCCCCTGGCTTTCAAGATAAGCATAGATCTTATCGATGGCTTCCGGGGAAACGTGGAAATCTCCGATATACTCGTTGATTTCATCGTAATCGAGCTTGGAGTCCTTGCTCCGTGCCTGAGAGACCAGTTGGTTCAGGACGTTCAGGAAATCCTCCCCCTGAAGCTCCGGCGTATCCGCCCGGAAAGCTTCGCCGGACTTCTCGGAAGAAGCTTCCTTTCCGGATCCCTTCTTCTCTCCCTTTTTCTTCGCCGCGCTGCGCTTTTTCGCAGGAGCCTTCTTCACTTCCGGCTCTGCTTCCTCAGCCCGGGTCTCTTCCTCAGCCGGGATCTCTTCCTCAGCCGGAGTCTCTTCCGGCGCGGAAATCATCTCAGGTGCAGCTTTCTTTGCGCTCTTTTTCTTCGCAGACGTTTTCTTCTTCTCCGGCGCCGGTTCCTGTGCGGCAGTTTCCGGGACAGTCTCAGAGACAGTCTCCGCTGCTGCTTTCTTTTTTCCGGATTTTGCCGGCGCTTTCTTCTCTGCTGCGGCAGAGGCTTCCTCGGCAGACTCCGCAGCGGATGCCTCCGCCGCGGCAGCAGTCTCCATGATTTCCTCAGCCTGTGCCTTCACAGCTTTCTTTCTGGTTTTTTTCTCTGACGTACTCGTAGTATTTTCTCCCATTCTGAAGCTTCTGTTCCTAATTGACAGGGGCCAGAACCGGCAATCAGCTTATGTATGTTAATCAACACATTCGATCAGAATGTCGTTAATCCTTAATTTGCCGATAATTGTTCTTATTTTAACCCCGAAAACAAGGTTTTTCAAGAATCAAAAATCACCTGTTTCAAAAAGGAAACAGGCGATTTTCTTGGTAAAATTCATGATTCAGAGAGCTTCTCCCGCAAAAGGAGCCTTCTCAGACGTATCCGTAGATCCCTCGGACCGAAACTTCTCCGCTCCGGACCTCCTCCATGGTACCGTCTTCCCGCCGGACTATCAGTTCCCCCGTGCGGGTGATTCCCTTTGCGATGCCTTTCCATTCTCCCGCCGGGTCCAGCACCAGGACCTCCCGGTCCCGGTTCACCAGCAGCTTTTCGTAGACCGGCTTCAGTGCCGTCAGATCCTCGGTCTCCAGAAAGACCTTGTAATACATGGCAAAGCAGCGGATGAAGGCAGCGACCACAGGCGTCCGGGCAACATCCTTCCCGAGCTCCAGCTTCAGGGAAGTCGCCGTCTCCCGGATCTCTTCCGGGAATTCCGTCATGTTGACATTGATCCCGATTCCGGGGACGACGCAGCCGATCTCCCCCAGCTCCGTGATCATTTCCGTCAGGATCCCGCAGATCTTCTTTCCGCGGATCACAACGTCGTTCGGCCACTTGATCTCCGTCTTCAGGCCGGTCGTCTCGGCAATTCCGCCCGCGACCGCGAGGGCGCAGACCAGAGTCAGCATCGACGCGTTCTCCGGACGGATCTTCGGGCGGAGAAGAAGCGACATGGAAATGCTGGTCCCCGGCGGGGAACTCCAGCTCCGTCCTCTTCTTCCGCGGCCCGCGGTCTGTTCATCCGCCACGATCAGCAGCGGTCCCTCCGCCCCCTGGTCCGCTCTCCGCCTGACCTCCAGGTTTGTGGAATCGATCTGCCGGAAATAGCATACATCCCGCAGGAAGCCGTCCTCCTTCAGGGCTTCCCGAAGCTCAGTCTCATTCATGACATCTCCTTCGGTCATCAGTCTGTAACCGCGGTTCTGCCTGGCCTCGATCTGATAACCCTCTTCCTTCAGACGGGCGACCGCCTTCCACACCGCGGTCCTGGTGACGCCGAAGCGCTCACAGAGCTCCTGTCCGGAACAGAAATCAGCACTGCTCCGCAGCACTTCAAGAATCTCGTCTTTTAAACTCATTTATCTCTCTTTCAGTCTTTCTCAAAACAGGTAATACGTACAATCGCGGCATACCGCGGTTCAGAGCATGACCATGGCGCTGACCACGCCCACCACCAGGACCACAAGTCCGAACAGGAGGCTGCCCGCAGCCGCCAGCTTCTTCCTGCTGTTTCTCCCTGCGTTCATCAGTCCCCAGACGCCGGAGACAATGCTGAGGATCGCGGAGAGGAAAAAGATCAGCGGGAAAAACGCGTGGTGTTCATCCGGCGAAAGGAAAGCCATGACGGCCAGTACGACGATGACCACACCGAGCACCAGATGGAACATGTCCATCACAAAGGCGGAACGGCGCGGATTTCTCCGGGGCTCAGCCATCCGTCTCTCCGAGAGTCGCCACCATGACGGCCTTGATGGTGTGCATCCGGTTCTCCGCCTCGTCAAAGACCAGGGAAGCCGGAGACTCAAAGACCTCTTCCGTGACCTCGTTGCCCTTCACTGCCGGCAGGCAGTGCAGGAAGACCGTGCTGTCCTTCCCGGTCTTCTTCATGAGCGCCGCGTTCACCTGATACGGTCTCAGGAGGGCAATGCGCTCCGCCGTCTTTGCCTCCTCGCCCATGGACGCCCAGACATCTGTGTAGATGACGTCCGCGCCGGCGACCGCATCCGTATCCTCGGAGATCGTGACCGTGGAACCGGCCTCCGCAGCATAGCCGCGGCACAGCTCCACCAGCTCCTCCGCCGGCCACAGGACCTTCGGGGCGATGATGGTGAAGTTCACGCCCATCTTGCTCATGCCGATCATGAGGGAATTCGCCATGTTGTTGCGGCCGTCGCCCGCGTACACGAAATTCAGCCCCTTCAGATATCCGAAGTGCTCGCGCATGGTCAGGAGATCCGCCAGGATCTGGGTCGGATGGTATTCATCCGTCAGGCCGTTCCATACCGGGACGCCGGCGTACTTTGCCAGTGCCTCCACCGTGGAATGTTTGAATCCGCGGAACTCGATGCCGTCGAACATCCTTCCCAGGACCCGGGCAGTGTCCTCGACGCTCTCCTTGTGTCCCAGCTGGATGTCGTCCTTCCCCAGATACTCCGGGTGCGCTCCCTCGTCATTGCAGCCGACGACGAAGGCGCAGCGGGTCCGGGTGGACGGCTTTTCAAAGAGCAGGGCGATGTTCTTTCCCTGCATGGAATGTCCGAGGATCCCCTTCTTTTTGTCCTGCTTTTTCTTCTCCGCGAGGTCCAGGAGACAGGTAATCTCCTCCGGACTGAAGTCTTTCAGTGTGATAAAATTTCTGCCTTTCAGATTCACTGCCATTTGTTTCCCTCCAAATATCCTTCCGGGGTTGTTATGCGCCGTTTCTTCTCTGGCGCGCAAGTTCATACATCAGCACGGACGCCGCCACTGCCGCGTTCAGCGACTCCACCTTTCCCAGCATCGGGATCCGGACCGCCCGGTCAGCCAGGGCCGCGGTCTCATCCGTCAGGCCCTTCGCCTCGTTCCCGATGAGAAAGGCATTTGCTCCGGTATAATCCGCGCTGTCATAATCCACGGAGCCTCTGAGGTGCGCCGCGCAGATCTGCACGCCCTCTCTCTTCAGCTCCCGGACCGTCTCCCTGAGGTCCTGCACATAGACCACCGGGACGCGGAAGATGCTTCCCATGGTCGAGCGGATCACTTTCGGGTTGTAGATGTCCGCAGTGCCGCTGTCCGCGATGATGCCGGTCAGTCCGGCGCCCTCGCCCGCCCGCAGCATGGTCCCGAGATTGCCGGGATCCTGGATCGTCTCCAGGACCAGGAGATTCGTCCGTTCTCCCCTGAGCACGTCCGCGAGGGTATGGGGCTCCTGCTCCACCACCGCCAGCACGCCCTGGGGCGTCTTCGTGTCGCTCATGGAACTGAACACCTCTTCCGTCACCGGTTCATAAGGAAGACGCAGGATCTTCTCCCGGACCTCCGGCGGACAGCTCTTCAGGAAGCGCTCTGTCACGAACACACTGCGGACCCGCGCTTCCGGCGTCTCCGAGAACATCCGGATCCCCTCCACAATAAAGAGGGACTGCTCCCTGCGCAGGGAAGCCTTTTTCCCGAGGTTCCGGACCTCCGCCGCTTTTCTGTTCGATGTCGATGTGATCATGCGGTCCTGCCGCCTTTCTGTCTGTTCACTGATCCGGGATCAGTCCTTTGCCGTCTCCTTCAGGGACAGCAGAAGTCCGGACATGTCCTGAAGATCCGACGGGATCAGGATCTTGGTGGACTGGCCGTCCGCCACCTTCGCAAAGGTCTCGAGACTCCTGAGACGCAGGACAGCATCGTCCGCGCCGGCATTCTTCAGCATCCTGATTCCCTCAGCCTCCGCTTCCTTCATCTGCCGGATAGCCTCTGCCTGGCCCTGGGCCTCCTGGATCCGCTTCTCCTTCTCCGCTTCCGCGTGAAGAATGGTGGTCTGCTTCTCTGCCTCCGCGTTCAGGATCGCTGCTTCCTTGTTTCCCTGTGCGGTGAGGATCGCCGACTCTTTCTTTCCCTGTGCCAGCGTGATGACCTCACGCTTCTCGCGCTCCGCCTTCATCTGCTTTTCCATGGCCTCGCGGATCGCATCCGGAGGAAGGATGTTCTTCAGCTCCACACGGTTCACTTTGATGCCCCAGGGATCCGTCGCCACATCCAGCTGGGAACGCATCTCCGTATTGATGGTCTCACGGGAAGTGAGGGTGGTGTCCAGGTCCATGGAGCCGATGATGTTTCGAAGCGTCGTGGCCGTCAGGTTCTCAATTGCCGCCACCGGGTTCTCAACGCCGTAGGCATAGAGCCGGGGCTCCGTGATCACGAAGAACACGACGGAGTCGATGCGCATCGTGACGTTGTCTTTCGTGATGACCGGCTGCGGCGGGAAGTCCGCCACCTGCTCCTTCAGATTGACCTTTTTTGCGACGCGGTCAATGATGGGGACCATGAAGTGCACGCCCGCATCCCAGGTCGCACAGTACTTTCCCAGACGCTCGATGACTACTGCCTGAGCCTGGGGGACGATGCGGATGCAGGTCAGCGCCGCGACAACCGCAATGATGAACAGAAAAAGAATAAAGAACACTCCTGTTTCCTCCTTCGTCGATTAATGCAATATGTGAAAAACAGTTTCAGTATATCACAGGTTCCGTCCCGTGGGGGAACGGGTTAAGCAGATACGGAGCTCCCGCATCCCGGAAACCCAGTTGTTCCCGGAACACGGCAGCTCCGTTTTTCTCATCAGGCTTTCTCAGTCTTCTCCATCTCCTCCAGGATATGCTCGACGCTCACCAGCTTCACGCAGAGGGCGAACAGCTTCACGGCGATGCCCAGATCCTCGATGGGCGGGAAGGACGGCGCGATGCGGATGGTGGAATCCTGCGGTTCCTTTCCGCCGGGATAGGTCGCGCCTGCCGGGGTCATGATCACGCCGGCCTTCGCGCAGTAGGACACGATCTTCTTCGCGCAGCCGGGAATGGACCAGAAGCAGATGAAATATCCGCCCTTCGGCTTGGTCCAGGTTCCGATCTCCAGGCCGCCGAGTTCTTCTTCCAGCGTATTTTCCACCAGCTCGAACTTCGGGCGGAGGATGTTTGCGTGCTTCCGCATGTGCTCCACCATGCCGTGGATATCCTTGAAGAAACGGACGTGGCGCAGCTGGTTTACCTTATCGTGGCCGATGGTCTGGATCTTCAGCTGCTTCTTGATGTCTTCCAGATTGTTCAGGGATGCCGCCAGCGCCGCGACGCCGGAGCCCGGGAAGCTGATCTTCGAAGTAGACGCGAACTTGTATGCAAGGTCCGGATTTCCCGCGCGCTTACACTCCGCAAGGATCTCGAGGATGTTGTCCTGATCGTGGTCATAAAGATGGTGGATGGAATAGGCGTTGTCCCAGTAGAGACGGAAGTCCTTTGCCGCCGGCTTCAGACGCGCCATCCTGCGGACAGTCTCGTCGGAGTAGGAGTTGCCGCTGGGATTCGAGTACTTCGGGACGCACCAGATGCCCTTGATGGCCTCGTCCTCAGCCACCAGCTTCTCGACCAGGTCCATATCCGGGCCGTCCTCAAGCATCGGCACCGGAATGTTCTCGATCCCGAAATACTCCGTAATGGCGAAATGGCGGTCATAGCCCGGCACCACGCAGAGGAACTTCACCTTGTCCAGCTTACACCAGGGCGTGTTTCCCATAACGCCGTGGCTGTAGGAGCGGGAAATCGTGTCGTACATGACGTTCAGGCTGGAATTGCCGTAAAGGATCAGGTGGTCATAGGGGACCTCCATCATGTCTCCCATCAGCTCCTGTGCCTCCGGGATGCCGCAGAGCACACCGTAATTCCGGCAGTCCGTTCCGTCCTCGCAGGTCATGTCCGAAGAACTGCTCATGACATCCATCATGCCCATGGAAAGATCCAGCTGCTCGGTGCAGGGATTTCCGCGGCTCATATTGAGGGTCAGGTTCTTCGCCTGCATCCTCTTGTACTCTGCTCTCAGCTGATTTCTCAGCGCCAGCAGTTCTTCCTTCGTAAGTTCTGCGTAAGGCTTCATAATTCCTTATCTCCTCTCGCCCCTGTCTGATTTCGCACGGCAGACGGCCCATCCCGGGGCCGGTCTGCTGCAATTGCGTAAGATTTTATCATTTCCTTATCAATTTGACAAGGCGTGAAGAGTTAGTGTTGACTTTTCCCGGAACCGATAATACCATTGTGAAATACCTTTTGACCTGAGACGATTCTGAACGGAGATTTTCCATGTCGATTCTTGATCTTTTTCTGATCGCGGTAAGCCTTTCCATGGACGCCTTTGCGATCTCTGTATGCAAATCCCTGGCGATCCCCGGAGCAGGCGTCCCCGAAGCATGTACCATGGGGATCTGGTTCGGCTGCTTTCAGGCCCTGATGCCCGTCATCGGCTGGATCCTCGGAAGCCGTTTTATCGACCTCATACAGAACGTCGACCACTGGATCGCTTTTCTCCTTCTGTCCTTCATCGGCTTCAACATGATCCGGGAGGCGGATCATACCCGCCGGACCGGAGAGACGGAAGGCAGTGACGACCGCCTCGATCCAAGGACCATGTTCCTTCTCGCCCTGGCCACCAGCATCGACGCCCTGGCTGTCGGCTTGACCTTTGCTGTCATGGACATTGATATCCTCCCGGCGTCGGCTTTTATCGGCTGCGTGACCTTCGCCATCTGCTTCTTCGCGGTTCTGGGCGGCGGCCGGCTCGGCAGACGCTTCGGTAACAACGCGAAATACCTCGGCGGCGCGGTCCTGATCCTGATCGGTCTCCGGATCCTGATCACGGACCTCTTCTGAACACATACTGTTCCGGACAAATACTTTGCACCCGCAGCAGAAACGAGCGGCGGCCCCGGTCATGATCCCGGTGCCGCCGCTCGTTATTTATCTCCGGTTATTACCGCACGACCTTGACAAAGTTCTTCTTGCCGCGCTTCACAAGCCTGCCCTCGCCTTCGAAATCCTCCGGCTTGTAGGAAGCAGCGATGTCCTTCACCACGGTGCCGTCCACGCTGACGCCGCCCTGCTGGACGTTTCTGCGGGCCTCGGAACGGGTCTGGCACAGGCCTGCCGCCACCAGGACGCCCATGATGTCGATGCTGCCGTCCTTGAAATCCTCGTCCTTCAGGGTATAAGTCGGGACATTCGCGCTGTCCGCGCCGCCGCCGAACAGGGCCTTCGCGCCGGCTTCGGCCTTCTTCGCCTCTTCCTCGCCGTGGACCAGGCTTGTGAGTTCATATGCCAGGATCTCCTTCGCGGTGTTCAGCTGGGAGCCTTCCCACTTGTCCATCTCGTCGATCTGCTCGATGGGCAGGAAGGTCAGCATGCGGAGGCACTTGAGCACGTCGGCATCGCCCACGTTTCTCCAGTACTGGTAGAAGTCGAAGGGGCTGGTCTTGTCCGGGTCAAGCCAGACAGCGCCGCCGACGGTCTTGCCCATCTTCTTGCCCTCGGAGTTGAGCAGCAGGGTGATGGTCATGGCGTGGGCGTCTGCCTGGATCCCCTCGTCCAGGGCATACTTTCTGCGGATCAGCTCGGTGCCGGCCAGCATGTTGGACCACTGGTCGTCGCCGCCGAACTGCATGTTGACGCCGTAGGTCTTGTACAGCATATAGAAGTCATAGGCCTGAAGGATCATATAATTGAACTCCAGGAAGGACAGGCCCTTCTCCATGCGCTGCTTGTAGCACTCCGCGCGGAGCATGTTGTTGACGGAGAAGTGGGGTCCCACGGAACGGATGAACTCCATATAGTTCAGGTTCCGCAGCCAGTCGGCGTTGTTGACCATCATGGCCTTGCCCTCGCCGAACTCGATGAAACGGCTCATCTGCTTCTTGAAGCACTCGCAGTTGTGGTCGATCATCTCGACGGTCATCATCTTACGCATGTCGCTTCTGCCGGAGGGGTCGCCGATCATGCCGGTGCCGCCGCCCACCAGGGCAAAGGGGCGGTTGCCCGCCATCTGCAGGCGCTTCATCAGGCAGAGCGCCATGAAATGTCCCACATGAAGGCTGTCCGCCGTGGGATCGAATCCGATGTAAAAGACTGCCTTGCCGGCATTGACCATCTTGCTGACTTCTTCTTCATTCGTGACCTGCGCGATCAGTCCGCGGGCCTTGAGCTCTTCATAACACTGCATCTCTTTTCTCCTCTGTATTTCTGACCGGGACATTTCCGCCCGGAATGATATTCTGTCCTGATGTATGCTTCTCTGTATTCCGTTCCGCTTCCGACGGACGTCTGTCTCCGTCTCTCCGCTGACGGTCTCAGTCGTGCCCCATGATGGAGATCATCAGATCCCGCACCTCGAGAAGGCTTGTGCACACTGCAATGGTTTTCTCCCGCAGGTCTTCCGTGGCCTGGTCGATGTCGGGGACCATGATCACCTGGCATCCTGCCGCATATCCGGCGAGCACGCCGTTCCGGCTGTCCTCCAGCACCAGACAGTTCTCCGGCGGGATTCCCAGGCGCTCCGCGCCCATGAGGAAGATGTCCGGAGCCGGCTTGCAGTTCGTGACCTGGTTTCCGCAGACCCATGCGTCATAGTCAAATTCCAGTCCCACGGAAGCGTATTCCTTCCGGATCACCTCTTCCCGGGTCCCGCTGCACAGTGCACGGAGAATGTTGTGTTCCCGGAACCACGTGTCCAGCTCCCGGTATCCCGGAAAGACCTCGATGCCGTGCTCCGCGAACCACCGGTCGCAGTATTCGGAGCGGATGCGGTGCATCCTCTCATAGTCTGCGGCACCGTGAAACCAGTCTTCAAACAGGACCGCCTGTTTTTCCCGGTTCACACCGCGCATGGCCTGGATATATTCCGGTCTGAAGGGGAGCCCGGTCTCCCGGAAAGCAAGCTCCCACCCGTCATAATGCACATGCTCCGTATTCAGGATGGTCCCGTCCATATCATAGAGGACACCGCGGATCTCCGCTCTTTTTCCCATAAGAAACCCCTTCCGCCTTCTGTTCCGGCACAATATTAGGATTATATCTGATGCATCGTGCCTCGTCAACCGACTGTAAAGAAGCTGCGGGGCAGAGAAACCCGGCGGCAGAAGCCGCCGGAACAGATCTCAGCGAAGCAGGAGCAGCAGCGCGACGGCCGGCAAAAGTCCCCGGATCAGCGGGCCGATGCGCCCGCCCTCCGCCGCGGAAAAGACAGCCGACGCGGTCATTACCGCCAGCACGCCTCCGCAGAATTCCCGGGGTGCGGCAGCCATCACCATTCCGAAGAACAGAAGCGCCGCGCCGGATCCGGCCAGAAAGCCTGCCTGCCGGATCCCGGGGAGGTTCGCCTTCCGCTTCAGATCTGCCTGTTTCAGATCAAGAAGCACTGCGGCAGCCGGGGCCTGGGGTCTCCAGAGAAGAAGTGCCGCCATGCTGCCGTACAAAAGCGCCGTCAGCGTCATGATCATCAATGCTGCTCTGCCCGGCATCTGCTCCGCCATCCTTTCCCGGAGCTCTGCTTCCACAAGCTCCGCATAAAACATGTTCCCGTAGCTGTATCTCCACCCGCCGTTGGCTGCCCTGGCCACCGGGTGGGAGTAAGGCTCCTGCTTTCCCCCGGACTGAAGCTCCGCAAAGAGCTCCGCGTTCGCCCGGGAATGCCCGCCGTGTTCTTTCGCAAAATACAGGTATCCGACCCCGTAATTATAAGCCTGGAAGACTGCCTGCCGCCCGGAATCCCATCCGGAGACCGTTACGTCCTTTTCCGCATCTTCCGCCTTTTTCCCGGCGCGGCCCCGGACTGCCCTCGGTCCGGTATCCGGAGAGAACAGTCCTTCCTCCGCCGCCGTCCGGAGAAGCATGGCATAGTAGGCGCAGCCCTGGGCTACGGAAGCCTCCGTGTCCAGGGTGTTCGGCGGAAGTCCCAGCGATTCGCTGGACTGCATCACATCCTCCGCCCGGCCTCCGGACTCGATCTCCATGATGGCCAGAAGCGCGTCCACCTCTTCCGGAATCTTCTCTTTCAGGGCATAGGTCTCCACCAGCTTCCGGTGTCCGTTCACCGCATCCGAAAATACCCTGCTGCTCCCGGTCCGGCCCCTGAGCGCGCCCATCACGCCCAGGACCCCGGCCAGAAGCAGCAGGGCTGCCGCCAGCGGTATCAGATTGTCTTTTTTTCCCGTCTTTGCCATTGCTCTGTTTTTTCCCGCGTCAATGCCATGCCTGTATTTTTACAGCACCACACGCTGTGTATCCGGCAGATGAACCTTTGTATAAAGAAGCAGCCGGTCTCCCTCTTCAAGCCGGAGATCCCCCTTCGGGATGATCGCCTTCCCCTTTCTCCGCACCAGGACAATGAAGGTCTGCCGTGACAGGTCCAGATCCCGGATCAGCATGCCGTTCCAGCGGTTTTTGTGCTTCAGTTCCATCTCACGCAGGTCGATCTTTTCGCTCCCGGAGGTATCCAGCGCTCCGATGATCAGCACATCCCGGTCCTTCAGGACCATGTTTCCGTGCGGGATCAGGATATCTTCGTCCCGGTGCACCGCTGCAATGATCATGCCGGCAGGAATCCCCAGTTCTCCGATCTGCTTTCCTTCCCAGACATCCTTTTTCCCGATCCGTACCTTAATAAAGCGGATGCTCTCCTCGGCGGATTCCTCCGTGAACTTCTTGACCAGCGCGTACTGCTCGACGAAGCCTGCGGAAATAATACCTGTCGGGATGGCGACCATGCCGACGCCGAGGAAGGAAATAATGATGCCCAGGATCTTTCCCAGGGTCGTCACCGGATAAATATCTCCGTAGCCCACGGTAAGAAGGGTCGAGGCCGACCACCAGATTCCGGAAAAGGCGTTCTGAAAGACCTCAGGCTGCGCTTCATGCTCCAGGCTGTACATGCAGAGGCTCGACGCCAGCATGAGGACAAGGATGATGAAGACGGAGGATACCAGGGCCTGCCGCTTGGCGCGGAGGACCTCGGTAATGACGTTCAGGGAATCATAGTAGCTGTTGATGCGGAACAGGCGGAATATCCTGATCACACGGATCATGCGGAACGCCACTGCCCCGCCCGGGAACATGACCGGCAGGAAGTAAGGAAGGAAGGACAGGAGGTCGATGATCCCGCTGAAGGAAAAGATGTAGCGGAGCATGGCCCGCCCGCGTCCTTCATTCCGGTAGAGATAGTCCGCGGTCCAGAGCCGCAGCACATAGTCCACGGCGAAAAAGGCGATGGTCAGGAACTCGATGGTTTTGAACGCGGTGCCGAAGCGGGCGTTCAGGTCCTGGAAGGTCTGCATGACATTGACCGTCAGGTTCAGGATCACGACGAACGCGCAGAAGAAATCGTAGCCCCGGCTTACGGAGTCTTCCCCGTAGCCGATCTCTACGATCTCAAACATCCGCTTCCGGAATTCCTTCGCCTTCTTTGCCATGCTTTCCTCCGGTCCTCACGGGCCTGTGTCCGTCCCGTCGGTCTTACTCGTACTTGAAGATCTCTTCCATGTCGTCGTAGATCTTTCCGAGCCGCTCGCCGGAGAGATCTGTCTCATTCAGGATCGTGTAGCGGTCTGCACGGGTGGAAGCCGCCTGCTGCCACGCGCCGATGAATATCTCCTTCGTGATCTTCCACTCGGAGGGACGGACCGGGATCTTATATTTCTGAATCAGCTTCGTGATCTTTTTCACATTCCGCTCCTGGAAGATCACTGCCGGGTAGCTGCCCATGGCGACTGCGATGCCGTGGGGGACATTGACCTGGTCGTAATAGATCTCCTCCAGCGCGTGGCAGAACAGATGCTCCGATCCGCTGCTGGGACGGGAAGTTCCGGCGATCTCCATCGCCAGACCGCCCATGACCAGGGCCTGGGTGAGGCGCTTGATGAAATCGCGGCTCTTCAGGACCTCATCGTCGCTGTAGTTGATGGAGTTGAAGGCCATCTTCGAGATCATGTAGGCAAAGTCATCGACCTTGTCCTTGCCCCGGCGGTACGCAAGCTTCCAGTCATTCAGCGCCGTGTACTTGCTGACGGTGTCGCCGATGCCGCCCAGCAGCTGCCGTTCCGGCGCGCTGAGGATGAGATTCGTGTCCACCAGGATCGCATCCGGGATGGTGCAGCCGAAGGTCTTCCGCTGACGTCCCTCTGTGCCGAGGACCGCCACCGGGGAGGTCAGGCTGTCGTTGGAAAGCGTGGTGGCCAGGGAGATCAGCGTGGATTTGCTGACGTAAGCCGCGAATTTCGCGATGTCCAGGACCGTGCCGCCGCCGAAGCCGATGACGATCTTGAAGCTGTTGGTCAGAATGTATTTTGCCAGCGCCGCAGCGTTGTCGTAGGAAGCTCCCTGGATCAGATAGACCTCCGCGCCGGAGAAATCCTTCTGCATCTCCCCGATGATCCCGGAAAACAGCTCCGAAAGATTCTTTTCGGTGACGATGAGGGTCTTCATCTTTTCGATGCCGGGCATCACATCCGCCATAGCCTCCGGGATGTGCTCAAAAAGTCCTTCTTCCACGACAAGACGATACGGTAAACGAAAATGGTTCATGATGATATGTTCTCCTTCAGGTGTAATTATTGATCTGTATATCCGGAACGGCTCCGCTTCACAGACAGGACCTCAGATCCGCTCCAGCATGACGTCCAGCGTTCCGCCGCAGATCATGCCCTCTTCTCCGGTTTCCCGGGCCGTGAGGTCCAGATGCAGGATCCGGAACGCTTCCGTTCCCGCAAGCATCCCGGCTGCTGCGTCCGTGATCATTGCCTCCGCGGTTCCGCCGCCCACGGTTCCCACAGTCCTTACTTCCGGTCTGCTCCCGGCGCCGTTCTCTTTACTGTCTTCTTTGCAGAGCACCAGCATCCTCGTGCCCGGCTGCCGCGGCGCGGAGCCCTGTTTGCGGACGATGGTCGCGAGCACGCCGGCTTTTCCGGCATTTTCCGGAGTCCCGGCTGCCGCGCTGTCTTCCCCGGATCCTTTTTCTCCCTCCAGCCGGAGGATCTCCTCCAGCAAAGGTTCCGGGAAACTTCCGGTCCGTCCGCTGCGATTCTTCACTTCAATGATCTCCGCCATGATCGAGACCGCGATCTCCTCCGGCGTCTCCGCGCCGATCTTCAGGCCGATGGGCGTATGCACTTCTTCCAGCGCCGCACGGGCCGCCCCTTCTTCCGCCAGCATCTCCTTCACCATGGCGACTCTCCCGCGGCTTCCCATCATGCCCACGTAGGCACGGGGCATCCCGAGGATCTGCCGCAGGCACTCCGCGTCATGCCGGTGGGCCCGGGTCACGATCACAAAATAGCTGTCTTCATCGCTTTCTATCTGTCCCAGTCCCGCTTCATAGTCCCCGGGAATCGTCCGGTCTGCGCCGCAGGCCTTCGCGCGGTCCGCGAAGACTTCCCGGTCCTCCAGCACTGTCACGTGGAAGCCGAGCATTTTTCCGATTTTTACCACCGGGACGGAGACGTGGCCGCCGCCGCAGACCACCAGCTTCTTTTCCCCGGACAAAAGTTCGCTGAAGATCTCTCTTCCTTCAAAACAAACGATCCCGCAGGACGGCAGATCCGCAAAGCCGCTTTCCGGGAAAAACTCCCGCCCGGAGCTCCAGACCAGACGGCCGCCGGAAACCAGGGCCTTCGCCCCGGCTCCGCTTCCGTTCAGCACGGTCAGAAGCCGTTTTTCTTCATCAGGGCCGATCTCTCTGATCCGCCGGTAAAGTTCATTCATTCAGCTCTTCCCCGCCTGCTTCGCCGGGCGATTCCTGTTCTTCTTCCATCACTTCACAGAGAAGGAGCTGCTCCTCCTCATTCAGTGCGCGCTTCTTCAGTAGGTCCGGCCGGTTCCGGTACGTGGTCCGGAGCGATTCCTTCAGGCGCCACCGCCGGATCTTTTCATGATTTCCGGACAGCAGGACCTCCGGGACTCTCCGGCCCTCATATTCCGCAGGCTGGGTGTACTGCGGATATTCCAGGAGCCCGTTCTCAAAGGATTCCTCCTCCGCGCTTCCCGCCTTCAGGATGCCGGGGAGCAGCCTCAGCACCGAATCCGCGATGATCATGGCCGGCAGTTCCCCGCCGGTCAGGATGTAATCCCCGACGGAGACGACATCGTCCGCGTGCTCAAGGATCCGGGCGTCGAAGCCCTCATAATGACCGCAGATCAGGATCAGGTGGTCCAGCGATGCATATTCATGGGCCTTATCCTGGGTGTAGGGTCTCCCGGCCGGAGAAAGAACTGCTGTCCGGGTTCCGCCCGCTTCCCCGCGCACTGCCCGGAGCGCTTCCAGCACCGGTCTGCAGCGGAGCACCATGCCCCGCCCCCCGCCGAAGGGGGAGTCATCGATCTGCCGGAAGGAGCCGGGGGCAAACTGCCGGATATCCACGACCTCCAGCTCCGCGCTCCCCTGACGGGCTGCCCGGACCACCGCGTGGGATCCGGAAAAATCCCCGAACATTTCCGGACATATCGTCAGGATCGTAATCTTCATTCTTCCGTTGCCGCTTCCTCTGCACCCTCTTCCGCCGGATCCGCTTCCTCTGCAGCCTCTTCCGCCGGTGCCGCGCTCACTTCCGCGCGCCATGCCTTATAGTTGTCCTTCTTCCGGGGGCTGTAGAAGAACGGGTGCTCCACAGAAGCGCCGCCGCAGATAATGGTCAGGGTCTCGACCGCGCCCTCGATCCCCGTCATCCTGGACGTCGCGAATGGGATGATCCGCTTCCCGTCGAGATCGCAGTCCTTCAGGAAAGCCTGGACAAAATCCGGCACGTCCGCGGCCCAGATCGGGAATCCGACAAACACGGTATCAATCTCCGAGAGATCCGGGATCTCCGTCACATAGGTAGGAAGATCCTTCCTGAACCGGTCGCCGATCACCCTCGCGCAGGATGACAGGAAACCGCCGTACACAATGTCAGGCTCTATCTTCACAAGCTCGCAGGAAAAATCCTTTGCGATCTTTTTCGCGATGATTTCCGTATTTCCCGTCTGGGAATAATAGAGAACGATTGCCTTCATGGTAATACCTCCAGTGTGAGTGATTCTCTTCCCGGAACATGTTCCGGGAAATGCCTGTCAGAACATTATACCACAGTTCTTCCGGACAAATGTCCGGAAACCATGATTGCAGGGCGCAAACGTAAATGCTACTATTCTTCTATCGCGGCGGGGAGCGCCCCGCTGAAGGAAACGCTCCGTACTCTCAGGAGGAATCTTTATGCAGCAGAATCTCACCGGAGGGAATGTACTCCGTTCCCTGATCCGCTTCTCCGTTCCCTATGTGATCTCCAGCTTTCTCCAGACCTTTTACGGTCTCGCGGACCTGTTCATCACAGGGCAGTTCAACGGCGCCGCAGTCATCACCGCGGTCTCCGTCGGAAGCCAGCTCATGCACATGCTGACCGTCGTCATCGTCGGCCTTGCCGTGGGCGCCACCGTCTATATCGGACGCTCCGTCGGCGCGGAACAGCCGGAGGACACCTCCCGCGGCATCGGGAACACCATATCGCTCTTCGCCGTCTTCGCAGCGGTCCTGACCTTTGTCCTTCTGGTCTCCGCCGGGGGGATCCTTTCACTCCTGCACACGCCGGAGCCATCCGTCCCCCAGGCCACGGCCTATGTCCGGATCTGCTTCGCAGGCATCCCCTTCATCACCGCCTACAACGTGCTCAGCAGCATCTTCCGCGGCCTCGGCGACACGAAGACACCCATGTATTTCGTCGCCATCGCGGGAGTCATCAACATCGTCCTCGACTGGATCCTGATCGGCCCCTTCGCGATGGGGGCGGCCGGCGCGGCCATCGCCACGGTCGCCGCCCAGGGGATCAGCGTCCTGCTGGCTTTCCTTGCCTTCCGGCGCACCTCTGCAGGTGCCCGGCTGAGTCTCTCCGATCTCCGTCCGGATCCGCGGACGATGTCGGCGCTCCTCGGTGTGGGTGTCCCGATCGCATTCCAGGAAGGTTTTATCCAGATCTCCTTCCTGGTGATCACCACCATAGGCAACATGCGCGGCGTCAATGCCGCAGCCGGGATCGGGATCGTGGAGAAATTCATCAGCTTCCTCTTCCTGGTGCCCTCGGCAATGTCCGCGGCAGTCGCCGCCATCGCGGCCCAGGATATCGGGGCCGGGCTCCACGACCAGGCGAAGAAGACTCTGCGCTATGCCATCACCATCTGCGTCGGCTTCGGCACACTGATGACGATCCTCTGCAACCTGAACCCGGAAGCGATCCTCCGGATCTTCACCCGGGAGCCGGAGGTGGTCCGCCTCGGCGCCCAGTACCTGCGTTCCTACGTGACCGACTGCATGGCTGCCGGGATCCACTTCTGCTTCAGCGGCTATTTCAGCGCCTACGGAAAGTCCTTCTACTCCTTCCTTCACAACCTGGTCTCGATCCTCCTGATCCGGATCCCGGGCGCCTGGTACGCTTCGGTCCTCTTCCCGGAGACTCTGCTTCCCATGGGCTGCGCGGCTCCGCTGGGTTCGCTTCTCTCTGCCGTCATCTGCGTCGCGGTCTACCTGGCGCGTAAGGACAAGTGGCAGTAATCTCTCTGCCTCACGCTTCCCTGACCTGCATCGCCTCACCTGTACCCAGCAGGCAGTAGAGCATGCGGTACATGGTCTGCGCCTCTTCCCGGCTCAGATTGACACAGCTTCCCAGGGCGGAAGGAATGTCCTTAACCTTCTCCCTGAGTTCCCGGCCTTTGTCCGTGAGACAGATCTCGACGACCCGCTCGTCCTGATGACTCCGGCACCGTTTGATGTACCCCGCCTGCTCCATCTTTTTGAGAAGCGGCGTCAGTGTCCCGCTGTCAAGGTAAAGCATCCTGCAGAGATCCCCCACGGTCAGATCTCCTTCCTGCCACAAAGCAAGGAATACGATGTACTGTGTATATGTGATTCCCAGGGGCTTCAGGTAGGGGGTGTACATGTTCACGATCTTCCGCGCCGCCGCGTACAGCGGAAAGCAGAGCTGGGCGTCCAGCCGCAGGGCTGCATAGGGATCCGCCGGATCCGGGGCAGGAAGTTCTTTTGCCGCCTTCCGTTTCTTCTGATCCGCTTCCGCAGTCTGCTGCTTCATCTTTGTTTTCTCTCCCATCTGCGCTTCCTCCTGAATCCATTGTAATATTTATTAAGCCCCTCAGCTGCCTCGGCCGGTTTATATTTGATTTTATCAAATTCACTTGTCCGATGTAAACCATCGCCTGGTAAGTCTTGCATCCTCCGCCCGAATGTGCAAAACTGGAAAATACGGAACGCTCCGGATCCGGGGTGCCGGGCAGCTGCATTTTTAAATACTTCCGAGGACCCTATGAATACCTTTGTTTCTTCCCTGCGTCATCCCGTATTCGACCGCGGTCAGATCAAACTGGCCGCAGTGGTGTTGATGACCCTGAACCACATTGCGGAGATCTTTCTCGGCAGGGGATCTCTGCTGTACAATCTGCTGACCGGGATCGGCTTTTTTACCGCGCCGGTCATGTGCTATTTTCTGGTCGAGGGTTTCCGGTATACCCGGAACAGGAAGAATTACGGACTCAGGCTTTTCGTCTTCGCCCTGCTCTCCCAGTTTCCCTTTTCCCTGGCCTTTCATGACATGATCCGGACATTTTCGATCCCGCTCTACCTGAATATGATCTGCACGCTGTTCATCTGCTTCCTGATCCTCTGCGCCATGGAGTACATGCTGCCCGGGCCGGTACAGATGGGCGCAATGATCCTTCTGGTCTGCCTCACCTCAGTGATGGACTGGGGTTATATGGCGCCGTTCATGGTCATCCTCTTCCGCAAGGGGGAAGAGCTTCCCCGGATGCGTCCTGCCGGCTTTGCCGTCGGGATCATCATGCTCCCGCTCATACATCTGATGACGCCGTACGGAACGATCCCGGGGGCGCTCTGTTCCATGACCGGACCGCTGGCGGCCGCCGTCTGCATCCTCTTTTTCTACAGCGGTACAGATTCCG
Organism: uncultured Lachnospiraceae bacterium; assembly: GCA_902793685.1. Lineage (GTDB taxonomy): Bacteria > Bacillota > Clostridia > Lachnospirales > Lachnospiraceae > Moryella. Next base: position 181,390 of record CADBEN010000002.1, read on the forward strand.
GCAGGAGTTCCCGAAACAAAAAGGAGAAGACTTCCGCCTTCTCCAGATGGTTTTTCTATTTATATTATCCCTGCCACCTGCTGGTCCTGTGGGCCGTCCATGAGTTCCTGTACCTGCCCATGGTCCGGTGACACTTACCCCGCCTTCCTCAAAAGCTGAAGTCCTTCCAGCATAAGGAGGATCGCCGGTTGGTGGATGATGTAGACCGCCATGGCGTGTCTCCCGAGGAAACACAGTCCCCGCAGCAATGCGGGGATCTTTTTCTGTTCCTCTCCTTCCGCTTTCCCCACGCTCCGCCCCATCACGATCCCATGGGCAAAGTACCCGCAGCAGAACAGGAAAAACCAGGGGAGCAGTGAAAAGTAGTCGGTGGAAAAGAAACCGGGAGCCGGAAAGCCGAGATACGTCATGAACATTCCCCGGTACAGGCCGGAGGGCAGCCGGACAAGCCGCAGTCCCTCGAAGCCGAGGTACCCGAGATTCACATCCCTCGTCAGAAAGAACAAGGCCGCGGCAGCCGCCAGTCCCGCCCGGTCAGTGATCCGTCCCTGCAGAAGCCGGTCCGCCGGGATCATGAGAAGGATGCAGGAGCCGGTCAGGGTCAGTACGCCGAAGACGATCCGGTCTTCCGGCATGAAAAGCATCGTCACGATCGTGACCAGCGCTCCTGCGCCGAAGATCAGAAGTCCCCGCTTCAAAGGCTTCCGGTCAAAGCGCCAGCTGAAGCCCGCGAGGAAAATAAAGGTCCAGCAGATGCTCTGCTGCCAGACGTAACCGGGAAGCGCGTCGTACCAGGGCGCCTTCAGCCCGCAGAGGAAGACCGCGTCCCACATGCCGTGGTACAGGACCATGCTGACCACGGTGAAGCCCCGCAGGGCGTCCAGCCAGACCAGCCGTTTTGTGCGGCGCCCGCGCGAAATGTTCCCCGTTTCGGACATCGTCCTCTTCTCCTCCCGTTTCACCGATTATTCCGGAACCTGCTTTCCGGATCTGTTTCCTTCGTCTGTCTTACCGGATGTCTTTGATCCGCTGCTCCAGTCCGTCCTGCAGCGCGGCGTAGGGTCTGATCTTCTCCAGCAGTCCCGAGGTAAGCTCCGCCAGGTCCACCAGATACTGGTTCAGTTCCAGATTCTTCTTGTCCTTCATCACGAAGACCACAGGGATCGTGTCGAAGGGTCCCCATCCGCGATAGTAGGCTTCTCTGAAGTCCTTATAATAATACCGCACGCTGTTACCCCAGCAGGACACCTCCAGGGCATTGTCCAGAAGACGGTACCGCATGGTATTCAGCACCGTGTTGAGGCCGACGCCGGTGAGGACAACAAAGAGGAATCCGACCAGGAGAAAGATCCAGGCGAAGGTCTTCGGATTCCACCATTCCATCTCTTCGTATAAATAGTCATAAATAAAATAAAAACCGAAGACCATTGCTGCAACGATGATCATACAGAGATTCCGGAATTTCCGGAACCGGCCTCCCAGACGGTATTCCTTCATGGACGGTACGCTCCTTCAGATAAAATGAAACCCGCAAATACGGATATGTAACACAATAGCATTATCGGCTCCAAAAAGCCATATAAACCTGCCCTGCCGCCCCTGTTCCCGCATAAGATTCCGAAAATTTCCCCAATCCGGGGCCGCTTTCGGAATGCATATTTTTACAGATTTTTTAATGGTGCTGTACCTGCACATGTGCTATAATCGTTCGGAAGATTTTTGGAAGAAAGGCATGTAAGGAGGTCACAATGCCGCAGAGAACAGATATCCACAAGGTACTGATCATCGGGTCCGGTCCTATCGTCATCGGACAGGCCTGCGAATTCGACTATTCCGGCACCCAGGCCTGCAAGGCGCTGAGGAGCCTCGGATACGAGATCGTCCTGGTCAACTCGAACCCCGCGACCATCATGACGGACCCGGAGATGGCAGACGTCACCTATATCGAGCCGCTGAACGTCGCCCGTCTTGAGCAGATCATCGCGAAAGAGCGTCCCGACGCCCTGCTCCCGAACCTGGGCGGACAGTCCGGACTGAACCTCGCCTCCGAGCTGTACAAGGAAGGCATCCTGGACAAGTACAACGTCAAGGTCATCGGCGTCCAGATCGACGCCATTGAGCGCGGCGAGGACCGTATCGAGTTCAAGGAGACCATGAACAGCCTGGGCATCGAGATGGCCCGCTCCGAAGTGGCCTACAGCGTCGAGGAAGGTCTTGCCATCGCCGAGAAGCTGGGCTTCCCGGTGGTCCTCCGCCCCGCCTACACCATGGGCGGCGCCGGCGGCGGACTGGTCTACAACAAGGAAGAGTTCAAAGTGGTCATGGCCCGCGGCCTGCAGGCTTCCCTCATCCACCAGGTCCTCGTCGAGGAGTCCATCCTCGGCTGGGAGGAGCTGGAGCTGGAGGTGGTCCGCGACAAGGACAACAACATGATCACCGTCTGCTTCATCGAGAACGTCGACCCCGTCGGCGTCCACACCGGCGACTCCTTCTGCACCGCGCCGATGCTGACCATCGACGAGGATCTTCAGGCGGAGCTGCAGCGCCAGGCCTACAGGATCGTCGAGCACATCGGCGTCATCGGCGGCACCAACGTCCAGTTCGCCCATGACCCGGTCTCCGGCCGCGTTATCGTCATCGAGATCAACCCCCGTACCTCCCGCTCCTCCGCTCTGGCGTCCAAGGCGACCGGCTTCCCGATCGCTCTGGTCTCCGCGAAGCTGGCCACGGGCCTGACCCTGAAGGAGCTGCCCTGCGGAAAGTACGGCACCCTCGACAAGTACGTCCCGGACGGCGACTACATCGTCGTCAAGTTTGCCCGCTGGGCCTTCGAAAAGTTCAAGGGCGTGGACGATAAGCTCGGCACACAGATGCGCGCGGTGGGCGAGGTCATGTCCATCGGCAAGAACTACAAGGAAGCCTTCCAGAAGGCCGTCCGCTCCCTGGAGAAGGGCCGCTACGGACTGGGCCATGTCAAGGATTTCTACGAGCTCCCGAAGGAAGAGCTGCTGAAGCTGCTCGCCAACGCCTCCTCCGAGCGCCACTTCCTCATGTATGAGGCACTGCGGAAGGGCGTGTCCGTGGACGAGCTCTTCGAGATCACGAAGGTCAAGAAGTACTTCCTCCGGCAGATGCTGGAGCTGGTCCAGGAAGAAGAAGCCCTGGTCGCCGCGGGCGATGCTGTCACCGACAAGCAGTTCATCCAGGCTAAGAAGGACGGCTTTGCAGACAAGTATCTGAGCCAGATCCTGAACATCCCCGAGGACCAGATCCGCGCACGCCGCCTTGCCCTGGGCATCGAGGAGACCTGGGACGCGGTCCATGTCAGCGGCACCGAGGACAGCGCCTACTACTACTCCACCTACAACGCGCCGGACAACGACAAGATCAGCACGGACAAGCCGAAGGTCATGATCCTCGGCGGCGGCCCGAACCGCATCGGCCAGGGTATTGAGTTCGACTACTGCTGCGTCCACGCGGCACAGTCCCTGAAGAAGCTGGGCTTCGAGACCATCATCGTCAACTGCAACCCGGAGACGGTGTCCACCGACTACGACACCTCCGACAAGCTCTACTTCGAGCCCCTGACCCTGGAGGATGTCCTCTCCATCTACAATAAGGAAAAGCCGGTGGGCGTCATCGCCCAGTTCGGCGGCCAGACCCCGCTGAACCTTGCCTCCGAGCTCCAGAAGAACGGCGTGAAGATCCTGGGCACCTCCCCCGAGGTCATCGACCTGGCGGAGGATCGCGACCAGTTCCGCATGGTCATGGACAAGCTCGGCATCCCGATGCCGGAATCCGGCATGGCAACCACCGTCGAAGAGGCGAAGGAGATCGCGAACCGCATCGGCTATCCGGTCATGGTCCGTCCGTCCTACGTGCTCGGCGGCCGCGGCATGGAAGTCGTCTACGACGATGAAGCCATGACAGGCTACATGAACGCGGCGGTGGGCGTCACCCCGGACCGCCCGATCCTCATCGACCGCTTCCTGCACCACGCACTGGAGTGCGAGGCGGACGCCATCAGCGACGGAACCCACGCGTACGTCCCGGCGGTCATGGAGCACATCGAGCTCGCGGGAATCCACTCCGGCGACTCCGCATGCATCCTTCCCTCCAAGCACATCGCCCCGGAGAACCTTGAGACCATCAAGGAGTACACCAGGAAGATCGCGGAGGAGATGCACGTCGTCGGCCTCATGAACATGCAGTACGCCATCGAGGACGGCAAGGTCTTCGTCCTGGAAGCCAACCCGCGCGCATCCCGCACGGTGCCGCTGGTCTCCAAGGTCTGCGGCATCCGCATGGTCCCGCTGGCCACCGACATTATCACCGGCGAGCTCACCGGACGTCCCTCTCCTGTCCCGGCGCTGGGCGACCGCGTGATCCCCTACTACGGCGTGAAGGAAGCAGTCTTCCCCTTCAACATGTTCCCGGAGGTCGACCCGGTCCTCGGACCGGAGATGCGTTCCACCGGCGAGGTCCTGGGCCTGGCTGAGACCACCGGCGAAGCCTTCTTCAAGGCAGAGGAAGGCGCGAAGTCGAACCTTCCGCTGAAGGGCACCGCACTGATCTCCGTCAACGAGCAGGATAAGCCGGAAGTGCCCGAGGTGGCCCAGTCCCTGTACGAGGACGGCTTCCGGATCTTCGCCACCGGCAAGACCTGGCGGATCATCAACGACGCAGGGATCCCCTGCGTGAAGGTGAAGAAGCTGTACGAGGGCCGGCCGAACATCCTGGATTACATCACCAACGGCGAGATCCAGCTGATCGTCAACTCTCCTGCCGGCAAGGACAGCGTCCACGACGACTCCTACCTCAGGAAGGCAGCCATCAAGCACAAGGTCACCTACATCACCACCATGGCGGCAGCCAAGGCGGCGGCCGAGGGCATCGCGCAGATCAAACGGCGCGGCGTCGGCGAAGTCAGATCCCTGCAGGAATGGCATGCGATGATCAAAGAATAATACGGAATCCGGAGATATCAAAAAGGAGCTGCTCGGCAGCTCCTTTTTTAATATCAGCGGGAGAAGGATCCTGAGATCTCTGTCCCGGTCCTTCGGTTATTTACTTCAGATACGCGGAAACGACATATCCGTACTTTCCGGCTGCGGTATAGCCGTAGGCAAATCCGTTATTCTGCCAGTCGAGCACGTAGAAGATCTCTCCGTTGTGCAGTCTTCCGATCTCATTCGAATCGGAACGGACAGGGCTGCTGCGGAGCGCCAGATAATTCTTGGTCCCGGTTACGGTTTTGGCTGTGCCTGTCTGCTGCTGCGGCTGATAGCTCTGTGTCGGCTGGTAGGCCTGCGTCGGCTGGTAGCTCTGTGACGGATATCCCGGACCCTGCTGATACCCCGGACCCTGCTGGTAGTTCTGTGCCGGCGGATACCCCTGTGTTGACGGCGGGTAGCCCTGCTGCGGCTGGTAACTCTGCGTCGGCTGGTAGGCCTGCGTCGGCTGGTAAGCAGAACTCTGTCCCTGCTGGGTGTTCACCGGAGTGAGGTATTTGGCATTTACGTACCCGTACTGGCCTTTGGTATTGTATCCGTACGCAAAGCCGTTCGTTCCGCTGCTGGTGACATAGAAGGTCTCTCCGTTGTACAGCTTTCCGATCTCATTCCTCTCCGACGTCCTCGGCTCGGTCCTCAGCGCGAGATAATTCTTTGTCCCTGTGACGATGCAGGCGGTATCTGCGTAGACCGTGACCGGCACGAGCAAAAGCAGCAGCGTCAGTATCATCAGGACTGCTTTTTTGACTCTGTTTCTCATCTGTTATCCCTCCCTTTCCCAGGTTTTATTCGCTGTTCTCATTATACTATGCGGCCAATGTAATTCGAACCACAATTTTCCTACAGGATTCTTAATCTTCTGGCACATTCCTCCTGTTCAGACCGCCTTCCGACGTTTTTCCCCCTCAGATCATTTCCCGGATCTCTTCCGGACTGTATCCCAGGGCGGAAAGCACCTCCTCCGTGTGGTATCCTTCCGGATATCCGGCGTGGTCATAGCGCGGGGGACACTTGGAAAGATGAAGCGGGTTCCCCATCTGGGTCACGGAAACCGTCTCTTTTCCGGCAGAAGGCACCTTCACCTCGGGCCACATGCCGCGGGACTTAAGATGCGGATCCCGGGACACTTCTCCGAGGCTCATCACCGGTTCCACGCAGGCGTCCAGCTTCCCGAATATCTCTGTCCACGCCTCCCTGCTTCGGGTCCGGAAGATCTCCCGGAAGGTATTCTTCACTTCCCGGATCCCTTCCTCTGTCCGCAGCAGCTTTCCGTCCCTCCACTCCGGCTTTCCCAGGCCGTCGCAGAGCGCCGCAAAGAATTTCGGTTCCAGGGAACCGACGCTCATGTACCCCCCATCAGATGTCTCATAAAAATCGTAGATCTGCCCGCCGTTCAGGAGTCCGTTCTCCCGGGCGGGCTCCGGGCCTCCCGCAAAGAAGGAAGCGCCGTCCATGGAGTTGAAGGGGATCACGCAGTCCTGCATGGAGATATCGATGGACTGGCCCTCTCCCGTCTTCTCACGGTAAAGGAGCGCCGCCAGGATCGAAGCCACCGCTCCCATGGAGCCGCCGGCCACATCCGCGATCTGGAAGTTGTAGAGACCGGGACCGCCAAGCTTCCTCCCCGCCGCATACGCGACGCCGGAGCGCGCCAGGTAATTGATGTCATGGCCTGCTCGCTTTGAAAATCCTCCCGTCTGGCCATATCCCGTGATGGCACAGTAGATGACCCGCGGGTTCACAGCCTTCAGGGCTTCGTATCCGATCCCCAGGCGGTCCATCACTCCCGGGCGGAACTGTTCTACTACGATGTCGTAATCCATCACCAGGCGTTTCACGGCCTCCACCGCGGCAGGTTTTTTCAGATCGAGAAAGATCGTTTTCTTGTTTCTTCCGAGCCACGCCTGGGCCCCGGTCACTTCCGTGCCTTTCACCTTCGGCGGCCAGTTCACTACGAGATCAAATCTGTCCTTGCTGCTGACCTTCAGCACCTCCGCCCCCAGATCTCCGAGGACCATAGTGGCGTAAGGTCCCGGAAGCAGCGTGCTGAAATCCAGAATTTTATATCCCTCAAGTGCATTCATCTGTCTGTCCTTTCCCATGTGCTCATTTCTCCGGCGCCTGTATTTCCCCGCCGGACTGTCCGCCGGCTGAATCTGTAACCATTATACCGCTTCCCCGGCTGCCGGACCGGATTTCCGGACACAGAAAGAAAAAACGGCCTCCCGGACATGGAAAAAAGAGCCGGCCTCCGCAAAAGGGAGGCCGGCTCTGTCTGTTCAGTCAGCAGGATCAGCTGGTCTGGATGTTCATGTACTTGTCGCGGTATCCGCTGGGATTCATGACAAGGTGTCTCGGAAGGCCGTCGACCATCATCGGGTTGTAGTGGCCCTGGATCAGCGGGCGGACATACTCGATGAACTCTTCGGTGACGCCGTCACCCTCTTCATTGATCCAGTTTCTCGGAACGACCTTCTCGTCGTTCGCGATGCGGTGCACGTCATAGACGCCGGTCGCGCTCTGGTACGGATCGTCAGAGACACGGTCGATGACTGCCATGACGCCGGTGGAACCCTCGTCAGCAGCCTTGATGGTAGCGCCGCCGACCATGTATGCTTCGTCGACGTCGACCTTGGAAGCAAGGTGCGCTGCTGCTCTCTGCAGGGTGGAGAACTCCACGCCTCTGGTCTTGCAGCCCAGCTTCTGGTTGATCAGGTTCGCAAGGAATGCAGCGGTGCCGGTCATCTGGATGTGGCCGAACGCGTCCTTGGACTCGGAGCCGGCGGTGAACTCGCAGACATACTTGCCCTCTGCGGTGCGGATGCCCTCGGAGACAGCGACAACGACGACGTCCTTCTGCTGAAGCAGGGAATCGACCTTTGCGACAAAGTTGTCAAGATCGAACGGAACCTCCGGAAGGTAGATCAGATCCGGTCCGTCGCAGTCCTCGCCCTTTGAAAGAGCGCTTGCGCCGACCAGCCAGCCTGCATTGCGGCCCATGATCTCGATGATGGTGACGTTCTTCTTCTTGTAAGAGAAGCCCAGAGCGTCGCGGATGATCTCCTTGGTGGAAGCGGCGATGTACTTCGCAGCGCTGCCGAAGCCCGGGGTGTGGTCCGTGATGGCCAGATCGTTGTCGATGGTCTTCGGGCAGCCGACGAACTTCTGCTTTGCGCCGGTCAGAAGTGCGTAGTCAGACAGCTTCTTGATGGTGTCCATGGAATCGTTTCCGCCGATGTAGATGAATACTTCGATATCCATCTTGTCCAGCAGAGCGAAGATTCTCTCATAGACTGCCTTATCCTGATGGATCTCCGGCAGCTTGTAGCGGCAGGTGCCGAGGAATGCGGAGGGAGTTCTCTTCAGGAGCTCCAAATCCAGCTCGTTCTTGACGTAGTCGGACATATCGATGTACTGCTCGTCAATAAAGCCCTGGATGCCGTAACGCATACCATAGACCTTGTTGTATCCGCGCTCCATCGCGTTCTTGTAGACGCCTGCAAGGCTGGAGTTGATGACTGCTGTGGGTCCGCCGGACTGACCGACAATGACATTGCCTTTCATTCTGCTTCTTCCTTCTTTCTTAAAAAATGATTCAAAGTGCCGCGTTTTCAGAGACTATTCTGACAATTTATCCTTTAAACGCATTGCGATTATTTTAGCATGAACACCGCATGTACGCAAGTGAAAACCGTGCCCGGACCGAAGCTCCGGACACGGTTCTCTTTTCATGTATCATCCGCCATGGAATGCCGCATTGATTTCAGCCGGCGCAGGAATAACCGCCAAGCTCCGGGACCTTATGCTTCAGAGTCCGGTAAAGCTCCGCGTTCGTCGCGTAAATATACGGGTTTGTCCACAGAACGCCGGCCACCATGCAGGTGATGACGGAGACCAGCACCCATCCGAGAAACGACAGGCCCAGGACGAAGGCTTTCCACTTCTCTCCGTCCATCATGCGGCGGGAAAGACTGATCGCGTCTGTTCCGGAAATCTCCGGATGCTCCGCCAGAATGAACGGCACCATCATGTAAGAATAGGACTTCACGATGGCAGGGATAATGAAGAGAAACGCCCAGAAAAACAGAAACAGATCCTTCAGGAACATCGTAAAGACGACCCCGAGATAATTGTTTTTGAACCCCTCTGCTACTTCGTTCAGGGAAGCGTCCGGACGCTCGCTGTTTTTCACGAAGAACCGGCTGGCGCCGACGCTCAGCGGGTTGAGAAGGAACAGCTTTACCAGAAACGCTCCCGCGGCGATGGTCGCCAGAATGGCGCAGATCATCGCCACGACTCTCGGATCGATGTTCTGTATATCGATGGTGGTGCTTCCTCCCGCAGTCCCGACTGCCTGTCCGCCGGTTCTCACACTTCCGCCGACACTGCCCGCGGTAAATGCCATGACAAGTCCTGCGATGACACTCTTCCAGTAATTGCTCTTGAAGGCGGTCTTCGCCCTCTCTTTAAGTTCTGCTCTTGTCCACATGTTTCTGTACCTCCTTTATTTCTGCCCGGCGCCGGCAATGGAGCGGGCTCCGTAAGGATCCTCCTCCATGAAGGGCTGCCAGTGATACTCTGTCAGATCTTCGCAGTCATCCGCCACATTGTCCAGGACACCCAGGATCGGAAAGGCTTCCGGCGATTCGTCCCGCGCCGTAAGGAGATCCGGGAAGGACCGGATCACATCCTTCTCCGTGATCCCGATCCGTTCCACCCGGCAGAACGCGTCATCGTACGCGCTGTTCTTCAGAAGACGGTACGTTCTCACGCCGCCGCAGTCCGTGACCGCCGCGTAAACCGTCTCCCCGTCCGGCGCAGCAGTCTCCGCCTCCGCGAGAAAACACTCGTTGTTCCAGGCTGCGTCGATCCGCAGCAGCTTATACCTTCCCATCCTGAGTCACTCCCTTCGTTTTGTGAAGCCAGCGCATGAGTATCTTCACACATTCCGGAGCATCCTTCGGAATCTCCTGCTCCGCGATGCGGTCCGCAAGCGTTTTCTCCGGGTAAACTTCAAAACGCTCGACACCCGTACATTTCGCCGCTTCCTCAAGCATGGCGGTCCAGAGTTCCCTGTAGGTCCAGTCTGCTCCGACAGAAAGTTCTCTGGCATATCCCGGAAGCGTCTGCTCAAGCCATGTGCGGTACCGGCTGTCCCGTTTCCGGATCAGATCGATCAGTCCCTTCTGGGAGTCGGGATCCACACATTTCTCCAGCTCCAGCAGCCGTTCCAGGCAGTCCCGCTCTGATTCTTCCGAGTCCAGCAGATAATAGGTCTTCCCAGGAAGACCGTACAGTACCCGCATGGCTGTACAGTAGCCGATGGCCATATTCCTGTGCGCCGACTCCTTTGTGAAATCCAGGATCCCGCCCAGATCTTCATCCGGAGAGATCATGATCATATTCACGTCCTTCGGGATCCTGACCGGCTTGATCACACCGATCCCGTGGAGCCGGATCACAATGATGTCTTTATATCCTTTTTTCAGCAGCACGTCGACGGGAATGTTGTCCGTGACCCCTCCGTCGATCATAAACTGCTCCCGGGTCTTTTCCAGCCGGAACAGCGGCAGATAGGCTGTTGCAAGAAGATAATCGCGGATTTCCTCATTCGTGCAGGTCCTGAGATCGATCGCCTCTTCGCCTTTTCCGACATTAAAGCTTACCACAGACAAGGTTCCCGGAAAAGCCCTGATCTTTTCACACTTGACCCTCTTCGCGATCAGCTCTTTTAACGGTCCCGCGTCCAGGCCCCGGTTCCGGATGATCTCCCGGACCGTATCAAGTCTCTCGCGCAGACTCATCCGTCCGTTCAGGAAGGCATCCGCGTCTTCATCGTTCACGTCCATGACCTGGCTGTAGGTCATATTCTCCCAGAGTGTTTCGGCTTCAGACACTTCCCCGGCCGCGATCAGTGCGCCGTTCAGCCCGCCGACACTGGTACCGGCGATCCCGCGGATCCTGACCCCGGCCTTGACCAGTGCTTTCCAGGCACCGATCTGGAAAGCCCCTTTCGCTCCTCCGCCTTCCAGTACAAGTCCATATTCTTTCGAGGTATCAATACGGGTCTTCATCAGTTCCTCCGGTTTTTCCGAATCTTCGTTCTTAAGTTTCAGAAATCTGTATCTATCATATCAGAAATCCGCGTCTCTGTGCGTTCCTGCAGTGTCCTGCATGTGGTATGATAAAAAGAACTCATGATACGGCTTCAGAAAGGAGAAACCCATGCGAATGGAACAGCTGGAGACGCCCGCCCTGGTCGTCGACCTTGATATTATGGAAGAAAATATGCGGACCATGGACCGGCTGCTGGAAGGAACTCCCATCCGGCTCCGTCCCCATTATAAATCCCACAAGTGTCCCGCCATCGCGAAGCTGCAGCTGGAACACGGCGCAAAGGGAATCTGCTGTGCCAAGCTCTCCGAAGCGGAGGACCTGATCCTTTCCGGCGTCGAGGACGTCCTGATCGCGAACCAGATCACCGCGCCTGCCAAGATCGCCCGCCTCGCGGTCCTCGCAGGGTACTGTGACCTGACGGTCTGTGTGGATGACGCGGACAATGTCGACGCGCTCCAGGCTGCCTGCGGACAGCAGGGAACGGAGCTCCGCTGCCTGGTAGAGTATGACATCGGCATGAACCGCTGCGGCGTCAAAACCAAGGAAGAAGTCTCCTCTCTTGCGCGTCATCTCCTCTATGCGCCTAACCTGATTTTCGAAGGCATCCAGGCCTACGCCGGGAACCTGGCCCACGAAGAGGATATAGTTCTTCGGAAACGGGAATCGGAGGCTGTCGAGGAAAAGGTCCGCGAACTGAAGAATTACCTTGAAGACCAGGGGATCTCCGTCAAGGAAGTCAGCGGCATCAGCACCGGGACCATCGACTTCCACGGGAAGGACAGCGTCTATACGGAGGCACAGTGCGGGAGCTATCTTTTCTCTGACACCTCATACCGGAAAGTCGGCGTCTCCTTCAGGAACGCCCTCTCTGTCCTTGCCACAGTGGTGAGTGCCCGTCCCGGCGCCATCGTCACGGATGCCGGCGTGAAGTCTCTCGCCATGGACCAGCGCCCGCCGGTCTTTGCGGCAGCGCCGGAGCTTTCCGTGAATTTCAGCGAAGAACACAGTGCCGTATACGGCGACGTCCCCGCAAAAAAACCCGGGGATATCATTCGGATCATCCCCGGGCACTGCTGCACCACAGTAAATCTGTATGACTGGATCTATCTGGTCCGCGACGGCCAGGTCGTCGACCGGCTTCCGGTCACCGGCCGCGGCCGCAGTCAGTAACAGCCGCACTGCTGCCGGAAATCAAAGGAGAGCGCCGTTCCCGGCACATACAGTTCCTCCGACTGCGCATCGTAATAAAGTACGCGGTCCGCAAGCCGCTCCCGGGGCGAGACCTCGCTCTCATTGATGGCCTGTACCATATGATTCAGTTCCTCCACGTCATACGGTCCCTTGTTCGGCAGAAACAGGAATTCATGGATGCTGGACGGAAGAAGATAAAAGCTGCTCCCGAGCTGCCGGGCGGCCTCCGCCAGGAAGCCGGGATACATGATCACACCCGCCCCGAGGACGCCGTCCCTGTTGGTCGCCAGATAGAGCTGATTCGGACAGGGCTCTTCACTGTCCTCCTCCGGTTCAGGCTCCTCCCCGCCGATCATTCCGTTCAGGACACTGAGCAGCGGCCGGAGGGACGCGGGATCTTTCCGGGCCGCATTCTCCTCGGCGCTCCGGAAGAGCTCCATCCGGCCGATGCCCCACTCTGAGAGCATCCGGTCGGTCACCGTGAGGAAGGATTTCCCGGTCTCGTCCGCCTTCAGGGTAAGACAGCAGACTTCCTCCATCTCGCAGACCTTCCGGTGCGGGATCCGGCTCAGCATCTCCTGATTCTGTTCCGGATTGATCAGCCGCACAGTCAGGCGTTCCGAAGCCAGTTCAAAGCACTCGGACACCAGGTCACAGGGGTTCATCTCTTTATAGTTTTCTTTCATATGTTTTCTCCGTTTCCTGCGCAGAACAAACAGGCCCTGCGGGAACAGGGAACACGGAATACTGTCTCGGAAAAAAGCTGCCCGGACGGGCATGAATGCGGAAATAGATCACCGCATAAAATGTAACACGGGAAATGATGGATTGATTATACCATCATTTCCCGTTTTTTTGAATGATCTCTGTATTTCTTTTTCAAGCCAGGCCCCGAAAAAGGCCCCGGTCCTCTTCAGACTTTTCCGCTGCCTCGGATCTTTCCGCGGACTCAGGCCTTCCCGCGGCCTTCCAGAATACGCCGCGCCACGTGGACGCCGCTGGCGGAGGCGTGGGACAGAGAGTGGGTGACACCGCTGCCGTCTCCGATCACATAGAGTCCCTTGTGGGCGGTCTCCAGGTTCTCATCCAGCTGCACTTCCATGTTGTAGAACTTGACCTCGACCCCGTAGAGCAGCGTATCGTCGTTCGCTGTGCCGGGGGCGATCTTGTCCAGCGCGTAGATCATCTCGATAATGCCGTCCAGGAGCCGCTTCGGCAGCACCAGGCTCAGGTCGCCGGGCGTCGCTGCCAGTGTGGGCCGCACCGTACTCTTCTCCAGGCGCCTGTCCGTTGTCCGCCGTCCCCGCTCCAGGTCTCCGAAGCGCTGTACGATCACGCCGCCGCCCAGCATGTTGGAAAGGCGGGCAATACTCTCGCCGTACCCGTTGGAATCCTTAAAGGGAAGGGAGAAATGCTTCGCCACCAGCAGCGCGAAATTCGTGTTTTCCGTCTTCCTCTTCTCATCCTCGAAGCTGTGGCCGTTGACGGTAATAATCCCGTTGGTGTTCTCGTTGACCACGATGCCGTGGGGGTTCATGCAGAAGGTGCGGACATTGTCCTCGAATTTTTCCGTGCGGTATACGATCTTGCTCTCATACAGCTCGTCGGTGATATGGGAGAAGATCACCGCGGGCAGCTCCACGCGGACGCCAAGATCCACTCGGTTGGAGCGGGTAGGGATTTCCAGGTCCCGGCAGACCGTCTCCATCCACTTGCTCCCGCTTCTTCCGACGGAGACGATCACCTTCTCCGCCGTCTCCTCCCCGCCCTTGAAGCGGACGAGGTAGCCGCCCTCGGTCTCCTCGATCTTATCGATCCGCGTATCGAAGCGGAATTCCACCTTGTCCTTCAGTTCCGCGAACAGGTTCTCCAGGACCACGTAGTTGATGTCCGTCCCGAGATGCCGGACCGACGCCTCCAGAAGAAGCAGCTTGTTCTGCATGCAGAGCTTCTTCAGGCCCGTTCCCGCGGTGGAATAAAGCTTTGTGCCGGCGCCGCCGTGGGACATGTTGATCTGATCCACATAGTGCATGAGCTCCAGGGCCGTCTCACGGCCGATATACTCATACAGCGTCCCGCCGAAATCATTGGTAATATTGTATTTTCCGTCGGAGAACGCGCCGGCGCCGCCGAAACCGTTCATGATGGAACAGGGCTTGCAGCCGATGCAGCTCTTCACCTTTTTCCCGTCGATGGGACATTTCCGCTTTTCCAGCGTGTGCCCCGCGTCAAACACCAGAACCTTCAGTTCCGGCGCGTTCTTCACCAGTTCGTATGCGGAGTAGATCCCCCCGGGACCTGCACCGATAATGATCACATCATATTTTGACATAAACTCCTCCCGTATGCCTCAGCGGAAACCATATCCGCTGTCATTCCGAATGCCTGTGCCGGAGACATCGCCCGCTGTCACTCGTATAAAACAGCATACATAATTTTCAGAGGAACTTCAACCGGCATCAGTCCCCGCCTTCAGACACAGAGACAGCCGTCTCCGGCTCCCGTCAGAGGAGTGCGGAAACGGCTGCGGTTTTTCTTTGATGCAGGCAGAATCGTATTACGCTGTTCTTCGTTCCTGGATCCGGACACCGGCCAGTGCTTTTTCAAGCCTCGGCACCAGAAGTCCGGTGACGACCATCTTCAGAAGGTCCCCGGGGATAAAGGGAAGCATGCAGAGCGCCAGTGCTTCCTGAAGATTCCTGCCGAGAATATACATGAACCAGCTGAGGCCGAAAATATAGAGGACTATATTGCCGATGAGCATTCCTGCTGCCATGGCAAGGTATTTCCCGGCTCCGGTCTCATGTCTGCCGAACCTGAAGTAGACGGCGCCGCAGATGGCTGCAAGGATCGGATAAGCGACCAGGAACCCGCCGCTGGGACCGACGATCCTGGACAGTCCGCCGCTGAGTCCCGCAAAGACCGGGAGTCCCACCGCGCCGAGAAGAAGGTAGACCAGCATGCTGAGAGCGCCGAGCTTCGGGCCCAGGATCAGGCCGGCCAGCATCACAGCCACCTGCTGCAGCGTGACCGGGACGCCGCCGGGCAGCGGAATGGAAATCGGGGAAACGGCGCAGGCCAGTGCCGTAAACAGTGCACACAGAACCAGATCTTTTGTTGTAAGCTTCATCAGTAAACGCCTCCGAAATGTAAACTTGATTCCTGAGGAATGTTAACATATCCGGGGGGTGATTGTCAACCTTGTCACTTTTGATTGTTAACCACTCCCGCCTTCCGGTCTCCGGACGGCGGAAATACAGACGTACCGGGTCAAGCTTCTGCCTTCCTCGCGATCACATAGCAGTCGTAACGGATGGCCTTCCCGGTGATGTCGTAATCCGGCTTTTTCCCTGCGAGGTAAGGCCCCTTCAGCGGCCGCTTGACCACGACCCGCCGGGTGCCGGTCCCCAGGGCCGCGGCCAGCAGGGCTTCCTCCGAAGCACAGGGCATTTCCAGCTTCTGCAGGAGCTGCAGTTTCTTTCCGATCAGCGCACTCTTCTGCCGCGCCGGAAACATCGGATCCAGAAGAATCAGATCAGGTACTGCATGAAACTCTGTCTCCTGCGCCGCGGCGGACGCTTCGGCATCCAACGCCTGCCGCGCCATCTTAAGGAGTGCTTCCGTGCTGTCTCCCTCCACAAGCTCCATTCTGGAGGCATATTCCTTCAGCTCCGGGATCTCCGCCGCGCGGCGGAGGGAGTCACGGAGCAGTGCCGCGATCACCGGGTTGTGCTCATACATCCGCACAAAGTAGCCCGCAGCCGCCAGAAGGATCGAATCCTCTCCCAGCCCCGCTGTGGCGTCCACCGCGAAGGGACGCTCTCCAAGGCCCTTGATCCTGGAGGCTTTCACGAGAAATTCCCGCTGAAGGTTTCCCCGGCGGAGCCGCGGCATCATCCGCGTAAAATCGCCCCACAGCTCCAGACCGTTCCCGCAGAGGGTCAGGCCCTGCGGCTCCTCCCGGAGTTCCAGGCCCGCCTCCGCGCACCGCGCCTTGAGGCGCTCCATCTCGTTTTCGCTGCTCATTCTTCCACCTTGATCTCATTCACCAGGTCCTGCATCCACATGCCACTCAGGACCAGCAGGATCCCGACCACAGCCTTGATCGTCTCGAGGCCGTTCACCGTAAAATAAATATCCACCACGTCCATGGCAGTCTTCATCACGAGGATGCGCAGGACGCTGACCTTCACCGCCCAGGTGAAGACAGAATCGAACAGGAAGACCACCGCCACCCTGCCGCCGGAACGGACGGTAAAGTAGCCGATGTTCGCGAGGGCCCACATCGACAGCCAGAAGGCCATCACCCGGATGCAGCGCACCGCCATCTCCCGCACGGAAGCCTCGGTCCGGTAGATCTGCGGGATCATCGGCGCGATCGCCCAGAGCACCAGGCCGGTGAAAATGCAGAACACCACGCTGACCAGCATGATCCGGAGGGAAGTCTCTCTCGCCTCGTCGAATTTCCGCGCGCCGAGGCACTGCCCCGCAAGGATGCCCGTAGCGTTCCCCAGGGAAAGGGAGAACTCCTCGAACACGAGGAAGACGACGCCGGCAATATTCATTGCCGCCACCACGTTGATGCCGCGCATCGAATATCCCTGCAGGATCGCGGCCTCCGCCGTGCTCCAGAAAAACTCATTTACAAGAAGGGGTGCGGCCTTGACGGCGATCCGCCGCGCCAGGTCTCCGGAGATCCGGAAATCCCGGTAAAGGCCCCGGAGATACCCGTAGTTTTCCGTGTCCCGCATTCCTCCGGCCAGGATGATCAGGATCTCCGCAAAGCGGGAAAGCACCGTCGCGACGGCGGCGCCGAGGACGCCGAGCTTCGGGAAGCCGAAAAGACCGAAGATCAGGAGCGCGTTGAACACAAAGTTCACGAACATCGCCGTGATGCTGGCGTACATGGGAAGGTAGGTCTTCCCCGACTCCCGCATGGCGGAAGCGTAAGCCTGGGTCGCCGCGAAAGGCAGAAGCCCGATCAGCATCACCCGCAGGTACTGCAGTCCCAGCCGCAGCGTCTCTGCCCGCGCCTCCGCCGAAGTGCCGGGGGCGATGTACAGGCCGATCAGTCTGTCCCCGAAGGCGAGGAAGATCCCCCAGGCCGCCAGTGTGAACACGACCATCATCACCATCTTGAAGCGGGTGGTCTGCCGCAGCCCTTCCATGTCTCCGCTGCCGAAAAACTGCGCGCCGAAGATCCCTGCGCCTGCGAGACCGCCCCAGACGCAGAGATAAAAGATCAGGATCAGCTGATTCACCACCGCCACCGCGGACATGGGGATCGTGCCGACCTGACCCACCATAATATTGTCCAGAAGGCTGATGATGTTGGTCAGCGTATTCTGAACGATGATCGGCACCGCCACCGCGGCGACGTGCATGTAAAAGCTGCGGTCTCCGATGAGCCGCAGCTTTCCGTGTCCGCCTGTCATCTCACTCCGCCTCATACAGACTCTTCCGCATTCGCTCCATCGCGTCCTTTATCACTGAGCGCGGAGAGACGTACGCCAGCCGCTGGAAGCAGTTTCCCGCCTCTTTTCCGAAGATCGTTCCCGCGTCGAGCCACAGCTTCCCCCGGTGGATCAGCCGGTCGTTCAGAGTCTCGTCGCTGATCCCCAGACCGGAGAAATCGAGCCACGCGAAATATGTTCCTTCCGCCTCGGTCAGTTTCACGCCGGGAAGATGCTCTTCCGTTTCTTCCCGGATCAGCCGGTAATTTCCTTCCAGGTATTCCAGACACTCTTTAAGCCACTGGTCTCCGTGCTGAAATGCCGCACGGGCGGCAACGAGTCCCAGCGAATTCAGGAGAGAAAGACCTGCGGCATCCATCTCCCGCGTAAACATCTTCCGCTTTTTCGGGTCCGGGATCCAGATATTCGAGACCTGCAGACCGGCGAGATTGAAGGTCTTGCTGGGCGCCGTGCACTGGACGCACTGATCCTTTAGCCCCGGCAGTGCCTTTAACAGGGGAGTGTGGATATATCCCGGACGCACCAGGTCGCAGTGGATCTCGTCCGAAACGATCATCACGTCGTATTTTCCGCAGATCTCCCCGACCCGCAGGAGCTCCTGCTCCGTCCAGACACGGCCCACCGGGTTGTGCGGGCTGCAGAGAATGAAGAGGCGGACTTTCTCCGACCGGACCTTCTGCTCGAAATCCTCAAAATCGATTTCATAATGCCCGTCCTTCAGGACCAGCGTGTTTTCGACCACTTTTCTCCCATTGTTCCGGACCACTCCGAAAAAAGGACGGTACACCGGCGGCTGGATCAGGACGGCGTCCCCGGGCTCCGTAAATGCGCGTACCGCCATGGCCAGGGCCGCGACCACGCCCGGCGTCTTCACGAGCCAGTCCGCCTCCGGGCGCCAGGAAAAATGACGGCCATACCAGTCCGCCACGATTTCCGCATAATCCGCCTTCACGTCGCTGTAGCCGTAGATTCCGTGGTTTACCCGTTCCGTCAGGGCCTCCGTGATCTCCCGGGCCACCGGGAAATCCATATCCGCGACCCACAAGGGCAGAACATCCGCGGGGAGTCCGTACTCCACCGCAAAATCATGCTTCAGCGAATCCGTGCCTCTCCGGTCCGTGATCCTGTCAAAATCGTACATTTCCTGTTCTCCTTCCTGCATTCCCCGCATACCGCCGCGGCACTGTACATGTTCTGAACACTTATTCTAAAAATTGCGGAACCGCGTCTATCATGACCTGGAGATCTGTCCTGTCCAGGAGCTCGTCCTGGACTTCCAGAGCCATGATGACCTGGTCCGTGACAATGGTGTCAGCATCTGTATCCAGGAAGTGGTACAGGGATTCTCTTGTATTGACGGTCCACACGCCTGCCTTCTTCCCGGCCTCGTGAATATCGTCGATCGTACTGATCGTCGCCATCTCTTCTTCCATGATGACCATGTCGCATTCCAGCTTCGACACGTCCCCCAGTCCGCCGATGATCAGGAGCCCGGTCTCGAATTCGGGATAAGTATGCTCGACGTATGCGATGGCGTCCGCCTTCAGGGAAATGAGGACCACATCGTCCACCATGTCCCGGTCACGGACCGCTGCCACGATATCGTCCGCCATCTTCCGGTCAGCGCTTATGCCCTTCAGTTCAAGAAACAGGGTGATCCTGCCCTTCCCCCTGTCAAGAAGCTCTTCCAGGGTCGGCACAGGAAGCAGGTTTCCGTTCCCGGTGGTATCCCGGATCCGGAGCTCCCGGATCTCTTCCAGCGTCATGTCGCCGGGCTTCCGGTCCACGCCTGTCAGACGTTTAAAACTGTTGTCGTGGTTGATGATGTAGTGTCCGTCCTTCGTGCGCTGGATGTCTGTCTCGCTCCCGTAAACCCCCCGGGCCACGGAAGCATCGATCCCCTCCAGAGAGTTTTCGCTTGCCATGAACCCGCCGGTGCGGTGGGCCGTGATGCTCACCTCGCTGTCTTTCAGGAAAAGACTGTCAAACTCCATCCCCGCAAACAGAGACAGTAAGAACACTCCGGCCAGGATCACAAAGAATTCCGTCACGTACATAAAGAACCGTTTTGCGGAAAGACAGGAATAAAAGGCTTCCTGCGGCCGGTCCGTGAAACGGTAGTACATCCTTGTCAGCTGCAGCATGATATTGCTGCGGCAGAGAGTTTCCACGACATAGATGATATAAGCGCCCAGAATCACAACAAAGGCACAGGCAATACGGTATGCCAGGATCCTGGACTCCTGCTCTGAAAGCTTTCCTTTAAAAAGAAGCTCTGACAGATCCGGCGTGTACGCGGCCGGAAGAGTCCCGCCGGTTTCCTCCAGGTAACCCTCCGGAATAACCATAAAAACAAACTGCGCGGCGCCGTACAGAACCCCGAAAAGCACTGATGACACCAGAAGGACCGTAAAGAATTCCCGCAGGTGCGTCCGCACCAGCCGCGCGGAGGTCTTCAGCGCCTGCCACGGCTTCATCTGATCGATCAGGACCACATGGACTGAAAAGGCAAACTGCGCGGTGCAGAAAACCATTCCGGCGATGATCAGGCCGTAGACCCCCATATAGAGCGGTGTTTCGAAGATCACACTGGTAATAAACCTCGGGACATAAAACTTTTCCGTCAAAGTGACGATAAACCCGACCCCGGTCAGCGGAGCCGCGATCAGCATGAAAAGCACCATCAGGAATCCCACAGGATTCGCGAAGCGCTTCAGAGCACGGAAACCCCGGCCGATCTCACGGAGCGAGGTGGACCGGCCGCCGTTCAGGATATCGTCGCAGAGGTAGATCTGGGCAAACACCTCGATCACCAGATGCAGGCTGTAAAGCAGCAGCGCGAGCACAAGGACCGCGGCGCCTCTCCAGCCGAGAAACTTCCTGAAGTCCGCACTGGTCAGTGCGGTTCCCGTGGAGTCTGCCGTAAGGAACAGCAGACGGTTCAGGCCCAGCACAGGGAGCGAAAGAATAAAACCCGTGAACATCCGGTACTGCCAGATCCGGAGCACTGCTTCCGTCGCGAACCGGCGGTATCCCACCGCCTTCGGCTGCCAGCCCTTCCGCTTATTTTTTATCTTCTTTCTCCCGGTTTGGGCATCCTCCGGCGCAAGGTTTTCCGCGCTCATCAGAGCATGACCCTCACAGGTGCGCCTGCCATCCACGCAGAGACATTTTCAAAGGCCATGGCCGCACGCCGGTCGATGGACTCCCTGGTATCAAATCCCACATGGGGCGTGCAGACAAGGTTCGGGACGCCGAGAAGCGGATGACCTGCCGGCAGCGGCGGATCCTGCTCATAGACATCGACACCTGCACAGATCCGGCCATCCTTCAGCGCCTCCGAGAGGGCCTGGGTATCCACCACCGGCCCCCGTGCAGTGTTGATAAGGATCGCGCCGTTCTTCATGAGCCTGATCTCCTTCTTTCCGATCAGCCCTTTCGTCTCCGGGGTCAGGGGCGTGTGCACGGAAATGATGTCCGCGTTCCGCATCACGTCATCCAGGGACATGCGCTCGATTCCCAGGGCCTCCGCCTCGGGACGAGGGCTTCTGCTGTAGCCGATCAGGCGGCAGCGGAACGCCTTGAAGATCTCCGCAGTCCTGCAGCCGATGGCGCCGGTGCCGATGATGCCGACGGTCTTTCCGGCAAGCTCGTGGCCCGCCAGGCTTCCCTTTCCTTTTCCCTTCTGCACGGCCGCATTGCACAGGGTAATATTCCGCAGGCAGTCCAGCGCCAGGCCCACCGCCAGCTCCGCGACAGCGTCATTGCAGTATCCGCCGGTGTTGGAAATGCAGACCCCCTTCTCCCTGCAGGCATCCACGTCCACGTGGTCGATGCCGACGAAGGCCACGGATACGAACTTCAGGTTCCTGTCCGCCCGGATCACTTCGCCCGGCAGCGGGTGGTTGGCGATCATCAGCACGTCAGCATCGTCCGCTCTGAGGATCAGTTCCTGCACGTCCGTGGTAAAGCTGTCGTAAGCGGTAAAGCTGTGTCCCTGCTCCGTGAGCTTGTCTGACAGTACCTCCAGCACATTCTTTCCGATTCCCAGCGGCTCCATCAAAACGATCTTCATATCTTGTCTCCTTTCCTTACGGAGCAGGCGCGCTCCGGACCTGATCCGGCTGATCCGCATCCCCGCGAGCGGGACTTGAAACATTTTGTATCCAACTGTATTTTACCATGAAAGCCTGTGCAGGTTCCCCTCTTTTTCCAGTTCCGGGAACCCGTTCTGCCGCAGCGCTTCGTAGAGCAGAATGGCGGCGGAATTCGCGAGATTCAAGCTGCGGATGTCCCCCCACATGGGGATCCGCACACAGGTCTCCTCATACTTTACCAGGATCTCCTCCGGAATGCCCGCGCTCTCCTTCCCGAACATCAGGAAGCAGTCAGGCTCATAATGCACATCCGTGTAGCAGCGGCGCGCCTTCGTTGTGGCCATGTAGATCTTCGCACCGGGATTCTTTTCGAGGAACTCCTCAAAATCCGCATAGGTGCGGAGATCCACCTTGTCCCAGTAATCCAGCCCGGCCCGCTTCACCGCCTTCTCGCTGATGCTGAAGCCCAGCGGATAGATGAGATGCAGGCGCGTTTTGGTGGCGGCACAGGTCCGCCCGATATTTCCGGTGTTCAGGGCGATCTCCGGTTCCAGTAAAACGATGTTCATCATGTCTGTATATCCTGTGCGCTCTGCGCGCTCGTTCCTTTCACTTCGTTTTCATACCCGCACGGATCAGGACCGGCGGATCACTGTGTCTCAGCTTCCTTCGTACGCGTACCATTCATGCACCAGACTGCGGTATCCGAGCCGTTTCAGGTCCTCATAGCGGACGTCAAAGCGGGCTTTGGTCCGGGTCCCCGCAGCCAGGAAGCGGATGCAGTCCTGGGCGTAGAGATCGATCTCGTGAAGACGGTCCGTCCTGGTGATCACCGGAAAAAACCAGCGGTTCCAGGAAAGCTCGTTGTCCCCCTCCGCCGCAAACAGCTTCCGGTTGAAGACCCGGAGAAAGGCCGCGGCAGCCTTCTCCCCGCTAAGTCCTTTCCTCCGGTGCCAGCGGTCCAGCGCCCGCGCCTTCCGGCGCATCTTCTTTTTCAGCTTGGTCACAGAAACGGGGGCGATGTCGATATACCCTTCCTGGAATTCAAAACCCAGGAAGGTAAAGCCGTCCTCCGGGGCTCCGAAGACCTCTTTGTCCGGATTCAAGGAAAGCCCGCGCTCCGCGAGGAAATGTCCTACTTCCGACGCACAGGCATCCCGCTCTTCCGCAGTCTTCGCAAAAAGGATGATGTCGTCGGAGTACCGTGCGTAGAGAATGCCCCGCTCCGCAAAGGACCGGTCCAGCTCCTTGAGGTACAGGTTCGCGTAAAAGGCGGAAAGCGGCGTCCCCGCCATGATTCCCTTCTGCTCAATGATGATCCTGCTCTCCTCCGGCGTCCGGGGCTCCGTGATACCCCTGCTCCCGTCCAGCACCCGGGGCTCAGTGAGCAGTCCGGAGAGAAAATTCAGCAGCGCAGGATCCTCCGTCAGCGCTTCCGAAAGCATGGGCAGCAGCTTTTCCACCGGCACGGAATTAAAGTAATTGCTGATATCGGCCTTGTAGGAATACATGCGGTCTATGTCTTTTGTCCTGCGCAGCCGCCGTACCGCGTCCTTTGCCGTGATCCCGGGGCGGAAGGAGTACAGATTGCCGCTGAACAGGCCGTCGTACTTCCGGAGAAGCAGCCAGGTCAGGAGCTTCAGCACTGTGTTTTCCGGCGCCGGATACGTGTAGACCGTCCTCTTTTTCTGAGAGCTTTGCTTGCTGATCACGGCTTTCGAAGGAAGCGGGAACGTAATTTCCTGATCGCCGGCCGATCCGGACTGCCGGATCTCCTCTGCAGTCTTCCGGATTTCCTCACAGACCGGTTCCCAGCCGCGGGCATCGATAAAACGCCGCAGTTCTTTCGCGAAGGTCTTCGGGCACGCAAGGGATGTCTTGTAAGCGTAAAACCGCTCCCAGCACGCCTCGTCGGAAAGCTGCTCCAGCATGGGCATGGGGTTCCTCCGGTACATTCCAAAAAACGGACAGGAGGAGAATCCATTAAATTCAGGGAACCTGAATGTACCGGGCCGTACACGGATCAGCTGCCTGCGAAGCTGTTTTCCATGGATCCGTGCCGGGTCCGCCGCAGGCGCCGGGCGTTCTCTTCCTGTCCGGGCAAACGCGGACGTTTGCGGTCCGCATCGCACTCTTGATGACGAAAACAAGTATACACGAACTGCCAGCTTCTCTTCAAGAACATGTAGTAGAATCAGGCCGGCGCCCGGTTTTTCCGCAGTCTGACGGGCAGACCGGACCCTGTCCGTCCGATATGCGAACAAAGATTCGATTTTTCGTTGCGCCCGGGGTCTGCTTATGGTATAATTCAGATATGGAGAAAAGCATTTATAATATTGAGCTTACCTGTCTTACATATGGTAGGGGATATGTTTATTCCCTGCAGTATCACATCGTATGGTGTACGAAGTACCGAAAGCAGATCCTTCAGAACGGTGTGGATACGGAT
>CADBEN010000003.1 GCA_902793685.1 uncultured Lachnospiraceae bacterium
TGAGGTTCACGCAAGGGCGGCGTACGAAGCCAAGAACTTTATTGGATGGGCAAGATTAGCGCTTACTTACCCACCCAAGCTACAGAAGCGCCGAAAAAACCGTATCCTTTCCGGGATACGGTCAGAATGAAGACAAAGTCTTTTTGGGAACCAAGCTCTCTTACGAGATTGGTTCTCTTTTTTTGACTCAAAACTCATAAATGATCAATGCCGGGGTTAGAATTCAATTCCCGATTGGCTGATGTACGGATGCAGAGGGTAAAAACAAGTCTCTCCATCCGTATGAAGACTGATGCCCTACTGTCCGGGTACGAATGGTGGAGCGCGAGAAACAAGCATACCCACCGTAAGGCAGGTGATCTTCCTGGCTGCGATACGGATGGTGAGGCGCAAGAAGCAAGCATACCCGCCGTAAGGTGAAGAATCTTGCCGGTGGCGATACCAATGGTTAGGGCTAAATTTACGCATCTCCATCCGTATGAAGACGATGTCTTGCCGCACGGATACGAATGGTTAGGATAAAATACAGGCACCGCCCTTCGTATGGAGACGAATCATTCTGAGTCGAAAGCAAAGTCTTCTGTGGGCCGATCTCATTACTGTGCCGGTTCTTCTTTTGACTTGAAAAGTCATAGTGCCCCTTTGCGGCTTGACTGCCTTATATCAGCAGGCCGCACAGGAGTCAAGCCTGCCGCAGGCACCGTTCCGGCTTTGGGCTTGACTCCTGTGTGACCTGCTGAAAAACTGTAATCAAGCCGCAAAGGGATATTTCCGGGTGGATAAATCCGCCCGATTTCCCATGGTTTTTCAATGTTTTCCACAACTTTCAGAACCTGATGACCATTGCTTGAAATAGGCCTGTTCTGCTGTTTTAATGGTTTTAGGAGGTATTCCGCCATGATGACGAAAGAAACCAACCTTAAACGAGAACAGGTTTCCTTTTTCTCTATGGATGATCTGGTGCCGCAGGACCACATCCTCAGGCTGATCGACAGATCCATGGATTTCAGTTTTATCTATGACCTTGTCGAAGAAAAGTACTGCCTGGATAACGGAAGACCCAGCCTGGATCCGGTCATGCTTATTAAGATACAGCTGATCCAGTATCTCTTCGGAATCAGGAGCATGAGACAGACGATCAAGGACATCGAAGTCAACGTTGCCTACCGGTGGTTCCTGGGCCTGTCCATGCTTGATCCGGTCCCTCATTTCACCACGTTTGGAAAGAACTATACAAGACGGTTTAAGGATACGGACCTTTATGAACAGATCTTCGAGAGAGTTCTGAGGGAATGCATGAGTGCAGGTTTTGTTGACAGCCGTACCCTTTTTATTGATGCAACACACATCAAGGCCGCAGCCAACAACAAAAAATATATCAACCGCGAGGCAAAGCGTGCCGCGAAGTTTTATGAAAAGGCACTCCGGGAAGAGATCGAAAAAGACCGGAAGGAACACGGCAAAAAACCGTTGAAAGATAAAGATGGTAATGATCCTCCGGGAGGCACTGGCGGGGATGACGGGACAACTGTCAAGGAAAGCAAAACCGACCCTGAGAGCGAATGGTTCCACAAGGGCGAGCATAAGCAGGTCTTTGCGTACACTGCCGAGACAGCCTGTGACAAAAACGGGTGGATACTGGGATATACCGTACATTCCGGAAATGAACATGATTCAACGACTTTTCCAGAGATCTATGACAAGGTGAAGCACAAGGATCTGGAGACGGTAGTTCTGGACGCCGGATATAAAACCCCGGCCATCGCAAAAAAACTCCTTGATGATGCAGTAAAGCCATTATTCCCTTACAAACGTCCGATGACTAAGGAAGACTTCTTCCCGAAGTACGAATACGTCTACGATGAGATGTATGACTGTTATATCTGCCCGTCGAACAAGGTGCTTGAATACAGCACAACAAACAGGGATGGCTATCGGGAATACAAGTCGAACCCTGGCGACTGCAGAAACTGCCCGCATCTTTCAAAGTGTACACTTAGCCGGGATCACCAGAAAGTGGTTAAACGGTACGTGTGGGAAGACTACATGGAGCGTTGTGAAGATATCAGGCACACGCTCGGAATGAAGGAACTATATCAAAAGAGAAAAGAAACCATCGGAAGGGTCTTCGGAACAGCGAAAGAGTTTCACGGTCTGAGGTACACAAACATGGTTGGGAAAGCCCGGATGCGGATGAAAGTCGGGCTTACCTTTACGTGCATGAACCTGAAGAAACTGGCAAAAATGAAGCAGCGGTATGGCCTGCTCAGGCCGCTTGTCTCTTTATTTTTGACGTTTATATGGGAAATGTCATCTCAAAACGACGAAGCAGCTTTAGGATGCGCATCCTAAAGCTGCTTTATCTTCGTTCTGACCGTATCCTTTCCGGGATACGGTTTTTGCTTTCTGAAGGTATTTTGCTTTCTGAAGGTATTCCGCGGCCGCAAGCATCGGCCGCCTGCAGAGGAACTTGCAGCCTGCCCGGCTTTACTTTACATCGAGATCACACCCAGCACGCTGAGAAGGGAGCTCAGCAGGATCACGAGAAGGATCGGGAAACAGATGTAGCGGATCATGAACTCAAAGACATTCTGGCGGCGGAACTCTCCGCCGTTCTTTTTGACTTCCGCTTCCAGGCGCTTCAGGCCGATCACGCGGACCACCAGCAGGCAGGTGCAGACCGCAGCGATGGGCATCATCACCGAGTTCGTGATGAAATCGAAGAAATCCAGGAACTGCATGCCGATGACGGTGACCGCTGCCAGCGGACCGTAGCCCAGGGAGGACAGCGTCCCGATGGCCACCATGATGACACTCATCAGTGCCACCGACTTGACACGGGTGATCCCCAGCTCGTCACAGAAGGTCGCCACTGCGGACTCTGCCAGCGCGATGGCGCTGGTCAGTGCCGCGAACAGCACCAGCACAAAGAACAGGACGCCCATCAGGGTCGTGAAGCCCATGCTCTCCAGGACCTTCGGCAGCGTAATGAACATGAGGGACGGGCCCGCCTTCAGCATGGCCGGATCCCCGCCGGAGAAGGCGAAGACCGCCGGGATGATCATAAGGCCCGCGATCATGGCGATGCCCGTGTCGAAGATCTCGACCTGGACCGTGGCGTTCTCGATCTCAACGTCATCCTTCATATAGGATCCGAAGGTGATGAGGATGCCCATGGCGATGGAAAGCGAGTAGAACATCTGCCCCATGGCGGATACCAGCGTCATCCAGGAGAAGTTCGCCGGATTCGGCACCAGGAAGTACAGGACCCCTGCCATGGCGCCGGGACGGGTCACACTGTAGCCGCAGATGATGACTGCCAGCACCACCAGCACCGGCATCATGAAGCGGGAGATGCGCTCGATGCCGCTGTCGACGCCCATGACGATGACCGCCATGGTCATCGCGGCAAAGACGAGGAACCAGAATTCCGTCGCGGCCCCGTTGGAGATAAACTTCCCGAAATATCCGTCCTGGGCCAGAGCCGTGTGGT
Source organism: uncultured Lachnospiraceae bacterium (assembly GCA_902793685.1). Taxonomy (GTDB): domain Bacteria; phylum Bacillota; class Clostridia; order Lachnospirales; family Lachnospiraceae; genus Moryella. The sequence goes on from CADBEN010000003.1 coordinate 3,494, forward strand.
TTCCGCGGATATACTCAAACAGGTACTTCGTGACCCAGCCGCCGATGGTCGAATAGTAAGGCACGATCAGCATCGGGATGATGGCATTGATCCAGCCGCCGAAGCGGAGTCCTGCCCGGTGTCCGAAATGAGCATAGGCGCTGACCGGACTCTTTTTTGTCATGCGGCCGATGGCCGATTCCGCCATGATCATCGTATAGCCGAAGGTCATCGCGAAGATGATGTAGACCAGCAGAAAGATCCCTCCGCCGTACTTCGCCGCGAGGTACGGGAATCTCCAGATATTGCCCAGTCCCACCGATGCGCCTGCCGCGGACAGCACGAACCCCAGACGGTTCGTAAAGCTGCCGCGATTCTTTTTCTGCTCTTCCATAGCTGACTCCCCTTTGTTAGTTATCATCGTACAGCCCGGAACGCAAAGCGTTCCGGGCTGCGATATCTCTGTAATGATGTCTTTTCCCCTGAAACATGCGGAATATTTATTATATCACAGGTGCGCGGAAACTGCCAGTCTCCGCATGCCCGGATCCAGAGGCTTAGGCATGCGCGGTCCTTTCGCTGCGTCCGCGGCATGCCGGGTCAGGCTCAGAAGCGGTGTCCGCCGCCTCCGCCGGAGTGGCCGCCGCCACCTCCGCCGCCTCCGCCGCCTCCGCCGGACCAGCCGCCGCCTCCGCCGCCGCTGCTCTTGCTGGGCGGAGAATAGACCTTGCTGGTGCCGGTAAAGACTGCCATCGGCGCCGCGACAGCCGAAGTGAAGACGATGGAATCCAGGATCTTCTGATCCGAAGGCGTCTTCGCGCTGCCGGTAAGCCGGAGGATCACATAATTCAGGATCATGGCCAGCGCCAGGGCCAGAAGCGCGTTGCTGGCGTACTTCATGGGCTGGTCGATCTTTCTTCCCTCCAGGACGTCCCGGATCTGGGAGTATGCCTCCAGGATACACCGGTGATACTCTCCCCGGGAAGCGTACTTGTACACGTTGTCCGTGATGACATAGGCGTAGCCTTTGTCGATGTTCCGCAGGTTCTCGCCGTCGCTGTAGATATATATCTCGCGGTTCTCCATGTCGATCATGAACATGGTGCCGCTCTTTGTATTCTTGCCGAACAGCGCTTCATAGCAGTCCGCCGCGAAATCATAGGTCGACTGCCCGTCGTCGGAATATCCTGTCGCCGTGCATGCGTTCCCGTACTCCGTCATCGGAAGAAGCTCTGTGAGAAGCATCTTCTCTTCCTCATCGGTCAGGAGATCCGCCGCGTCCTCCACAGTGACATAGTAACCTGTCGCCGGATTCTGCAAAAGGAGCGCTGCCCCGCCGGTCCCGCCGGGTCTGGTCTCCGTCCCTGCGGGGAATCCGCTTCCTGCTTCCGCAGATCCTGAAGCGGCCGATGCCGGCGCGTCCGCAGCCGTTCCCGCCACCGGACGGACCACGCCCAGGACTGCCGTCATCAGAAGCGCGCAGAGGACAATACAGGACATGGCCTGCTTTTCAGCCTTCGCTTTTCCCGGGCCGCGCTTTTTCTTCTGCGCCTTCTCCGCGCCGTCCCCCCCGTTCTTCGGGTTTCCGTCCTTATCTTTCTCCCGGAACTGGGGCAGAGGACGTGTCACCAGACGGTTATACTGTCCGATAAAGCAGCCCAGGGCATAGCAGATGATCGCCAGGACCACAGCCGAAGCACCGTAAAAGATCAGGTCACTCACCGGGTTTACGACCACGACCACGGCTGCCACCGCCACAGAAACACCAAGCAGGATCGCCGGAAGCTCCGGCTTGCTGTCAGTCTCTCCCCAGCAGGTCACCAGGGTAAATACAAAGAACAAAAACAGAAATGCAGTGGAGAAGGGGAAGTCCCACTCCTGGATCCAGGCGAATACACAGACGACGATCGAAACAATGAAGGAGAAGCCTATCGTACAGGCAGCCATGAACAGAACGCCCGCGTCTTTATGCTTGACTTTTTTCGGCGTCCATGCCTTTTCACTCTTCTTTCTTTTCCCTTTCTGCCGGCTTCCGCTCTCCCGGGCGTTCTCTGCTTCCTCCGCCCAGTCGGCAGTTCCGCGTACAAGTTCTTCCGCCTGACGCTTCTCTGCGGCTTCTCTCTCCGCAATAGAGTTCCGGTTCATCCAGCCCTTGTCCAGAATTTTGGCATCCCGGTCCCGGATCTCCTGGGCACTCAGTATATAGATCTCCATCATGATGATGGCTGCGCCTGCCGCCATCAGAAGCTCCGCGGAGGGATGCAGGGTCAGAAACAGATTCAGAAGAAAGAAGATCGGAACTGCGGTGATCAGGCTGATCAGGAAAAAGCGTATGTAGCTCACCGGCAGTTCGCAGCTGACCTTGCCTGTCTGACCGTTGACAGCCGCATAGGCGACACGATCCTCGTTCCGGAAGGACAGGAACCAGACCGGCAGCATGGCGGCGGAGCTGCTCCCTTTCTTTACCGGAAGCTTCCGCGCCAGATCCGGATCCGTCAGATCCAGATCGTAATCATAACCGTCAAACTCATGGAATTTCAGGATCTTCTCCGCGACCTCCTTCGCCGCGAAATTCTCCGCATCCTCCTGATACACCGCGCTGTCCACATCGGCCACGGTGGCATAGCCGCCGGCAAGCCAGGTGGTGGAAAACTCCTTTGCGTCCTTCATCTCGAAGGGGGCAAGCTCCTGGCCGATGGCATCGTCGAAGGTCGAGGAGGCGTCGTAGGGCAGGTCCGCGAAGCTTGAGTCCACGTCACAGGTAAGATCACTGCGGTCAGTGACGATGTAATCCCCCTCCCGGTGTTCTTTTTTCCCGACAATGGAAAACTTGCCCTTGATATCTACATTGTAGAGCCAGTACGGCATGTAGATGGGACGATAGTTGTCCAGATATTCCGGGTCCCGGAACACCGGAGGCGCGTAGATGGAGCGGCGCGCCACGGCAGCGTAAGCCTCCCGGCAGTCCTTCTTCGTCTTCCGGAAGGGGATGATCTTTGCCGGGCGGCGGATCCCGGTCAGCCGGGAATCCAGGACGTTGGAAGCGCCGCAGTAACTGCAGAATGCTGTCGCGTCCGTGTCAGAGGAATACATCTCCGCCCCGCACTGGGGGCAGGTAAAGACTGTGACCTTAAGTTCAGACTCCTCGGCGCGGCTGGCGTACATCTTTGATTCCGGATCAAAACGGCCCCGGCAGGAATTGCAGCAGAGCTTCTGTTCTTCAATGCTGAATTTCAGGTCATCTCCGCAGTTCGGACAGATATACATGCTTTCCTCCCTTAATCAGAAAAACCGCGGAAAACGGGCTGGGCTTTCCGCGGTGTCCTCCGCAGCAGAAATCAAATAGTCGTGTTTCCGTAGATCCCCTTCGGGTTCGGACCGTACTGGTTGTCTCCGGGCTCGCTGTCTCTGATACACCAGACCAGCAGGATGATCCATCCGATGACCGGGACAAAGTGCAGAAAGATCCACCATCCGCTCTTTCCGATGTCATGCAGCCTGCGGACTCCCGCCGAGAGCGTCGCAAGACTCAGCGCGATGGAGACCACTGTTCCGATCCCGTTGTGCGGTCCCAGCAGACGATTGATCAACGCGGACACAATGCCCACAAACAGGGCAAAATACCAGTACTCGCTGCGTCTGGCGCGTCCTTCGAAGGTCATGATCTTCGCGATGCAGACCTGTACAGCTTCCGTAAAACTCATTGCAGTTCCTCCTAAAGCAGTATTCTTTTAACAATATAGCGCTTTTTCGATGAAAATTCCATCCCCGCATAAGGAACTGCCTTGATACACAGAAGCAGCTGCCCGGTGATCATTCCGCGTAAGTGACCTCGTCCGCTTCGTTTGCGTACTTATCCCAAAGGGCGTCGAGCTCTTCTTTGGAGATCTCCTTGCCGTTCCGGAGATAAAGCTCCTCCGCGTTGTCCTTCTCCGGATAATGGTGCGGTCCGTAGGAATCTGCAGCGGTGATCAGCTCCGGCTCTCCGTCCTTCAGGGAATACACTTCGATATGGCTCTCTCCGGACAGGCGGTGGTACCAGGTGACGGTGTGCTCCGCTGTATTGCAGATAAATTTCTCACCGCCGGCGCCGCCGATCTCCTTCACGGTCTTCGGACTTCCCGCGTCATAGACGATCATGCAAGCCTTGTCCTCGGCGCCGATAAAGGATTTTTCCACCGTGGAGAGGAACAGCACGGGAACGCCGTCCCCGTTCACGTCCACGAAGCTGTGGTACGGATACTCCTTCATGAGATCCGCGTCGCTCAGCACCTTCATGTACCAATCGCTGTCCGCTCCCGCCGCCGCGGATGTTTCGGCTTCCGTGGTCTCTGCCGGAGGTGCCTGCGTCTCTGCCGCGGCCGATGTGGTCTCCGCCGCGGTGATCTCTGCTGTCGTAGTTTCCGCTGCAGCTGCCGCGGTGGTCTCCGCCGGTTTTCCGCCGCCGCAGGCGGTCAGCGCGCCGGCGGTCAGCGCCGCCGCCATGAATAATGCTGTCATTACAGAATATTTCTTCATTGCTGAAACCTTCTTTCTTTAAAGGAAGACCCCCTGGACCATCGCTGATCCGGGGGGCTTCTTTTAGCTGTTACTCGTCCCAGACAAAAGCTTCGATCACTTCTTGTCTGCGATAGCTGCCTGCGCCGCTGCCAGTCTTGCGACCGGGACACGGAACGGGCTGCAGGAAACATAGTCCAGACCGATCTTGTGGCAGAACTCGACGGAAGACGGATCGCCGCCGTGCTCGCCGCAGATGCCGATGTGGAGCTTCGGGTTCACCGGCTTGCCGAGTTCGATCGCCATCTTCATCAGCTTGCCGACGCCTTCCTGGTCAAGCTTCGCGAACGGATCGTTCTCGAAGATCTTCGCATCGTAGTAAGCGTTCAGGAACTTACCGGAGTCGTCACGGGAGAAGCCGAAGGTCATCTGGGTCAGATCGTTGGTTCCGAAGCAGAAGAAGTCTGCGTTGGCTGCGATCTGGTCTGCGGTCAGGCATGCTCTCGGGATCTCGATCATGGTTCCGACCTCGTACTCCAGAGCAACGCCAGAAGCAGCGACTTCTGCGTCCGCGGTCTCCACGACGGTCTTCTTCACATACTTCAGCTCCTTCACGTCGCCGACCAGCGGGATCATGATCTCCGGAACGACCTTCCACTCCGGGTGCTCCTTCTGGACTTCGATGGCGGCGCGGATGACAGCCTTGGTCTGCATCGCAGCGATCTCCGGATAGGTGACCGCAAGACGGCAGCCTCTGTGGCCCATCATCGGGTTGAACTCGTGGAGGCCTGCGATGATGTCCTTGATCTCCTGGACGGTCTTGCCCTTCGCGGCAGCCAGCTTCTCGATCTCCGGCTCCTCGGTGGGAACGAACTCGTGCAGCGGCGGATCCAGGAAGCGGATGGTGACCGGGTTGCCCTCAAGAGCTTCGTACAGGGCCTTGAAGTCAGCCTGCTGATACGGAAGGATCTTGTTCAGAGCTTCTTCTCTCTCTTCGACGGTATCGGAGCAGATCATCTCGCGGAATGCGGCGATTCTCTCCGGATCGAAGAACATGTGCTCGGTACGGCAGAGGCCGATACCCTCGGCGCCCAGCTCTCTCGCCTTCTTTGCGTCGGTCGGGGTATCTGCGTTGGTTCTGACCTTCAGTCTGCGGTACTTGTCAGCCCAGTCCATGATGCGGCCGAACTCACCGGCGATGGAAGCGTCCACAGTCGGGATGATGCCGTCATAGATGTTGCCGGTGGTGCCGTCGATGGAGATGAAGTCGCCTTCCTTGAAGGTCTTGCCGCCCAGCTGGAACTGCTTGTTGGCCTCATCCATGATGATGTCGCCGCATCCGGAGACGCAGCACTCGCCCATGCCGCGGGCAACGACTGCCGCATGGCTGGTCATGCCGCCGCGGACGGTCAGGATACCCTGAGCGGACTTCATGCCGGTGATGTCTTCCGGGGAGGTCTCAAGACGGACCAGGACGACCTTCTCGCCTCTCTCTGCCCATGCGACAGCGTCGTCAGCGGTGAAGACGATCTTTCCGCAGGCAGCGCCCGGGGAAGCGCCGAGGCCCTTGCCCATGGGGACAGCGGCCTTCAGAGCCTTCTGGTCGAACTGCGGGTGAAGCAGGGTGTCGAGGTTTCTCGGATCGATCATCGCGACCGCCTCTTCCTCGGATCTCATGCCCTCGTCCACCAGATCGCAGGCGATCTTCAGAGCCGCCTGAGCGGTTCTCTTTCCGTTTCTGGTCTGCAGCATGTAGAGCTTGCCGTGCTCGACGGTGAACTCCATGTCCTGCATGTCTCTGTAGTGATTCTCAAGGGTGCTGCACACCTCGGTGAACTGCTTGAATGCCTCCGGGAACTTCTGCTCCATCTCGGTGATGTGCATCGGGGTGCGGACACCTGCAACGACGTCCTCGCCCTGTGCGTTGGTCAGGAACTCACCGAAAAGGCCCTTGTTTCCGGTAGCCGGATCTCTCGTAAATGCAACGCCGGTGCCGCAGTCGTCGCCCATGTTTCCGAACGCCATGGACTGAACGTTGACAGCGGTTCCCCAGGAGTAAGGAATATCGTTGTCACGGCGGTAAACGTTAGCGCGCGGATTGTCCCAGGAGCGGAACACAGCCTTGATGGCGCCCATCAGCTGCTCCTTCGGATCATCCGGGAAATCAGATCCGATCTTTGCCTTGTACTCTGCCTTGAACTGTTCAGCCAGCTCGTGCAGATCCGCTGCGGTCAGTTCCACGTCCTGCTTCACGCCGCGGTCTTCCTTCATCTTGTCGATCAGCTGCTCGAAGTACTTCTTGCCGACCTCCATGACGACGTCAGAGTACATCTGGATGAATCTTCTGTAGCAGTCCCATGCCCAGCGCTCGTTGCCGGACTTCTCTGCAATAGCCTTGACCACTTCCTCGTTCAGTCCCAGGTTCAGGATGGTGTCCATCATGCCGGGCATGGAAGCTCTTGCGCCGGAACGGACGGAAACAAGAAGGGGATTCTCCTTGTCGCCGAACTTCTTGCCGGTGATCTCTTCCATTTTGACGATGTACTCGTTGATCTGACCCTGGATCTCGTCGTTGATCTCTCTTCCGTCCTCATAGTACTGCGTGCAGGCCTCGGTCGTGATGGTGAAGCCCTGCGGGACCGGAAGTCCGATGTTCGTCATTTCAGCGAGGTTTGCGCCCTTGCCGCCGAGAAGCTCACGCATGCCCGCATTACCTTCGCTGAAAAGGTATACCCACTTTCTTGCCATAATTTATCCTCCTGTGTATTCATGAATAAAACAGATTAACAGGATTATATTATCACAAATCAGGTCGCCGGAACAGTAAAGAAACCATAAAACATACCATCTGAAATACCGATATACTTATACAGAAAACAGAGACCCGCAGACGCGGATCTCTGTCTCTGGTTTCTGTTTCGTACCGGGTGTTTTCCCGGCCTCAGTCCCTGCCCTCGCGGCCGGACTCAGTCTCAGAACGTGAACTTGTCCATGAAATAGTTTCTCAGGTCTGCGATCTTCACGCGCTCCTGGGACATGGTGTCGCGGTCGCGGACCGTGACGGCACCGTCGGTCTCGGAGTCGAAATCGTAGGTGATGCAGTACGGCGTGCCGATCTCATCCTGTCTTCTGTAGCGCTTGCCGATGGCGCCGCGGTCGTCGTACTCGCAGTTCCAGTACTTCGCCAGCTCCGCGTGGATCTTCTCCGCGCCTTCCGCCAGCTTCTTGGACAGCGGCAGGACGCCGATCTTCACCGGTGCCAGCGCCGGATGGAAGTGCAGGACGGTACGCTTGTCGCCGCCCTCCAGTTCTTCCTCGTCATACGCGTTGCAGAGGAATGCCAGGGTGACGCGGTCCGCGCCCAGGGACGGCTCGATGACGTAGGGGATGTACTTCTCCTTCATCTCGTCGTCGAAGTAGGACATATCCTCGCCGGAGACCTCCTGATGGCGGGACAGGTCATAGTTCGTGCGGTCCGCGATGCCCCAGAGCTCGCCCCAGCCGAAGGGGAACAGGAACTCGAGGTCGGTGGTCGCCTTGGAGTAGAAGGACAGTTCTTCCTTGTCATGGTCTCTCGCGCGGAGCATCTCTTCCTTCATGCCCAGCTTCTTCAGCCAGTCGATGCAGTACTGCTTCCAGTACGCGAACCACTCAAGGTCGGTGTCGGGCTTGCAGAAAAACTCCAGCTCCATCTGCTCGAACTCACGGGTGCGGAAGGTGAAGTTTCCGGGCGTGATCTCATTGCGGAAGGACTTTCCGATCTGGCCGATGCCGAAGGGAACCTTCTTTCTGGAGGTGCGCTGCACGTTCTTGAAGTTGACAAAGATGCCCTGTGCAGTCTCCGGGCGGAGGTACACAGTGTTCTTCGCGTCCTCGGTGACGCCCTGGAAGGTCTTGAACATCAGGTTGAACTCACGGATCTCGGTAAAGTCGGTCTTTCCGCAGGTCGGGCAGGGGATCGCGTTGTCGCGGATGAAATCTTCCATCTGCTTGTGGCTCCAGCCGTCGACGCTGGACTCCAGGGTGATGCCCTTCTCCGCCGCGAAATCCTCGATCAGCTTGTCGGCACGGAAACGCTCATGGCAGCCCTTGCAGTCCATCAGCGGGTCAGAGAAACTTCCGATATGTCCGGACGCGACCCAGGTCTGGGAGTTCATAAGGATGGCGCAGTCAACGCCGACGTTGTAGGGAGATTCCTGCACGAACTTCTGCCACCACGCCTTCTTGACGTTATTCTTCAGCTCGACGCCGATGTTGCCGTAATCCCAGGTGTTCGCCAGGCCGCCGTAGATCTCGGATCCCGGATATACAAATCCGCGGTTCTTCGCAAGAGCTACGATCTTATCCATTGTGTATTCCATGTCTTTCCTCCGTTCGTTCGCCCGCCGTGGCTCGGCGGGACAAGACTTTATTCCCGCCCCGGCTCTCCCGGGTGCGGCACTTATTTCCCCGCCGGACACGGCGGGACACTAACCACATCATTATATCTTTTGCAATGATATGCGTCAACGAGGAATCCCCCGTATCCGCGCCGTTTCCCCGCGGCTGCCGGCATCGCCCGCGTCAAAGCATCGCCTTCAGCACCTTGAGAGAATGGATCTCCCGGTCCACGTACCGGTACAGAGAGGCGTCCACATTGTCCCCCAGCTCCTTCAGGATCTCCTCCGTCACCGTGAAGGTGTAGAGCTTTTCCGGCGGCGCCGTGCAGATATACTGCCAGGTATAGCGGCAGCGGTCACTGTCCCGGAGAGGCGGCTCCGGGTCGTAGGTCCCGTCGATCACCAGCATCCGGAGCTCAAAGATCCGCCGGGTCAGGGCATGGGGGATCGCAGGCTTCTTAAGCGCCAGAAAGGACCGGTACAGAAGCTTAAGGAACCGCGGCTCCGGCGCGAACTCCCGCGCGAAGTAATCCGCCAGCTCCAGGAAATAGCTTGCGTAGCAGGTGGTCTCCAGATCCTCATTCAGCTCCGGGAAATAGTTCCGGATCTCGGCGCTTTCCAGGGTGAAGGAATCCCGCCCCTGGTACAGCCGGAACAGACCATAAGAAAAAGGCCGGGTCTTCCCCATGAAGGGGCTCCCCGGCTTTGCGGCGCCGCGGGCAAAAAAGGACAGCTTGCCCTGCTCTGACGTGAGCAGGGTGACTCTCCTGTCCCTTTCCCCGACCGGCATGGACTTGATCACCATGCCGGTGACTTCAATGACGCCGGCTCTCATAGTTTTACCTCAGCTTTCTCGCGTCGTAGCCGAAGCTCTTCAGCTGGGTCTCGTCGTCCCGCCAGTCGCGGCGGACCTTGACCCAGAGCTTCAGATTGACCTTCGCCTCGCACATCTCCTCTATGGCGATCCGGGCGCCGGTGCCGATACGTTTCAGCATCTGGCCGCCCTTGCCGATGATCATGCCCTTGTGGGAGTCCCGCTCGCAGATGATGCTGGCCTCGAGGTCGATGATCCCGTTTTCCCGCTCTTTCATGGATTCCACGGTCACCGCGATCCCGTGGGGGATCTCGTCCCGGAGAAGCCGCAGCGCCTGCTCCCGGATCATCTCCGCCGCGATGTCCCGCATGGGCTGCTCCGTGACGGTGTCCTCATCGTAGAACATGGGTCCCTCCGGCAGATGGCGGTAGAGCACATCCATCAGGAGATCCGTGTTCTCGTTCCGGAGCGCCGACACGGCCACCAGGTCCGTGGGAGACGCAAATTTCCGATAGGCCTCCAGGCTGTCCGCCAGGGCCTTCTTGTCCTTCACCTTGTCGACCTTGTTCACAGCGAGGATCAAAGGCTTCCTCACCTTCTTCAGCCGCTCCGCGATCTCCTGCTCCGAGGCGCCGATATAGCCGCCGGCCTCGACGATCCACAGGATCACGTCCGCCTCCTCGATGGTCTTCGCCGCCACGTCGATCATGAACTTTCCCAGACGGTTCTTCGCCCGGGTCAGACCCGGGGTGTCCTCGAAGACGATCTGCCCCCGCTCGTCCGTGTAGACGGTGCGGATCTGGTTCCGCGTGGTCTGTGCCTTCTCCGAGGTGATCGCGATCTTCTGCCCGATCAGATGGTTCATCAGCGTCGATTTTCCGACATTCGGCCGCCCGATCAGCGCCACAAATCCGGATTTTGTCATAAATACCTCCTGTTACTCCCGGAACAAGGGCTGCACGTCCGTGAAGGCTTCCGCCGCCGCGCGGATCTGCGTCTCGTTTCCGATGGTGCACTTCGCCCCGTCGGACAGGGCCGCCCGCAGCAGGGGCGCCAGCGCCCGGATATCCTCCGGCTCTGCGGCAAGGATCTGGTCCCGCTCCCTCTGAAGGTCCTCGTCCGTCACATGGGAATACCAGGCGGACAGGCCGCGAAGACCTTTTGTCAGGGGCGTCAGCGGGACGTCGAGATCACTGAAGGTGCCGATGATGGCCTTCGTCATCTCCCGCTCGTCCGTCTCAAAATTCTCCGCCCAGTCCGCGATGCCGTCATAGACCGCATCCGTCTCCAGAAGCTTCGGATCCCGGTAGGACGTAAAGCCCGCGATCCCGCTCCGGCCGAAGGTGGCGGAGCAGCCGTAGGCGCCGCCCAGCACGCGGATATTCTTCCAGAGATAATCGTAGCTCAGCAGCAGCTTCAGGATCCGGAGCACGCCGGTGTATTCAAATCCGTGATCCCGGAAATTGCCGCAGCGGGCCACATAGTTCACCAGGGACGCGCTCTCCCAGGCCTCCCTGCGGATCCCGGGCGTGAAGTCCCGACGGTCCTCCCGGACTGCCGTCTCCGGCCAGGTCTTCCGGTATCCCCGGACCGCCGCCCGGAACGCGTCGTATCCCGCCGCGTCGCACACCAGATGGATCCTCATGTTGTCCGCGGTAAAGAGTCTGCGGACCAGATCCGCAAGCGTCCCGGACAGCTTCTCCGCCTCCTCGTCAAAGTCCGCGGAGAGCCGCTCCAGAAGCCGGTAATAGCGGATGCCGCGGGTCGCGTCGGAGAACGCCGCGCCCTCGGAAAGGAAGGAGCCTGCGCGGTTCAGCGCCGCCACATGGCCGCCGGAGGTGAGCCGGTCCCGGAGACCGGACTTCATCTCCGCCACGATCTCCCGGAGCCGCGCCGTGTCGGAGAGCTTCGACGTGAGAAGCATCTCCCGCATGGTCTCCAGCGCGAATCCGATCTTGCCGTACAGCACCTTGGCGTTGATGTTCGCCGTCAGAGTGACCTTCCCCGGGACGTGGAAGTCCGGATAGCTGTCCACCCCCGTGCCGATGCCTCCGCTGTTCAGGTTGATGAGGGTCGAAAGGGCCGCGTAATCACGGCTTTCCGTGTCGATATACCCGATGGTGTCCCGGAGCAGGGCGAGACAGGAAAGCTCCTCTGAAGAAAGGGTGGAACAGTCGAAGATCAGCTTCAGATAAGCGATGCCGGAGGTGAAGACCTCGGACCAGATGACCGGGATCCCGTCCTCCTCCCGCTCCTCAAAAATGATCTTTTCCGCTTCGCGGGCGATGTCGGTGCGCTTAAGAAGCGGGATCTTTCTTAAATCTTCCGGACGGGAGGGCTCGTTCTGGTAGTCCTTCAGCGCCTTCGTCTCCGCTGCGATCCGCTCCCGCTCTTCCCGGGTCATGGCGGCTGCTGCTGCCGCCAGCTTCTCCTTCAGCGCCTCGTCCTTCCGGGCCGTCAGTCCGCTGACCGGCTTCAGGATCACCAGCGCCCGCTGCGGGTTTTCAAGCAGCGCTTCCCGGATCAGCGTCTCGAAAAAACCTTCGTCCGCGCGCTTTTTCATTTCCGCAAACATTGCCTCAAAGCGGAGATGCATGCAGGGGTCCTCATCGTAGAGCCAGCTGTTGAAGCTCTCGATCCCGTACATCAGTCCCTTCGGATAGGCGCCGAAATCCGCTTCCCTCGCCCGGAACTCTGCCACATTGACGGCTGCCTTCACCATATCGTGGTCCAGGCCGCCGTCCGCCAGATGCTCCAGGGTCTCCTGCACCACCCTCAGGAAATCATCCTTCCGGTCCGGGGAGGTGTTCCGCGCGTTCACGGAGAAATAAGGCTCCCGGATGCCGTAATTGTAGCCGCCGTCCGCATCTTCCCCGATGCCGGCCTCGATCAGCGCCTTGTGAAGCGGCGCTCCCGGGACCTCCAGCAGCACATAGCCCAGAGCCTGGAATGCGTTGTACATGAGAGGATCCAGTTCCCCGCCCACCCGGATGTTCAGGGAGAGGCAGGCAGCATCGTCCTCGGATTCACTCTCGGAGATGGAGTACTCCACGACCTTTTCCACAGGCGCGGAGAGGGGCTCCGGAAGCCGGATCTCAGAGTCCACCGGCCGCCGGTCATAACCGGAGAGATATTCGCGGTCAATATAGACGAGGTGCTCCGCCATGTCGGTGTTTCCGTACAGATAGATGAAGGAATTGGACGGATGGTAGTAGCGGGTGTGGAAATCCAGATAATCCCCGTAGGTCAGCTCCGGGATCACGGCCGGATCTCCGCCGGACTCCTCTGCGTAGGGATGGCCCGGGAACAGCGCCTCGTCCACAGCCCGCTCCAGAATGCCGTCCGCGGAAGAATAGACGCCCTTCATCTCGTTGTAGACGACACCGTTCAGCGTAAGCGGTCCGTCCGCGGACTCCATCTCGTAGTGCCAGCCCTCCTGCCGGAAGATCTTCTCCTCCCGGTACAGGTTCGGGTGGAACACCGCGTCCAGATAGACGTCCATCAGGTTCCGGAAGTCCGCCTCATTGCAGCTCGCCACCGGATAGATGGTCTTGTCCGGGTAGGTCATGGCATTCAGGAAGGTGTTGAGAGAGCCCTTCACCAGCTCCACAAAAGGATCCTTGGAGGGATACTTCTCCGATCCGCAGAGGACCGTGTGCTCCACGATGTGGGCCACACCGGTGGAATCCCCCGACGGGGTCCGGAATCCGATGGTAAACACCTTGTTCGGATCATCGCTGAGAAGCAGAAAGACCCGGGCACCGGTCTTCACGTGTTCCATCGTCACGCCGACGGCCCGGATCTCCGGGATCTCCGATTCCGTGAGGAAGCGGTAGGCAGGCAGCGCCTTCAGCGCCGCGATCTGTTTTGTTGCGTCATATACTTCCGACATAGTTCTCTCCTGTTCAGAGTCTACCCATAAATTTGTCCTTCAGGATCGACAGACTTTCCCGGAACAGTCCGTGGAGCAGGAACACCGGGTCCGATGGGACCGGGATGCCGGCGACCTGCATTCCCGTCGCCTTTTCCGCGAGACTGACCGCGTGGTAAAGCCTGACGTCCTCCGTGAGGATCGCCGTGTGCACCGGCCGGGATTCCACGGCCGGGATATGCCCGCTGACTTCCGGCTGGTGCGTCGCCGGCCGCAGGAAGGGCTGCGCTTCACTCCGGATCCTCCGGATCAGGGCTTCGCTGTACACCACGCTCTCATACAGATTTCCGGACTCCACCTCGATGAGGAGCCGCTCCTGCGGCACACCGTGCTTCATAAGCCAGTCCGCCATGACCTCTGCCTCGCTGACCGGGGCATTCCTTCCGCCGCAGCCCGCAAGGACAAAACGGGTCCTGGGATTTTGCTCCGCTGCCCGGAGGACCTCTGCCATCCGACGGTCCATGATCTCCGTATTGACCCCTCTTCCGCGGACGCCGAAGCCCGGAACCACGACATAATCCGGATTCTGCACCTCCGCCGCGTCGTTCACGCCGGCGGCAATGAGAATGTTCGTGGCAAAGATCGCCGTCAGAAGGGCAAAGCAGGTCGTGTGGAGCGCAGTCGCGAGCCACAGCGGCACCGGATGCTCCTCACTCCGGAGTCCCCTCGCGGCCAGGGCGTTCACAAAGAAAAAGAGCGCAAAAAGCAGCCAGAGCCAGTGTTCTGCCACCAGCGCTCCGGCTGTCAAGAACAGAATGATCCAGAATCCGGCGCAGCCTGCCGCGCAGGCCGCAAAGAATATGGTCATAGCGTTCCTTTCTTATTTTTCCTCCGCCCTGAGAATGTCCCCCGGCTCCGCCGCCGGTTCCAGCATGACCTTCAAAGGCTCCTGCGGGTGCGGGGCGCTCTGCACCGGGAGTCCGTCCCGGCCTTCGATGGCGAGCACCTCCGCCGTAACATTCGTGCCGTCCGTTTTCATGATCTCAAGACGGTCTCCGACAAAGAAACGGTTCTTCTGCGGGAAACATGCGCGGCCGCGGTCATCGACCGCCTCCACCGTCCCGAGATAGGTCCAGCTTCTGTGGTAAGTATTGCTGTCGTAGATCTGCGCGCTGCTGTCCGGCTTCCCGTAGAAAAACCCGGTGGTGAAATCCCGGTAGGTGCACTTCCGGATCTCCTCCCGGTACCACGGAAGACGGCTCTGATACAGTTCCGGGTCCTTGAAATAATCGTCGATGGCGCAGCGGTAGGTCCGCGCGGTGACTGCCGCGTAGAGCGCAGTCTTCATCCGGCCCTCGATCTTGAAGCTGTCGATGCCGGCCCCGATCAGTTCCGGGATATGCCCGATCATGCACAGATCCTTGGAATTGAAAATAAAGGTTCCCCGCTCGTTCTCGAACACCGGCATGTACTGCCCGGGGCGCTTCTCCTCCACCAGGGCATACTGCCAGCGGCAGGGATGGGTGCAGGCACCGCGGTTCGCGTCCCTTCCGGCCAGGAAACTGCTCAGAAGACAGCGTCCGGAATAGGAAATGCACATGGCGCCGTGCACGAAGGTCTCGATCTCCATATCCGCGGGGATCTTTTCCCGGATCTCCCGGATCTCCTCAAGGGAAAGCTCACGGGCTGTCACGACACGCTTCGCGCCGAGATCGTACCAGAACCGGAAGGTCCCGTAATTCGTGTTGTTTGCCTGCGTGGAAATGTGAAGATCCGTCTCAGGGCAGATCTCCTTTGCCAGCATGAACAGCGCAGGGTCCGAGATGATGAATGCGTCGGGGCCGATCTCCTTCATCTCCCGGAAATACTGCTCCGCCGCCGCCAGGTCTTCATTGTGGGCGAGGATGTTCGCCGTGACGTAGACCTTCTTCCCCAGGCTGTGGGCCAGGGCGACGGCTTCCGCCATCTCCTCCGGCGAAAAATTCTTTGCCATGGCGCGGAGCCCGAAGGCCTCCCCGCCGATATATACAGCATCCGCCCCGTAGTCCAGAACGGTGCGGAACACATCCATGCTGCCCGCCGGCAGCAGAAGTTCCGGTTTTCTGATCTCCAATTTTTATTCCTCCGTCCTGGTCTTCACAGTGAGCGCCGCGCCGTCCCCGCAGGGGATCACGGACGTCACCAGTCCCTCCGTGTGGGTCAGGGTCCACAGGTACTCCCGCATACGCGCATGGATCGTGCGATCCCGCCGGTCCAGGGCAAAGCGGGATTCCGCGATGGTTCCTCCCTGCAGTACATTGTCGGAAAACAGGACGCCGCCGGTTTTCAGACATTTTAAAAGATGCGGCAGCCAGACCCCGTACTGGCCCTTGGCCGCATCCATAAAGATCAGGTCATAATGGTCCGCCGGAAGTCCCGGAAGGATCTCTCCGGCATCGCCCTCCATCAGACGGATCCGGTCCCGGCAGGGGCTTCCGCCGATATTTTTCCGCGCCGCCTCGATCCGCGGCGCCCAGTGCTCGATGGTGTCGATCTCCGCCGTCTCCGGGAGCACGCTGCACATCACCAGGGCGGAAAAACCCACGGCGGTGCCGATCTCCAGGACTCTCTCCGGGCGCTTCATGGCGATCACCGCCTTCAGAAGCGACTCGGTGACGCGGGAGACCACAGGCACCTCCGCCTGCTCCGCCTCTGCCCGGAGCGCCTCCAGCGGCGCCGGATCTCCCGGATCCAGAAGATCCAGCCAGGCCGCAGTCTTCGGGTCCGTGATCATCGTCCGCCCTCCGAGGCCGTCTCCGGCCCGGCGTTCAGCCGTTCCAGGATCTGCTTGATATTTTCCGACGTGTTCAGCACGTAAGTCCCGGGCCGGAGATCCAGGCCGAAGAACAGCGCCTGCGCGCGGAACGCCCAGACATTGTCGATCAGGCCCTTCCGGCGCAGCAGCTCCGCGGTGCGGAACATGTCAAGATCCGCGGACACCGTGACACGGATATCTCTCCCCGGCGGTTCCTCCATGCTCTGCTCATAGAAGGCGTCGTGTCCGAAATGATACGCCGCCTGCACTCCGCGCACCAGGACAAAGAGAAGCAGGGCATAGAGGAGAATGCGCAGCGCGATCGCCAGTATGCCCGCCGAGATACGGTTCAGTTGTTCGGATCTCTGTCTCATTGTGCCGTTTCCTTACCTCTGTCAGGCCTGACGGCCTGCATTTTCCTTCAGCTGTCAGGCCATGACGGCCTGCCCTTGCCTTTACTGCCTGTCGATCCCCAGAATGATCGGAAGGATCACCGGGTTCCGCTTCATGGTCTTCCAGAACAGCTCCGCCAGGGCGTCCCGGACCAGGTTCTTGATCCGCGCCCAGTCGGTAATTCCGGAATCCAGCGCGTTCACAACAGTGCGCTCCGCCAGGCTGCGGGACTCCTCCATCACATCCTCGGAATCCCTCACGTAGACGAATCCCCGCGTCACGATCTCCGGTCCGGCCAGGAGCTTTGAGCTGCCCCGCTCCAGTCCGAGCGTTACGATCATGATACCATTCTGCGCAAGGTTTTGTCTATCTCTCAGGACGACGCTGCCCACGTCCCCGACGCCCAGTCCGTCCACAAGGATTCCGCCTGCCTGCACCTTTCCGGTGATCCGGCAGGAATCCTCCGTGAGCTCGACCACATCGCCCGTGGACATGAACAGGATGTTCTCCTTCGGCACGCCGATGGACTCCGCGATCTCCACCTGGGCCTTGCGGTGACGGTACTCGCCGTGCACCGGAATCGCGAACTTCGGACGCAGCAGGGAGTACATCAGCTTGATCTCCTCAGCGCAGGCATGGCCGGAAACGTGGGTATCCTGGAACAGGACCTCGGCGCCCTTGATGGAGAGCTCGTTGATCACGCGGTCCACCGCCTTCTCATTGCCCGGGATCGGGTGAGAGCTCATGATGACCACGTCGTTGGGACCGATGGACACCTTCCGGTGATTTCCGTCCGCCATCCGGGAAAGGGCCGCCATGCTCTCGCCCTGGCTTCCCGTGGTGATCAGCACCGTCTTCTCCGGCGGATAGTCCTTCAGTTCCTCGATATCGATCAGGGTGTTCTCCGGGATCCGGATGTAGCCCAGTTCGTTGGCAATACCGATGACATTCACCATGGAACGCCCCTCGACCACCACCTTCCGGCCGTACTTGCATGCCGAGTTGATGATCTGCTGGACGCGGTCCACATTGGACGCGAAGGTCGCCACGATGATCCTCTCATCCTTGTGTTCCGCGAAGATAATGTCAAAAGTCCGGCCCACCGTCCGCTCCGACATGGTAAAGCCGGGACGGACCGCGTTGGTACTGTCGCAGAGCAGCGCCAGCACGCCGTCTCTGCCCAGCTCCGCCATTCTCTGCAGATCCGCCGCCTCGCCGAACACCGGCGTATAGTCGATCTTGAAATCTCCGGTATGGAAGATGACTCCCGCCGGGCTGAAGATCGCCAGGGCGGAGCTGTCGGAGATGGAATGGTTCGTCTTGATGAACTCCACGTTGAAGTCCCCCAGCGGGACCGTGTCGCCGTGCTTCACCACGAAAAGCTTCGCGGAATCCGCAATCTTGTGCTCCTCCAGCTTTCTGCGGATAAGGGCGATGGTAAGCCGCGTCGAATAGACCGGCACATTCAGCTCCTTCAGAATATAGGGCAGTGCGCCGATATGGTCCTCGTGTCCGTGGGTGATGACAAAGCCCTTCACCTTGGACGCGTTGTCCTTCAGATAGGTAACGTCCGGTATGACGCAGTCGATGCCCGGCATATCCTCGCTGGGGAACGCGATGCCGCAGTCCACCACGATGATACTGTCGCCGTACTCAAAGGCGGTGATGTTCATGCCGATCTGTTCCAGACCGCCCAGGGGGAAGATCTTTACCGTGGCCGATGCATCCGTGCTGATCTTTCTTGACTTTCCGAGCTTTGCCGGCTTCAGCACGGAAGCGATCTCCGACTTCAGTTCCTTTGCCTTTTTCAGCTTCGGTTCCTTCTTTTCTGTCTTTACGGTTTTTCTCTGCTTCGGCTCCTGCTTTGCCTGCTTCATCTCCTGCTTTGCCTGCTTCGGCTCTGCCTTTGCAGCCCTGGACTGTCTGCCGGTATTCTTCTTTTCAGGTGTCCTGTCGTTATTCTTCTTTTCAGACGTCCTGTCGTTATTCTTCTTTTCCGCCGGTCTGTCGTTGTTCTTCTTCGTGGCGTTTTTTCCGCCGTTCTTCTTTTCCGCCGGCTTTCCGGCGTTTTTCTTTTCCGCCGGCTTCCCGGCATCCTTTTCTTTCTTTGCTTTCGTATCCGCGTGGATCTGCTCCACGCCCTCCCCTGCCAGGCTGCGGCTCCGTTCTTTCAGCCGCATGATCGCCTTCAGCGGGTTCTTCTCATGATCACTCAATTTGTAACTCCTTTATCATTCAGTTCTGCAGGTCAACGCCGGAATCGCCCATCAGCTCCTGGAAAATGCGGAACACATACTCCGCTTCACTGTCATTCTCCACAGGTTCATAGACTGCTTCCGTATCCTCCGGCCGGGAAACGTCCTTCAGAATATAGCAGTCTCCGTCGCCGTCCTCGGTATCCGCGGCCAGCAGATAATACATTCCGTTGATCTTGGTCTCCTCCAGTACAAAGAGGGGCACCTCCGCACCGGTCTCATCCGTCACTGCGATCTTCACCGGCTGCGCCGTCTGGTTTTCCTTCTGCGGTGTCTGGTTTTCTTTCCGTTCCATCGTGATTCTCCTTCCCGTACTCCGGGTGTGCATCCATATATTCTTTCAGGATCAGGCAGGCTGCCACCTGATCGATCACTTTCTTCCGGTCCTGCTTCCGCACGCCGGTCTCCTCCAGGATCTCATCCGCCGCCACCGTGGTGAGGCGCTCGTCCTGCCAGTCCACCGGCAGTCCGGTGCGCCTTTCCAGCATCACTTTGAAAGCCTCGCATTTTTCCACACGCTCTCCGGCAGTCCCGTCCATATTGAGGGGCCGCCCCAGCACGATCCGCCCGACGCCCCGCTCCGCGGCCAGCTGCTCCAGTCTGGCGCAGGTCCTGCGCAGCTTGTTTTCACTGTCTCTGGTGACGGTCTCCGCCGGCTGAGCCGTGAGATACAAGGCATCGCTGAAGGCGACGCCCACCGTCTTCGAGCCGTAATCCAGCCCCATTAAAATCAAATATAACCTCCTTTTCACTCCGCAGTGCCATTCGCGCCTCGCACTGTAAATCCGCGGCGCACCTTTGTACAGCGCTTCGCGCTGCTCTTTTATACACGCAACAAAGATTCCGTCGGTCTGATCCGGCGGAATCTGCCTCGTTCCAAGTCTAAGTTGTTGACCGAGCCCATAACGGTCATTCACGCGGCTTTGATGATACAGACATATGACAGAACGTCAGTCAGGACCTGCGGGCAGAATCCGCCTGCAGGTCTGTTCCAAAGAAAAAGCGGCAGGAATCAGTCGCTGCCGCCAAACTTTCCTTTGATGTAGTAACTGAGCAGTTCTTCAAGGATCTCATCCCGCTCCACCTTCATGATCAGGCTTCGAGCGTTCTTATGGCTGGTGATGTAGGTCGGATCTCCGCTCATGACGTAGCCGACGATCTGATTCACCGGGTTGTATCCCTTTTCAGACAGTGCCTCATAGACCAGCTGAAGCACCTGGTTCACATTCATCTTGTTTTCCTGAACAGCCTGAAAGAACTGAGTATCGTGAAGATTCTTGTCCATTGTCCGATCCTTTCGATTTTCTTAATCATAAACGAAAACCGATTATTTCTCAATACCGAAAGTCTTAAGAAACCCGGTCAGTTTTTTCCATCTCCAGGATCTCTCCGTTGAGGAACCCCTTCACCTTCCCGCGGACCAGGGTATTCGGTCCTGCACACTCTGCCGGAAGGGCGATCTTCACATACTCCCTGGTGTTCCCGACGATCCATTCCCGGCCGCCGATGGACGCAGTCTCCTCCGTGAGGATCTCCTCCTCCCGGCCGATGCGTCTTCCCCGGAATTCCCGGGACTGCCGTGCTTCAATTTCTGAGAGCCGGCGTACCCGCTCCGCCTTTTCTGCTTTGGTGAGCTGCCCCGGCATGGATGCCGCCCGGGTACCCTGCCGCACAGAGTAGGGGAAAATATGGATCTCGTAAAACCCGACTTTCTCCGCGAACGCCAGGGTCTCTCGGAACTCTTCCTCCGTCTCCCCGGGGAATCCGCAGATGATGTCCGTGGTAACAGCTGCCTCCGGGAAATACTTCCGGATCAGATCCACCCCTTTAAGGTACTCCTCCGTCGTGTAATGGCGGTTCATCCGCCTCAGCACTGTGTCGGAACCGCTCTGCAGCGACAGGTGGAAATGAGGGCAGAAGGTCCGGAGTCCGGAAAGCATCTGCACGAACTCCTCCGTCACGATCTTCGGCTCCAGCGAGCCCACACGGACGCGGTCTATACCGGCCACCCCGTCCAGCATGCGGATGACCCCCGCCAGATCCCGCACCGGGACCTCCGGTCCGAAATCCTTCCCGTAGGAAGCGATGTGGATTCCTGTCAGCACCAGCTCCCGGCATCCCTTCGCCGCGAACTGTTCCGCCTCCGAAAGGATCTCCTCCGCCCCGCGGGACCGGACCCGGCCCCGGACATAGGGAATGATGCAGTAGGAGCAGAACTGGTTGCAGCCGTCCTGGATCTTCAGGAAGGCCCGGGTGTGCTCCGTCATGGTCTCCGCCGCCATATCGTCGTAGCAGCGCACCGCGCCGATGTCTCCCACCGCCGCGATGATCTTCCGCGCGTCAGCATCGTCCGCGAACCAGCGCTCCAGCACCGCGGCAATGTCCCGCTTCTCATGATTCCCGAGGATGATGTCGACGGAAAGATCATCCTTCAGCTTCTCCCCTGCCGCCTGGGCATAGCAGCCCGCCGCCACGATCACCGCCTCCGGATTCATGGTCCGGGCGCGGTGCAGCATCTGGCGGGATTTCCGGTCCGCGATATTCGTCACGGAGCAGGTATTGATCACATATACGTCCGCCGGCTCCTCAAAGGACCGGACCGCGTAACCGGCCCGGACCAGAGCCTCGCGCATCGCCTCTGTCTCGTAGGCGTTCACCTTGCAGCCGAGGGTATGAAATGCAACGCTTCTCACACTTTTTCCCGCTTTCATTCTATTGACTTTGTTCCCCGTTCATTTTACGATATTAATATGATCCAGCACTCGGGAAACAGGGGTAAAATCTGCCCTGAACGAGGGCTGCGGAGCAGTCCGGGTCCGAGTGATGAACAATCCCCACTGCACTGACAAAGCAAATAATCTTTCTAAGGAGGCATCTTTCTATGAAGAACGTCAAGATTTCTCTGAATTCCATTGACAAGGTCAAATCATTCGTCAACACGATCGCCCGTTACGATCTGGACTTTGATCTTGTTTCCGGCAGATACGTGATCGATGCGAAGTCCATCATGGGAATCTTCAGCCTGGATCTGTCCAAGCCGATCGACCTGAACATCCACGGCGATGCCGGCATCGATGATGTCCTTGCTGACCTGAAGCCCTACATCGTAGAGTGATGCCCCTCAACTGAATATGGAAAACCGCGCCGGGACCGTGTAATGCGGCCCCGGCGTTTTCTTTGTCAGTCCGCCGTGCAGAGGATCCGCTCCTGGGTCTCCACCGCCCGGGCCACCATCTCATCGATGACGTCCGCGAGCTTCTTCTCGGATTCCCGGATCCGCTCAAGATCCGGATGTGTCACCGGGTGCTTCGCCACAAAGATGGTGCAGCAGTCCTCGTAAGGCTCGATGGAGGTCTCGTAGGTCCCGATCTGCTCGGAACGCTCGACGATCTCCTGTTTGTCAAAGCCGATCAGCGGCCGGAACACCGGCAGCGTGCAGACGTCGTTGGTGCAGACCAGAGAGTCGACGGTCTGGCTTGCCACCTGGCCGATGCTCTCGCCGGTGATAAGGGCCATGGCCCCGGTCTTTTTCGCCATCTCCTCCGCGATCCGCATCATGTATCTCCGCATGATGATGGTCAGCTCCTCGTGGGGGCACTTTTCATAGATGGCCAGCTGGATCTCGGTAAAGTTGATGATGTGCAGGTTCACCGGACCCGCGTACTTCGCCACCAGCTTCGCCAGGTCGATGACCTTCTGCTTTGCCCGGTCGCTGGTGTAGGGCGGCGCGTGGAAGTAGGTCGCCTCGATCAGGACGCCCCGCTTCGCGATCATGTAGCCCGCCACCGGGGAGTCGATCCCGCCGGACAGGAGCAGCATGGCACGCCCGTTGGTTCCCACCGGCATGCCGCCGGGCCCCGGGATGGTAAGAGAATAGATGCTGACCGCCTCGTTCCGGATCTCCACATGCAGCGGGATCTCCGGCTCGCGGACGTTGACCGTAAGGTTCGGGCAGGCATCCAGGATGACCGCGCCCAGCTCCGCGCTGATGGTCTCGGAGGTGCCGGGGTAATCCTTGTCGATGCGCCGCGTGAAGACCTTGAAGGTTTTCTGCTGCGTGCCGTAGACCTCCTTCATGTAACGCACCACCTGCTCTTTTACGAATTCGTAGTCCCGGTTCTCGAAGCGGACCACCGGGCAGATGGAGACCAGGCCGAAGACATGCTTCAGAGCTTCGATCGTGTCTTCATAATCCGCGCTGCCGTCCGTGTCCACATAGATCCGGCCGTGCTGGCGGACGATGTCGAAGGTCCCGTCCACTTTGCGGAGGGCGGTTTTCACCTGTCTGATCAGCACATCCTCGAATTTCCAGCGGTTTTTTCCCTTGACGCCGATCTCTCCGTATTTAATAAGAAACGATCTGAATTCCATGTTCTCCCTTTCCTGTCCTTTGAAATCTTTCCGCGCCATAAAAGGCGCTTTTCATGCCGGTCCTGCCGGCTTGATTATTTCCTCGTAAATCTGCGAAGCTGCGGCACCAGTTCCCGGAAATTTTCCAGGAAATACTGCGCCTCCTCCTCCGTATTGTTCTCGCACAGGCTCACGCGGATGGTCGCGTCCAGAAGCGGCTCAGGAAGCCCGATCCCCTTCAGCGTGCCGGAGATCCCCGGATGGTTCGACGAGCAGGCCGATCCGCTGGACACATAGATCCCCCGGTCCTCCAGCGCGTGCAGGAGCACCTCGCTCCGGACGCCTTCCACGGAAATGCTGACAATGTGAGGCGCGCCTGCGTTCCCCTTCTTTGAATTCACGGTCACACCCGGAAGCTCTGTCACGCCGTCGGTGATGAGATCCTTGAGCCGGATCATGCCCGCGATCTTCCCGTCGAAGTTCTCATAGGCTTCCACACTGGCTTCCCCCAGTCCCGCGATGCCGGGGACGTTGATGGTGCCGCTCCGCATGCCCTTCTGCTGGCCGCCGCCGAACAGGATGGGCCGGATCTTTACCCGGCTGTCGATGTAGAGGAAGCCCACGCCCTTCGGCGCGTGCAGCTTGTGACCGCTGACCGCCAGGAGGTCGATGCCCTCCCGCTTCGGGTAGATCCGGAACTTTCCGTAGCCCTGGATGGCGTCCACATGGAGCAGCGTATCCGGGTTTTTCTCATGAATCGCGGCAGCGATCTCCGCTATGGGTTCCACCGCGCCCACCTCGTTGTTGACGTACATGACCGACACGAGAGTGGTGTCCTTCCGGACCGCCGCCTTCAGCTCTTCGATGGAGATATGTCCGTCGCCGTCCACCGGAAGGATGGTGATCTCAAAGCCCAGGGACTCGAGAAAGCAGAGCGGCTGATACACCGCCGGATGTTCCACCGAGGTGGTGATGAGATGCTTTCCGCGCCGCTCGTTGGCCAGCGCGCAGCCGATGAGGGCGAGGTTGTCGGATTCGGTGCCGCCGGAGGTGAACAGGATCTCCTTCTCCTGCACCTTCAGAGTCTTCGCGATCTTCGCCGCAGCTTCCTTTACATAGCGCTCGGCCCTGACGCCCATCCTGTGCTTTGCCGAAGGATTTCCGTAATCCTCCCGCATGGTCTTCACGACGATATCCAGGACCCGGTCAGACACCCGGGTCGTGGCGGAATTGTCAAAATAAGCTTCCATGATGCTCCTTATCAGTTTTCCAGTTTCAGCAAAAGAAATGAAAGAATCACGAGACCGGCGGTCTCGGTGCGTAGGATCCGCTTCCCGAGGGTCACGGGCCGGAAGCCCAGCGCCTCCGCTTCCCGGATCTCGGTCTCCTCGAAGCCGCCTTCCGGGCCGATAAACACGGAGATCCTGCTGCCCTCCGGAATCTCTTCAATGATTTTCCGGGTGGCGTCCATGCCCTCCGCCAGTTCGTAGGGGATCAGCCGGACCTGGTCTGAGGAAGCTTCCTTCAGGGCTTCCCGGAAGGACACCGGCATCCCCACCTCGGGGATCCTGTGACGGCCGGACTGCTTCGCGGCGCTCTCCGCGATGGCCTGCCAGCGGCGCACCCGGTTCTCCGCCTTCTTCGGGTCCAGCTTTACGATGCAGCGCTTCGTCTCCACCGGGACGATCCGGGACACGCCGAGCTCCACCGCCTTCTGGACGATCAGCTCCATCTTGTCGCTCTTCGGAAGTCCCTGCCATAGGGTAATACTGGCCGGGAGCTCCCGGACGTCCCGGTTCTCCTCAAACACCGTGAGGCGGACCTCCTCCTTCGTGATCTCCTCGATCCCGCAGAGATACTCCCAGTCCTCCCCGGCGCTCAGCAGCACCTTTTCTCCGGGCTTCATCCGGAGCACGTTTCCGATATGATTCACGTCCGGGCCTGTGATCACGGCCCGGTCCCCGGAGATCTGCTCCGGCTTCACGAAGAAATGGTACATGTCTTATCTCCGTCTCGCAGTCACATTGACCCACTCGCCCTGGTGGTTGACCTCCAGGACTTCAAATTCCGGATTCTTCGCGAAGGCATCAAGGACGTCCTGTTCCTTGGTGTCGATGATGCCGGAGGTGATGAAGATGCCGCCGTGTTTGATGTGCGGGGCGATCTCCGCCTGCAGGAGGATGATGACCGGGGCGAGAATGTTCGCCACCGCGATGTCATACTGTTCCTCTCCCGCCCAGGCCTGGATCTCCGGGTCGTCGATCAGGTTTCCGCAGACCATCTCAAACTGGTCCGGGGTGAGGCCGTTGCTCTTCAGATTGTCCTGCACCGCCTCCGCCGCGTTGTCATCCAGATCCGTAGCCTTCACATGGGCCGCGCCCAGCTTCAGCGCTGCGATCCCGAGGATCCCGCTGCCGGTGCCCACGTCCAGGATCTGCGCGCCGCCGGCGCTGCCGTCCGGTTTCCCTGTGGTGCCGGACTGTTTCAGATACTTTTCGATCTGCCGGATGCAGAGCTGCGTCGTCTCGTGGGAGCCGGTGCCGAAGGCCGTCCCCGGATCGATCTGGATCAGGACCTTTCCCTCCATGCCTTCCGGGACCTCTTCCCAGGTCGGCTTGATCAGGATCTCGTCCACGGTAAAGGGGTGGAAAAACTGCTTCCAGTTGTTGATCCAGTCCTTGTCCTCGGTCTCGCTCTCCGTGATGGTGCGCTTTCCGAGATCCGTGAACGCGGAGAGCTCGTCCAGGCATTCCTCCGCCTTCTTCAGCATCCCCTCCGGATCCTGGTCCGGATCCAGATAAAAGCTGACGCGGGCAGTGCCGTCGTCCGGGGGAAGTTCCGGAAGGATGTCGATGAACATCCCCTTCGTCTCACCCTCGGTCAGCGGGACATTGTCCTCGATCTCAATTCCCTCGATGCCCAGCTCCGCAAAAGAAGCGCTGATCAGGTCCACAGCCTCTGTCGTCGTCTCCAGTGTATATTTTTTCCACTTCATATTATGTAGAACTCCCGTAAGATCTGTTTGCGCCCCGGATCCGGGGTGCCGGATAACTATAATGAAAGGGTTGAGTCCTTGCTCAACCCTTTCGGAGTATTTTACGTTTTTCTCTGCGGTCTGTCAACTTATTTGAAAATGCCGCCCTTTTTCTTCGATCCGCTGCCGGTCATCAGATCATCGAAGTGCTGCAGCGCTTCCTTCTGGGCTGCCGTAAGCTTGTCCGGGACCTCGACCACCAGAGTAGCGTAGTGGTCGCCGCGGATATTCTTGTTGCGGAGCGTCGGGACGCCCTTGCCGCGCAGGCGCACCCGTGTATCGGTCTTGGTGCCGGGTTTCACGTCGTATTCCACCTCGCCGTCCACGGTCTTGATGCGGATGGGGCCGCCCAGGGCTGCCCGCGCGAAGGAGATCGGGACAGTGGAGAAGATGTTCGTGTCCTGGCGCTTGAAGATGGGGTGCGGGCTGACGATGCATTCCACCAGAAGGTCGCCGCGCTCGCCGCCGTTGCTTCCCGGCTCGCCGCCGCCGGCCATCCGGACCGAAAGCCCGTTGTCGATGCCTGCGGGAATCGTGACGCGGAAGGTCTTCCGCTTCTGATTGTAACCGGTTCCGTTGCAGCCGGGGCACTTATCCTTGATGACCTTTCCGGTGCCGCGGCAGTTCGGACAGGTCTGCACGTTCTGCATGGTTCCGAAGACGGTCCGGCTCATCTGGACGATCCGCCCCTTGCCCTGACAGGTCGTGCAGGTCACCGGGCTTGTTCCGGGCTTCGCGCCTGTGCCGCCGCAGGTGGAGCAGGTCTCCTTGAAATTGATAGTGATCTCCTTCTCGCAGCCGAAGACCGCTTCCTCAAAGGTGAGCCGCACCGAGGTGCGGACGTTCGCGCCTCTCTGGGGCTCATAGGCCGACTGGGAGGACCGTCTGCCGCTGCCGAAAATATCGCTGAAACCGCCGCCGAAGCCGCCGCCGAACAGGTCTCCGAAAATATCGCTGAAATCCGCGCTGCTGTAATCGAAGCCGCCCGGGCCGCCGCCGGCAGCGCCGTCAAATGCCGCATGGCCGAACTGGTCATACTTCTGCCGCTTTTCCGGATCGCTCAGCACCGAGTACGCTTCACTTGCCTCCTTGAATTTTGCCTCAGCTTCCTTGTCCCCGGGATTTGCGTCCGGGTGATACTTCTTCGCAAGGGCACGGTAGGCTTTTTTCAGAGCAGCGTCGTCCGCGTCCTTCGGAACGCCGAGGACCTCGTAGTAATCGCGCTTCTGTTCTGCCATCTGACTTGTTTCCTTTCATTATTTATGACCGACACTGTCCGGGGCACCGCAAAGCGCCCCGGACCGTATCGATTTTACTTTATTCCTGCCGTCCGGTCCGTGTCAGACCTCCTTGAAGTCTCCGTCCACGACGCCGTCATCCGTCGGGCCGTTGGATGCGCCTGCACTGCCTGCGCCTGCAGCGCCCTGCTGTGCCTGAGCCTGCTCATAGACCTTGGAGAACAGCTTCTGGGCGGAAGCCATCAGCTTCTCGCTGCCTGCCTTGATGTCGCTGACCTGGTCGTCGGTCATGGACTCTGCCGGAGCGCGGTTGATCGCTTCCTTCAGAGCGGAGAGGTCAGCCTCGACCGCTGCCTTCTCTGTCGGATCCAGCTTGTCGCCGACCTCCTGGATCGCCTTCTCGGTCTGGAAGACCAGGGAATCGGCGTTGTTCCTGGTGTCGATATTTTCCTTTCTCTTCTTATCCTGTGCTTCGAACTCCGCAGCCTCTCTGACTGCCTTGTCGATGTCCTCGGAGGACATGTTGGAGCCGGAGGTGATGGTAATGTGCTGCTCCTTGCCGGTGCCCAGATCCTTCGCGGAGACGTTCACGATGCCGTTGGCGTCGATGTCGAAGGTGACCTCGATCTGCGGGACGCCTCTTCTTGCCGGCAGGATGCCGTCCAGACGGAACTGGCCGAGGGTCTTGTTGTCTCTTGCGAACTGACGCTCACCCTGGACCACGTGGATGTCAACTGCGGACTGGTTGTCCTCCGCGGTGGAGAACACCTGGCTCTTCTTGGTCGGGATGGTGGTGTTGCGCTCGATCAGCTTGGTCGCGATGCCGCCCAGGGTCTCGATGGAAAGGGACAGCGGGGTGACATCCAGAAGAAGGACGTCGCCGGCGCCTGCATCGCCCGCAAGCTTGCCGCCCTGGATGGAAGCGCCGATGGCGACGCACTCATCCGGGTTCAGGGTCTTGGACGGCTCGTGAGCGGTCATCTGCTTGACCTTCTCCTGCGCGTTGATCATACGGGTGGATCCGCCCACCAGCAGGACCTTCGCCAGGTCTGCGTTGGTGACGCCTGCGTCTCTCATGGCGTTCTGGACCGGGATCGCGGTGCGCTCGATCAGGTCTGCAGTCAGCTCGTCGAACTTTGCGCGGCTCAGGTTCATGTCAAGATGCTGCGGGCCTGCGCTGGTAGCGGTGATGAAGGGCAGGTTGATGTTCGTGGTGGTTGCCACGGACAGTTCCTTCTTCGCCTTCTCTGCTGCTTCCTTCAGTCTCTGCAGAGCCATCTTGTCGTTGGAAAGATCCACGCCGACCTGCTTCTTGAACTCATCGATCATCCACTGGGTGATCTTGTTGTCGAAGTCGTCGCCGCCCAGGTGGGTGTCGCCGTTGGTGGCCAGAACCTCGATGACGCCGTCGCCGATCTCGATGATGGAGACATCGAAGGTGCCGCCGCCGAGGTCATAGACCATGATCTTCTGCTCTTTCTCATTGTCGAGGCCGTAAGCCAGTGCCGCAGCCGTCGGCTCGTTGATGATCCTCTTGACTTCCAGACCCGCGATCTTGCCTGCGTCCTTGGTTGCCTGACGCTGGGCGTCGTTGAAGTATGCCGGGACGGTGATGACTGCCTCGGTGACCTTCTCGCCGAGGTAAGCTTCCGCGTCTGCCTTCAGCTTCTGCAGGATCATCGCGGAGATCTCCTGCGGGGTGTAGCTCTTGCCGTCGATGGTGACCTTATAGTCACTGCCCATATGTCTCTTAATGGAAGAAATGGTACGGTCAGAGTTCGTCACTGCCTGACGCTTTGCGGGTTCGCCGACCAGACGCTCGCCGGTCTTCGTGAACGCCACGACAGACGGGGTGGTTCTGGAACCTTCACTGTTCGGGATGACGACGGGCTTTCCGCCCTCCATAACTGCCACACAGCTGTTAGTAGTACCAAGGTCGATACCGATAATCTTACTCATAATGATTGATCCTCCTCAAATTGATGAAGTTAATGTATTAATTCAGTTTGCGACTTTTACCATGCTGAATCTGAGCACAGTGTCGCGGTACATATATCCCTTCTGGAACACTTCGACAATGGTGTTCTCTCCGACTGTCTCATCCTCCACATGCATGACTGCGTTGTGGTAATTCGGGTCGAAGGGCTTGCCCAGGCAGTCCATCGGGGTAACACCGGCGCCTTCCAGGTTCTTTAAAAGCTGCCGGTAGATCATTTCCATTCCGTCCGCAAAGGCTTTTGCCTCCGGATCATCCGGAACGTTGTCCAGGCCCCGCTCGAAATTGTCTATCACGGGGAGCAGCTTCTCCAGGACGTTCTTCGCGCCCATGTCAAACATGGCTGCCTTCTCCCGGTCTGTGCGCTTCCGGTAATTGTCAAATTCCGCAAGGTTTCTGCGGACCTGATCCTTCAGATCCTCGATCTGCTGATCTTTCGGATCTTTCTTTTCCTTTTTTCCGTCTTCCTTTTTCTCAGCCGCTTCCTCAGCTGCTGCCGCGGCTGCCGCGGCCTTCGCGGCTGCCTCCGCTTCGCTTTCCGGCTCCGCGGCAGTCTCCTCCGCTCCGGTCTCAGGCTCCGCAGCACAGGCTCCGTCGTCTGTCTCCGGTTCTGCGGCGGTTTTCTCCGCTTCGGCATCCTCTGCGGCTTCGCAGGCTTTGCGGATCACCTCGTCCGCTTCGTTCTCATAAAAGTCTTTCATGTCATTCCCC
This sequence comes from uncultured Lachnospiraceae bacterium, assembly GCA_902793685.1. Taxonomy (GTDB): domain Bacteria; phylum Bacillota; class Clostridia; order Lachnospirales; family Lachnospiraceae; genus Moryella. The sequence continues at coordinate 33,805 of CADBEN010000003.1, forward strand.
ACCGAAAAATCTTTTTCTTTATTTAAAATCACCCGTTCCGGTGCCTTCCTTTCCGATTTCAGCGGACCGTCTGTTCTAATCCGGCGCTCCGTTTCCTTCAGCAGATCCGTCTCCGCCGTCCTCAAAGTTTCCTTCCAGCTGCTTCATGACTGTCCGCAGCGTTGAGAGCACCTTTTCGTAATCCATCCGCTTCGGCCCGACGATCCCTATGGTGCCCCGCAGGCCGCCGCCCAAGTCGTAATTCGCAGTGACCATGCTGCAGTCCGCCATATCCGGCACCGGCGTCTCGTCGCCGATAAACACCTGGATCCCGTCGTGTTCCGCGTCCTCCGCCTCACCGACGTCCCGGAGCACCCGCTTCAGCTGGTCCTTTTCCTCAAAGGTCCGGATCAGCCGGCTTGCGCTCTCACTGTCTGTAAGTTCCGGATACTTGAACACATTCGTGGCGCCGCTGGTGTAGATCTGGAGATCATCGTCCTCCCGGAAGGCTTCCGCCAGCTCGTTCAGGACACTTTCCACCAGTTCCCGGTGCTCTCCCGCGTCTGCCTTCAGCTTCCGGATCACATCCAGATTGATCTCATTGATCGCAAGCCCGTTCAGACTGGTGTTCAGAAGAATATTCAGGTTCAGGATCTCCTGATCCGTGAGTTCCCTGCCCACCGGGATGAACTTGTTGCTGATGATGTTGCCTTCCACGACGATCACGACGAGGAGGCGGTTCCGCTCCATTCTGGAAAGCTGCAGAAGCTTGATCCGCGCTTTGTGGGCGCTGGGTCCTGTGATCATGGCCGCATAGTTCGTGTTCGCGGCGAGGAGCCGTGCCATCTGCTTCAGCACTGTCTCAACTTTGTCCATCCGCTGAGACATGGCATCCTTCAATTCCTGGACCTCTGCCTGCTTTTCCTTCAGGATCTCGTCTACATAGAATCGGTATCCCTTATCTGTGGGCGTCCTTCCTGCGGATGTATGCGGCTGATGCAGATATCCGAGATCCTCGAGATCACACATCTCATTGCGGATCGTGGCGCTGCTGAGCTTCAGCTCCGGAAGCTTGGAGATGGTCCTTGAACCGACCGGCTCTCCTGTTTCCAGATAATTCTTTATTACCGCTTTCAGGATCAGGACCTTTCTGCTGTCAAGCTCCATGGCCTCTCCTTTTCTGTTATTAGCACTCATCTACTTTGAGTGCTAACATCTACACTGCATACTATATCCCTGCCCGCAGTGTTTGTCAACAGATTTTCTGACGTTCACAAGGTTTTCATAATGTACAGTTTCTCAAATCTCCTCTGTCGTTTTTCTTAGGTTCCGGCATCTTCCCTTGACAATCGCACCGTTGTCATTTATCGTTACAGGTGTTTCATTTAACAAATATGTAACAATTGGATAACGGTTCGGCCCCGGCCGGGGCAGACCCGCTGCCGCTTTCATACGGAAAGGAGTTCCGCTGATGAAAACCGCAAAACTCGCTTTTCTTTCTATATTAATAAGCGCATCTCTCGCGCTCCCGGTCTTTGCCGCGACAGGCCCCCGCAGTGCCATGGACAAGCTGGCTGAAGACCAGGCCCAGGAAGCTCTGAACGCCGTAAGCGGACCCGCCTTCGGGATCTCCGCGGACCAGGCCCGCGCAGCAGGAGCCGTATCCGTCGATGCGGAAGCCGCGGAAAGCACCGCAGCTGACGGAAGTGAGGCCGCATCCGCAGGCGTCGCTCCCGGGCAGGCTCCGGTCACCGAAGAAAAGGGTGCCTATCTCGGACAGTTCAAGACCACCGGCTACTATAATTCCCACGGCTGTGCCAGTGCGGACGGCAGCTGGCCCCGCGCTCAGCATACCGTCTCCACAGACTGGTCCGTGCTTCCCCCGGGAACCCGGATCCGTTTCGGCGACAGCGACATCGTCTATACGGTCGAAGATACCGGAGTCCACGGCAATATGGTGGACGTCTACTATGAGACCTACTCCGAAGCGATGAGCCACGGCCTGCAGTATAAGGACGTTTATCTGGCGGAATGACCGCTCTGTCCTCGTGGTTCGCAGGAGTATATGTTAACTAATTATGTCAACTTGAAATAGTTTTTACAAGTTTATGTCAACGTTATTTCGCGGTTCTTCTCATTGAAGATCCGCATTTTTATTGACTTTTTTAAATTTTTCTTCTGTTGGGGGGTTGACAATATAAATTTTTATGTTACTATGTGCATGTCAAAATATTACGCAAATGTTAAGAGGTTTTACGAAAATGTTCAACATGTTGTTGTCAATGAAGAAGGCAGCCATATATCTCGTGGTCCTGCTTCTCGCATTTTTCCCGGTCATGCTGGCGCAGGGACCGGTTAAGACCTACGCGGCAAATGCTGCTGATGCAGAGGTCGTTGCGACTGAGCCGGAAGAGACTGCTGCCCCCGTGGAAACGGTGCCCGCAAAGGTCGCCGAAAAGCTTCCCGAAGTATCTGTGACGGAACTTCCTGAGATCGATCAGCTGGAGATTCCCGAAATTACCAATGCAAAGATCAATGCGCGTGAGAATATGATCGCAAAGAGAAACGATCTTGACCAGGAATGGCTCAAGCTGAAGCTGGAAGAAAAGGCTGCGGCCCAGGCTGAAGCCGCAAAGAAGGCGGAAGCGGAAAAGTCTTCCTCCTCCGGAAGATCCTGGTCTGCGGGTGCGGATCTCGGCCGCTTTAAGCTGACCGCCTACTGCCCCTGCTACGAATGTTCCGAGGGCTGGGGCCGTATGACCAGCTCAGGCAGAACTGCCCAGGCCAACCACACCATCGCCACGGACCCGCGGGTCATTCCGGAGGGAACCCGGGTCATCATCAACGGCCAGGTCTATGTTGCCGAGGATCAGGGCGGCGGCGTCAAGGGAAACCACATCGACATCTTCTTCGAGCATCACGCCACGACGGATGACTTCGGCGTGCAGTATGCTGAGGTCTATCTTGCCGAGTGATCTGTGGATTCCGGACAGGATCCGAAAATCCGTTTTCAGTGAAATCAAAGACAGGACGTGCCCTTTCCGGGGCGCGTCCTTGTTTTTTGCAGCAAAATGTGTTACTGTCGTTCCTGTCCGCACCGTGCATTTCCGTCCTCCGGCGGAATGCCCTTTTCTTTTGTCCCGGACAGCAGGACAGACAGTAATCTGTCCGGTACGAAAACGGTGCAGGCAGAATGGAGTACTATATGAAAGCAGAAAACATATCCGAATTTCTCCGCGGGATGCGCCACGGCTGGCCCATCGGCGTCGGATACTTCGGTGTCGCCTTCGCGCTGGGCATTGCGGCCCGGAATGCCGGATTCAGCGCACTGCAGGCCGGCGTCATGAGCGCAGTCTGCACAGCCAGCGCCGGGGAATTCGCCGGCGTGACTGTGGCGGCGGCATCGGGAACCTTTCTTGAGATGGTTCTGATCGAGCTGGTCGTCAACGCGCGCTATCTTCTGATGTCCTGCGCCCTGACGCAGAAGCTGAGTCCGAAGCTGGGAACTCTGCACCGCATGATCCTCGCGAACTTCGTGACCGACGAGATCTTCGGCCTTTCCGTCTCGGTTCCGGGAACACTGAATCCCTTCTACTCTTATGGGGTCATTTCCGTTTCCTGGCCCGGATGGATCGCCGGTACCGTGCTGGGCGTCATCATGGGAAATGTTCTCCCCGCCAACGTGGTGAGCGCCCTCAGCGTGGGCCTGTACGGCATGTTTCTCGCAATCATCATCCCGCCGACCCGGACGAACCATGTGCTGGCGGGCCTGGTCCCCGTTTCCATGGCCATCAGCTGGATCTTCACGAAGCTGAATGACGCCGGGATCCTCCCGCTGTCCAGCGGAAACCGCATCATTCTTCTGACTGTCGCCATCTCCCTCGCCGCCGCAGCCCTCTTCCCCCACGATGATCCGGAAGATCCCGCCGCGGGCGATGCCGGAAAGGAGGCAGCTTAATGAAACATTCCATCTGGAGCTACATCCTGGTCATGGGTCTTACGACCTACATGATCCGTGTTCTGCCCCTGACGCTGATCCGGAAGCCGATACGGAGTAAACTGATCCGTTCCTTCCTGTACTACGTCCCCTATGTGACCCTTGCCGTCATGACCTTCCCCGCGATCATGGGAGCCACCGCTTCCCAGTGGTCCGCCCTGGCGGCGCTGATCGTCGGCGTGATCCTCGCGTTCCTCGGAAACGACCTGATGATCGTCTCCATTGCCTGTGTGCTGACTGTCCTGCTGACAGAAATGGTGATTTGATGATCTGCTATTCCACCCGCCGCATCACGGCGTGGACTACGAAGCGGTCTTTTCCGCCGGTATAGGCGGAACCGCAGGTGGAGAGGGTCAGCACCTTGTCTCCCGGAAAGACATTGACGCCCGTATCATAGACTGAGGCGGCTTTGATCCGTTCCAGGAATGCGCTGTACTCTCCCGCGTCTTTCCAGTCCATGCGGTAGACCTCGGACGCGTCCTCAGTCTTGTAGCAGGAAAAAACAGCACATTCATAATCCTGCCGGGGTGTGTAGAGAAGAAAAGTCGGATGCTTCTCAAAAAAAGACTTTTTCCGGTAGCGGTCCAGGTTTCCGAACATGGTTCCGTTATGCATGTTCCGGCCGTAGATCAGCGAGTAGGGAAGGGAGAAATCCGAGGCAGCGTCCGCCGCGAGGAACGGACAGCCGTTCCGGGATTCCGTCCAGTCAAAGCCCTTGTCCAGATAAGTGGTGTTGTTGCCGCACCACACCACCGGCCCCGAAAAAGAGATCTGGGGGATGGAAAGCCATCCTGCCACGTCCGGATTCATTCTGCGGAGATTCGAGAAATCGAGGCGGCTGCCCCGGACCTTTCCGAAGCGGCTGCCCGAGGTGCCGCCGCTCTGTGTCCCGGTTCCGTCCTCCGCCCCGGCTCCATTTTCCGTCCCGGCTCCGTCCCCGGCTGCAGTGCTCTGCGGCGGTTCCAGGTCCCGCTCCACAAAAGCGCTGAGACGTTCATAGTAGTCTGCCGCCTTCCGGTAAGCCTGCAGTTCCTTCACGAAAACGCTGAGACCGGCCAGAGCAATCACTCCGAAGAGAATGCCGGCGATCAGCAGGTGCTTCCTTCTCTTCTTTCCGGTATGACCGGGCCGTGACTGTTTCTCCGCACGGGCCTCATGCTTTCCGCCAGCGGGTTTCTGCGCAGCGTGCTTCCCGTCCGTATGCTTCTGAGCAGCATGCTTCCCGTCCGCGTGTTTCTGCGCCGTGCCCGTTCCGGCAGGATGATCCCGGCCTGTTTTTTTCTTCTCCGTTTCTTCCGGCGCATCCTTCCAGGCACGCTTCCGGTTCGGGTCGATCGGCGGATCCTTCCAGGCGACCTGCCGCTCCCCGTTTCCGGAGACTGCGTCCTGCGCGGCTTTCCCTTCCGGGTCCCGCGCCGGCCGTTCCGCCGGCCGGTCATCTCTCCATGCGACTTTCCGCATCAGGATTTTCCTTTCTTTTTCACGGAATGCTTCAGGGCTGCCGCGATGCATAAGAAGGCAGCAAATCCGGACACGGCAAAGCAGGCAAGCCCGATCCACATTGCGGGCGAATCACCCGTCTTCACCAGTCCATCTTCCGGAGTACCGCCCAGCGGGATCCCGAAAGGTCCTCTCGGCGTTTCCGGCGTGTCCCCGCCCGGAGGCGTATTTCCGCCCGGAGGTGTATCACCGCCCGGAGGTGTGTCGCCGCCCGGGGGCGTATCGCCGCCCGGAGGTGTGTCGCCGCCCGGAGGTGTATCGCCGCCCGGCGGCTTATCCTTCCCCGGCTTCCTGTCGACCATCACCACCCGATTGTCCGCAAAACCCGTGACTGTGCCATCCTCCGCGAGGGTAAAGGTGATGGGATCCGCGATCTTGTATCCGTCAGGTGCCTTCAGTTCTTCCATGATATAGCTGTGCCCGACCTTCAGCGGGATCCCGCCGGAGCCGGTCTGATTCAGTTCGTGCGGTTCCTCCGTGCTGGTCCAGGTATCGATCACATCCCCGGTCTCCGCGTCCTTCAGCCGGAGAGAAGCCCCCTTCAGCGGAGCGTTGCTCTCATTCGTCTTCACGAAACGGATCCGGATCCCGGTGTCCTCCATCAGAAGCTTGTTGCCCGTGACGGAGAGATTGTCCGATTCGGCGATGATCTCATAATCCTCTGTCACCGTAAAGAACACCGTGTAGGGGACGTAGCCTGCCGGCGGGGTGATCTCCTGCAGAGTATAGCTTCCGGGCGTCAGACTCAGAGGGTGTGTCCCCTTGTCTGAGGTCCAGCGGTCGATGATGGCATCGTCCGATTCTCCGTTTCCCCGGTACAGGATCAGGTCCGCGCCGGGCAGGGGATTTCCTTTTTCGTCGGTCTTCGTAATAGAGATATTCTTTTTCAGTGTGTTCACGAACGTAAAGGATCTGCCGTCATCGTCCTCTGTGAGCGTGGAGCTGTAGGCCGGAAGCTTGGACATATCCTCGGTCAGAGTGCAGTCTTCCATGCCCTGCCGGATCGTAAAGCGCACCTCTTCGTCGCCGGAAATGGTTCTTGTCGCCTTCCGCTTCTCTCCGTCCATGGTGTAGGAAAGCACCACCACCGCGTCCCCGTGTTCCTCGTTGGTCTTCCATTTCTTCCGGACCGTGATGTCTCCGTAGGCGGAGATATGTCCGGTGTTCTTCTGCGAGGCAGTCTTGACCTGGATGGGGAAGCGCCAGCCCTCGGTGCCCGGCACATAGTAGCCGTCTTCACCCGGGATCACGATCTCATCCGTCTCTTCTTCCAGCCGCATGGAAATGCTGAAGGAACCCGGATCCGCGTAGAGGTCGGAGCCGATCCCGTTCGGGAAATAGACGTAGAGGTATTTCTCATCGTCCCCTTCGCCCTGGCGGAAAGAAACATCGCCCTCCCGGTACTGGATGGAAAAGTTCCGGGGGCAGAGCTCCAGCATCCAGGAGATATCCGTGCGGAGGCAGGTGGTCTCCGCGGTGGTGCCCAGCATCAGGGAGGAATCGTCCAGGACTGCCTCCGTACCGGCGGAGACTTTCGTTCCGTTCAGGTACTCGGTGTCATGGGTATAGACTGTCTTTACGGACTTCGCCTCCGAAAAGAGAGTCGGATCCGCGTCGTCATATCTTCTTCCACAAAGAGAAAACTCGAAATTGAAGGTGACGGTGTCGCCGATGTCCACTTCCAGAGGCGTTCCGTTCTCCTTCTTTTTCTGAAGTTCTTCCTTTGTATATTTTTTCCCGTCGACCGTGATGGTGATCGCGGTCATGTACTGCATCAGGTCGATGTATCCCTCTGACGCCGTTTCATAGCCGGGATAATAATAGTTGTTCTCCGCCGCGCACACCGGCACTGCCGTGAAAAACAGTGAAAGAAACAGCAGTGTGAGCAAAGCCCGGATCCTTTTCATACTCTACTCTCCTTATCCGAAAGCCTGTGGATCAACAATGGAAGCGCCCGCTCAAAACTGATCCCATACCAATGTTCCGGATCCTTCATTGTCTGCCGGAGACATTCCACCACGAAATCTGTCGCCAGCGCCATGGCGTCGTAAGCGTCCAGTCCCCGCATCAGCGCCCCGGTGAAAGCCGCCGCGAAACAATCGCCTGTTCCGTGGGAATTCTTTTCGATCCGGCCGGTGAAATAATACCGGATCCGGTCGTTCTTTACTTCATAGACCGCGTTGCCGATCTTTCCGTCCCCGGAGGAGAGCCCCTTCAGGACTACCGTGGACGGCCCCAGTGCCGCCAGCTTCAGAAGAAGCGTCCGGATCTCTTCCGGGTCCTGCAGTTCCTGCCGGTAAGGTGTCCCTGTCAGAAGGCAGGCCTCCGTGAGATTCGGGAGAATATAATCCGCCCCCGCGCAGAGCTCCGACATCTTCGCGACAAACGCATGGTCAAAGCCGTAATACAGCTTCCCGTGATCCGCCATCGCCGGGTCGACGATCTTCACGCCGCCGGGCAGCAGGAGCCGTTCCATCAGGTCGCGGACGATGTCGATCTGGACAGCGCTTGCCAGATAGCCGCTGGTCACCGCCTGAAAACGGATCCCTTCGGAAAGCCAGTGGCGTTCGATCCCCGGCATGTCCGCCGTGAGATCCCGGAATGTAAACCCGTGAAACCCCCCGGTGTGAGTCGACAGGATCGCGGAGGGCATGATGCACGCTTCCACGCCGCAAGCCGAGATCACGGGGAGCGCCACCGTCGCGGAGCACTGCCCGACGCAGGAGATATCCTGTACTGTCAGGATTCTTGGAATTCCAGCCATTAAAATCAACCTCTCCATTTACACAATCCAAGCCCATTTTAGCACAGGATGACATAATATGAAATTCTGTTTTTCGGGTTTGCAGGTTCCTGTTTTTCGGGATTGCGAGTTGCTTTCTTTTTTCCCCGTCATTATGATAGAACTAATGAAAAAGCACTCACGCCCCGCCCTTCCGGGCAGGGGGGCGGCGTTCAGATGACCGGAGGGAATACCATGGCAAAAATCTATACTTCTGCAGACCAGCTGATCGGCGGCACCCCGCTCCTTGAGCTGACCCATATCGAAAAATCGGAAAATATAAGCGCGCGTCTTCTTGCGAAGCTGGAGTTCCTGAATCCCGCCGGCTCCTCGAAGGACCGGGTGGGGCGCAGCATGCTGGACGATGCGGAGGCGAAGGGCCTTCTGAAGCCCGGTTCCGTCATCATCGAGCCCACCTCCGGGAACACCGGCATCGGCCTCGCCTCTGTGGCGGCAGCCCGGGGATACCGCCTCATCATCGTCATGCCCGACTCCATGAGCGCGGAGCGCATCACCCTGATGAAGGCCTACGGCGCGGAGGTCGTCCTGACGCCCGGAGCCCAAGGCATGACCGCTGCCATCGCGAAGGCGGAGGAACTGGCGGAAAGCATTCCGGACAGCTTCATCCCGGGGCAGTTCGTGAATCCGGCGAACCCGGCGGCCCACGAAGCCACTACCGGGCCGGAGATCTGGGCGGATACGGACGGAAAGGTGGACTATTTCGTCGCCACCGTCGGCACCGGCGGGACTCTGACCGGCACCGGACGCTACCTCAAAAAAATGGATCCGAAAATAAAGGTCATCGCCGTCGAGCCGGAGACCTCCCCCTTCCTGACCAAAGGCATTGCGGGCCCCCACAAGATCCAGGGCATCGGCGCGGGCTTTGTCCCGGAGACCCTGGACACCTCCGTCTACGACGAGGTCCTGGCCTGCCCGAATGAGGCTGCCTTCACTTACGGCCGGATGATCGGCCGTTCCGAAGGGATCTTGGTGGGCATCTCCTCCGGCGCGGCACTGTGGGCGGCACTGGAGATCGCGAAGCGCCCGGAGGCCGGCGGAAAGAATATCGTGGTCCTGCTCCCGGATTCCGGCGACCGCTACCTGACCTCGAAGCTGTTCGCGGAGTAAAAAATTAGACCGGCACCTTCGGGAATGGATCCCGATGGTGCCGGTTTATTCTTTAAACTTGTCTCAGCCCTGAATGCGCTTCAGGATGGTCTCACGGTCGCGGATGCTGGGGATGCCGCCGGAGAACTCCGTGGAAAGACTGGCGGAGGTCGACGCGAAGGAGCCCACATCCTTCAGCTCTTCCGCATTCAGATCCGCCGGATTCTTCCCGATCTCCAGGATGCGGGACACTGCGGAGCCGCCGAAGATATCCCCCGCGCCGGTGGTGTCGACGGGATGGACCTTCGGACTGTTCACCCGCGCTTCCGCGGTCCTGTTCTTCAGGAAGCAGCCCTTCGGCCCCAGGGTGACCATGGCAAGGGAGACGCCGCATTCATTCAGGAGGTGATCCGCGCCCTCTTCCGGAGTCAGGCCCCAGAGGAACTCCACCTCTTCGTCGCTGATCTTGACCACGTCCGCCTGGCGGAGTGCCCAGTTCATCTGCTCCTTTGCCTCTTCCGGAGTTTTCCAGAGGTTCAGGCGCAGATTCGGATCGCAGGTGATCATTTTTCCTTTTTCCTTTGCTCTTGCCACAGCTGCCTGCGTCGCGGAGCGGACCGGCTCTGCCGTCAGGGAGAGGGTCCCGAAATGGAAGATCTTCGCCTCGTCGATCAGGGAAAGATTCAGTTCATCCGGGCGGAGCTGAGTGTCCGCGCCGGGCTTTCTCGCAAAGCTGAAGGAACGGTCTCCCTTCTCGTCGAAGGTGACAAAAGCAAGGGTCGTAAATACAGAGTCGTCCACCACGAGGCCGGAGGTCCCGATCCCGGCACGTTCCAGAGTGCGGAACAGCATCCGGCCGAAAGCATCGTCCCCGACCTTTCCGAGAAGCGCGCCGTCATGGCCGAATTTTTTCAGCGCCGCCAGGAAATTTGCCGGGGCACCGCCTGCATGGGCGGCCATGGTGGGATAGCCGTCCTCATCCTTACTGATGGACGCAAAATCTATCAGAAGCTCACCGAGCGCAGCAACTTCGATCATAATGAATCCTCCTGTATTGTTATCGTGAATCAGTTGTTCTGATTATAACATTCCGGGATTTCTCCCGCTACCCGGAAGGACTGTTTCCGCAAAATTTCACCATTTGCTCTTCTCCGGGCGCCAATTTTCTGCCGTTTCCCGAATAAACTTGCAATCCTTGCTTTTTCCTGTTACGCTTTTCTGCGATATCATGACAAATAGCGGATACATCCCGTCTTTCAGGGATCGTACTGAGCCGGGTCTCAACGGTCTTCCGTACCGTACCGGTTCGGCATTTCACCCAAAGCTCCGCGGAAAGGAACCCTGCCATGGCAGAACAGGCTGTAAAAGAAAACAAAATGGGGACGATGCCGGTGGGCCGGCTGCTGTTCTCCATGTCCGTGCCGATGATGATCTCGATGATGGTCCAGGCGCTCTACAACATTGTCGACTCCATCTTCGTCTCGATGATCAGCGAGAACGCGCTGACCGCCGTCTCCCTGGCGTTCCCCATCCAGACCCTGATGATCTCCTTCAGCGTGGGCACCGGCGTCGGAATCAACGCCTACCTGTCCCGCTCCCTGGGGCAGCGTGATTTTGACCGGGTCAACAAGAGCGCGGTCAACGGCATTTTCATAGAGCTCTGTCTCATGGCCGCCTTTTTCCTGATCGGCATGTTCCTGACCGTGCCTTTCTTCAACGCGCAGACGGACGATGCCGACATCCTGGGCTACGGCTACATCTATCTCCGGATGGTCTGCTGCCTGTCCCTGGGGCTCTTCATGGAGGTCACCTTCGAGCGGCTTCTGCAGTCCACGGGCAAGACCTTCTACGCCATGGTCTCCCAGCTCTGCGGCGCCATCTTCAACATCGTCATGGACCCCATCCTGATCTTCGGCCTCTTCGGTATGCCGAAGCTGGGGATCGCCGGCGCGGCCCTGGCCACCGTCATGGGACAGCACCTGGCAGCCATCGTCGCCATTATCTTCAACCTGAAAAAGAACAACGAGATCACCTTCCGGTTCAGGGGGTTCCGCCCGGATCCGCAGATCATCAAAGGGATCACCGCCATCGGCGCGCCGTCGGTCATCATGCAGGCCATCGGCTCCTTCATGACCTACGGCATGAACCAGATCCTGATCGCCTTCACTCCCACGGCTACGGCAGTCTTCGGCATTTACTTCAAGATCAACAGCATCATCTTCATGCCGGTCTTCGGCCTGAACAACGGGGCGGTCCCGATCCTGGCTTACAATTACGGCGCCGGAAAGAAAAAGCGTGTCACCGACACCATGAAGCTTTCCTTCACGGCAGCCATCTGCATCATGACCATCGGCTTCCTGCTCTTTGAGCTGATCCCCCAGGTGTTCTTCTCCCTCTTCAACGCCTCGGACCATATGATGTCCATCGGCGCGCCGGCCTTCCGGATCATCGGCCTCTCCTTCCCGCTGGCGGGCTTCTGCATCTCCTGCGGTTCAGTCTTCCAGGCGATGGCACGGGGCGTCTACAGTATGATCGTCTCCATCTGCCGCCAGCTGGTGGTGCTCCTGCCCTCAGCCTGGCTGCTTTCGAAGACCGGAGTCCTGAACATGGTCTGGTGGTCCTACCCCATCGCCGAGATCGCGTCCCTCGCTTTGTCCATCTTCTTCCTCCGGAAGCTGAACCGGGAGATCATCTCGAAGATCGGCTCCCGGGAGCCGCAGAACTGAATATAACGTAAAGCCCGCAAGGTCGTCTTGCGGGCTTTACTGACTGTATAAAGAAAACAGGCGGTACCTCCGCCGGGTTGCGTTTTAAAGCGCAGATGAGCTTACGGCAGTTCCCAGCTCTCGGGGTCGTAGAAGATGACCCTGGTGCCGCCGTTCTCGAATTCGAAGGGCACGAACAGCAGGTCCTCCAGCGCCTTCCGGACCGCCGGCTGGTTCTCCTCCTCCACATAGAACAGGAGGAATCCGCCGCCGCCCGCGCCGAGCAGCTTCCCGCCCAGAGCGCCGGCCTTGATGGCCTTCTCGTAGAGGGCGTCGATGGAATCCGTGGAGATCCGGCTGGTGATGCCCCGCTTAAGGCGCCAGGTATGGTCCAGAAGACGGCCGAACTCGCTGAGCTCCGTCTTTGAAGTCAGGATCCGCTCCGCCTCGTCCACGAGGGACAGCATCTCGAGAAGCTGGGCTGTCTTGTCTTTGATGGCTCTGCTGGTGGAGGTCTGGATGTCCGCCGAGAAGCGGGAGAAGCCCGTGAAGAACAGCAGAAGTTTTCTGTTCAGGGCTTTCTTCCGGTCCGGGGAAAGGATCAGCGGGCGCACGTCCCATCCGTCTCCTTTGAAATCGATCCGGTTGAAGCCGCCGTAGGCCGCCGCGATCTGGTCCTGAAGGCCGCCTGCCTCCTGACAGAGGACCCGCTCCAGATAGATCGCGTCCTCCGCGAGCTTCCTCTTGTCCGCGTATTTTCCCTTCAGCGCGTAGAATGCGTTCAGCATGCCCACCGCGAAGGAGGAACTGGTGCCGAGTCCGGAGCGCGCCGGCAGATCCGCCTCATAGGTCAGGCGGATCTCACGCATGTCGAGATACTTCATCGCCTCCCGGACTGCCGGGTGAACAATGTCGTTCACGTCCGTGACCCGCTCGATCTTCGAGTAGGAAAGCTCCGTGCTGTAATCGAAAAACCGGGGCAGATGGCGTACATTGACATAACAGTACTTGTCGAAGGTGGTGGAGATCACCGCGCCGCCGTGCTCCTCATAAAACTGCGGCAGATCGGTGCCGCCCCCGAAAAACGACATCCGGAAGGGTGTCTGTGTAATTATCATAGCCTTGCGTTCCTTTCATCCCGCGCGGTGTGTTCCTTGCCCACGCGGTGTGTTCCTTGCCTGCGCGGTGTGTTCCTTGCCTGCGCGGTGCGTGAAGCACTTGTGCCAGCTCTTTACAGTCCGATGCCTGCGCGGATGGTCTCCACCATGTAGTCGATCATCTCGTCCGTCATTCCCGGGTACACACCGACCCAGAAGGTGTCCTTCATGATCCGGTCGGTGACCTCCAGGGAACCGGAGATCCGGTAGCCGGTGTTCTCCGCGCGCATCTGGTCAAAGCAGGGATGCTTTGTCAGATTTCCCGCGAAAAGCATGCGGGTCTGGACGCCGCTTCCTTCGATATGCTGCACCAGGGAATAGCGGTCCACGCCCGGGCGGCAGGTGATCAGGAAGCCGAACCAGCTGGGATCCGATGCCGGACAGGCCTCCGGAAGGATCAGTCTGTCCTCCGTTCCCGCCAGCGCTGCCTCCAGCCGGGCAAAATTGTGCTTTCTCCGCTCCACGAAGGAGGGGAACTTGTCCAGCTGGGCGCAGCCGATGCTGGCCTGCATGTCCGTGGCCTTCAGATTGTAGCCGAAGTGGGAATAGACATACTTGTGGTCGTATCCCTTCGGGAGTTCTCCGTACTGGCCGTCGAAGCGGTGTCCGCAGAGATTGTCCCTTCCGGAGGGGCAGCAGCAGTCCCGGCCCCAGTCCCGGAAGGAGCGGACGATACGGTGCAGCAGCGGGTTCCGTGTGTATACCGCGCCGCCCTCCCCCATGGTCATATGGTGAGGCGGGTAGAAGCTGGAGGTGCCGATATCGCCCACCGTGCCGGTGAAATAAGTCTTCCCGTCCAGCGTATAGGTGCTTCCCAGAGCGTCGCAGTTGTCCTCCACAAGCCACAGCTTATGGGCATCGCAGAAGGCCTTCACGGCCGCAAGATCAAAGGGATTCCCCAGGGTATGGGCCAGCATCACGGCTTTCGTCTTCTCCGAAAGCGCGCCTTCCAGCTTCGTGACGTCGATGTTGTACTGGGGAATGGTCACATCCACGAAGACCGGGACGGCGCCGTACTGGATCATGGGCGTCACCGTGGTGGGGAATCCGCAGGCCACCGTGATGACCTCGTCCCCGGGACGGATCTGCCGCTCTTTTAAAAGAGGGCTGGTCAGCGCCATGAAGCCCAGAAGATTCGCGCTGGAGCCGGAGTTCACCAGGGACACAAAGGGCACGCCCAGGTACTCCCCGAGCTTCTTTTCAAACTGATCAGTCCAGCGCCCGCTGGTCAGCCAGAACTCCAGGGCACTGTCCACCAGGTTCACCATCTCGTCGTGGTCGTAGACCCGGGACGCGTAGTTGATCCGGTCTCCCGGCTGAAACGGTTTTTTCCGGTTGTGGAAGCGGTCGCAGTAAGCGCTGACGGCTTCCAGGATCTCCTGTCTCGCCTCCGCTTCCGTTCTGTTCTCAAACATCTTTCTTCCTCCTGTCAGATATCCGGGCCTGTTTTCAGAAGAACGCCCGGATCTGCCGGTCCGTGATCTCCTGCATTTCTTCTCCCGCAAGGTAAGCCTTCGACCACTCCGCAGTCTTCCGCACGGCTTCCCCGATATTCCATTTCGGCTCCCAGCCGAAGGTGTTTTTAAGCTTTGTGCAGTCCAGCTTCAGGAAGCCCGCCTCGTGGGGACCGCCGTCCGGATGCACTTCATAGCGGAAGCCTTCCCCCCAGGCATCGGCGAAAAGCTGTGTCAGTTCGCCGGTCCGGACACAGTCGGAAAGATCCGGTCCCACATTGTAGGAGCCTGCGAGGCTTCCGTCTTTATACTGCCGTTCCAGGATCATGAGATAGACCGCCACCGGCTCCAGCACATGCTGGAAGGGGCGGACGGAATCCGGATTCCTGAGCACTACCGGGACACCCTTCGCCGCCGCGCGGACACAGTCGGGGATGATGCGGTCGGCCGCGAAATCTCCGCCGCCGATCACATTGCCCGCCCGGGCCGTACTCACCGCAATGCGGCCGTCCGGGAGGAAGGACCGTTTGTAGCTGTGGGTCACCAGCTCGGAACAGGACTTGGAGTTCGAGTAGGGATCATAGCCGTCCAGATAGTCCGTCTCCACAAATCCCTTCTCCAGCTCCCGGTTGTCATAGACCTTGTCGGTGGTGACGTTCAGGAAGGAGCGGACGCTGTCGGAAAGCCGAAGGCATTCCATCACGTTCACCGTTCCCATGACGTTCGTCTCATAGGTATAGACCGGTTCCTTGTAAGAGGTGCGGACGATCGGCTGGGCCGCCATGTGGATCACAAACTCCGGCTTTGCCTCATCGAAGACCTTCTTCAGTCCGGGCAGGTCCCGGATATCCCCGATCACGGAGTGCATCCGGTCCTCCAGCCCGAGGACAGAAAAGAGCGCCGGGTCTGTGGGAGGCTCCAGCGCGAAACCGGTCACATCCGCGCCGGCCAGCGTCAGGGCTTCACAGAGCCATGCTCCCTTGAAGCCTGTGTGGCCGGTCACGAGGATCCTGCGGTTTTTCCAGAAATCAAGCATACTTCACCATACCTTCCAGGGCGCTGCCCCGCTCTGCCAGAGATCTTCCAGCTTCTTCTTCTCCCGCTGGGTATCCATGCACTGCCAGAAGTCCCGGTGATAGAAGCCCATCAGCTCACCGTCCGCGGACAGCTGCTGCAGCGGCTCCTTCTCCAGCACCGTGGTATCGTCCTTTAAATAGTCGAAAATTCCGGGATTGAAGACCATGAACCCACCGTTGATCAGGGTACCGTCGCTGTCGTCCTTCTCCCGGAAGGAACGGATGCGTCCTTCCTCCGTCACGTCAAGAACGCCCTTCGCCTGGCCGATGTTGACCATGGTAAGCGTGGCGATCTTTCCGTGCTTTTTGTGAAAATCGAGAAGCGCGTTCAGATCCACATTGGATACGCCGTCGCCGTAGGTCAGCATGAAGGGCTCGTTGTCCGTATACTCCCGGATGCGGCGCACACGTCCGCCGGTCATGGTGTTCAGTCCGGTGTCCACCAGCGTCACCCGCCATGGCTCTGCGTGTTTCCTGTGGACCTCCATGGAATTGTTCTGAAGGTCAAAGGTCACGTCCGAGGTATGCAGGAAGTAGTCCGCAAAGTATTCCTTGACCACGAACTGCTTATAGCCCAGACAGATCACGAAATCATGGAATCCGAAGGCGGAATAGTATTTCATGATGTGCCACAGGATGGGCTGTTCCCCGATCTCGATCATGGGCTTCGGTTTCAGATGGCTTTCTTCGGCGATCCGTGTGCCGAATCCGCCCGCCAGAATCACAACCTTCATGGTTTTCTCCTTAATTGTTATTTCAGGAATCAATGGCCATCTGTGCCAGGAGCGCCGCGCCCTTCCACAGGACATTCTCATCCGGCGCGTAGTGGCTGGAATGCAGCGGCCACACGGTCTCGCCTTCCGGCGTCGTCCCAAGCCAGCCGAAGGCGCCGGGCTTCTCCGCGACGTAGAACGCGAAATCCTCCGCCGTCATGGACGGATACCGGGGCACCACGACGCTCTTCGCGCCGAACAGCTTCGCGTAGGTCTTCCGCATGAATGCCGCGTTGGCCTCGTGGTTCTGAAGGGAACAGTAGCCGTGCTCGTAGGTCAGCTTTCCCTCGCAGCCCAGGGCCCTGCACACACCGTCCAGGGCTTCCCCGATCCGGCGCTCCACCATCTTCCGGACGTCGGGATCATAGGTCCGCACCGTGCCCTCCATGTCGCAGCTTCCGGGCACCACATTGTAGCGCTCTCCTGCGCGGAACAGGCCGACGGTGATGACTGCGGACTTCAGGGGATCGGTGTTGCGGCTGACGATGGTCTGCAGGACCTGAAGGAACTGGGTCCCGGCCACCAGGGCGTCTCTTCCCTGGTCCGGCTGGGCGCCGTGGCTGGAGGCCCCTTCGATATGGGCGAACCAGTGGTCCGAGGACGCCATCATCTGATCGTCGCGGACGCCGAGGACGCCGCTGGGCAGGTTCGGCCAGACGTGGAGACCATAGACCGCGTCCACATTCTCCAGGGCGCCGCCGGCGATCATGGTCCGGGAGCCTCCGGTGGGCGCTTTTTCCTCCGAGGGCTGGAAGATAAGGCGCACGGTGCCCTTCAGTTCCCCCTGGGAGAGGCGGAGGAGCCGCGCCGCCCCGAGAAGCATGGTGATGTGATTGTCATGTCCGCAGGCATGCATGATCCCCGGATTCACGGAGGCACAGGGAAGGCCCGTGCTCTCAGTGACGGAAAGGGCGTCCATGTCCGCCCGGAGGGCGATGGTCTTTCCCGGCTTCGCCCCCTGTATCTCCGCGAGGACGCCGTTTGTCCCGTTCACACCGGTGCGGATATTGTAACCGCCGATGCTTTCCAGCTCCTTTACGACGCGCGCCGCCGTCTCCTTCTCGTTTCCGGAGGTCTCCGGGTGCGCGTGAAAATCTCTCCGGAGTTCAACAAGATGCGGCTGCAGTTCTTCTGCTGCTTTCCGAACGTCCATGTTTCTTCCTTTCCTTCCGGTCCTTTCGGGACAGGGCTTCATATCAGTTTCAAATCCTGTGCGCCGCACAAGGTCCGGCGCAGGACAACATATTCTTCCCTATTTTATCACAGCTGTGCAAGGATTGGGGAACTTTCGGCGCCCTTCCCGGACAGACCGGCGGTTTTTCTGTCCGCAGGTTTCTGTTATACTAACTGACAGCGGGACCGCATCAGAAGCCGGCGCTTGCACTCTGCTTCGGTCCGAGTCCCGCCTGTGCATTTTCAGAGAAGTATTTTCAGCGAAACATTTTCAACGAAGCATTTTCAGAGAAGTATTTTCACCGAAGCGTTTTTCACCTTGCTTCAGAAAGAGGTTTTCATTTGAAACGGCTTACCATCGGTATTCTCGCCCATGTCGACGCGGGAAAGACCACGCTCTCCGAGGCGCTGCTCTGCGAGACCGGCGTCCTCCGCCAGGCAGGGCGGGTCGACGCGGGCAATACCTTCCTTGACACCGACGAACAGGAGCGGCAGCGCGGCATCACCATCTTCTCCAAGCAGGCCGTGTTCCGCACGGAGGACACTGAATTCACCCTGCTGGACACCCCTGGACATGTGGACTTCTCCGCGGAGACCGAGCGCACGCTCCAGGTGCTGGACGCGGCAGTCCTCGTGGTCAGCGCGCCGGACGGCGTGCAGAGCCACACCGTCACTCTCTGGCGGCTCCTCCAGACCTACCGGATCCCGGTCTTCCTCTTCATCAACAAGATGGACCAGATCGATGTCCTGCAGAAGCCTGCAGTCCGCGCCCGGGTCCTGAACCAGCTGAACGCCATGTTCCGCGGCGGCTTCTTTGACTTCGGAAAAAGCCTCGACACGCCGGAGATCCAGGAGGAGCTCTCACTGCTGGACGAGGCTTTGATGGAGCGCTATCTGGAGGACGGAACGCCCGTGGGCGAGGAGGACCTCCGCCGGCTGATCGGCGCCCGGAAGCTTTTCCCCTGCTGGTTCGGATACGCGCGGGGGCTGAACGGCCGGACCGAAGGAGTCAGAGCGCTGCTCTCCGGCCTCGCCCGCTTCGCGCCGGTGCCGGATTATCCGGAGGACTTCGGTGCCCGGATCTTCAAGATCACCAGGGACGAACAGGGCGCCCGCCTGACCTGGATGAAGATCACCGGCGGTACCCTCCGCGCGAAGATGGTGATCCCGGAGCTCGGTGAGAAGGCGGACCAGCTCCGCCACTACAACGGAAAGGAGTTCACGCCGCTGCAGGAAGCGCCTGCCGGCACTGTCGTCGCGGTCACCGGCCTCACAAAGACCCGCGCCGGGGAAGGTCTCGGCACGGAACAGGCCTCCCGCATGCCCCTGCTCTCCCCCGTACTCCGCTACCGCATCCTGCTTCCGGACGGGGTCGATGCCGCCGCCATGCTGCCGAAGCTCCGGAGTCTCGAGGAGGAGGAGCCCGAGCTTCACATTCTCTGGGATGAGGAGTCCAAAGAGATCCGGGTGCAGCTGATGGGGGAGGTGCAGACCGAGATCCTGAAGAATCTGGTGGCAAAACGTTTCGACGTGGAGATCGGTTTTGACCGCGGAAGCATCTCCTACCGCGAGACCATCACCGACACCGTGGAGGGCGTCGGCCACTTTGAACCCCTGCGCCACTACGCGGAGGTCCACCTGATCCTCTCTCCCGGCGAACCGGGCAGCGGACTGGTCTTCGAGAGCAAGGTCTCCTCCGACCGTCTTGCCACCAACTGGCAGCGGCTGATCCTCACTCATCTGGAGGAGAAGGAGCACCTGGGAGTGCTCACCGGAGCGCCTGTCACCGACATGAAGATCACGGTGGCCGACGGGAAGGCCCATCTCAAGCACACGGAAGGCGGCGATTTCCGCCAGGCAACCTACCGGGCGGTCCGGAACGGTCTCATGTACGCCAGTTCTATCCTTCTGGAGCCCTGGTACGAGTTCACGCTGGAGGTGCCCCAGTCCTGCACAGGACGGGCCCTCACCGACCTCGACCGCATGTCGGCGGAGTTCACTCTGGACGCAGGCCCCGCCGCTGAGGGCGAGGCTGTGATCCGCGGCAAAGTCCCGGTGTCCGAAGCCGTCAACTACATGGAGGAGGTCCGCGCCTACACCAAGGGAACCGGCCGCCTTTCCCTCCGTTTCTCCGGCTACTTCCCCTGTCACGACCAGGAGCGGGTCATCGAGGAAAGCGGCTATGATCCGGAGCTGGATCTCCGGAATTCCCCGGACTCCGTCTTCTGCTCCCACGGCGCAGGCCAGACCATCCCCTGGTACGACGTCCGCCAGTACATGCATCTCCCGGCGGTACTTTCCTTCGGCGCGGATTCTGACGGCGGAGCGGATACTGACGGCGAGGCTGCGGCAGAGCGGGCCCGCAGGGCAGGCTCCGGAAAGGATGAGATCTTCCTTTCCACGGAAGAGATCGACGCCATCATCAGCCGCACCTTTTTCGCGAACCGGAGAAAGGAAGACCGCCGGAGGCTCTGGGGCCGGCGGCGGGCAGCGAAGGAAAAAGTGGACTGGTCCGGGGCTGCTTCCGGGGCCGGCACAAGGTCCGGAGGAAAGAAGGATGCCGGGGAGAAAAAGCCCCGCCGGGAATTCCTTCTGGTGGACGGCTACAACATGATCTTCGCGTGGGAGGAGCTGAACGCCCTGGCGAAGCTGAACATAGACAGCGCAAGGCTCGAACTTCAGGATATCCTGTCCAACTACCAGGGTTTCCGGGGCTGCGAGGTGATCATCGTGTACGATGCCTACCGGGTCGCAGGCCATCAGACCGAGATCCTGAACTGGCAGAACATCCATATCGTCTTCACGAAGGAAGCCCAGACTGCAGACAGCTATATCGAGCAGTTCTCAATGGAGCATGCGAAGACCGACCAGGTCATCGTCGCCACCTCCGACGGACTGGAGCAGATCATCGTCCAGACCTCTGGCAGCGAACTGCTCTCTGCCCGCGAGCTCCGGGATGAAGTGATCCGGACTGCCCGTCAGGCGGACGGACCGCAGAGCGCAGAGCCCGCTCCCCGGAACCGCCCCATGGAGGCGCAGCTGAAGGAGATCCGGGAACAACTGAAGGCAGACGGTGCCTCGCCCGAAGAGAAACAGGATAACGCATGACAGAAACAGGCCGCCGGCATCATCTGCCGACGGCCTCAAATGTTTTTGCCCTTACCATTCGTATCCGGACAGCAAGGCATCGGCCTCATACGGATGGTAATGCTTGTGTTTTGCCCTTACCATTCGTATCCGGGCAGCAAGGCCCAAGCAAAGCCCATCCTTTTACGAATGGAGTAAATATTGAGTTCAAAAAAAGAGAACCAACCTCACAGAGAGATTGGTTCTCAAAAGACTTTTCCTTCATTCTGAAGCCGCGCATCCGGAAGGCAGGTGATCACGCTGTCCACGGACGGGAAGTCTCAGCCCCGCATCCGCGCGTCCGGAAGACAGGGCTTCCGGAGCGCGATCATCTCCGGGGTGATGGGCAGCTCGGTGCAGCGCAGCCCGACGGCGTTGTACACTGCGTCGGCGATGGCCGGCCCCGGGGTGTTCAGGACCACCTCTCCGATGGACTTTGCGCCGAAGGGCCCGCTCTTCTCATAGCTGCACTCAAACTCCACATTGATGTGCCCCAGATCGTTCCGGGCCGGGATCCGGTAATTCATCAGGGAATCTTCCAGGATCCGCCCCCTGCGGTCGTAAGTGATATTCTCCATAAGCGCCATGCCGATGCCCTGCAGAATGCCGCCCTCCGCCTGCACCCGGACCAGATTCAGGTTCAGCGGTGTCCCGCAGTCCACACAGGCGTCATATTCCAGCACCTTCGCTTCTCCGGTCTCCGGATCCACCTCCAGTTCCACAGCCCCGGCCATGAAGGGCGGGGGCGATGTAGGCGAGATGTGGGTCTCCGTGACCTCCAGCGGAAATTCCCTCTGCAGGAAGGCTGCATCGGAGATCTCCTTCAGCGTCACGAAGCTGCTCCCGGCGTTCGAGGTGTCCGTGCATGCAGCTCCGGCAGACAAAGCATCTGTGCCTCCGGCTCCGGCGTTCGGAATGCCTGCGGCCGAAAGAAACACTTTCTCCCCGTCAAATCCGACTTCCTCCGCCGGAACTTTCAGGATCCGGGCGCCGAGGGAACAGATCTCCTCCCGCAGCTTCCGGGCGGCTTTCTCCGTCGCATAGCCGGTCAGAAACGCCGTGCTGGAAGCATAGGAGCCTGAATCGTAGGGCGAGTTGTCCGTATCGCCGCTGGTGACCGTCACACGGTCCAGGCTGCACTGCAGCACCTCCGCTGCGATCTGGGCCATGGTGGTGTCCGACCCGGTCCCCATATCTCCGGAACCCAGCGACAATGTATAAAACCCGTCATCGTTCAGCTTCAGCCTTGCGGAGGCCTGGTCGACCCCGCTGATGCTGGAGCCCTGCATGCAGACCGCCATGCCGACGCTCCGGATCTTTCCGTCCGGCATGATCCGCGCGGGGTACTTTTCATCCCAGCGGATCATCCTCCGCACCTTTTCCAGACAGCGGTCCAAAGCGCAGCTGGTGTTCGTCTCTCCGTAATATGCCGGCATGACCTCGCCCTCGCGGGTGACGTTCTGCAGCCGCAGGTCAAAGGGATCCCGCCCCAGAACGTGAGCCAGTTCATTGACCGCGGACTCCACCGCGAAAAATCCCTGGGTCGCCCCGTAGCCGCGGTACGCGCCCGCCGCCTGCACATTGGTGTAGACCACGTCGTAGACAAAGCGGTACGCGTCCTGTTTTCCGTATATCGGGATCGCCTTGTGGCCGCTGAGGCCCACCGTCGTCGGCCCGTGCTCCCCGTAGGCGCCGGTGTTTGAGATGGTGTAGAGGTCGATCCCCCGGATGATTCCGTCCTTCATGGCGCCGAGGCGCACATGTATTTCCATCTCATGGCGCGGGGATCCCATGGTCTGGGATTCTTCCCGGCTGAAGACGATCTTGCTCGGCTTCCCGGTCTTCCACGTCACAAAAGCCGGAAATACCTCGCTGATGGCAGTCTGCTTCGCGCCGAAGCCGCCGCCGATCCTGGGCTTGGAGACCCGCACCATGCTCCGCGGGATCCCCAGCGCATTCGCGATGATCCGCCTGCAGTGGAACACGATCTGCGTCGAGCTCACCACGTTGAGACGGCCGTAAGGATCCAGGGTGCAGAAGGTTCGGAAGGTCTCCATCATGGCCTGCGAGCAGGCTTTGGTATGGTAAGTGCGGTCGATGACGACATCGCAGGAGTTCAGCACCGCGTCAACATCGCCCGCCTCGGAAATGTCATGGGAGCAGAGATTCCGCTTTGCGTCGGAGCCGGCTGAATGGCTTCCGTCCCAGCTGCTCTCCGGATGTACCAGAGTCTCATTGTCCTTCGCCTTGTGATAATCCAGCACCGCAGGAAGGACTTCATATTTCACCTTGATGAGACTAAGGGCTTTGTCCACGCATTTCTCATTTTCTCCCGCGACAATGGCGACCACGTCCCCCACAAAACGGACGTGGCGGTCGATGACCAGCCGGTCCCGGGGACTGGGCTCCGGCTCCGTCTGGCCGGCCAGAGTAAAGCGGCGCCCGTCCTGGGGAACGTCCTCCCAGGTGAAGACTGCCTCGATCCCGGGCACCTTCTTCGCGATCTCCGTGCTGATCTCCTGCACGATGGCATTGGCGTGGGGCGAGTGCAGGATCTTCACGATCAGGCAGTCCTTCGGCGCCAGGTCATCCGTGTAGACCGGCTGCCCCGTCAGGAGCTGCTCCGCGTCCTTTTTCCGGAGCGGCTTGCTGACAGTCTTCAGATTTCCGCAGAATTCCGCCTGTTCCGGCGAACTGTTCCATCCTTCCGTCCTCATTCTTCTGCCCCCTCCGCAATGTTCCCTGATCCGTCTCCCTTTGACTCTCCGCCCGGATCCCCGGGTCTGTCTCCCTTTGACTCTCCGCTTAGTTCCCCGGCCTGTGTGCGGGGCCTCCCCGCCTTTTTCCAGGCAAGATACGCCTGAATCCCGCGGAGCTGCCCCTCATATCCGGAACAGCGGCAGAGATTTCCCGCCAGATATTCCCGGATCTCCTCTTCCGTCGGATCCGGGTTCTCCCGGAACAGCGCCACCGCGTTCATCACAAAACCCGGATTGCAGAAACCGCACTGCTCTGCTCCCTGGTCCGCAATAAAGGCCCCGAACTCCCAGGCTTCGTCCCGGATCCCTTCCAGGGTCGTGACCCGGCAGCCGTCAGCCCGGGCCGTCAGCACCCCGCAGGACAACACCGGCACGTCATTCAGAAACACCGTACAAAGCCCGCAGTTCGCGGTCTCACAGCCCCGCTTCACGCTGAGGCATCCTTCATTTCTCACAAAATCCGCCAGAAGAAGGTCCGGGGCGATCTCCCGGGTGATCTTCTTCCCGTTCAGTTCGACCGTGACGATCATGATCTGCCCCCTTCCGTGCTTCCATCCTTCTTATCCGGCTTTTCCGGAGCCCGCTTTTCCGGCTCCGGTCTTTCCTGTTCCGGCTCCGGCTTCAGACTATTCAGCGCCCGCCGGATCAGCACGCCGGCAAGGTGTTCCCGGTACTCTGCGCCGGCGCGGAGGTTGCTCCCGAAGTGCAGGAATTCCCTCATCTCCGGGGAATCCGGGGAAAGTCCCTGCGGGAGGATGACTGCGGCCCCCGGCCGCGCGCCGATCACGATCCGCGCGGCATCCTCGTCCGCTTTCCGTGAGACCGCGCATGTCAGGACCGGGAAATCCGTCCGGGAATTCCGGACCGACTGATAGACGCACTGCAGCGGTGTTTTCTTTACGATGATGCGCACCAGGATATCCCGGTCCTTCGGGCGCGCCGCGAACTCCGGAAGCGGCATTCTCCCGCCCCTGTACAGCTCGACCTCCGTGTCCAGGGCAAGGAAGATGCTCAGCACGTCCGAAAAGCCGTAGCGCCCCCAGATGCTCCCGCCCACGGTGGCGAGATTCCGGAACTGCACTCCGACAATGTTCCGGACCGCTTCCCGCACTGCGCCGTCCGCATATTCGTTCAGCCCCTTATGACACTCCAGCTGCCGAAGCGTCACCATGCAGCCTATGGAAAAGCTGTCTTCCGTCTCCTCGATCCTGTTCAGGCCGAGCCCTGAGAGGTCAACAGCGATCCCGCATTTTCCCCGGCTCATCCTGAGCCACATCATCCCGCCGATGACACGGTTCCCCCGTTTCTGATTCAGCTCCCAGGCCTCTTCCAGGCTCCGGACCTTTCTGTATTCTCTGATCTCCAGCATATTTCCTGCCTTTGCTGTATGCGAAACGGACATTCACGGTCCGCTTCACTGTTTGCCGATACAACACTTTCACTTTTACTCTATTAGAATCCCGCCGGTTTTGCAAGCTTCCCTGACTTTCCCCGGAAAATGGTCTATACTGAAAGCACCTCACACAGACTGTACGCACCGGGCGGAAAACAGCACGCGCACACAGCAGCACCTGCGTGTCCGCGAGAAAAAAACCGTCCGGAACGGAAGGAGCTGCATTTCATGATCGATATCTACGGTACCCTCGGACCTGCATGCGCAGATCCGGAGACCTTAAAAAAGATGTTCTCACTGGGCATGACCGGCGTGCGCCTGAACCTGTCCCACATGACGCTGGAAGAAGCGGCGCCGATGATCCGCGCGCTGCATGAGGCGGCGGATGCCTGCGGGATCCGCGCCCAGCTCCTGGTGGACCTGCAGGGGCCGGAGCTCCGCATCGGCAGGCTGGAAGAGCCCCTCACTTTAACAGAAGGCACCGCTGTCCGTCTGGCCGGATACGGTCCGGACCTCCGGATCGCCGAGACGCCTGCCGCGGCCGATGCCGGCTGCCCCGTCATTCCGGTCCCGGCGTTTCTGCTTCCGCACTTCCGGCCCGGGCAGGAGCTCCTGCTGGACGACGGAAAAATCCTGCTGCGCGTGACCGGCACCGGAACGGCAGAGGGCACTGCGGAGAAAACTGCAGAGGCCGCCGCCTGCGAAGCAGTGAAGAAAACTGAAGCAGCTCAGGCATACGCTGCCGCTTTAGTTCTCCGCGGGGGGAAGCTCTCCGGCCGAAAGAGTATCGCGGCCCCCGGCCTCCATATCGAGAGTCCTGCCCTCACCCCGGCGGACCTGAAAAATATCGCCGACGCAAAAAAATACGGCGTGACCGCCGTCATGCAGCCCTTTGTCCGGAGCCGCGCGGACCTTGACACCGTCCGTGCCGCCCTGTCCGAAGCCGATGCCTCCGACATCCGGATCTTCGCGAAGATCGAGAACCTGGACGGCGTCGCGGCGCTGCCCGCACTGATCCCGGCAGCCGACGAGATCGTGATCGCCAGGGGGGACCTGGGAAACGCGGTCCCGCTCTGGGAACTCCCGGTGCTTCAGAAACGGATCGAGGCAGAGTGCCTCGCAGCCGGAACTCCCTTCATGGTCGTCACCCAGATGCTTGCCTCCATGGAACACTCCGCAGTCCCCACCCGGGCGGAGGTCTCCGACATCTGCAACGCCATTCTGGACGGCGCTTCCTCCGTCATGGTGACCGGCGAGACAGCGGTGGGCGAATATCCCGCGGAGGTGATCCGCTATCTCTCGGAGACGGCCCTCAGCGCCCTGTCCTACCGGGAAGAATGCGCCCATGCGGCAGGCTGGACAAGGCCATCTTCCCCGGACAGCGACATTCTCTGCGTGATCATGGCGTCCGGCATGGGGAAGCGCTTTGGCAGCAATAAGCTTCTGACGGACTTCCGCGGAGCTCCCATGTTCCGGAAGATCCTCGACGCCACGGAAGACCTTCCGGGGGTGCGGCGCCTTGTGGTCACCCGGCACCCGGAGATCGCCGAAGCCTGCCGCGCAGCAGGTATCGAGACGGTCCTGCACGATTATCCGGACCGGGACCAGGCCATCCGTCTGGCACTGGAGACCGCAGCCTGCGGCAGGATCCCCGGCGCGGGCCGGCCTGCCGCCTCCGGCGCGGTACCCGGGGCTTATCTCTTCTGCCCTGCGGACCAGCCGCTCCTCACCCGGGAAAGCCTGCTGCGTCTGCTGACAGTAGGACGCAGCGCGCCGGGCCGGATCTGCCGCCTCAGCGGGGTCCGGGGACCGGGCAGTCCGGTCCTCTTCCCCGCCGCTCTCCGGGAAGAACTCCTCTCCCTTCCGGAAAAGTCCGGAGGGAAGGCTGTGCTCCTTGCCCATCCGGAGCTGGTCACCCTGGTGCCGGCAGTCCGGGACGAAGAACTTCAGGACGTTGACACCCCTGAGGATCTGCTCCGCATCTGAAAAAAAGTCCGCCGTACCGGCCCTGACCGGTACAGCGGACTTTTTCTGCAGTGTTAAAGCGGGCATTCGCGATCCGCTTCGCTCCTTGCTCAGGCTGCGGCAGGCGTTGCCTTTCCGCCGGATGCCTTCTGGACCACGATGACTGCCGCCGCGATGGCGATACCCACCAGGTTGAAGGTCATGGCCGGAGTCATCAGCAGGAAGGCGCCGATAATCGCCAGAACGCGGATCGGCAGGCTGACCTTCTTGAACAGATGGCCCTCGACTGCGATGGAGAGCAGGGCGACGCCGATGACGGCGAAGATCGCCGTGATCGCTCCCGCGGCGAAGCCGGTGCGGATCACTTCGATCTTGCCCGTATCCTGATTCAGCTTCTGGCCGATCAGGAGCAGGATGGGCAGCGCCGCACCGCAGACGCGGCGGGTCGCTTCCAGGACCAGGACCGTGAGGATCTCGCCGACGATCACGTCAGTTCCGTTGACGACGCCTGCGCGGTTGACGATCGTGTTGTAGTTTACGTACATGTAGATGGCAGTCACCGCGGACAGCGCCATCAGGATATAGTCATACCATGCGATGGTCTTGCGGCTTGCAGTCTTGGTCGCCGGATACATCGCGAAGGAAAGGATCAGCATCATGGCGACGTGGATCGCTCTGTGCTGAAGGGTTCTCAGGGTCCAGATGCCGGCCGCAAAGATCAGGTGATATGCGGTGACGGCAATTCAGAATACCTTAAAGACCAGGGCCATCGTGGGATTCACAAACGTGCGGGTCTTGGCTTCTCTGTCAAACTTTTCCAGTACGGCTTTTTCTTTCTCTTCCGAGATCCCGCCGTTTTCGACGGTGCCCGCAGCGACCTTTTTCTCGTTCTCGCTCAAGGATCTACCTCCATTTTTTTCCGGCTGTGTATACCGTGATCTTCGCGTGATACGGCATATCAGAGCCTTTGATAAAATCAACATCATTTACCTGGATCGTATCCAGCGCCGTGTCGGAATTGAAAAACCGGAACCGGTCGAACTCGCTCCCGATGTTGTCCATGTAGATGAGTCCGTCCTCATACCGGTAATCCACGTCCATCTCTGCCGGGATCCCCGCGCCGAAGCCGGCGACGGAGATCGAATCAAGATGGAAGGTTCCATCCTCCTTGACCGTGTAATACTCATTCCACGGAATATGCTCAAAGGAATGGATCCAGTCAAATTCCACGGTGTCCCCCGCTTCCACGGGGATCTCCGCATAGACCTTGCCGGTCTCCTGGTCCTCCGCCCGCAGCACCATTTTTCCGGTGAACTGCTGTGCGGCGAAGGCGATCCCGGCCGACGCAATGACCGCAGTCACTGCAAACAGCGCCCTTCCGGTCACGGGTTCAATGGGGTCTCGTACCCGTGCTCTTTCCACCATCTCGCCGCGCCGTCGTGCAGCGGGATCTTCAGATCCGTAACACCGAAGCTGATGTCGATGTTCTTATTCGCGGTGTTATGGCTGGCCTTGATCGCGTCGATGTCATCAAAGATGCAGTCAAGCATGTCATAGACCATGTCATCGGAGAAAGAATTGCTGACGAGCATGATGTTGTAGACGAAAACGCTCTGGACATCCTCGTCATTGTTATAGGTGCCTGCCGGGATGGTACTGGCCGCAAAGAAAGGATACTTCGCGATCAGGTTGTCGCGGCCCGCGCCGTCGATCGGGACGATGACCATGTCGTAGCTGAAGGCAAGCTCGGAGACGGTGGCGTTCGGAAGACCGGAGGTGACAAATGCAGCGTCGCAGAGTCCGTTCTTCATCTGGTCGATGGCCTCGCCGTAGGACAGATAGTCGACTTTTGCGTCGGCGTAGGTCATGCCGTATGCCTCGAAGATCATACGGGCGTTCAGCTCGACGCCGGAGTTCGGCGCGCCGACACCGACCTTCTTGCCCCGGAGATCCTCAACGCTCTTGATCCCGGTGCTTTTCACCGTGACCAGCTGGACGTAGTTCGGCCAGAGCCTCATCATGGAACGGAGTTCCGGCTTCGGTTCTGTGAAGGCACCGAAGCCTTCATAAGCCTGGACCACCGAGTCCTGCATGGAGATTGCCAGCTCGGCGTCATCCTGAGTGATCAGGTTGATGTTCTCCACGGAAGCGCCGGTCGCCTGCGCGCTGGTCTTATATCCCGCGGAACTCAGCACATTCGCGAATGCGCCGCCGATGGGATAATAGATGCCGCTGGTAGGTCCTGTCGCCACAGTGATGAACTCATTGGAGCGGACGATGCCGTTCTTTGAGACTTCTCCCGAGCTGCTGCCTCCGCATGACGAGAGCAAGACCGCCATGACGGACAGAGCAAGAACACAGGATACTGCTTTTCTCAGATTCCTTTTCATGCTTGTTTCCCCCTCCTGAAATGAAATAGAGACTTATTTCATTATAAATTTAAATATTTATAAACAGTTCAATAGATTTCCTGCATATATAAAAAGTATATCCCGTATATATTTGCCGTAATTGCATAATAAAACATTCTATAGATTTACAATTACCTGTCAGGATAAGTTGAAGTCGCAAAAAAGCCGCCGCAGATGCTTAAAATTCCTGCATCTGCGGCGGCTTTTTCAACATGAATATTACTGTTTTTCTATCGTCACCTCTGACGGTCTTATCTCTGTTTCTGTGGGCCGGAAAATGCCCTCTCAGGTTTTAACCCTCAATCGCGATGTACTTCTTCTCTTCCGGCTTCGGCTGCTTAGTCTCTGCCTTCGGAACTTCGATTGTCAGGATGCCGTTCTCGTACTTTGCCTTGACATCCTCCTCTTCCACATGCTTACCGACAAAGAAGCTTCTGCGTGCAGCGCCGGTGTAGCGCTCTCTGCGGATCCAGTGTTCCTTCTCGTCCTTCTCTTCCTGCTCCTGCTCTGCGGTAACGGCGATGGTCAGGGTTCCGTCCTTCAGCTCCGCCTTGATGTCTTCCTTCTTGACACCCGGAAGGCTGATCTGCAGTTCATAGGACTGCTCCTTTTCCTTCACGTCGGTCTCCATCAGGCTGCAGGTAGTTCTGGAAGCAGGGGCATTGAACCCGAAATTGAAGAAATCGTCATTCATCATGTGATCAAAAACACTCGGCATAAACATCATGGTAATAACCTCCTTTAATCATGCGGAACAGCCATCCCTTCGGATCATCCGTCCTCCCGGATCAGTGATTCTGTTCTGTTTGTTCCGTCTGTCTTATTTGTTCTAGGCATAATATAACACTATGATTAGCAGTCGTCAATACCGAGTGCTAATAATTTTTGTGAACATTTTATGAACGCAGCAGCATCTCCAGCTCCGAGGCATTCCGGAACATTTCCAGCCGCATGGCTCCCGGCGTGTAGATGTCTCCGCTCCATGTCCCGTCTCTTCCGGGACGGATAAAAAGGACCCGGTCCGCTCTGCGGCCTGCCGGCGGAAGGCGCCAGGTCTCCGTTTCGAGACATTTCCCGCTCCGGAACAGGATCCGGACCTGCTCCGTCAGTTCTTCTATCTGCCGGGCGAACTCCGCGCAGCTGCCAAAACAGATCCTGCTCTCCCTTTCCAGCGCCGGCGACGCAAACCATCCCCGGAAGGGATCTGTACTATCAATCCAGAGAACCAGGGGATACCCCTCTCTCCCATAAGCACCGAGAGCCTCCCGCACAACCTTGATACACGCCGGACTGCCTTCTTCCCGGACGGCCGTGATATGGTACGGGCTGCCTGTCCCGGGATATGCCATCCTGCCCGTCTTCGGCAGACCCGGTTTTGCTGCTGCTGACATCATATATCTCATAGCGGAACCTCCTTCTTTCCGATCCGCCCCGGATCTGTCAGGGGCCGGATCATGGATCATGTCTACATTATCCCGGAACCGATGTCCGGAATTCTTCTCTTCCGGACGAAAAACCCGCCTCCCGGAGCGCCGGGAAGGCGGGTTCTGTTTGCTCTTACTCTTATCTTGCTTTTACATTTTTCTTTTTCAGCTTTACCATGCCTGGCGGAACACAAAGATATACTGGTCCGAAACATCTCCGTAATAGGGATGAATGCTCAGGCTGTCATCCCCGAACACCATAAACTCGCTGTCCCACGGAGTCCCTCCGGGCGTATAACAGTTCATGAGGGTGCCGTCCTCTGCCGCAGGCTTGCTCCAGCTCTTCGCTTCCTGTCCGGCGACCGTGACCAGGATCTCATTGTCCGAGACGCGCACCACAGACATCTCCGGAAGGGATGCCGGCGGCACGTCCTCCGAGACCGGGCTGTCAAAGACCAGCTCAGGATGATCGTACTGATACAGACCGTTGATGTCATTGTCCCCGCTGGGATCATAATTGCCGTTCCCGTCCACCAGGAAGCCGTCCGGCGTGGTGGTGCCGATCACCATCTCCCCGTCCTTGTTCACATAGTTCTTTCCGCCGATCCAGAGATCCCGGGCCATGGCCCCGGTCTCCTGCATCCAGTAGCGCTTTCCGTTCCAGAGGACCCATCCGGTCTGCATGGCGCCGTCTTTTCCGAAGAAATACCATTCCCCGTCGATCTCCCGCCAGCAGGAAGCCAGCATCTCTCCGTCCTCATAGAGATACCAGGTGCCCCGGACTTCCCTCCATTCCTGCTTCGGCTCGGGCTTCGGCGGCTCGCAGACTATGGACAGGATTCCGTCGTTGTACCAGGGACGGCCGTACACAGATGCTGTCAGATTGTCCACGTATCCGGCCGCTGTCATCGCGCCGCTCATCTCCGGCGTGTATTCTTCCCCGTTCACATAGATCTTCGGCATTTCCTCAAACACCGCGCCGTCCCGGTTCGCGATGCTGATGGTAAAGCAGTAGATGCGCCCGGTCTCGCAGGTCTCCAGCAGGGGCAGGCCTTCCACCGGCCCGGTAAGGGACACCGCCGCCTGGGGCGCAGTCCAGTCCGTCCCGTATTCCTCGACCCGGATCCCGATCTCCTGATCCGGATAGACCGTCCTCCAGTAACTCTGATCATGCAGTTCCGGCGAGTTTCCCGTCACCGGCAGGGGGATCGAAAAAACAAAGGTATCCTGCGCCATGGCGGTCCCTGCCGCCAGGGCGGAAACTGCCGCCGCTGCCGCCAGCATGCAGATCAGTCTGTTTCTGAATGTTCTCATGTCTTCCTCCTTGTGGTTCGTCGCTGGTTCCATTATAGCGGACGATGCTGCCGGAATACCATAAAGTATTTCTGTATTATCCTTCCGATTTTCTAAACTGTGCTATAATGCTCTCACGGGACCGGAATACGGAAACTGCCGGTCCGAAAGAAAGGAATCTGCTTCATGGACGGAAAAACTGCCGCCAGACTCCTGATGATTCTGGGCGGGATCCTGATCCTGGCTGCCTGCTTCATGGGCATGACCCGGGGTTTTTCGATCCTGGTCGCTGTCCTCGCCGGCTGCGGCGGGATCCTTATGAACAACGGAAGACGTTACCTGAACTATTTCAACAAGAATGACCGGGACAAAAAATGAGCCCGGAAGAGCTCAGACAGAACATGAGAAGCGGGAGACCGCTTCTCATGTTCTGTCTGTATGACCCGGCGCTTATCCGCGCTTCGCCTGCGCCCTGGCCTCAAAGCGGGCTTTGTCGACGACAGCGCGCTGATGCGTGCCTTCTCCGATGAGGCCGGCTTCATCCGAAGCGCTGACCCGGAAGGTCAGGATCTTTCCGTTGGCGGAGATCTCCGTGACTTCCGTGTCCACAGTCACCTTCATGCCCGCCGGCGTCGCTGCAGTGTGAGTGACGTTCACCAGTGTTCCCACTGTGGTCTTCCCCGGTTCCAGCGCCGGTGCCACCGAGGACGCTGCCGTGTGCTCGATGGCCGCGATCATCATCGGCGTCGCGAAGACCGCGACTTCCCCGCTTCCGACCCGCACCGCCAGCTGCTCTTCCGGCACCGTCATCTCATAGTGCCCCTTCGTTCCGACTGTTACCATAGTTTCATCCTTTCATGTCATTTCCTGCTTTTGCCAGGCTTCGCGCTTCCGGCTCCGCGACTTCGCATTTCAGGTCTGCGCCTTCGCTCACACGATCCGTGCGCCGTAGGGCACTGCGTCCACTGCATTCCGCTTCCAGATCCCGTCCGCAGGATCAAAGGTATAGGTAGGTGCCGGCGGTGACACCCGTCGCGGACAGCATCCCCACCGTTATCACGGCGGTAAGGAGCCAGCTCATTGCCCTTCTCATGACCAGCCTTCTGTTCTTCATAGGTCCCCTCAAATGTCCCCGGTCTTCTTTTCCGCCTTCTCTTCCGCCTTCTCTTCCGCCTTCTTTTCCTCCGCCTTTTTCGCCGCAGCCGCAAGCACCTTCTCCATTCCGGCGAGATCCTGAAGCGCGAAGGCAAGCTTCAGGCCGGCAGGATTCACGATGAGTCCCTTCTTCCCGGTCATCGTCGGGATCAGCTTCGAATATTCCACAATTGCCGGACGGATCTCCGGCTTTTTCCCGAAGGCGCGGCTGAATTCCGGCGAATCCGTGAATACCGGAACAAACTCATTCCCCTGTCCGTCCTTCGCCAGCGGGATCCGGAGCTGCTCTCCTTCCTTCAGGGTATACTTTCCGTGCTCATCCGGCGCAGTCCCCTCCGGCGTGATCACCGGAACAAGGAGCCGTGACACCCGGAGCGCCGTGTAAGCTTCGAACTGCCTCCGGCCCAGGATCTCCTTACGCTTTTCGTAATCCACCGTCCACCGCATCTCCTGGGTCAGGTTCAGCCCGGCGAAAAACAGCTTCGGGTTCTTCACTTCCTTCTGCGGCGTCTCCTCCCACTGGATGGAATTGACGACATCGCCCGCCTTGAAGCGGGCGCGGTACCATCCGTTGTCCAGCAGAAGCCATGTGGCGCCGAGATAGCCGAGATAATCGAAAAAGCTCTTCTTTCTTCCATCCGGCATTTCCGTATAGAGCGGGACCTCCACGGCATCCAGTTTCCGGAACTGCTTCGCGTACATCTCTGCCGCAAGCTTTGCCCGATCCTGCTCCAGATAAACGCAGCAGAGCCCGGACTCCAGGAAGGGATAGCCGGTGGTGAGGTCGTAAAGCACGGACAGCTTTTCCGCGCTGCGGACCCGGTTCAGGATCTCGCTGTAGAGGATCTGGTGATTCTCTTCGTAATTCTCCAGCGGTTTTTCGATCTGCGCCTTTTCCATAGCGGTCATCAGGAACAAAAGCTCCTGCGTCGTAAGTTCCCGTACTGTTTCATATTTCAGGCGGGACTCCCAGATCAGTCCGCAGAGCTCTTCCTTCCTTTCGCGGCCGATGCTTTCCTCCCCACAGGGCGCATCCTCGCCGCCGGCCTTCATGCCGTTGATGGGCCGGATCTCCGGGATCCGGAATCCCGGATGCGCTTCTTTCTGCGCGGCAGCGGAATCCTTCTCCGCTTCCTCCTTCCTCAGCTCAGCTTCCTTCGCCTCATCTTCGCGCTTCCGCCCGAAGAAATCAAATAATCCCATATGTCAGACCTCCGGTTTTTCCAGATTCATTTCTCTCAGCTGCGGTTCAGGGGGACACGATCCGCCCCGCGAGGGCGCAGGCCGCCGCAGTCTTCGGGGAGGCAAGGTAGATCTTCACCTTGCTGGTGCCCATGCGTCCCAAGAAATTCCGGTTGTTGGTGGCCACCACCACTTCGTTGTCCGTAAGGATGCCGCCGGTCCGCCCGCAGCAGAGGCCGCAGGAGGGATGGGTCACGATGGCGCCCGCGTCCGTCAGGATCTTCAGCGTCCCGTTGTCCAGGGCTGCCTTGTAGATCTTCCGGCTTGCCGGGGTCACGATGAATTTCAGGAAGGGCGCGATCTTCTTCCCCTTCAGCACCTCCGCCGCGGCCTCCAGGTCCTCCAGACGGCCGTTGGTGCAGGAACCGAGGAACACCTGGTCCACCGGGATGGATTCCAGTTCCGCGACAGGCTTCACATTGTCCACGTTGGAGGGCACCGCCATCACCGGGACAAAGTCCTCGGCACGGTACTCCATGACCCGCTCGTAGACTGCGTCCTCATCCCCGCGGAGATCCTTCTGGAACGCGTCCGGGGTGATGCCGCAGTATTCAAAGGTCTTCTCATCCGGCGCGAAGAGGCCGGCCTTCGCCCCCGCCTCGATGGCCATGTTCGACATGGTCATGCGGGAAGCGACCGTCATGTTTTCCACCGTATCCCCGGTGAATTCCAGCGCCTTGTAGGTGGCGCCTGCCGCCGTCAGGTCGCCTATGATCCTGAGGATCACGTCCTTAGACATGACGTTCTCCGGCAGCTTTCCGGTGATCTTCACCTTGATGGTCGCCGGCACCCGGATCCAGAGTTCTCCGGTTCCGAGAATGCCTGCCATCTCCGTGTAGCCGATGCCGGTGGAGAAGGCGCCGACGCAGCCGTAGGTCGTGGTGTGGCTGTCCGTCCCGAACACCACGTCGCCCGGGACCACATGGCCTGCCTCCGTCATCAGATGGTGGCAGATGCCGTCAGACTGGTGAAGTCTTCTGATCCCCTGTTCCGCCGCGAATTCATTGCTGATCCGGTAGGCGCGGATGTCGTCCACCTGGCTCGCCGGGACCAGATGGTCGCAGATGATGACCACGCCGTCCGGGTTCCATACCTTCTGGAAGCCCATCTCCCGGAATTTCGCGGTGATGAAGGGCATCATAATGTCGTCGCACATGACCCGGTCGACCTTCACGGTGACAATGTCGCCGGGCTTTACGTCCCGCCCCACGTTGCGGGAGATGATCTTTTCAACAATGGTCTTTCCCATATCCCGCTCCTTTCAGTCCAGCCCGTTCCGCTTCCGCATGGCCTTCACCAGGCCGCCGGCATTGATGATCTCCACCAGGTTGTCCGGCAGGGAAACGATGGGGAATTCCTTCCCCCGGCACTCGATCTTCTCGTTGACGGTGACGGTGATCTCCTCGCCCTCCTTCACAAAGTCCGCGAGATCCGCGTTCTCGATGAGAAGAAGGCCGTTGTTGATGGCGTTCCGGAAAAAGATCCGGGCGAAGCTCTTCGCGATGACGCAGCGGAGGCCCAGGGCCTTCACCACCTCCGGCGCCTGCTCTCTTGAAGAGCCGCAGCCGAAGTTCGAACCCGCGACGATGATGTCGCCGGGCCGGATCTGCGCGGCCAGTTCCGGGCGCAGCGGGCTGAAGGCGTAGGGTTTCATTTCTTCGATGGTCTTGAACACAAGGTATTCGGTAGGCATGATGATGTCGGTGTCGATATCGTCCCCGAGCAGCCAGACCTTTCCAGTAAATTTCTCCATATTTTCTCCTGCCTCGCAGTTCTTATATCACAGCATGTCCGCTGTGGCGATCTCGCCCTTCACCGCCGATGCCGTGACCGTGGCGGCGCTGGCCAGGTAGACAAAGGAATTCTTGTGGCCTGCGCGGCCCTTGAAGTTCCGGGTGCCGGTGCTGATCAGGGTCTCCCCTTCTCCGATGACACCCTGGCAGGAGCCCCAGCAGACGGAGCAGTTCGGATTCATGATGATGGCGCCGGCGTCCATGAAGATGTCCAGCAGTCCTTCCTTCATGGCCTGATCGTAGACCAGGCGGCTCGCCGGGACCACCAGGAAGCGGACGCCCGGATGGACCTTCTTACCCTTAATGATCTCCGCGCCGACTCTCAGCTCCTCGATACGCCCGTTGTTGCAGGAGCCGAGGAAGGCCTCGTCGATGTGGGTTCCGGCAGCATCGGCCGCGTCGCAGACATTGTCCACGAAATGGGGCTTCGCCACAATGGGCTTCACATCCCCGAGGTCGATGTCGAAGACCTCCGCGTAGACCGCGTCGGCGTCCGGCGCGAACACGTGCTTCGGCTCACGGCCGTGCTCCGCAAGGTAGGCCATGGTCTTTTCATCCACCTCACAGAGACCGGTCTTGGCGCCCGCCTCGACACAGAGGTTGCAGAGGGCTATCCGGTCGGAAATGCTGAGGGTCTTCAGGCCGTCGCCGCCGAACTCCATAGCCTTGTAATTGGCGCCGTTGGCGGAGATCTTCCCGATGATGTACAGGATCAGGTCGCGGGCGTAGACGCCCCCGGAGAGCTTCCCGTGCAGGTTGAAGCGGAGGGTCTCCGGGACCAGGACCCAGGAGGTCCCCGTCACCATGGCATAGAGGTAGTCGGTGCATCCCACGCCGGTGCCGAAAGCGCCCAGTGCGCCGTAGGAGCAGGTGTGGCTGTCCGCGCCGAAGATGAGCTGTCCCGGCCGCACATGCTTCTCCAGCATGACCTGGTGGCAGACGCCCTCGCCCTCGTAGAAGGTGATCCCGTTGGCCCGGGCAAAGTCGCGCATCTTCTTCTGGGATGCGGCAGTCTTCACGCTGTCGCAGGGAATGTTGTGGTCCACGATCCAGACCAGCTTGCTCACATCCGCGATCCGGGGATGTTTCAGTTTGTTGTACATATCGACGGTCAGATGGGTGGTGCCGTCGTTGGACATGAGAAGGTCCAGTTCCACTGTGTGGATGTCTCCTGCCCGGACCTCCGTCTTTCCGGCTGCAGCGGCGATGATCTTTTCAGCGATCGTCATTCCCATGGTTCAGTCCTCCTTGTCCAGTGATGCGATCAGTCCGCCCTGATCGAGGATCTTCTGCAGGTTCTCCGGGAGCTTCGTACATGCGTATTCTTTGCCGTTCACCCGGGCCACGCCCTCAGTCAGGGAAAGCTCCAGCTCGTCGCCGTCCTTCACCGCGTCGTGGATATCCTTGCAGACGATGACGGGGAGGCCGATATTGATGGAATTCCTGTAGAAGATCCGGGCAAAGCTGTTGGCCAGCACTGCCTTCACGCCCAAGGCCTTCAGCACTGCCGGCGCCTGCTCGCGGGAGGATCCGCAGCCGAAATTCTCCTTCGCGACCACGATATCCCCCGGCTTCACCTCCGAAGCGAAGGTGTCAGACAGAGATTCAAAGGTGTGGGGCGTCATTTCCGCGATCGTGGGGTACAGAAGATACTGCGACGCAATGATCTGGTCGGTATCGACATCGGAATCAAATCTGAATACTTTTCCCATAGGTACCTCCTGAAATACAGCATTAAAGTTACCGTAATTTTACCATAGACGTCCTTTTGCTGCATATAGTCAATCTCAGCAGGGGGCTTCTGCGGCAAAGATAAGAATGCGCCCCGCGGGAAGCGGGGCGCCGGTGGATTCTTCGGTTTCCGCGGATCTCAGGCTTTGACCTCCGCGTTTCCGTAGGGCAGGCGCTCGTTGAAGTTCCGCGCGTTCTCCATGGTGGTGATGGCGATGGCCTGCATGGCCTCCCTCGTGAAGAAGGCCTGGTGGGAGGTCAGCACCACCTGGGGGAACATCATCAGGCGGGCGGTGACATCGTCCGACATGGCTTCCGAGGAGCGGTCGTTGAAGACGTTGGGGTCCTCGCCCTCGTAGACGTCCAGGGCCACCGCATGGAACTTGCCGCGGCGCAGTGCGCCGATCAGGGCTTCGGTGTCGATCAGGCCGCCCCGGGCGGAGTTGACCAGCATGACGTCGTCCTTCATCATGTGGATGGCACGCTCATCGATGAGATGCCAGGTCCCGTTGGGCCCCATGATCAGCGGCGCGTGGATGGAGATCAGATCCGCTTTCCGGAACACGTCCTCCTTGGACACATAGGTCAGGAGGCCTTCGTCCGCCAGACTCTGGTTCGGGAAGGCATCCCAGGCGATGATGTTCATGCCGTAGCCCTTGCAGATCCGGGCAAAGCATACGCCGATCTTTCCTGTGCCGAGGATGCCGGCGGTCTTGTTGTGCAGATCCATGCCCATGAGACCGCTCAGTCCGAAGTTGTTCTCACGGACCTTCGCATAGGCTTTGTGCAGACGGCGGTTCGCCTCCTGAAGAATGGCCATGGCATGCTCCGCCACCGCGTAGGGCGAGTAGGCCGGGACACGGAGCACCGTGATGCCGAGCTCTGCCGCTGCCTTGAGGTCCACGTTGTTGAAGCCCGCGCAGCGCAGGAGTACCAGGCGGACGCCGCAGTCGTGAAGGATCTCCAGGACCCTCCGGCCGCACTCATCGTTCACGAAGATGCAGACCGCGCCGCAGCCGTTGGCCAGCTGGGCAGTCTCCGGCACCAAACGGGTATGGATGTATTTTCCCTCACAGTTGTAGCCGCCGGTGCCCTTGTCCTTCAGCAGCTCGTTGAAGAAGGTATAGTCGTAATCCTTCATGCTGAAGAAGGCGATCTTCAGGATCGCGGCGGACTTTTTCTCGTCAAAGGTGGAGCTGAGGAAAGAGCCGATGCACTTCGCGGCCTCCTCCTCGTCCGCGCCTTCGATGGTGACTCTCAGGACGTCGCCCTGGGTGACTCCCAGGGAAAGGATCTGCAGGACCTTGGAGGCATCTGCCGTCTTCCCGGTGCCTTCCTTCTGCAGCATGACAGTGCTTTTCACTCCGGAACAGCACTGCGCGATCTGCGCAGCAGGCCTGGCGTGAAGTCCGTACGGAATGTTGACAACATAGCTCAGTTCTCTCATATCCTGCTCCCTTCCCGAACATCTGATTAGTATTATCTAACTTTTCATTTGAAACACCGGCCGGGGACTTCCCGGCCGGTTATCATTATACATCATATTTACTGCCAATTCAGCGTTGTGCGCGCAAATCGTCCATTCCATTTTGAAATTCTGTCCTGACGCAGTTACCGCCCGGTAATGCTGTGCCAGAGACTGCGGAGCTTCGCCACCGTGAGTCCGGGCTGCGTCAGGTTCACATGGTGGACCGCCGCCAGCTCGTCCGTGTAGGTATCCAGCGGCATGACCCGCTCGATGGGCCCGGAGAAATGGATGACTGTCGGGATGAAATCATAGGAAGTGACCCGGGTGCCCGCGGCATCCTTCGTGATCGTCACGTCGGCAAGGCCGCCGAGGATCGTGTCGGTCCGGGTCTGGGACGCCAGGAAGTTTCCGAGGGACCAGTACACCAGCGCGTGGTTTCCGGCCGCTGTGGTCAGTTCCTCCACCGGCTCCACCACATGCGGGTGGGCGCAGATCACCAGGTCCGCGCCTGCATCGGCCAGTTCAGTCACGTAAGCACGCTGGAACGCCGTGGGAGCGTAGTGGTACTCTTCCCCGATGTGCAGGAAACAGACCGTCATGTCCGCCTGACTCTCCGCCGTGCGGACATCCTGAAGGAATTTGTCCTTATAGGCAAGCAGATTCACGAGATAGGGCTGCCCTGCCGGGAGGGAAAAGCCGTTCAGTCCGTAGGTATAGTTGAACATAGCCAGCCGTATCCCGTTCTTCTCCACGTAGTCGATGGTGTTGAAGGCCTCGGGACTCTCATGGATCCCCAGGAGTCTGATTTCCGGGTGGCAGGTCTTCCAGTAGGTCAGCGTGTCCGACACTCCGCGGAGTCCCTTGTCCCAGGTGTGGTTCGTGGCGGAAAGCACCACGTCAAAGCCTGTGTCCACGATCGCCTCGCCCATAGACTGCGGCGTTCCGAAGGCAGGAAAAGTGCTGAGCAGGGAATTGTCGGAGACAAAGATAGTCTCCTGGTTCACCACCGCAAGGTCCCGGGAGCGGATCAGATCCCGGATGCACTCATACATAGGAATGAAATCGTAGGTGCCGGTCTCCGCGTTCCAGGCGTTCTTGTAGACATATTCGTGGACCAGGTTATCGCCCGCCGCGATCATGGTGAGGGTTCCTTCCGCGGCCGATGACTGCGCCGCTGCTTCCATCTCAGCCGCTGCAGCTGTCTCCTGCGCTGCTTCTGTCTCTGCAGCAGCGGTCTCCAGCGCCGCTTCCGTCTCTGCAGCTGCAGCTGTCTCCTCCGCAGCAGCCGAAGTCTCCTCCGCAGCCTGTGTCATGTTCACGCCGGGTCCCGACTCCGCCTCCCGCGCAGCCGCCCCGTGTCCCGCCACCCCTGCCTCAGCGGTTACACTGGTCAGGAGAACTGTGAGGCACAAAGGAATAATCAGCTTCCTCGCAAAACTCTTCATAAACATCCCCCTGAATACAATAACACTGAAATGTTTCAGCCGATTTTTCCCTCGGCGCGCAGAATCTCCTCCACCAGTGCCACCGCCTCATAGACCATACCGTCGCAGTGCGGCTTCCGCGGAAGGCCGGTCTCCGCGTTCTTCGCCAGAAGCTTCGAGCATTCCAGCGTTCCCTCGTGGTTCCCCTTCATCGCCCGGATCAGCTTCTGGACCACGGTCCTGTCATCGACACCCCACAGGCCCAGGGCCATCATGCCGCCGGTAAAGGCGCCGCAGACGCTGCCCATCTGCATGCCGCCGCCGAAATTCGCCGCCAGGCGGAAGGCATCCTCCTCGCTCATGCCGGCGTCCGGCGCGAAGGGAAGCAGGACAGACTGCGCACAGTTATAGTGCGGCGACTGACATGCCCGAAGTTCCTTTGCGCGATCCATATATTTACTCATAGCTCTTCTCCTCCTTCACTTCTCAGAAATGCTTCCGCCAGCAGCTGCCCCGCGGATTCCGGCGCCACAAGGCCCGGCAGCGGGGGCGCTGCGCAGTAAACAATGTTTTCATGTTCTCTCGCCGCAGGCTCCGTTCCCCGCATCCCGCTGGAGAGATCGAAAACGTAGACCGGACCGGAACCGGCGAAACCGCCGGAGTTTCCGGAAACAGCTGACGCGCCGCTCCAGGTCCTGACACTTTCCTCCGTGATGACCGGCGCCGTGGCCGTGTTCACCACCACGTCCGACGGACGGCCGGCCTTCTGCCAGTCCGCCAGCGGGACCGCGCCGTCCCGGCCGCTGTGGGAGATCAGGCGCACCGGAAGTCCGAGACGCTTAAGATAGTCGCAGACCGAAGATCCGACTCTTCCTCCGCCGATCACGTCATAGGTGTAAGTGAACAGACTCCTCGGCGTCCGCCGCAGCAGGAGGTACAGGACTCCCTCCGCCGTCAGGACAGAATTCCTCGCGGCGAATTCCGGGTCCTCCTGATAACAGACAAAGCTGCAGGGCAGGAATCGCTCATAGTCCGTCCAGAGCCCTGCCAGGACCTTTGTCTCCGGCTTCAGGCTTTCCAGAAACGGCCCCAGATCGATTC
The DNA here is from genome assembly GCA_902793685.1 of uncultured Lachnospiraceae bacterium. Classification (GTDB taxonomy): domain Bacteria; phylum Bacillota; class Clostridia; order Lachnospirales; family Lachnospiraceae; genus Moryella. The sequence continues at coordinate 75,793 of CADBEN010000003.1, forward strand.
TGGTCCCGCCCATGGTGATGGTCCCGTCCGAAGTCCCCCGGATGGGCAGAAAGACAAAGTCCAGGTCTTTTGCCCGGACTTTCTCAGGATCCCACTCCGCGGGATCCCGTACGATCTGTGTCTCATATCCCTTTTCCCGCAGATACATTCCGCAGTAGTAAAGCCTCTCATCCGAGGCGAAGATCACTCCCCGTTTCGGCATAAGCCCCCTTTCTCACAGGAGCGCGGGATATAAAAATCCCCGCGCCTGTCCGGTCTTTGTCAGCATCTGTCCGGTCAGTATCATGCGCCGAGGTACGCTTCCCGCACCCGCTCATTCTGCATCAGGCTGCCGGCATCGTCCTCGAGGACCACTTCCCCGGTCTCGATCACGTAGCCCCGCTTCGCGATGCGGAGCGCCTGGTTCGCGTTCTGCTCCACCAGCAGGATCGTGGTGCCGCTCTCATTGATGCGGACAATGGTCTCAAAGACCTGGTCCACGATGATCGGCGCGAGACCCATGGACGGCTCGTCCATCAGAAGCATCTTCGGGCGGCTCATCAGCGCCCGGGCGGTGGCAAGCATCTGCTGCTCACCGCCGGAAAGCGTGCCGGCCAGCTGTTTTCTGCGCTCGCCGAGACGCGGGAACATCTCATACATCTTCTGGAGGTCCTTCCGGATCTCCTCCTTGTCCTTCCGGAAATAAGCGCCCAGCAGCAGGTTGTCCTGCACATTGGTCCGCGGGAACACGTTTCTTCCCTCCGGGACCAGCGTCATTCCCGCCCGGACGATATCCTTGGTCTTTCTTCCCTTGTTCGGCGTGCCCATGAAGGTCACGGTGCCGTCCGACGAAGGGATCTGGTTCATGATGGCGGACATCAGCGTCGTCTTGCCGGCGCCGTTGGCGCCGATCAGGGAGACGATCTCGCCCTCGTTCACCGTCAGGCTCACGCCCTTCAGCGCGTGGATGGCGCCGTAATAGACGTGCAGTCCTTCTACCTTAAGCAGTTCCATTCGCGGACGCCCCCTTTCCGAGATACGCGTCGATGACCACCGGGTCGTTCCGGACGTCCTCCGGAAGTCCGTCCGCGATCTTCTCGCCGTGGTCAAACACGACGACACGCTCAGCGATATTCATGACGACACGCATGGCATGCTCGATGAGGATGATGGAATAACCGTCGGAGGACAGCCGCCGGATGATCTCCAGCAGTTCGTCTTTCTCCCTCGGATTCATGCCTGCCGCAGGCTCGTCCAGCAAAAGAAGCTTCGGCTCCGCGGCCAGGGCCCGGGCGATCTCCAGACGGCGCTGCATGCCGTAGGGCAGATTCCGCGCCTTCCAGTCCCGGATCTCCGAAATACCGACGTAGTCCATGCAGTGGGCCACGATATCGCAGCAGCCGGCTTCTTCCTTCCGCTTTTTTTCGCTGTTGACGACGGCGTCAAGCAGTCCTGCGCAGGTCCTGCAGTGGTGCGCGACCAGGATATTCTCCGCCACGGTCATGCCGCCGAACAGCCGGATGTTCTGGAAGGTGCGGCTGATGCCGAGCTTTGTGATCTGTTCCGGCTTCTTCTTCGTGATGTTCTTTCCCTCAAACCAGATGCTCCCCGAGGTGCTCGGGGTGATGCCCGTCAGAAGGTTGTAGAAGGTGGTCTTCCCGGAGCCGTTCGGCCCGATGATCGCTACGATCTCACCGCGGTCGATGCTGAAATCGATCTTCTCGTTCGCGATGATGCCGCCGAAATGCTTGGAAAGCTTTTTTGTCTCAAGCAGTATCTCACCCATACCGGTCTCCTCCTTCCTCATTCCTTCTCGCCCAGAATGCCTTCCGGGCGGAACCGCATGATCAGGATCAGCATCAGGCCGTAAAGGATATACCAGGGGTCAAAAGGCAGTCCGATGAGTCCCTGGACACCGCGCAGAAGCTCCGGCAGGATCACGACGATGAAACCGCCGAGGATCGCGCCCGGGATGCTTCGTCTGCCGCCGATGACCAGCATCGTGAAGATGTTGATGGAGAGCATCGCGGAGAGCATGCTGGGATCCACAAGATTCGCGAAAGCCGCGTAGAAGCTGCCCGCCACGCTGCAGATGACTGCCGAGATCAGGATGGCCTTCAGCCGGTACCAGCGGACGTTGATGCCCATGGCCTCCGCGGCGATCTCGTCCTGCCGGATCGCCTGGACCGCGTAGCCCTCTCTGGAGTGGACAAAGCGCCAGGTAAAGAAGGCGAGGAACACCACGATGGCATAGAGGATCAGAATATAGCCGTCCTTGTTGGAGGGCAGGAAGGGCATCTTGGTGATCTTCATGCCGAGGATGGTCGGCGGCTTGATGCCGGGAATTCCGGCAGTTCCGCCCAGCTCATCCGTGTTGATGACGATATAGCGCAGGATCTCACAGAAGGCATAGGTGATGACCACCATGAAGGATCCTTTGACCCGGCGGCCTGCCAGGGCGACCGGGACGGAGGCTGCCGCCGCGGCAAGCATGCCCAGCGGAAGGGTCAGCCAGAAACTGACGCCGAACCTTGTCGTGAGATACCCGGTCATGTAGGCGCCGATACCGTAGAAGGCGGCATGTCCCAGGGAGGTCTCCCCGAGATAGCCGGAATAAAAATTGATGCCCAGGCTCGCAATGGCATAGATCAGGCCGTTCACGGCGATGTATTTTACAAAGTTCGGAATGACCGGTGTCTTCCCCGGGATCAGCTGGTCAAGGAAACAGAAGACCAGCACAAAAACGAGGGAGATCACAAGATTTGCTTTCCCGCTGAGGCCGAAGAACCATTCGCTTTTCTTTTTCGTCATGGCTCCCTCCTCAGACCTTCTCTTCAAACTTGTAGCCCATGAGGCCGGTCGGCCTGATCAAAAGGACCAGGATCATGATGGCGAAGCTGATCGCGTCCTTGTAACCGGTGGAGATCAGCCCTGAGGTGATGTTTTCCGCAATTCCGATCAGGAGTCCCCCCACAAGGGAGCCGGTGATGCTGCCTATGCCGCCGAGGATCGCGCAGGCCCAGCCCTTCAGACCGGCCAGGGCACCCATCGTCGGAAAGATGGTGTACAGCGTGCCCATGAAAAAGCCCGCTGCAGCGCCGAGGGCGCCGCTGACAGCAAAGGTGACCTTGATCAGCATCTCGGAATCCGCGCCCATGAGGCCCAGAGTCTTCATGTCCTGGGAGCCGGCCATCATGGCCTTTCCGATGATGGTCTTCGTGAAGAACAGCTGAAGGACCGCCATGATGATAAGCGATCCGATCAGGATGCGCAGATGGATGGAGCTCATGGTGATGTCCGTGCCTCCGATACGGAACAGCGTGACAAGCTTATATTCCATGAGCTGCGGGTAGACCCGGGGATCTGCGCTGAAGGCCGCGTTCGCGGAATAGCGCACCAGTGTCGAGAGTCCCAGAGCAGTGATGAAACCCGATTTCGCCAGTGTTCCTTTCTTTCTCAGCGGGACATATCCGAACTGGTCCAGAAGCATTGCACACACGGCGCCCGCCGCCATGGAGATCAGCAATGCAGGGAGCAGGGACATGTGCGCAAAGGTCGTCAGGAAAAATCCCGTGTACGCACCGAGCATGTAGACCTCTCCGTGCGTCCAGTTGATGATCCCGACAATGCCGAACACTGTGGTCCAGCCGATCGCGATCAGCGCGTAGATTCCGCCGGTCGCGAGTCCGTTGATGATCTGTTGAATCACTACTGCCATAGGTTCTCTCCCGGGCGTTTCAGGCTTTCCCCTGAAACGCAGAAACCGGAGTCGGGGCTGCCGCGCGGAATATCCGCCCGGCAGCCCTGCTCCGCAGGTTTTGTTTATGAATCTGATGTAATTACTCTGCGTCGAGGATGAACTCGCCGTCCTTGACGATCAGGGTCAGGTAGTCGCGCTCCCACTCATTGTCCTCGGTGAAGACCACGTGTCCGGTAACGCCCTCATAGTCGGTCTGCTCCATGCCGGTCTTCATGCCTTCACGGTCGACCTCTCCGTTGTTTGCCTGCATCGCCTTGTCCGCTGCTGCCGCAAGGACGTAAGCCATGTCGTAGCCCATCGCCGCGAAGGCGTCCGGAGTCTCGTTGAATTTCTCGTTGTACTTCTTCACGAATTCCTGGACCTTCTCGTCCGGGTTGGTGGAGATGTAGACGCTGACGCAGCCCACACCCTCGAGAGCGTCGCCCGCGATCTCAAGCGCGTGCGTGTTGTAAAGGGAGGTCGCGCCGATGATGTAAGCGTCGACGCCCTGCTGGTCCATCTGGCTGATAAGCAGGGAGGAATCGGTGACGGTGCCGCAGATCGCGATGGCTTCCGCGCCGGCGCTCTTCACCTTGGTGACGATAGCGCTGAAATCCTGGTCTGCCGCGTTGTACTCGATCTCATCGACGATGTTGCCGCCGTTTTCCTTCGCGTAGGTCACCAGGTTTCCGCCCAGGTTCTTGCCGTAGTCGTTGTTGGAATACAGCACCAGGATATTCTTGTAGCCCTTGTTCAGGATGGCCTTTGCCATCTGCGGTCCGACCTGCGCGTCCTGCACTGCCATGCGGAAGAAATAATCGCTGGCCTTCGCGAGAGACGGGGAGCTGGAAGAGACGACGCAGTCCACCAGTCCGGCATCGTCGATGATCGGGACCAGAGCCAGGGTGCATGAGGTCAGGGAAGAACCGACCATTGCGACGATGGACTCATCGTCCGCCATCTTCTGCGCGCCGCGGGCCGTATTCTGCGGATCGCCCTGGTCGTCATATTCTACCAGGACCAGCTTCGCGCCGTTCACGCCGCCTGCCGCGTTGATCTCTTCAAACGCCATAGTCATGGCACGCTGCTGGTCGACACCGTACAGAGCATTGTCGCCGCTCAGCGGGTTGACGAGACCGATATGGATCTCGCTGTCCGCAGCCTGGACGCTGCCTGCCGCAGCCTGAGTCTCTTCGGCCTTGGTCTCCTCGGCTTTGGTCTCCTCGGCCTTGGTCTCCTCAGCCTTGGTCTCCGCAGCCGCAGTCTCCTTCGGTGCTTCCGTCGCCGCCGGAGCAGCGGTGGTCGCCGGTGCGGAAGATCCGCCGCAGGCGGAAAGGCTTGCGATCATGCAGCCTGCCATCAGCATTGCCATACACTTCTTCATCATTCTTGTTTCCTCCGTTTGTTTCATGATTCTATAAAATTGTATAACTCATCCGGACTTACGCCCAAATTACATCCTACCTCAAAAAGCTCTTTATGTTAACCCTAAAGTTCTTTATAGCCGGCAAATGCGCCGAGTTTGACCGGCCGGAGCGGCTGACGGTGCCGCGGCCCGCGGATCTCCTCCGCCGGTTTTCCGAGTCTTGCGGAGAGTTCCCGCACCAGAAGGGCCGTGCAGGTCTTGCCCTGGCAGGGTCCCATGGAGAACCGTGCCTCCAGCTTCAGGTCGTTCAGGGTCAGGTGATTCTCGTCCAGGAGCCGCTTCAGCGTCTCCATGTCAATGTCCTCACAGCGGCAGACGATGCTCTCGTCCAGCACCACGTTCTCCGGTTCTCCGACGAACACCCCGTTCTCCGCCGTGAGCGGAAGAGCCATGCCGCGGACGATGTGGGCATAGGCGTCATCCACCGCGATGCCGATGACGGACGTCCGGTCCTTATAGGTGACAACGCTGACCACCGTGCCCTTCGTGACGGTCTGCCCGTCCCGGTCGACGGCATCGACCACGTCTCCCTTCTGCGGCAGCGGCAGGAATTCCCAGGCAAACTTCACGACGGTCTGCGACTCCGACCAGGTCTCGTCGATCACGAAGGCAGCCAGGCCGGAGCAGTGCGCCACGCAGGCGCCGCAGCCCACGCACTTGTCATAGAAGGTCTCCGGGAGCTCGTTGATGTCCGTCAGTTCCTTCACCGCCCCGAACTTACATGCCGTGTAGCAGGGATTGCAGGGGATCTGCTGGAAACACTCAAAGATGGCATAGGGGCCTTTCTTCCTGCGCTCTTCCGAAGGAAGCAGGCGCAGGACCCGCTCCGGGACCTTAAGAATCAGCGGCTCATTTTTCATAGTCCACACCGCCTTTCTCTCTGAGTTTCCGGTCGCCGGAAAGGATCTTCCCGCCCAGCGGGCCGGAGCGGAGCTGCAGAAGCTGCTCCTTGTAATCCTTCATCCGGCTCTCAAGATCCGGCACTTCCGTGAGGTCCGCGGATGCCGCCAGCGCTGCGATCCTTCCGGTCAGCTGGGCGCTGGTCGCCTCCTCGATGCCGCTGGCATCGCCCGCGGCGTAAAGTCCTTTCACTGAGGTCCGCCGGTCTTCGTCGAGCTTCGGCACATAGCCGCCGAGCTCGGGGATGAACTTCATCTCGCAGCCCGCCTGAAAAAAGAACTCCGACAGCGGGGAAAGCCCCACCGCCATGCAGACCACATCGCACTTCAGGCCCTTTTCGGTGCCGGGGACGGGCCGGAAACTGCTGTCCAGTGCTGTAAGCACCACGCCCTCCAGCCTGTCTCCGCCGTAGGCATACTTGATGGTATGGCTGGTCAGGATCGGCACGTTCGCCCGGCGGAGCTTGTTCGCGTGGACCTCATAACCGCCGAATCTCGGTGCCGCCTCGACCACGGCCGCCACCCGGACGCCCGCCTGCAGAAGCTGATAGCTCACGATGAGGCCTATATTGCCGGCCCCGACCATGACCACGGTCTTTCCCGGGACCACGCCCTCCATGTTCATCAGTGTCTGCACCGCGCCGGCGCCGTAGATGCCCGGCAGGTCGTTGCCCGGGAACACCAGGTTTTTCTCGAAGGCGCCGGTGGCCACGATATTGGCCCCCGCCTTCACGGAGACGATCTGTCCGTCCCGCTCCGCCATCACGGTGCCGTCCCGGAAATATCCGAGAGCCGTGGTGTCGTGCCAGACCCGGATCTGCGGATTTTTTTCGATCTCCGCCATCAGCTCCTCCGCGATCACAAATCCGCGGGTCCCGGCCTTCGCCTTCTCGGAGCCGAAAAACTTGTGGGTCTGCTTTGAGAGCTGTCCGCCCATCCGGGCATTCCGCTCGAGGATGATCACCTTCAGCCCGTGGGCCGCAGCCTCCAGCGCGGCATTCATGCCGGCAGGGCCGCCGCCGATCACCAGGACGTCGGTGACCGCTTCTTCCTGCTTCCGGAGTTCTCCCGCCCGGGGGAAACGCTCCGGGTCCATGACCGCCTTCCGGTTCTGCTCTTCCACCGTCATTCCTTCCCGGAGTGGCTCGACGCAGATCCGGACATTGTCCCGGCCGTCCACCCGCATCAGGCAGGAGGAACAGTTTCCGATGGCACAGAAAAGGCCGCGGGGACGGTGCTTCACTTCACTCTCATGGAGTTTCCGCACGCCTGCCGCGTGGAGCGCAGCCGCTACGGATTCTCCCTCATATCCTTTGATCTCCTGTCCGTTGAACCGGAAGGTGACTTTTCTTCCCTTCCGGAAGGTCAGGACCGGATGTTCTTCAATTCTGCTCATGTCCTGCCCCCTTCCGCAGCTTCCTTTTCCGCGAACCGGGAGAAGGCGAACGGAGTCATGTCGAACTCCGTCTCCCTGCCGGTGACCATGTCCGCCACCGTCTTTCCGGTGACCGGCGCCAGGGCGATGCCGTCGCCTTCGTGGCCCGTCGCGATGTACAGCCCGCCGATGCCCGGGACACTGCTCACGATCGGGGAACCGTCCTCGCAGAAAGGCCTGAGTCCGGTGAAGACCCGGATCACGTTCAGAGCCTTTACCGCCGGGACAAAACGGGCACTGTACTCGCTGATGGCCCGCAGGATCTCAAGACGGGTGTTCAGGTCGTAGCCTGCGAATTCGCGGTTCGACCCGATCAGGAAATTTCCGTTCAGGGTCTGCTCCATACTCAGGCTGACACCCAGATGGAAGGTGGGATCTGACGCCTTTTCCGCCAGCGACGGATCGTGCTTGATGGCGATATATCGGGCGCAGAGAAGAATCTTGTGCAGGGAATGCTCCACTGCCTCTGTGACCATCAGATGGCCCCGCCGGGGCTTCACCGGGATCCGGATCCCGGCCATCTCACCGAGATAAGGGGACCAGACGCCGGCTGCGATGATGACCCGCTTCGCCTCGATGGTGCCCCGGCTCGTTTCGACGCCGCAGACCTCGCCGCCGCGGATAACGATATCCGTTACTGCAGTGTCTGTCAGGATTTCCCCTCCCAGATCACGGAAGCGTTTCGCATAAGCCCGGGTCGTGTGGATGGGACTCGTGTAGCCGTCCAGCGCACAGTGCGCGGCACCCGCGACCTCCGTGGAGATGAGCGGTTCCATACGGCGGATCTCCGCGTTGTTCAGGAACTCCACCGGGACGCCCTCCCGGATCTGCTCCCGGATCACCGGTTCCACGATTTCCCGCATTTCTTCGTTTTCGATCAGGACCAGGCCGCCGTTTCTTCGGTACTGGGTCTCATAGCCCAGTTCCTCCTCCAGTCCCTGGTACATTTCGGCGCTCCGCATGGCCATCCGCAGCGGGAGGCCGGGGTGCTTGGACTGGAGCATGACGAAGCCGTCGCAGGCACCGGAGGTGCCTTCTCCGATTCCGCGCCGCTCGATCAGTGTGACTTTTACCCCGGCGCGGGTAAGGTAATACGCGGAGGAACATCCGATAATTCCGCCGCCGATCACGACAGTATCTGTTTTCATTTGCCGCAGTGCCTCTTCTTCATATATATTTACTATCTAAGATACCACGAATCCCATAGGAATCAAGGTGAAATTGTACAATAATTCCACAATAGATGTTTTCTACTGGACATGCCGTCCATTCTTTGCTATGGTAAAAACAAATTACCAAAATCAGGAATTGTTTTCATTTTTTAATATAGCCTGAAGAAGGAAATCTTTACATAGGAGTGTGCAGCATGGCCCTTACAGTCAGTGATATTCTGGCCCGGAATCTTCTTCCCGGAATGCGGCTGGTTTCCGGCGGGCTTGGTATAGAGAACGTCGTCACCTGGGTCAATATCATGGAGATCCTGGATACCCCGGAAAGCATCCAGCCCGGCGAGCTTCTGATCACCACCGGGTACGGTCTCGCGGACCGGAACCGGTATTCGGGTCTGATCGCACGCCTGAAGGAGCGCGGTGTCTCTGCGGTCGCGATCCAGACCGGCTATTACATCGACCGGATTCCGGCTTTTATCCTGGAGGAGTCCGCTCATTTCGGACTTCCTGTCCTGGACCTCCCGCGGAACTATTCCTTCTCGGATATTCTCCACATTCTTATCGATGAGATCAGCGGCGACGCGTCCCTTCTGAAAGCTTCGGGCATCGACGCTGACTGGTTCCAGGCCGCGCTCCTGACCGAAATGAAGGCGGGCGGCAGCAATTTCTTTGAGCCCGGCAGGAAAAACTACCTGATCTGCATCGGGCCCGCCGGGAATTTCCCTTCGGATTCGGAAGCGGGCAATGCTGCCCTCCGGACGATCCGCGGCTGGCTGGGAACTCTCCCCTGCAGAATAGTGTCTGTGTCCCGCGGCAGCAGCAGCTGTTTCCTGATGTCCTACGATAAGGGTTCTTCCTTTCATGCGGTGAGTTATGATCTTCTGATCCGGCTTACGCTGAGTTCGGAAAACGAAGGACTGAATTTCTTCGCCGGCATTGACCGTGTACCGTCGGAAGAAGCGCTGGCGCTCTCCTTCCGGCACGCTCTTCAGGGGATCGTCCTTCTGCGAAGCATCGAGGCGGTGCGCGGGGTCTGCCCCTACAACAATTACGATTTCATCAGTTCCTTCGGGGCGATGTACCGCAGCAGCCGCGGTTCCGCCATGACGGTCCCGGCACTCAAAACGCTGATCGCGAAGGACCGGAGCCGCGGCACGGCCTACACGCGGACGCTCCGGGTCTACCTGTCGGAGAACTGCAGCATCACCAAGGCCGCGGAGCACCTGAATGTCCACCGCCACACCCTCAACAACCGGCTGGACGTTATCCGCCAGATGACGGGGATCGATTTCCGCAATCCCTTCACCCGCGCCTCATTATACCTCTCCCTGATGATCCACGACTACTACGGCGTCTGAAGGACGCACTACGGCCTTTCACAGTAAAACGCTGCCCGGCGGCATAACCGCCTGACAGCGTTTTTTTACTATGTCGCCTGGCCGGCGAACTGCGTCATGTAAAGGCCGTAGTACGTCCCCTGCTTCGCCAGCAGCTCCTCGTGGTTTCCGGTCTCGATGATATGCCCGTGATCCATGACCACGATCGTATCCGCGTCGCGGATCGTGGAAAGCCGGTGCGCGATGATCAGGCTGGTGCGGTCCTTCATGAGCTGCACCATCGCGTTCTGGATCTGCTGTTCCGTGCGGGTGTCGACGCTGGAGGTCGCTTCGTCCAGGATCAGGATCTCCGGGTAGGAAAGGAAGGCCCGGCCGATGGTGAGCAGCTGCCGCTGGCCCTGGGAAAGACCGGATCCTGCGCCCGTCAGCACCGTGTCGTAACCGTCCGGCAGCGCCGCCACCACCTTGTCGCAGTTCGAGAGCCGCGCCGCCTCGATCATCCGCTCGTCCGAAATCGCGGGATCCGCGTACTTCAGGTTTGCCCGGACCGTGTCCGTGAACAGGACCGAATCCTGCAGGACGATCCCGATGCTGTCCCGGAGCTGGTCGCAGGAAATATCGTGAATGTTCACCCCGTCCACCGTGATCTCCCCGGCATCGATGTTGTAGAAGCGCATGAGGAGGTTTACGATGGTGGTCTTTCCGGAGCCGGTGGAACCGACCAGGGCGATCTTCTTCCCGGCTTCCACCTTCAGGTTGAAATCATAGATGATCTGCTTTCCGGGCACATAGCTGAAGTCCACATGGCGGAACTCGATCACTCCGTGGCTCGCCGGCATCGGCTGCGTCCCGCTCCGGTCCTCGCTCTCCTCATCCAGGATCGAGAAGATCCGCTCCGCGCCTGCGATCGCCGTCTGGATCTGGCCGAACAGCTGTGCAAGCTCGTTGATGGGACGGGAGAACTGCTTGGAATAGATGATGAAGGCGGAGATCACGCCTACGGAGATCATTCCCCGAAGGGCAAACCATGCGCCGAAGGCTGCCACGATGACAAAGGAGCAGTTGTTCAGCATGTTCATGACCGGCCCCATGGCGTTGCCGATAATGTCCGCGATGATCCCCGTGCGGGTCAGTTCATCTCCCGCCCGGTCAAATTCCGCGATGGTCTCCTCCTGCAGATTGTAGGCCGTCACGGTCCGGCAGGCCGTCACCTTCTCCTGGACGATGCCGTTGAGGGCGCCGAGGAGTGTCTGCCGCTTCAGGTAATACTTCCGCATCAGGGCGGACATGATCCGGGTCGCCGCCACGGAAAGGATCACCGTGGTGCAGGTCAGAAGCGTCAGCGGCACGCTGAACAGAAGCATGACGATCACGGTGCCGATCAGCGTCAGGACGCCGGAGAACATGGAGGACAGCGACTGGCTGATGACGTTGGAGACATTTTCCGCGTCATTCGTCATGCGGCTCATGATATCGCCGTGGGAGTGGGCGTCCAGATAAGAGACCGGCAGACGGATGACCTTTGCGAACAGTTCCTCCCGCACCCGCCGCACCACGTGCCGGGAAAGCTGCGCCGAGAAGTAGCCCTGCAGAAGGGTCGCCGCGGCATGGATCATATAGAGGAAGATCATGGCGGCAAGCACCGGCGGGATCCGGTCAAAGTCCCGGCTGACGAGGCCGTCGATGGCCCGGGACTGGAGACCCGGGGCGGTCACACTCACCAGGACCGCGGCGATCACGGTGACTGCGAGAAGGATCACATAGACCCGTTCCGATGCAAAATAACCCGCCAGGCGGGCCGCGGTCTTCTTCCCGTCCTTCGGCTTTTCGACAGGCGCGCCCATGCTGCCGCGCCCTGCCGGCCGGAAGCCCCGCTGTACAGTCTGGGAAGTCACGTGGGACGCGGAATTCGCGTTCGTACTCATGCGCGGCCTCCTTCCTGCGTTCTCTCCGCCCTGCCGCCTGCATTGCCCGTGGCAGTGTTTTCTCCCTCGTTCTGCCTCAGCTGGGATTCGCAGATGTCACGGTAGACCGGACTGGTCCGCATCAGCTCTTCGTGGGTGCCGCAGGCCGAGATGGTTCCGCTGTCCAGGACCACGATCCGGTCCGCGTTCCGGACAGAAGCGATCCGCTGGGCAATGATGATCTTCGTCACGTCCGCGTAGTCCTTCCGGAGCGCCTCGTAAAGCTGCGCTTCGGTCTTCAGATCCAGAGCGCTGGTGGAGTCGTCAAAGATCAGGATCTCCGCCTTTTTCAGGAGGGCGCGGCTGATGGCGATCCTCTGCCGCTGGCCGCCGGACAGGCTCATGCCGCCCTCAGCCACCTCCGTGTCATAGCCGTCCTTCTGCTGCAGAATGAAATCATCCGCCTGGGCAGCCCTTGCCGCCGCCCGCAGCTCTTCCTCCGAAGCATCCCGCTTCCCGAGCAGGATGTTGTCGCGGATCGTCGTGCTGAACAGTTCACTCTTCTGGAGGCAGACACTGACCCGGTCCCGGAGTTCCTTAAGCGGGTACTTCCGGACGTCTATTCCGTCTACCTCTACGATTCCCCCGGCGGGGTCGTAGAAACGGGGGATCAGACTGACCAGCGTTGTCTTGCCGCTTCCGGTGGCACCGATGACTGCCAGAGTCTCACCGCCCCGGATCTCAAGGTCAATGTCATGGAGGACGCAGGCCGGATTCTCCGGATAGGCAAAGCTGACATTCCGGAATGCCACCGTCCCGCGTTTCCGGGCGCCGCCCTCGGGCAGCGTCCCGTCCTTCAGGTCAGGGGATGCGTCAAGGACTTCCTTCAGACGGTTTGCGGACACCAGGCCGCGGGACAGCGTCTGAAAGATCATGGCCAGCATCATCATTCCGTTCAGGATCTGGGAAATATAGGTAATTGCCGCCATGACGGCGCCGGGAGCGGTCTCTCCGGCCTGCACCCGGACGGCACCGACGTAGATGATCCCGACCACCGCGAGATTCAGGACGATATTCATCACCGGACGCAGAAAAGAGAGCATCATCTGCACATTAAACTGGATGTCGGTAAGCTCCCGGTCTGCTTCCCGGAAGCGCGCTTCCTCCGCATCCTCCTGCACAAAGGCCTTGACCACCCGGACACCGGCCACGTTTTCCTGCATGATGCTGTTCAGCCGGTCCAGGCTCGCCTGCAGAAGGCTGAACAGAGGATTCGTCTTCCACACGACGAGGATGATGTCGATGAGGATCAGCGGAAGGGCGCAGGCCGCGATCACGCCGAAGGACAGGTCCAGGGAAAGAAGGGCTGCCGTGCCGCCGAAGAAGAACATGCAGCAGCGCACCAGACCGCGGATCATCTGCATGACCAGCTGCTGGACCTGGGTCACGTCGTTCGTGATCCGGGTGATCAGGGAGCCGGTGGAGAAATCATCCATCTGGCCGAAGGAAAAATGCATGATGTTCCGGAAACAGTCTTTCCGGACATCGTTCCCCAGATTCTGTCCGGTCACATTGGTGAAGACTGCGGACAGGAGGCCGAAAAGACCGCCCAGCGCCACGATAAAGATCATCCGGACACCGGTGGAGACCACAAGCCCGGGATCCGGGACGCCGCCACGGTCCAGGCCCAGGATCCCCCGGTCCACGATGATCTCCATCAGCCGCGGCTGCAGGAGATCCACAAAGACCTCTCCTACCATGAACGCCGAGGCGAGGAGGGCCAGGAACCAGTACTTTTTCATGTAACTCAGGATTCTTCCCATGCTGCTGTTCTCCCTTTGACCTCAGGAAGGATCTTCTTCCACAAAGAAACGCACCCCTTTCAGGATGCGTCTCTCGAAATGTAGATCCTGTATTCAGGATATTTCTCCGTCAGCCGCTCCTCAATGTCATCGTACGTCTTCTGCCGTCCGAGAGCAGCGTAATCGATCACGACGTCCGCATTGATCTCTTTCCGTTCCATGTCTACCATCAGTCCGTGGACCTGAAGTACGTCATCATAAGATCTCAGGAAACTGCGGATCTCATCCTCCAGGCGCGTGCAGGCCTCGGTTCCGCCGTAGGAGGTGAATATCCCGATGCTCCGGATCGGAAACCCGTAGGTCTCCAGGACCAGATGCTGGATCTCCCGGCTGATCTCGTCGACTCTGCGGGCAGTGATGTTGCCGGGCACAGAGATGTGGATCGCGCCGAATTCCCGCATCTTCCCGTAATTGTGCATATATACGTCGTGTACGCCAAGGACGCCGTCTACGGTCATGATGGTCCGCTTCAGATCATGCAGGAACTGCCGGTCCGGACGCTGCCCCACCAGCGCTTCCGCCGTATCCTTCAGAGTGACGGCCCCGGCACGGATGACAAAGAACGAAATGATGATGGAGATCCAGATCTCCAGGTTGATCTGGAACCTCACAAATACGATGGCGGAGATGATCGTGCCGAAGGAAAGAAGAACATCCAGCACCGCATCGACACCGAAGCTCTCCAGTGCGGCGGACTGGGTCTGTTTTCCCTGGATCAGCATATATGGACAGAGGATCGTCTTGACAAGCATCGCCACCAGGATCACGACAAATGCTTCCAGATTATACTCCGGGGTCTGTGGATGAAGGAAGCGGTAAACAACGTTTCCCAACATCAGCAGGCCGAGATACAGGCCGAGGATCGAGATTCCCAGTACAGACAGATACTCGATCCTTCCGTAACCAAAGGGATGCGTCCGGTCCGGGGACTTCCTGGCCAGAGCGGTCGTAATGATCGTGATCAGCGCATACAGACCATCCGTCAGGTTGTTGATGGCGTCCGACTGGACCGAGATGGATTCGATCTTCTGTCCGGCGATGTATTTCGCCGAAAACATCAGGAGCTCTACGACCAGGATCACAGTGCCGGCACGGATGATCTTGCGGTTGCGGACTTCTTCTGAAAATGTATTCATCTGACTTTCCGCTCCCCAGGCGATTATTCGATGTTCAGGAAATCGACAAAACCGGTGACCTCAAAGACATCGCTCACAATTTCGTTGACATTCCGGATCGTCATCTTACTTTCCTCATCTTCCAGAACGTTCTGTATCTTCAGGAGCAGACGAAGCCCTGCGGACGAGATATAGCTCAGCCGCTCAAAATCCAGGATAAGCTTCCTGATTCCGGACAGCTTCGGCATAAGCGTTTCTTCCAGCTGCGGCATCGTCAGCGCATCCAGACGCCCCCGCACCTTTACATACAGATTTCCGTCGCTCTCTTTTGTCTCAATGGTCATATCTTGCTCCGCGGCATTATTCTTTCCGGCACCTGCCGTGCCAGCCTGCCATTTTATATAATATCATATTATGAATTGATCTGTGCCAAAGATATTGTCAGACAGGTCTGTCCCGAAAGATGATATAATATTTCTACTATACCTGAGGAGGTTTCTCATGGCATCGATCGACCTGAATCTTTCCACCGGGCAGAAGCAGCTCCTGTCGCAGCAGATGCTCCAGTCCCTGCAGATCCTGCAGATGAGCGCTGCGGAACTGGAATCCTACATTGAAGATCTTGCGCTGGAAAATCCGGTCATCGAGCTTGCCGGGCAGGAGACCCACACCGACCGTACAGAGCAGATGGAACTCCAGCGGAAGCTTGACTGGCTTTCTTCCGCCGATCCCCAGAACCACGTCTATTATCAGAGTGAGCGGGACGCGGAAGACCCGGAAAACAACTGGCAGGACCGACGGAGCACCGAAGAGACTCTTGAGGATTATCTCCGGTCTCAGCTCCTGACTTCTCCCTGCGCCCCTGAAGAACAGGGTCTCATGGACTGTCTCCTGAATTCCCTGGACAGCCGCGGATGGTTTACTGATTCCCTTGCCGGTATGGCTGCGCTCTATGGTTTTCCCGAGGAGACCGCGGAACGGCTGCTCGGAAAGATCCAGTCGCTGGACCCTGCCGGCGTGGGTGCCAGATCTCTCAGCGAGTGTCTTCTTCTCCAGCTGGAGCGGAATCCCGACAGTTCAGAGACCGCAAAAGAAATCGTTCGGAATCATCTGGAGGCCGTCGGCAAAAATCATCTGCCGGAGATCGCGCGGAAACTGGGATGTCCGGTCTCCGAGATTTCCGCGGCATGTAATGAGATCCGCGCCCTGAACCCCAAGCCCGGAAATTCCTTCAGTTCCAGGGAACTGCTGGGCTACATCGTCCCTGATGCCGTCATCGTTTCCCTGGAAGACCGTTTTGAGATCCTGATCAATGATTATCAGTACGCACCCTTCACCATCAGCAAAAACTATCTGGATCTGGAACGGCAGACTGAAGACCGGGAGACCAGAAAATACCTGCGGGAAAAGATCGCAGAGGCAAACAGTGTTTCCGCCGGCATCCGGCAGCGCCGCTCCACCCTGGCCGCCGTGCTGAACGTGATCGTGGACCGGCAGTACCAGTTCTTCCGGAAGGGTCCCGGAAACAAGCAGCTGCTCCGTCTCTCGGAGATCGCGGAGCAGGTTTCCCTCTCGGAGTCCACCGTCAGCCGTGCGCTGCACAGCAAGTATCTCCAGTGCCGGTTCGGTATCTTTCCTCTGAACTACTTTCTGACCACCGCCGCCGTGGTTTCCGAAGACTCCGGGGAAGCCCTCACCGCGGAGAAGATCAAGCAGGCACTGAAGGAGATCATTGACGGCGAAGACAAAAAAAAGCCGCTGAGCGACAGTGCCATCGGCGAGGCCCTGGCGAAAAAGGGTATGGCGATCTCAAGACGCACAGTAAACAAATACCGCACCGAGCTGGGAATCCCCGACAAAACAGGAAGAAGATCCTGGGACACATGACACGTCCCGGGATCTTCTTTTCTTCGCCGGTCCTTCTCTTTTCCCGGTCTTCTTTCTGTCGTTTTTTCAGTGTTGTTTCTCCGGCTTATTTCTTCTCAGCCTTGTCCGCCATGGCCTTCGGGGCGACGATCACGCGGAGATGGGAACCCTCTCCCACCTTTCCCTTCTCATCGGTCATTTCCGCATCGAACCACATCCTGCGGCCTTCGATGGTGCGGATCACCGCACGGCAGGTGACGTGTCCTCCCACCGGCGTAGGCGCCAGGTGCCGTACACGGACCTCCGCGCCGACGGTGGACTGACCTTCCGCAAGATATGCCTTCGCGAGCTCCAGACAGGTCCGCTCCATCAGAGAGACCATACTGGGAGTCGAGAAGATCGCAGTCCCCTTGCCCCGGAGATGGGCAGCTGTCATATCCTCCGTCACGGTCCAGGTCTGGGTGAGTTCCGTGGGACGGTCGTCCTCGGGCGCGCGCTCCATGGGCTTTTCCTGGAAGAACTCGACCTCCTCCCCGACTGCGCCAAGGCAGAAGCAGACCCTTGCCGGGAGCGGCGGATCCGACTTGATCAGAACGTCCCGCGGCCCGTCCGTAACCGGATAGCCTGCCGCGCGGACCGCCTCCGCACAGGCATCCGCATCTTTCACCTTCAGTGCAAAGTGGCGGATGGTTCCCTGGGGCAGAGGGCCGTCGTTCTTCGCGAAAATTTCGATAAGGCCTTCCCCGGTATCGATCATGATCCCGGAGTCTTTTCCCTCGCCCCATCTGCGCTTTACGCGCATTCCCAGGACCTTTGTGTAAAACTCAATGGCCCTCTCAAACTCTTCCACGTCCGAGCATTTCAGCGCAACATGATGCATTCCCTGGATCAGTCCCATATTCCTGCCTCCTCCGGCTCCGGCCGGTGAATTCTTATCTGGTTTCCGGCAACGCTGTTTTCTGTATTTCATTATAAAATACTGCCCTCGGCTTTGTCACCTTTCTGTGCCGTCTTCATTATTTCTCATGATCCGGTACACAGTTTATCCATACTTTTTTCGTATACTCAGGTACAGACCATTCCGCCGGGACGCTTCCCCGGCGCTTCAGAAATCACAGATATCAGGAGGTGCTTTTCTTGATCTTGAAGATCCGACGCAAGACCGGTATTCTTTCTCTGTTCCTCTCC
This sequence comes from uncultured Lachnospiraceae bacterium, assembly GCA_902793685.1. Classification (GTDB taxonomy): domain Bacteria; phylum Bacillota; class Clostridia; order Lachnospirales; family Lachnospiraceae; genus Moryella. The sequence continues at coordinate 93,712 of CADBEN010000003.1, forward strand.
ATCCTTCTCTGTGTTTTCCCGGTGCTCTTGATGACAGGCTGCGGCAGTCAGAACGGGGCGGGAAGCCAGAATAACCAGACCCCGGCAGATTCGTCCCCGTCAGACCGGATGGACTTTGTAGATGTCATGGGCCGTCACCACCAGATGACCATCGACCGTGCAGTGGGCGCAAACGAATATCTGCCGGGCCGTTTTCTCCACGGGGCGGACGGAACACTCACCTACGCGGACAGCGAAAACTATACGACCCGCCTCGGGATTGACGTCTCCCGCTACCAGGGGACGGTGGACTGGGAAAAGGTGAAGGCGCAGGGTTATGATTTCTGCTTTCTCCGCATCGGTTACCGCGGCTACGGCGCTTCCGGCACCCTGAACGAGGACCCGAAATTTGAAGAAAACTACGCGGCGGCCATCGACGCAGGCTTCAACGTGGGCGTTTATTTCTTCGCCCAGGCTGTGAACGAGGAGGAGGCCCGGGAGGAGGCTGACTTTGTGCTCAGGATCCTCGGAAAGAGGAAGCTTCAGCTCCCCGTCATCTACGACCCGGAAAGCATCACCGGCGACAACGCACGGACCGACGGGGTGTCTGGTGAACAGTTTACATTGAATACCCTGGCCTTCTGCAAAGAGATCCGGGAAGCCGGTTTCGAAGCCGGCGTCTACGCCAACATGCTCTGGGAGGCCTATCAGCTGGACCTTGCGAAGCTGGAGGGGATCCCGATCTGGTACGCGGACTATGAGCCCCAGCCCCAGACGCCCTACCGTTTCACCTGGTGGCAGTACACGGACGAGGGGAGTGTGGACGGAGTCAGCGGACCGGTGGATCTGAACATCTGGATGATTCCCACCGGATCCTGAGGTGTTTTGCCGGCGTATCCTGACGCTGTTTATTGAAAAAAGAGTATTTCCAAAGTAAGATGATTGGTGAAGCAAGTTCACCAGTCATCTTTTTTTATGGGAAGACTTCATGAGCACTCCGGAAAGCAGATTGCACAACAGCAGGATCATTGACGGGATAGCCTGTCTCTTTTCCATATCGTTTTTCATTGCCGCCGGCGTCGGAATGGTCTATACCGGCCTTTCCCTGCAGACGGTTCTGACCGACTGGGTCCGCATTATGACGTCGCCCGGCCCTCTGGTCACGGACTATTTCCGTCTCGGGAGTCTGCCCGCAGCCTTTCTGAACGCAGGCGCCTGCGGCATCAGCATGTGCTTTTTCATGATCCGGCTGCAGGGGAACTCCCACGCGAACACCCTGGCCGGCTTTTTCCTGGTCATCGCCCACTGCTTCTACGGACTGAATTTCCTGAACATGTGGCCCTGCTTCTTCGCTCCCATGATCTACATGTGGATGCGGAACCTGAACGTCAAGCAGAATCTTCATATCTGCATGTTCGCCACCTGTTTCAGCCCCTTCATCGGTGAATTCCTGTTCCGCTACACGCTCAAATACAGGTTTGTTCCCGGTGAAGTCCGGATCACCGGCGCCGGTCTGATCCTGGCGCTCCTGTTCACCCTGCTCATCGCTTTCGTGATCCCGGCCATTCTGCCCGGCGCCCAGGCCTGGCACAAAGGCTACAACCTCTACAACGGCGGTCTTGCCTTCGGACTCTTCGGTTTCCTGGTCTATAATTTCATGTACAAGACCCTTGACGTCCCGAAGCCCCTGGTCATCAACTATTCCAATGAGCTGTACGAGGCAGTGCACCGCTCCTACCGCGGCTTTGCCACAGTGTACTTCCTGATCATCTTCCTGATCTGCCTGATCGCCGGCTGGATCCTGAATGAGGGAACCTTCTACGGATACGCGGATCTGATCCGGACCACCGGATATCAGTGCAACTACGCCCGGACTTTCGGAATGGATCTGGTCCTTATCAACATCGGCTTCTATGGCCTTTTCTTCTTTCTTTACGTCTTCCTGATCATCACCTTTACGCCGGGGGCCGGCTTCACAGGTCCCACCATCGGCGTGGTCATCGCTTCACTGACCTTCACTGCCCTGGGGCAGCATCCCAGGAACATCTGGCCGATCCTCTGCGGCTACCTGCTGCTCTACACCGTGGCGAGGGTGATCTCCAACCTGACCGGAAACGGCCTCGCCTGGTCCGTCTCGACCCAGGGCTACATCAACGGCGCAGCCTTCGCCACCGGACTCTGCCCTATCTGCGGGCGTTACGGAAAGCGGGCCGGTATCGCGGCCGGCTTCCTCTGCGCGGCCATGTGCACCGCCACCGGCGCCCTCCACGGCGGCCTGGTCCTCTACAACGGCGGCTTTACCGACGGCATCACGGCGATGCTGCTGCTCCCCATCCTGGAACATTATCTTCCGGCACCGCGGGAGGATGCGGAGCCCACTTCCGTGGCTATGCGCGAGCAGATGACCCTGACCGGTCCCGGCCGGCCCCGCCTGAAGCGCCCCTTCCGGCTGCGCAGGAAAGGGGACGCGGACAGTAAAGAAGCCGCAAAAAAACCATGACGGAGGTCTTTCATGATTCTGTTGACCGCTGAAAACGGATTTCTCTCTTCTCTGACCGAGGGCAATATCGTGGTCATTGTGATCGTGGTCATTGCGGCCATCGCAGTTTTTCTGCTTCTCGGCCGCCTGCTCCACGTGCTGGTGCACCTGTCCTATATCATGAGCCAGGCGTCCTCGCTTTTCAGCGCGGCTAAGACCGCCTCCGAGAACGAGCACGGGAACCAGCAGTACGGCGGGCCGCCCCAGAAAAGCCTGAACGACGTGACCCGCCTGCTCCTCCCGCTGATCCAGAAGGATTTCCCTGACTTCTCCTGGAAGGATTTCCAGAAGCAGACCGAAAACTGCATTGCCTCCGTGCTCCGCGCCTATGACCGTCAGGACGTCTCCGTCCTGGTCAATGCCTCCGAGCGGCTCAGGGACGCAGTGCTTCTGGACATCCGGGACGATAAGGACGCGGGGCTCCGCCGGCACTATTCTGACGTGGACATTCACAAGACTGCCATCGCGGATTACCGGAACCGGGAAGGCCGCTGCGAGATCCGCATCGACAGCGCTCTGGGGTTCCGGACGTACAAGTCCGCGGAAAGCGGAAACCCGAAGATCAGACAGAGCGAGCGGGAACCCTACAAAGTCGAGACCATCTGCACCGCCACCCTGGTCCATATCCAGGACCTGAAAAAAGCAGGCAGTGAGCAGAAGATCATCGCCCCCACCTGCCCGCACTGCGGCGCAGTGCTCCACAGCACCGGCGAGAAGAAATGCCCCTACTGCGGCGGCGCTTTCACGGAATTCAACCTCAGGGTATGGTCCGTCGAAGCCGTAAAATTCGCGGAACGCTGAAAAGACACGGCAGTCAGGTTCAGAGAACGCTGACTGCCGCCCAGGCTGATTTTGTTATGCCCCTGCTGAAAAAAAGCGGGAGTTTTCTTCGCTGTAAAGAGCATCAGAACTTGTAACCGCATTCCGTGCAGAACTTACCTCCGGTGCGGGGTGCCCCGCACATCGGGCATGAGGAGCCGTCTGCCGGCTCCGCCTGCTGAGGAGCAGGCTCATAAATGATATTTATGTTGCCCATCCAGGCTCCGCCTGCAGGGATATGGACCTCTCTTTTCTCTTTAAGACTGCACTTCGACGCGATGGTTTTAAGAAGCGCAAGGGTCTTCTCCGGTTCCGTAAAGATCCTTTCCTCCTCTTTCCCAAAACGCACAAAAGCTTCCCATTTCCTGTCTTCCACGTAAGCTCCGACCGGATCACCGCAGAGTTCCCTTACCTGTGCCTTGACCTCAGGGATCAGTTCCGCCGGAACATCATACGTTTCCAGGGTGTTCTCTTTCCGGAGTTCCAGATCCGCACCGCCTTTTCGGACCCGGAAAGAACTGGTCTTCCTGTCAAGCTGGGAAAAAGGAATGAGACCCGGCGGAAGATTGAGCGGCTTATGGTAGATCTGGTGGCAGACCGTGTCGAGTTCAAAATCCCCTTCCGGCAGGAACGCATTGGGATAACAGTAATTCATCAGGGCTTTCTCATCCATCGGTTCCCCTGATTCCGCCTGCAAAGCCTCCAGCATTCCCAGTAAAACCTGGTCATCCATGTCATACCAGCAGGTTTTTATCCCTTCGGTCTTCTCGATCACCGCGGCTGTTTCCCTGCCGTTCAGCGAAGGCACCATGGGAAACAAACCGGAATGCTCCCCGGTGCATCTGCCCAGGACCTCGCCGGCAAATCGCTCCGCCCTCTCCTTTGAGACCGCATAGTTCCTGCCGTCACGTGTAAGAAGATATATATCATCCCTGACATTCGCAAGTCTGAAGTCAGTGTTGGCGGGCGGTCCTCCCATCAATGAATTCTCGAAATGATGACGCTTAAGATCCCTGTACGCGATGTAGACCGGCATAAACAGTTCCTCCTGAATGTTTTCCTGAACTGCTGAAGGCGGGGATTCTGTGCATGCAGGATGACTCGTCTGTCCTGCTTACCGGAATCTTACCTGGGCTTTCCGCAGTTCGTGCAGAACCTGCCTGTATTTTCCGTCCCGCAGGAGCAGATCCAGCCTGCCGGTCTGGCATTTCCGCATTCCGGGCAGAATTTCCCGGAAGCTTCCGTTCCGCAGGAACAGATCCACTTGTCTTTTGAAATGATGACGGCAGTGCGCCGGGGCTCAGGCTGATTCACAGGCTGGCCCGGCGAAGAGGTTCCCTGCCTCTGCTGCTCCGGTGGCCCCATCATCATGAAACCGCCCATGCCTGCGAAACCGAAGCGCTCATCCTGGGTCTTCTCTTCATTCCGGATGCATTCGCCGGTCTCCTCACACTTTTTGAACAGCTCTCCAATCTGATCTTCCAGACTCCTGTAAGTCATTCCTGCCGGTCCGCAATAGATGGTACAGCTCTCCCACGGGCTGCCTCCGATGCCGCTGTCGTCAAAGTGCATAGCGATCGTTGCGCTGGTGAAACAATCGTATACCATCGGAGTCTGGATATCCATTTTCGAAAGTTTCGCGAGCCGCTTTTCCTTCACAAAATCCCGGACCATCTGAGCAGCTTCAGGCGTGAGCCTGTACTCCAGGCAGGAATTCCTCCCGCCGCCGCCGGACCGGTCACTGTAAATGACAGTCCCGTCAGAGTTCCACTCAATTTTTCTGGACCGGCTTCCGCCGCCCCCTGCCATCATGCTGTGGGTGCTGAGGTTATAACTGAATTCCACCAGCGGCCCGTGCGGCTCGTCTTCCACGCCTTCCGGGACCTTTGCCTGGGGGATGAGGTCCTCCGGATTTGCAGTGCCGGTTTCTTTTTTCAAATCCGCCATATTCAAATTCTCCTTTTCTCTGGTGCCGGAAGTCAATTTTACATCTTTTCAGGCAGATCTCCTTTTACGGCGATTCTTTTCTGAAGTTCCTGTAGTATTCCCTGATCCGGTCCATCAACTCTGCCGTCAGCGGCGGGAAATACCGGTTTGCCTGATACATCATGATCAGCGGGAGGACCAGTTCCGGCGCATGGAGGTCGATGCAGACCACGTCCAGCAGCGACTCGTTCCGCAGCCCTTCCTCCAGCATGAAGCAGAATCCGGCGCCGGCAGCGGTGAGATGCACCGCGGTATTGTTGTTCGACGTGACGATCTTATGCGAGTAGGTCAGACGGTTCTTCATCAGGAAATTGTCGATGTAGGTTCCCAGAATGATCTCCGGGCCCCTGGAAATAAACCTTTCGTCCTGCAGAAGCCTCAGATCCGGAGAGCCTCCGTCCTCGCTCTGCTTCAGGAACTGATCCGCAAGTCTGTGATCCTTCGGAAGAACAAGAAGGATCTTCTCCTGCATCAGGGTCTCGGTGACGATTCCCTGGGGAAGTCCGTACGGGCTCATGCTGCGGATCCCGAAACTGACATTGCCGTTCAGGATCGCCGGGAACAGATCCTCCGGCTGGGGTGCTTCCTCCAGACGGACGTCCGCATCCGGATGTGCTTCGAGAAAGTCCGGAAGGATCTTCGGCATGAGCCGCGCGCCCCGCCAGGTCCCGATGCCCACGGTCACCGTCTCCCCGCCGGAGCTGGAATTCATGTCCGCAACCATCTTCTGGTAAAGATAAGCATGTGTCTCCAGATATTCCCGGTAGACCTTTCCCGCCGGTGTCAGCCTCAGCGGGATGGTGCTGCGGTCCACCAGCGGCATTCCGACCTCCCTTTCCAGACGCTGCAGATGCTGACTCAGACTGGACTGGGTCAGGAACAGTTTCTCCGCCGCATGGGAGATATTGCCCTCGCGGGCGATGGTCAGAAAATATTCCGGATTCCGGTTCACGTACATGGTTTATCCCCCCTATTCCAGAAAATTGATCATGGCGTATCCGGTCTGTCCCTGATAGGTGACCCGGTAGAATTCATCGTTCGCGTACCCCTCAAAGGTCACTTCCGCGTCCAGCGGGATCCTGGCCAGTTCCTCTGCTCTTGAATTCGGCCTCGCCCTGAGATAGGTGTACTCGCTGCACTTGACCACCGTGAGGTGCTCCCCTGCTTCCAGTATCCTCGGCGGGATGCGGAACAGACGTCCTTCCGCCGCTGCCACCGCAGTCTCAAGAATAACGTACCTGTTCTCCTCCCAAAGCTTCCGGAACTCCTCTGCGTCGACTTGATTATCCTCGCCGCCGATCTCGATGGTGAAGCCGGGAATTCCTTCCTTTTCCAGCGCCCAGTCCTTCAGGCCGGCCGGGTCAACACTCTGGAAATTCACGTCGGTCCGGTATCCGGTGATCTGTGACAGTTCCTCTGCATAGGCTTCCGTCATTCTCCGGAGTTCCCCGTTCTGCCGGAAATACCAGTAGATCACTTCGCCGGGCGCATGGTAGCAGAGTATGGCGGAAAACTTCTTTTCCCGTACAAGCTTCGCCACCGCCGCGGATTCCGCCTCACACTCCACGGAAGTTCCCTTGTATTTCTTGTAGGAGGGATGATGCACCCCGTCGTCGTACTTTTTCCAGAGCGCATCGAAATTCCGGTTCAGGTCCACACCGTTCGCATTGGACCACCACTGGGAAAAGTACAGTTCGTCCGCCGGCTGTCCGTCCTGTGCGGCAATGGACCGGGCCCGCACCTTCATCGCCGGAGTCCGGAGTCCGTCCAGACCGGACTGGCTGATCTCAACACCGTCCGGATTCAGCATGGGAAGAAAGTGGATCTCCGTATCCTCCAGCACTTCCCTGATCTCGTTCCCTTTGTACTGTGTCCCGTCCTCCTCCTTTTCAAGGATGTCCAGGAGCTGGCACATGACAAGCCTGGAAGTGACATACTCCCGGGCATGGATCGCCCCGTTGACCATGATGCGGTGGTTTGCGGCACTGTTTCCGATGACAATGTCAAACACTTCTCTTCCGTCTGCCGTCAGGGCCAGGGAATCGACCCGGAACTGACCGGCAAACTGAAACCGCATCAGGTCAATGTCATGCATCATTTCATCATAAGTATAAAGCTCGCTGCTGCGGCAGAGCCAGCTTTCTTCCCGATGCTCCGGCTCATCGGTTTCCACCTGCCTCCACCGGCCGGATACAAGGAACACCGCCGCAGACACCAGACAGAACAAAAGGATCAAAGTGTTCAGCTTCTGATCATCTTTCATATATTTTTTCTCAGCGGAATCTCTCAGATTCTAAAAAAGAGCAGTTATACGGTCTCCCATATCACTGCTCACTTTTCGTTTCATCGGGGCGACAGGATTCGAACCTGCGGCATCCTGCTCCCAAAGCAGGCGCGCTACCGGGCTGCGCTACGCCCCGTCGGCGCGGGATAAGTTCCGCGCTGTCCTGTGTTTTCAGAACACAAGAAGTATACCGTAAAACGCATTCATTTTCAATGACGTTTCCGCCGGCTGCAGGACTCACCGGAGGGCGCACAGGACCATTCAGTCCTCCAGCTCGTGCAGGGTATATTCTGCCCTGCCCTTGTTATCGACGTCCATGATCATATAGGTCGGTCTGCGGCCTTCCTGCCGCGGATAGGACAGGCTGCCCGGGTTCAGCAGCGTCACGCCGTCGATGGTCTCCTGGAACGGGCGGTGTGTGTGTCCGAACATGGCGACGTCAAAGCCCCGGGCTTTCGCTTCCTTCCGGAGAAGCTCGGTGTCCAGAGACACGTTGTAATAGTGCCCGTGGGTCAGGAGACAGAGACTGCGGCCGATGCGGACCTCCTTCTCGCTTTCCAGCTCGGTAAAGAAATCATTGTTCCCCTTTAATACGATGAGCCGCGTCTGCACCGGAAGCCACTTCCGGTAAATGACCTCGCTCCCTTCTGCGTCGCCAAGGTGGATCATCATGTCGAACGGCGGTTCCCGGTCAAGCACTTTCTTCAGGTTCTCATTCTTTCTGTGGGTGTCACTTACGATCAGTATCTTCATTTTTACTTCAGTTCGTCCTTCAGCTTCTCCAGCATCAGCCGCAGGGCCTTGCCCCGATGGCTGATAGCGTTCTTTTCCTCGTCTGTCAGTTCCGATGATGTCTTTCCGTACTGGGGAAGGTAAAGGATCGGGTCGTAGCCGAAGCCGTTGTCCCCGGCCGGGGCATAGGCGATCCTTCCTTCGTAGTCCGCGGTGGTGGTGAAACGTCTCCCGTCGGGGAGGATGCAGGCGATCGCGGCGGTAAACCGGGCGCTGCGGGCATCGCCCTCCACGCCCTCCAGACGGCGTATGATCTCCGCGTTCTTTACGCTGTAGGGCGTATCGCGGCCGAGCCATCGGGCGGACCAGATCCCCGGCTCCCCGTTCAGATAGTCCACCACCAGGCCGGAATCGTCCGCCATGACGATGGCATCCGGACAGAGTGCGTGTACCGCCTCCGCCTTGATCATGGCATTCTCCGCAAAGGTGGTCCCGTTTTCCTCGGGATCCGCCTCACATCCGGCTTCCTTCATGGAAAGGATCTCCGCGTCGAGATCCGCAAAAATCTCCCGGACCTCCCTCATTTTATCCTTATTGCCGGTGGCAATCACGATTCTGTGCATCACTGTTTTTCCTCCGGGCGCTTCCGCTTCGGCGGCCTCGGCCCCATAAACTGATAGAAGTAGGTCTTCATCATACCGTTGTAGATCTTCCGGTTCCGGTCCGCCTTCCGTCCGATACACTTCTCCGCGTCCGGGAAGGAGGTGATCACATACAAAGACCAGTCATCCAGCGCCGCGAAACGCTGCCCGAGGGTCCGGTACAGTGCGGCGATGCTGCCGTCCTCGTCCTTCAGGCGCTCTCCGTAAGGCGGATTTGTGATGATGAACCCGTACTTTTTCGGATGGGAGAGCTCCGCCACATCCCGCTGCTGAAAATGGATCAGGTGATCCACGCCCGCCTGCTCCGCGTTGATGCGGGCGGAACGTATGACCGCGGGGTCGATGTCGTAGCCCTGAATGTCGGTCCCGATCTTCGTATTCAGCAGATCGTTCGCCTCGTCCACCGCTGCGTACCACTCTTTTTTCGGGACCAGATGGTCCCAGGTCTGGGCAGTAAACTCCCGGTTCATGCCCGGAGCCATATTCGCGGCGATCATCGCGGCCTCGATGGGGAAGGTCCCGCTGCCGCAGAAGGGATCCACCAGGATCCGGTCTCCGTGCCAGGGTGTCAGAAGGATCAGCGCCGCAGCCAGCGTTTCGGTGATGGGCGCCTTCGCGGCCATGGTGCGGTAACCCCGCTTGTGCAGGGAATCGCCGCTGGTGTCAAGGCAGACTGTGACCACGTCGTTCAGGAGCGTGACCCGAAGCGGATAGCTGTCGCCGGTCTCCGCAAAACGCTCCAGGCCGTAGCAGCGGCTCATCCGGCGCACCATCGCCTTTTTCATGATCGACTGGATATCCGACGGAGAAAAGAGCCTGCTGTTCACCGAGGTGGCCTTGGTGACCCAGAATTTCCCGTCCTTCGGGATGAACTCTTCCCAGGGAAGCGCAGCCGTTCCTTCAAACAGCTCATCGTAGGTCGTCGCCTTGAATTCGCCGACCTTCAGGAGGACGCGCTCCGCAGTACGGAGCCAGACGTTTGCCCTGGCGATCCCTTCCGCGTCTCCGGCAAAACTGACTTTTCCGTTCTCCGTCCTCGTGACGTCGTATCCGAGATCCGTGATCTCTCTTTTCAGGACCGCTTCCATGCCAAAGTGGCAGGGCGCGACCAGTTCAAATACCTTTCCCAAACTCTCCGCTCCTCGCAAAAACCCGCCTTGGTCAGACTGACACTGATTTCCTGCAGTCCGCGCGGCGGGCATGAACAAATATCATCAATGTGGAAATAATATCTTCCATATGATACATGAAATAAACGGCACCCGCAAGAAAAATCCTGCGGATGCCGTCAGATTCCTCAGTCTCCCATCACATTCCGGATGGTCATGGCGGGCTGATAGTCCCACTTCGTCTTCCGGATTCCCTTTCCGGTTCCGACCGCATGGACCGCCATGCCGTCGCCGACGTAGATGCTGATATGGTTTACGCTTCCATCGTGATCCGATCCGTCATAAGCGATCAGGTCTCCCGGCTGCAGTTCGGATGCCGAGATCGACTGTCCGACGCCGGCCTGTTCTGCGGAAGTGCGCGGAAGATTCATCCCCGCCGCGTTCTTGAACACGTACTTGACAAGTCCTGAGCAGTCAAATCCAGTCTCCGGGGACATTCCTCCGTAGGTATAGGTTCCTCCGATAAAGCTCTCCGCCATCCGGACGATCCGTTCCCGCTGCTCGCTGACAGAACCCCAGTCCGTCGTTCCGGCGGATCCGCCGTTCACCACAGGCTCTCTCACTCCGGAATTCCCTGCGCGCACCACGCCGGGTCCTGTCATGGTGTCCGGATCCGGCATATCTCCGTTGCCTGCCATCTCAGCCGGGAAACCGGTCCTTGCAGCCGTCTCCGGCGTCACCGTTCCCTGCTGTTCCGGGGAAGCCGCAGAGCTTTCCGCCGTGGTCTCCGGCCGGACTGCAGAAGTCTCCGGCGCAGCAGTTGTTTCAGGCGCCGCAGTGGTCGTCTCCGCTTCAGTGGTCTTCGCCTCTGTGGAAGGTGCCTCTGTCGGGGCAGCACCCACTACTTCCGCGGATCCGGAAGTCTTTGCTGCTGTGGTCTCCGCCGCTGCGGTCGTCTTTGCCTCTGTGGTCTCAGGCGCTGCAGCAGTCGTCTCCGCCGCAGTCGTCTTTGCAGCAGTGGTTTCTGCCGCAGTGGTCTCTGCCGGTGCCAGCGTCTCCGCAGCAGCAGTTGTCCTCGCCGCCGTAGTCTCAGGCGCAGCAGCAGTCGTCTCCGCCGGTGCCGGCATCTCCGCCGCAGCAGTCGTTTTCGCCGCTGTGGTCTCCACCGGTGCCAGCGTCTCCGCAGCAGCAGTTGTCTTCGCCGCCGTAGTCTCAGGCGCCTGCGTCTCCGAAGTCTGGCCCGAACCGGTCGGTGTGCTGAAAATACTGTCGCCGAGCGGCAGTGCCGGGACAAATCCGGTTTTCTCCACTTCCTCGAGCGCCGCAGCCGACTCCCATGCAGACTTTGTCTCCGCAGCCGTCGTCGGGACTGCCGCCCCGGCAGATGTCGGTGCTGACGCCTGTTCTGTAGATATGCCGGCTCCGGGGGCGCCTACAATTGCTCCGGTTGTCGCTGCATACGCGGGAAATACGCTGAATGATAACATCAGCGCAGCCGCAGCAGTAATCAGGATGTGGGAATTCTTCCTCATTGGCCCTCCGGGAATACAAGTCTTGTCCGAAACATTACAAAAGTGTTTCAACAAAATCAAGTATAGAATCCCGCGCCCTGCAAGTCAACGGACGAACTCTTACGATTCCCTGAAAAGTTATCCGATAAAACTTGCGATTCTGACAGGAGTCCGGTAATTCCAGCGGGAGATCTTGATTCCGGTCTTTGCCGTAGAAGCATGAACGATCTGTCCGTCCCCGATATACATGGCCACATGGTTGACACGCCGCCCGTTTCCGTAGAAAAGGAGGTCTCCGGGCTGCATTTCCTCCGGGGATACCGTCGCCCCTTCCCGTGCCTGCTCATAAGAGCTTCTGCTCATGGAAACACCGGCAGTATTGGACAGCACGTATCTCACAAATCCGGAGCAGTCCGCGCCGGAGTGCGGATCCTCTCCGCCCCAGACGTAACGTCCGCCGACAAAGGAAAGGGCATAGTCCACGACCTCCTGGCGAAGTTCCTCTTTCTCCCGCTCCAGAGCCTCTTCCGCCTCATCCGCGGTATCTCCCATCATCACGGGAAGTCCGGCTTCCTTATTGTCCTGAGCGGTCTCCTCTGCTGCAGCTTCCGCCTCAGGCTCCGCTGCTTCCGCCGCCGCAGCAGCTTCCTCTGCCGCTGCTGCCTCTGCCTCCCGGTTCTCTTCTGCTTCCTCTGCTGCCGCAGTCTCCGCGCCGATGTTCTCTGTATTTGTCGTATCTGTATCGGCGATCTCCTGAATCTGCGCCTCTGCGGATTCTGTCACTGCGAACGCAGCCGATGCACTCCCGAAAGAAAGCGCCGCCGCACAGCTCAGCATAACAGCAAATCCAAAAAGTCTCTTCATCAAGTCATCTCCTCCAGTTGTTACAATTATTAATTCAAATGTTACATAAATGTTACGAGCCAGAGTATATGACTTCACATTTGATCTGTCAAGTTTTTTTATGGAAACTTCAGAAAAGACGGCCTTTCTTTATTGAAATACGGTTTTCCTTATGAAATAACGGCCTTTCTCAAAAAAAAAACGGCCCCTCTCTTTGGAAAAGCCGTTTCTCTGCAGATTCCGTAATCCTTCCGGTCTACTGCCCGTCGTCTTCAGTTTTAAGAGCCGCTTCGAACTTCTCGGCGTCGGAGTCATAGAAATCATCTTCCGCCCCTTCAGTACGGACTGTTTCCATGACGGTCTCCTCCCCTGTTATCTTCTCCGGTTCCTGTTCCGGCGCCCCGGTCTCCGCCCCTTCCGTGTCGATCATAAGCAGAGTCTTCTCCATGCCGGTGAACATGATGTCCGGGATCTCGCTGACTGCCTGCAGGAATTTCCGGGTCCGCTCGTCGCTCCCACGGAAGGAGGCCAGCTTCCGGATATGGTATTCCAGCTGCTCCAGATTCAGCTCACCCTTTGCATAGGCAGTGTGCAGGCCTTTCCTGACCACCTGTCCAAGGCATTTCCGCTTCCGGTCCACACCGACGCTCTCGAACCCGCCAGTCAGGATCCGGACAAACTGTTTTTCCAGCGCCTGCTCCGACACATATTTCGGTTCTGCTGCCCTGCCGGTGCCTCCGGTGCCGTCCGCAGCGGACGATGCTGCAGCCCCCGCCGGAACGGGCAGTTCCTTCAGCACTTCCTTCGCAGGCGTCACAAGGCCATCCATAAAGTGGGTGATGACCTCATAAGGCTTCTGGTCCGCTGTCTCGCTGCCCCAGCCGAAGGAACCGGTCACCTCATCCATCACGATCTCCCCGACGAAATAGCCCTTGTCACGCAGCATCTCGATGCCGGACAGATATCCCTTATCCCGGCTCAGCACCAGATGAATGGCGTCCGGATGCTTCCGCACCGACATGCCGAGCTGTGTCATGATGCAGAAATCCATGGCATTCGGGCGTCCGTTCCTGCAGTGCCGGTATTTCACGCGGCACCTGCTGCTGTCCAGAAGATCCATCTCCGCGAAAGAAAGCTTCGGAGACCTGTCAGAGTAAAAAATGGACACATGCCAGGATTTTCCCATCCGGTTCACGATGTTTATGAAGGAAAGTCCTGTGTTTTCCGTATCTACATACAAGTATTTCTTCATGGCTTTACATCCGGAGCAGGCGGAAGATCCAAAGCACAAGCAGGATCGGGATCAGGATCGGGGAAAGGATCCAGAAGAGTCCCAGGACAAAGAGGATCACCAGGACCAGGATCAGGATCACTGCTCCGATCATCAGCCAGGCCCCTGCGCCTTCCGTCCGGAAGACCCTTCCGCCGAAGGGCTCTTCACCGCCGGTCTCCATGGTGCTTTCATACCTGCGGGACGAACCCCCGCTGTAGTTTCCGAATCCGGCATCCTGCTCTCTGGCATTGGCGTCCCCGCCGGGATTGGTATCCGGCACACCGTCAATGTCATAACCGGCCGCCTCCAGAATGGTGCGCCCGATCAGGGAAGGATCCCCCAGCTCTTCGAGGACTTCCTCCTCAGTCCGGCCTTTTGCGACCTCCCCGTCAATATAGTTACTGTAAAACTCCCGGTTTTCCCGGACCAGCTGAAACGCGCCTTCCGCGGTCAGCCGCTCCTCCAGTCCCTGGAGAAATTCCTGTTTCGTCATATCAAAAGCCCTCCGGATACGGTCTGACCGGAGATCCGGCATACCGTTCCTGTGTTTCTTCAGATCAGGTGAATAAAGATTCCGCTGCGGAGCTTCGGCTCAAACCAGGTGGACTTCGGCGGCATCAGGAGCCCCGCGTCCGCCACAGCGAGAAGCTCGGACATCTGCGTCGGGTACATGGCAAATGCTGCCGCGGCAGCGCCGCTGTCCACCAGGCGCACCAGTTCTTCCGTCCCGCGGATCCCGCCGATAAAGGAGATCCGGTCACTGGTCCGCGGGTCCTCTATCCCGAGGACCGGTCCCAGCAGGCAGTCCTGCAGGATCGAGACGTCCAGATCCGCGACAGGATCCATCTGGAATACCCCGTCCCGGGCTTCCATCCGGTACCAGTGATGGTCCATGTAAAGCCCGATCTCCGCCTTGTACTCCGGCACCGCAGGCTCGTCGCCGAGATCCCGCAGCGCAAAGCAGGCGTCCGCCTCCAGCAGGAAGTCCTCGCAGGACAGGCCCTTCAGATCCTTCACCACGCGGTTGTAGGGAAGGATCTGCAGTTCGTCGTCCGGAAACAGCACGGAAAGGAACCAGTTGAACTCTTCCTCCCCGGTATAGTCCGGGTGCTCCGCCCGGCGTTTCAGGGCCACCTTGACGGCGCTGGCCGCCCGGTGATGCCCGTCCGCGATATATGTGACAGGGATCCTGCCGAAGTCTTCCGCGATCCGCGCAGTCTTTGCCGGGTCACCGATCTTCCAGATCCGGTGGCGGATGCCGTCGTCGGATACGAAGTCATAGAGCGGCGTCTCCTTCTTAGCCTCCGCCATGACTGCCTTCAGATCCGGATCACTCCGGTATGTAAGGAAGATGGGGCCGGTCTGGGCGCCGCAGACGTCCACGTGCCGGATGCGGTCCTGCTCCTTTTCCTCCCGTGTGTTCTCATGCTTCCGGACGACATCGTTCAGATAGTCGTCCACCGAGGAGCAGGCAACTATGCCTGTCTGACTGCGGCCCGGCATGACCTTCATAAGGACGCCGTCCTCGACTGTCTGCTCATAAATATAGAAGGCGGGCGTCCCGTCCTTTACGAAGGTGCCGTCAGCGATCTCCGCCTGCAGCATGTCCCTGGCCTTCTGATAAGCCTCGTCGGAATACATGTCGAAGTCATCGCCGAACTGGGTCTCCGGGCGGTCGATGTTCAGGAAGGAAAGGGGGTTCCCCTCCACTGCCTTCTTCGCTTCTTTTCTGTCATATACGTCGTACGGCAGCGCAGCCACCCTGCTCACCACGTCCGCGTTCGGGCGGACACATTGGAATGCCTTTACTTTTGCCATAAAAATATCCTCCCTGCTCTTTGCTGCCTGAGTATGAGGCACTGCATCATGCTCAGGCCCCGGGCTCAGCTGCTTTTTGCGCTCCGGCCTGGGTGCTGAACAATTATACCATATCTAAGACCCGCTTGCGAGTCTGCGCTTTCCGCCGCGGAAAGGTGTCAAAAGAACGCCGCCGCATCCGGCATGCGCCCGGACAGGAGAAAGCCTGTCGGGAAGCGCACCGGATGCGGCGGCCTGTGCCGTACGATATTCTGTTATTTCACGACTCTCACGCGGATGACAGCATCGACCGCGCGAAGCTCCGCAAGGCACTCCTCACTCACTTCGCTGTCCAGATCGATCAGCGTGTAGGCGACCTTGTCGCGGCTCTTGTTCATCATGTTCGCGATGTTCTGCTGATACTTTGCGAGGATCCCGGTGAACTGGCCCAGCATGTTCGGGATGTTCTTGTGCAGGATCGCGATGCGGTCCACGGAAGTGCAGACGCCCATCTCGCAGTCCGGATAGTTCACGGAGTGGCGGATGTTCCCGTTGTCCAGGTAATCCATGATCTCCTTCACTGCCATGACCGCGCAGTTGTCCTCCGCTTCCTCTGTGGAAGCGCCGAGGTGGGGCGTCACGATGGCGTTCTTCATCTTCACGGACAGCGGATTCGCGAAATCCGTGAAGTACGCCTTGACCTTGCCAGAGGCAAGGGCCATGGCAAGAGCGTTCTCATCCACCAGCTTGTCTCTGGAGAAGTTGAGAAGGACCACGCCTTCCTTCATGTCGTCGATGCATTCCTTGCTGATCATGCCCGGGTTCTTGTCCGTCAGCGGGACGTGGACCGTGATGTAGTCGCAGGCTGCGCAGAGCTCGTTCAGGCTGGTGGCATGCCGCACCTCGCGGGACAGTCTCCAGGCGCCGTTGACGGAAAGGTAGGGATCATAGCCGTAGACATCCATGCCAAGATCGATGGCCGCATTCGCGACTTCCGCGCCGATGGCCCCGAGGCCGATGACGCCCAGCTTCTTGCCGCGGATCTCCGATCCGACAAACTGCTTCTTTCCCTTCTCGCAGTCCTTCGCCACCGTCGCGCTGTCCGCAATGCTGCGGACCCACTCGACGCCGGGGATCACGTTACGGGCGGAGACCAGCATTGCGCAGAGCACCAGCTCCTTCACGCTGTTCGCGTTGGCGCCGGGGGTATTGAACACCACGATGCCCTGTTCCGCGCACTTCTCCAGCGGGATGTTGTTGACGCCTGCGCCGGCTCTGGCGATGGTCAGCACGTTTTTCGGGATCTCCATCTCTTTCATGTCCGCGGAACGGACCAGAATTCCGTCCGCCTGCTGAAGATCCTCCGTCAACCCGTAATTGCTTAAAAAGCTGTCGGTCCCCACCTTCGAGATCGCGTTGAGGCACTTGATCCTGAACATCACTTTGCCTCCTTCTCCTCGAAGGCCTTCATGAAGGCAACGAGCTTTTCGACGCCCTCCACAGGCATCGCATTGTAAATGCTGGCGCGCATTCCGCCGACGGTGCGGTGGCCCTTCAGGTTGATGAAGCCTGCGGCCTTCGCCTCAGCGACGAACTTCGCGTCCAGATCCTTGTCGCCGGTCACGAAGGTGACGTTCATCATGGAACGGTCTTCCTTCCGGACCGGGTTGCTGAACATCTTCGACTGGTCAAGGAAGTCGTAGAGGATCTTCGCCTTCTGCTCGTTGCGTGCCTTCATGGCCTCAAGGCCGCCCATCTTCTTCAGCCACTTGAAGACCTTGCCGCAGATATAGATGGTGTAGCAGGGCGGGGTGTTGTACAGGGAGCCGCTCTCAGCATAGGTGCTGTACTTCAGCATGGTGGGCGTTCCGGGAAGGGCTTCCCCGATCAGGTCTTCGCGGACGATGGCGATGGCCATACCTGCCGGGCCGACGTTCTTCTGCACGCCGCCCCAGATGATGGCATACTTGCTGACGTCCACCGGCTCGGAAAGGAAGCAGGAGGAAACGTCCGCCACCAGGTCCTTGCCCTTGGTGTTGGGAAGGGTGTGGAAGACCGTGCCGTAGATGGTGTTGTTCTGGCAGATGTAGACATAGTCCGCGTCATCGTCGATGGGCAGGTCGGAGCAGTCCGGGATATAGGAAAAGACCTTGTCCTCGCTGGATGCGATGGCCTTCGCGGTTCCGTACATCTGGGCCTCCTTGCAGGCCTTCTTCGCCCACTGGCCGGTGATGATATAGTCCGCGACCTTGTTCTTCATCAGGTTCATCGGGACCATGGCAAACTGCACATGTCCGCCGCCCTGGATGAACAGGACCTTGTAGTTGTCCGGAATGTTCATCAGATCGCGGAGATCCTTCTCTGCCTCGTCGATGATGTTCTGGAAATCCTGGGAGCGGTGGCTCATCTCCATAACGGAGACGCCGGTGCCCTTGTAATCCATCATTTCATCGGCAGCTTCCTTCAGTACCTCTTCCGGCAGGACAGCCGGTCCCGCGCTGAAATTATATACTCTTCCCATTGGTCATTTCCTTCTTTCTGTAAATCTTTTACTTCTTTATGTATTGCTTTTGTTTCTTTCTTACATTGCCGGATTTTTCCGGGTGCAGAGATCCTTTACCGTCCCTCTTTGAGTCTGAGATCAGTCTCGTCAAAGGTATCCTTCAGGGCTGCGCCCGGAGAACACATCGGGAACACCTTGTCGTCGTCGTCAATGACAACTTCGATAAATGCGGGTTTCCGGTCGTCGAGGGCCTTCTGAAACACCTTCTCGAACTCTTCCTTCTCCGTGACCCGGTATGCAGTGACTCCGAAGCCTTCCGCGACCTTGCAGAAATCCACCTTGTCCCGCAGGACGGTGGCGGAATAACGCTTTCCGTAATACAGCGTCTGCCACTGGCGAACCATGCCGAGCACATGATTATTGATGACGACCTCGATGAGGGGAAGATCTTCCCTGCTCACGGTCGCGAGTTCGTTGATGTTCATCCTGAGACAGCCGTCGCCGGCGATGTTGACGACGACTCTGTCCGGGAACGCGGTCTGCGCGCCGATGGCGGCGCCGAGTCCGTATCCCATGGTGCCCAGACCTCCGGAAGAAAGGAAGGTCCGCGGCTTCGTGAAGCTGTAGTACTGGGCGGTCCACATCTGGTGCTGGCCAACTTCGGTGACGATGATGGCGTCGTCCGGGGTCAGGCGGTCGATGGTCTCCACCACAAAGGGACCGGTGAGCTTGTTTTTATCGTAATTCAGCGGATACATGTCCCGCATCATCTCCACGTGCTCGAACCACTCCTCGTGGCGCAGCGGATCCAGCCGGGCGTTGATCTTCCGCAGGATGACCCGCGCGTCGCCGACGATCTGGGCGCCCACATGGATGTTTTTGTTGACCTCAGCCTCGTCCACGTCGATCTGCAGGATCTTCGCGTCCTTCGCGAAATTCGCGGTGTTGCCGGTCACGCGGTCGGAGAAGCGGGCGCCGATCACGATCAGCAGGTCGCACTCCGTCACACAGTAGTTGGACGTCTTGGTCCCGTGCATGCCCACCATGCCGGTATACAGCTCATCCTTCTGGTTCATGGCGCCCTGTCCCATCAGGGTGCAGGCCACCGGCGCCTGGATCTTATGGGCAAAGATGGACAGATCCTCCGACGCTTCGGAGAGGATCACGCCTCCCCCGGCGACGATGCAGGGCCGTTTGGACCGCTTCAGCATCAGGATCGCGTTGTCGATGTCGCCGTCATTGAACTGGTTCTTCATGCGGACGATGCGCTCCGGCTCCCGCGGGCTGAAATCCGTGACAGCCGCAGTAACATCCTTGGTGATGTCCACCAGCACCGGGCCCGGCCGGCCGCTCTGGGCGATCTTGAAGGCGCGGCGGATCGAGGCCGCCAGCTTCTTCACGTCCTTGACGATAAAGCTGTACTTGGTGATGGGGAGGGTGATCCCGGCGATGTCGATCTCCTGGAAGGAATCCTTCCCGAGCAGCGGCAGGCCGACGTTGCAGGTGATCGCGACGAGCGGGATCGAATCCATATGAGCGGTGGCGATGCCGGTGACCAGGTTGGTCGCGCCGGGTCCGCTGGTAGCGAAGCAGACGCCCACCTTTCCGGTGGCGCGGGCGTACCCGTCCGCGGCGTGGGCAGCGCCCTGTTCGTGGCTGGTCAGGACATGATGGATCTCGTCCTGATGCTTGTAGAGCGCGTCATAGATGTTCAGGATCGCCCCGCCCGGATAACCGAAGACAGTGTCGACTCCCTGCTCCTTCAGGCATTCGATCACGATCTCGGAACCATTCAGTTTTGCCATGGCAGCTGTTCTCCTTATTCGTTACTTCCTGTTTTTATTCCGTCTTCTGCCCCGGGACCGCCAGGACTGCGCCCTGCGGCGCACCGGTCACGAGCTCTCTGTAGCGTGCCAGGTAGCCGCCGACTTCGTTGACGCGCGGCTTCCAGGTCTTTCTGCGCTCCGCGAATTCCTCCTCGGAAATGCGGGCGTTCAGGGAATTGTTCGGGATATCGATGTCGATGATATCGCCCTCGCGGATCAGACCGATGGGGCCGCCTGCCGCCGCCTCCGGCGCCACGTGGCCGATGGAGGCGCCGCGGCTGGCACCGCTGAAGCGGCCGTCCGTGATCAGGGCGACAGTGCTTCCGAGGCCCATGCCGACGATGGCGGAGGTCGGGTTCAGCATCTCACGCATGCCCGGACCGCCCTTCGGTCCTTCATAGCGGATGACGACGACGTCGCCCGGGACGATCTTTCCGCCCTTGATGGCCGCGATCGCATCGTCCTCACAGTCGAAGACACGGGCCGGTCCGGAGTGCTTCAGCATCTCCGGCGCCACCGCGCTGCGCTTCACGACGCCGCTCTCGGGAGCAATGTTCCCGGTCAGCACCGCAATGCCGCCGGTCTCGGAATAGGGATTCTCCACCGGGCGGATGACCTGCGGGTCCTTGTTGACGCAGCCCTTGATGTTCTCGCCCACGGTCTTTCCGGTGGCGGTCATGCAGTCGAGGTTGATGAGGTCCTTCTTGGCCAGCTCGTTCATGACGGCGTAGATGCCGCCGGCCTCGTTCAGATCTTCCATGTAGGTGTAGCCCGCCGGCGCCAGGTGGCACAGGTTCGGAGTGCGGGCGCTGACCTCGTTGGCAATGCGGAGGTCGATCTTCACGCCTGCCTCATGGGCAATCGCCGGCAGGTGCAGCATGGTGTTGGTGGAGCAGCCCAGGGCCATGTCGACGGTCAGGGCGTTCATGATCGCGTCCTCTGTCATGATGTCGCGCGGACGGATATCTCTGCGGAACAGTTCCATGACCTGGTTTCCTGCGTGCTTCGCGAGGCGGATCCTGTCGGAATAGACCGCCGGGATGGTTCCGTTGCCCTTCAGGCCCATGCCCAGGGCTTCCGTCAGGCAGTTCAGGGAGTTGGCGGTATACATGCCGGAGCAGCTTCCGCAGGTCGGGCAGACCTTGGTCTCGAACTCAAGGACATCTTCCTCCGTCATCTTTCCCGCCGCGTAGGCGCCTACTGCCTCGAACATACTGGACAGAGAGCGCTTCTCGCCCTTCACCCGGCCTGCAAGCATCGGGCCGCCGCTGACAAAGACCGTCGGGATGTTGACGCGCGCTGCCGCCATCAGGAGACCCGGGACGTTCTTGTCGCAGTTCGGGACCATGACCATGGCGTCAAACTGGTGCGCTTTTGCGAGACATTCGGTGGAATCCGCGATCAGGTCGCGGGTCACCAGAGAATACTTCATGCCGACGTGGCCCATGGCGATACCGTCGCAGACCGCGATGGCCGGAACGACCACCGGCATTCCGCCTGCCTCGGCGATGCCGAGCTTGACCGCCTCGACGATCTTGTCGAGATTCATATGACCGGGAACGATCTCATTGTAGGAGCTGACGACGCCGACCAGCGGCTTTCTCATCTCTTCCTGGGTAAATCCAAGGGCATTGAACAGGGAACGGTGCGGCGCCTGCTGCATGCCTTTTTTGACGTTGTCACTAAGCATGGGGATCTCCTTTTCTATGTTATTTATACAGCACAGACTCGGATTACTTTGTAATCCTCATTGATGGCCGCCGGAGGCGCTTCACGCCCCGGCCGTCTCAGGATCATTGTCAGATGCGGTCGATGACGGCCTGTCCCATTTCGACGGTACCGACCTTCGTGCATCCCTCGCTCCAGATATCCACGGTGCGGATGCCGTCCTGAAGGACCTTCCTCACCGCGTTTTCCACTGCGTCGGCTTCCCGGTCCAGATCCAGGGAATAGCGGAGCAGCATGGCCGCGCTGAGGATCGTCGCCAGCGGATTCGCGAGATTCTTTCCGGCGATGTCCGGCGCGGAGCCGTGGCTCGGCTCATAGAGGCCGAACTTCGTCTCGTTCAGGGACGCGCTGGGCAGCATTCCGATGGAACCGGTGATCTCGCTCGCCTCGTCCGAGAGGATGTCTCCGAACATATTCTCCGTGACGACAACATCGAACTGTGCCGGATCGTGGACCAGCTGCATCGCGCAGTTGTCCACCAGCATGTTGGAAAGCTTCACCTCCGGATAGTCCTTGCCTACTTCCGCAACGACCTTCCTCCAGAGACGGGAACTGTCAAGGACGTTCGCCTTGTCGACGCTGATGACCTCTTTCCGGCGCTTCATGGCGATCTCGAAGGCCTTGACTGCGATCCGGCGGATCTCGGTCTCGCTGTAGGTCAGCGTATCCACCGCCGTCTCCACACCGTCCTTCGTCTCGGTCCAGCGCTTTCCGAAATACAGGCCGCCGGTCAGTTCCCGTACGATGATCATATCAAAGCCCCGGTCTCCGATGATCTCTTCCTTCAGCGGGCACGCGCCCTTCAGCTCCGGATACAGATATCCGGGACGCAGATTTGCGAACAGTCCCAGTTCCTTCCGGATCTTCAGAAGGCCTGCCTCCGGGCGGAGATTCGGAGCGACGTCATACCAGCGGGAGTTTCCGACGTTTCCGCCGACTGCCCCGAGGAGAACTGCGTCACTCTGACGGGCAGTCTCGAGATTCTTCTCCGTCAGGGGCTCTCCGTACTTGTCGATGGAGCAGCCGCCCATGTCGATCTCCGTGAAGCAGAATTCATGGCCGAACTTCGCAGCCACATGGTCCAGGACCTTTTTTGCTTCCCCGACGATCTCCGGGCCGATTCCGTCGCCGGGGATCAATACAATATTTGCTTTCATAATGACACCTCTCAGATTCCTTTTCCGTTGCTTTCCGCGCTCCGCGGAGAGCAGTTCAAGGTTGCCCAAACAGACCCTTTCCCCCCGGAAAGAGCGTTTCTACATATGATAAAACATCAAATCCCTTTTTTCAATGGAATTTATACACTCCCCGGCTTTTTCAGTCATCGAAATACATGAAAAAAAGGGATCCCGCGGAAACGGGATCCCTGTCTTCATAAGTAGCTCTGTGATTTATCGTTAATATTCATGAATCAGCATTCCTGCAAAATCACTTGGGTTTGCTGGCATTGGAAGCCGATGCCTCCGCATCCATCATAGCACCGGTGATATCGACGTAGTAGCCGTCCGGCGTCGTGGCATTCCTCCACATATAGCCTTCCTTCGCATCCAGATAGTACCAGTTTCCGCTGTCGATGTACCACCCGGTCCGCATGAAGCCGTTCTCGTCGAAAACATACCAGCGGTCGCGGATCTGCCGCCATCCTGCCGGAGCAACATTGCCGTCCGGAAGAATAAAGCGCCACCTGCCGTTGATCTCCTCCCACACGCCGCGGCTTTCCTCTTCCTCGTTGGCCTCCCGCTGAAGTCTGGCCTGCTCTTCACCGACGCTCACGGGATTCGAATCGACCCAGAGACCGACGCTGGAAGTGTCCGTCTTGTTGATGGGACGGACCTTGCAGTGATAGGATCCGGCCTTCGTCATATATTTGGTGCCGTCATAGGTGGTGCCTGTCACGATCTGGTTTCCGCCGAGGGTGGTCCCGTTCCGCATGAACTTGACCTCATAGGAGCCCGCGCCTGCCGTTTCGGGCCAGGTCACGATGCCTCCCTCCATTTTTACCTCAGTAAGCGGAGCGACCTGGGTCGCCAGGGAAGGAAGCTTTACTTCCACCACCAGCGTGTAAGCCTCGTCCTCGCGGGCTGCGGAGACATAAGTCGCACCGGTGAGCTTGATCTGGCTCGCCCGGGTGATCCGGAAATAATAGCCTTCCGAAGCTGTAAGATAGATCTTGATGTCCGGCGTGTCCTCCGAGGTCCACTTGAACCCTTCATTCATGATCTCATAGTGATCATAATCATACTTGTTTCCGGAGGTGCTGACTTCGATCTCACCCTCTTCCCCCATGTTCGAATCCAGTTCAAAGTAGCCCCGGACGTTGAGCGACACGCTGCGGATGGCTTTGTCATGGTCGGAGTCATATGCAAAGACCGCATTGCTGAAGGCCGCCGCAAACAGCAGCGCCATTCCTGCAGTCATCAGTTTCTTCCCGAAAGTCTTCATATCCTCTCTTCTCCCTTCTCAGTTTTGCGGTTCACGGACGGGAGTCCACTCACTGTTTCATTATCCTCTTTCCATACAAGAGGCGTCAAGAAAAAAAGCCTTACGAATTCTGAAAATTCGTAAGGCTTCACTGTTTTCCCGTTTACTTTGCAACGTCCTGGACGCGGGATTCGCGGATCACGTTGACCTTGATCTGGCCCGGATACTGCATCTCCTGCTCGATCCTCTTTGCGACGTTGTGTGCCATCAGCACCATCTCATCATCAGAAACCTTCTCCGGGACGACCATGATGCGTACCTCGCGTCCTGCCTGGACCGCGAAGGACTTTTCGACGCCGCTGAAGGAATTGGTGATCTCCTCCAGCTGCTTCAGCCGGTTGGTATAGGTCTCGATGGTCTCTCTTCTTGCGCCGGGACGCGCCGCGGAAATCGTATCCGCCGCCTGAACGATGCATGCGATCAGGCTTTCCGGCTCCACATCCCCGTGGTGGGATTCGACTGTGTTGATGACAACAGCATTTTCCTTGTACTTGCGGCAGAGTTCCGCGCCAAGCTGGACATGGGAGCCCTCGACCTCGTGGTCGATCGCTTTTCCGATGTCATGCAGCAGGCCTGCCCTCTTTGCAAGACGCACATCCACGCCGATCTCCGATGCCAGGATTCCGGACAGCTCCGCGACCTCGACGGAATGCTTCAGCGCATTCTGGCCGTAGCTGGTACGGAACTTCATGCGGCCCAGGAGCTTGACAAGCTCGGGGTTGATCCCGTGAACGCCGACTTCGAGAACAGCGGCTTCTCCGGACTCGCGCATGGCGGTCTCGACTTCTTTCTGTGCTTTCTCGACCATCTCCTCGATCCTCGCGGGATGGATCCGGCCGTCGGTGATCAGTTTCTCCAGGGCTACGCGGGCCACTTCCCTTCTGACCGGATCAAATCCGGACAGGACGACTGCCTCAGGCGTATCGTCGACGATGAGTTCCACACCCGTCAGCTGTTCCAGCGCACGGATGTTCCGGCCTTCACGGCCGATGATGCGGCCCTTCATTTCGTCGTTCGGAAGCTGTACAACGGAAACTGTAGCCTCGGCGACGCTGTCCGCCGCGCATCTCTGGATCGCGCTGACGACATATTCGCGGGCCTTCTTGTCCGCCTCATCTCTGGCCTCTGCCTCAAGATCCTTGATCAGCTTTGCTGTATCATGTTTGACATCATCTCTTACAGACTCCAGCAGGAACTCCTTGGCCTGATCCGTGGTAAGGCCGGAGATCCGCTCCAGTTCTGCGATTCCTCTGTCATAAAGAGAATCCACCTCGCGGGTCCGTTCGGTGATCTTCTCCTCTCTGGCCTGCAGCTGTGCTTCTTTCTTTTCGAGTGCCGCCTGCTTCCGGTCGAGATTCTCTTCCCGGCTCAGCACGCGGTTCTCATAATGCTGCAGCTCAGCCCGTCTCTCTTTGGTCTCTCTCTCCAGCTCATTCTTCGTCCGTAAGGACTCTTCCTTCGCCTCGAGGAGAGCTTCGCGCTTTTTTGTCTCTGCGGTTTTCAGGGCTTCTTCAATGATTTCGCGGGATCTTGCTTCCGCGCTGCCGATCTTGCTTTCATACGTCTTCTGCCGATGTGCGATTGCAAGGTTCCAGCTCAGAAAAGCCACAATCACCGCAGTCACTACAATTGCAATGATGATTTGTGACACAGAGCACCTCCTTATTCAGTTTTCATTGTACAGTATTCCGTGCGCCTTAAAGTTACATAAAAAAAGCTTCAAGGTACAGCAGGTCTATTTTAACAGATGCACTCTTCAAGTGCAAGTTGAATTGCGCAGCGTGCTCTCGATCAGGGACCAGGCATATCCGTGCCGCGCAAGGTATGCCGCCATGCGCTGTCGTTCCTTCGTGTCCGCGGTCTCCGGATCAAAATGTTTTTTCCTGAGTTCCTCCGCGATCTGCGCTTCCTCGTCCACTGGACACTGTTCCAGAAGCTCCGCCGCAAGATCCCGGTCGATGCCCTTGGCCATCAGGTCGGAAAAGAGGCGTCTGCGGCTCTTGCCGGAAGCATGCCAGGAAAGATAGTTCTCCGCGAACCTCCGGTCGTCCAGATAATGTTTCTCAGAAGCCCAGGCCACCGCCGCGTCAATACAGGCTTCCGGCGTATAAGACTGCCGGAGTTTCCGCCGGAGTACTGCCTCCGGATAATCCTGCTTTTCCAGGAGAAGGACCACCCGCTCCTTTGCCCGCCGGGTGAGAAGCGGCATCAGAACCGTCTCCAGGAACTCATCCGTGAGTTCGCCGCCCTCCTCCAGGCCGAACTTCCTGAGTTCTGTCCGGTACACAGAAAAAGCAAAGTCCCCGTCTGTGAGGACTCTGCTTTTCATTTTCCCATATGGGATGATTTCGGTAATGATCATAATACCTTTCTGTCTCCGGGCGGGATTTCCGCCCGCGCGCAGGGTTTATTCTTCCACAGGTTCCGCCGCGGCCGGAACTGCGGACGGGTCTGCCGGGATGCCGTGGGCCTCGCGGACCTTATTCTCGATCTCAGCGCAGACTGCGGGGTTCTGTGCGAGATACAGCTTTGCGTTCTCTCTTCCCTGTCCGATCTTGTTCCCCTGATACGCGTACCAGGAGCCGCTCTTCTCGACGATGTCCTCCTTCGCGGCCAGATCCAGGATATCTCCTTCACGGGAAATGCCCTTGCCGAACATGATGTCAAACTCCGCCTCCTTGAAGGGCGGCGCGATCTTGTTCTTCACGACCTTGACGCGGACGTGGTTGCCGATGACCTCACCGTTCTGCTTGATGGAATCCACTCTGCGCACATCCAGGCGGACGGAGGCGTAGAACTTCAGCGCCCGGCCGCCGGTGGTGGTCTCCGGATTGCCGAACATGACGCCAATCTTCTCGCGCAGCTGGTTGATGAAAATGACCGTGCAGTTCGTCTTGCTCATGACGCCCGTCAGCTTGCGGAGAGCCTGGCTCATCAGCCGTGCCTGCAGGCCCATGTGGGAATCTCCCATATCGCCGTCGATCTCCGCCTTCGGGACCAGGGCCGCGACAGAGTCAACGATCACGATATCCACCGCGCCGCTGCGGACCATGGTCTCCGTGATCTCCATGGCCTGCTCGCCGTTGTCCGGCTGGGAGATGTAAAGATTGTCGATATCCACGCCGATGTTCCGGGCATAGACCGGATCCAGCGCGTGCTCCGCGTCGATGAAGCCCGCGATGCCGCCCCGCTTCTGGACTTCCGCCACCATGTGCAGCGCGACGGTGGTCTTACCGGAAGATTCCGGTCCGTAGATCTCCACCACGCGGCCCTTCGGCACGCCGCCAAGTCCCAGAGCCAGATCCAGGCTCAAGGAGCCGGTGGGAACGGTCTCCACATTCATACTGGCGGCAGGATCACCGAGTTTCATGACGGCGCCCTTGCCGTAGGCCTTCTCGATCTGGGTCAGTGCCGCTGCCAGTGCTTTCTGTTTTGCATCGTTATCCATAAATATAAGTTCCTCCGAATGATTTCTGACCCGCCGCCGGGAGCGGCGAAAAATAATCCCGCAGTAAGACAGGAACCCCGGGACCTGCATTCCCGGGCGTCGGATCCGCCGCGAACGGGAAGCCGTCCGGCAGATGTGAACGTATGTTCGTTTTTCTGTTACCATGATACCGTCCGCACCGGAAAATGTCAAGGCATACTTGTGCGGAACTTACTTCCGCAGTCAGGCATGCCCGGGCCTTCCGGACATTAAGAAAGTCTTCAATATTTCTTGCGCCAAAAATCACGCAATCCCTGCCGCTGCATGCTATACTCACATCATCAGAAAAAGCTTTCTCCACTCTCTCTCAAAAAACTCTGACCCCTGAAAGAAAGGTCTCCGCTTCCCACGGAGACCTTTCTTTACATTTAGTCCGGGTGCCGGACTGCTCTCTTCCAATATTTACAGCCTCCCGCTGAAATCGAAGGTGGCGAAGTAATCCTTCGGCGTCTCGGCGCGCCGGATCATCTGCACGCTGCCGTCCTCCTTCAGGAGAAGCTCCGCGCTTCTCAGCTTTCCGTTGTACTGGTATCCCATGGAGAAGCCGTGGGCGCCGGTATCGTGGATAAAAAGCAGGTCTCCCTTATCGATCTTCGGGAGCATCCGGTCCACCGCGAACTTGTCATTGTTCTCACAGAGAGAGCCGGTCACGTCGTACTTGTGGTCCAGAGGCGCGTCCTCTTTCCCGAGGACCGTGATGTGGTGGTAGGCGCCGTACATCGCCGGCCGCATCAGGTTCACGGCGCAGGCATCGGTCCCGATGTATTCCTTCCAGATGTGCTTCTCGTGGATGGCCCGGGTGACCAGGGCGCCGTAGGGTCCCATCATGAAACGGCCCATCTCGGTATAGATGGCCACGTCGCCCATGCCCTCAGGCACCAGGATCTCCTCGTAGACCTTCCGCACGCCCTCGCCGATGGCAAGGATGTCGTTCGGCTCCTGCTCCGGCCGGTAGGGGATCCCGACGCCGCCGGAAAGGTTGACGAAGCGGATGTCCGCGCCGGTCTCCTTCTTCAGGCGCACTGCCTCGCGGAACAGGACGCCCGCCAGCTTCGGATAATACTCGTTCGTCACAGTGTTGCTGGCAAGGAATGCGTGGATGCCGAAGCGCTTCACACCCTTCGCCTTCATGATCTTAAAGGCCTCCGTGATCTGATCCGGCATCATCCCGTACTTGGAATCTCCCGGATTGTCCATGATCCCGTTGGAAAGTTCGAACATGCCGCCCGGATTATAGCGGCAGCTCATGGTCTCGGGCAGCTTTCCCAGCACCTGCTCCACCACGTCGATGTGGGTGATGTCGTCGAGGTTGATGATGGCGCCGAGCCTGTCCGCATAAGCAAACTCCTGAGGCGGAGTGTCATTGGAAGAGAACATGATCTGCTCCCCCGAGAACCCGCAGGCCTCGCTCATCATGAGCTCCGTCATGGAAGAGCAGTCTGTTCCGCAGCCGTACTCCTTCAGGATGTCCAGAAGGAAGGGATTCGGCGTCGCCTTCACGGCGAAGTACTCCCGGAATCCCGGATTCCAGGCAAAGGCCTGCTGCACCTTCGCGGCGTTCTCCCGGATGCCCTTCTCGTCATAGATGTGCCAGGGCGTGGGGTAAGTCTCCGCGATCTTTTCCGCCTGCTGCTTCGTGAGGAATGCTTTCTTTTCCATATAAAATCCTTTCCTGATGCGAACTTTTTTTCCGGGTACCCGTTCCCGGTTTCCCGTTATCTTCCGCCCGAAGCTTCCGCTTCCGGCTTAATTCTCAGTCTGACTGCCGCCGGCATCGTCCGCTTCGGTATGCTCCGCACCGACATGCACGTGGGTGTAAAGATGTTCCATACAGTATTCATGGTCGCCCTGACACTTGGAGCAGTACCGGAACTCCAGGCCCGGCGCGTCCAGCTCGGTCCTGCCGCAGACTGTACAGCGATGCCGCGCGGTCCGGTTCTGTTCCCGGGCGCGGTCGATGCTGACGATCTTTCCCGCGGGCCGGGATTCCGCTCCGCCGCTCTGTACCGCTCTCCGGTATTCCGCCTTCCGCCGCATCTCCTTCGGGCTGAAGCGCCGCATGGTGCCGGAGGAAGCGAGGAAGATGAACAGATTCAGAAGGCTGAGCACAATAGTGACCTTCTCCGCCATGTTTCCCGTGAAGAAGGCATAAAGCTCCAGGATCCCGTACAGGACTGCCAGGTACTTTGCCTTGACCGGGATCACGAAGTAGAGATAGAAGCTCATCTCCGGGAAGGTCAGGGCGAAGGCCAGGAAGATCGACAGGTTCAGGTTCGCGGGAGTCAGGACGAACACCCGTCCCATGGCGAACCAGATGACAAAAGCCGCCAGGATGTGGAAAATGACGCCCAGGAACATGAACACATTGAAGCGGAAGGTCCCCCAGACATTCTCCAGGGTCATTCCCAGTGAATAATACATATAGAGAAGAAGCAGGCCCCAGAGCATGCTGGTGCCCGGCGGGTAGATGAGCCAGGTCACAAGCCGCCAGATCTGGCCGTGCAGGATCGCGTTCGGATCCAGCGCAAGATACTGGTAGTACAGCATCGGCTGCCAGATGCTGATGACGAAACCGATGGCGTAGAGCACCGTAAAGTACCGCATCAGATCCCGGATGGCGTACCGTCCGAATTTCCGTTCCAGTTTTTCAAAAGGTGTCATACCGAAAGCTCCCGGTCATATTGTCAAAATAATACAGCTGTGTAAAGAATTAACTGCAGATTCGATGATACCACAGTTCCGGCGCTGAGAAAAGAAGTGATTGGGGTGAACAGCCGGCCGGGATGTGTCGATTGAATTTAAACCCCCTGTATGTTAGAATCAATCCATGCCGGAGACTGCCTCCGGTCTGTTTGTGTACTCTGCAAGAACGGAGATTTTCGAAATATATATGAACGAAAGCACTGCTGAAAACAAGGCCAGGCTGACGCTTGGCATCGATATCGGCTCCACCACCGTAAAGGTGGCCATCCTGGATGAGCAGCGGAACATTCTCTTTTCCGATTATGAGAGACATTTCGCGAACATCCAGGAGACCCTGGCGCGCCTTCTCGAGAAGGCGGAAAAGGTCCTCGGCCCGGTGCAGCTGATCCCGATGATCACCGGTTCCGGCGGCCTTACGCTGGCAAAGCACCTGAAGGTCACCTTTGTCCAGGAGGTCGTGGCCGTGGCGACGGCGCTGAAGTCCTTCGCGCCGAAGACCGACGTGGCTATCGAGCTGGGCGGCGAGGACGCCAAGATCATCTATTTCACCGGCGGCATTGACCAGCGGATGAACGGCATCTGCGCCGGCGGCACCGGTTCCTTCATCGACCAGATGGCGGCCCTCCTGCAGACGGACGCTGCCGGTCTGAACGATTACGCGAAAAACTACAAAGCTATCTATCCCATCGCGGCGCGCTGCGGCGTGTTCGCGAAGACGGACATCCAGCCGCTGATCAACGAGGGCGCGACCCGCGAGGATCTGGCCGCCTCCATCTTCCAGGCGGTGGTGAACCAGACCATCTCGGGCCTCGCCTGCGGAAAGCCGATCCGCGGCCACGTGGCGTTCCTCGGCGGCCCTCTGCACTTCCTGCCGGAGCTCAGGAATGCCTTTATCCGCACACTGAAGCTGACCGGGGAATACATCATCGCCCCGGAAAACTCCCACCTGTTCGCGGCCATCGGCTCCGCCATAAACGCAGAGCTGAAGGTGCCGGGTCAGGAACCGCCGGAGCCCCGGGACATCGAAGAGCTGATCGCGACCCTGAAGCAGGGCGTGAAGATGGACCACGAGATCACCCGTCTGGCCCCGCTCTTCAAAGACCAGGCCGAGTATGACGGCTTCAAAGCGCGGCATGCGGGCCACTCGGTGAAGACCGCGGACTTCGAGAGCTACGAGGGAAATATCTTCCTCGGCATCGACGCCGGCTCCACCACCACGAAGATCGCCCTGGTGGACGAGGACGGTTCCCTGCTCTACAAGTTCTACGCGAACAATGACGGCTCCCCGCTGGCCACCTCTATCCGCGCGATGAAGGAAGTCCGGGAGCGCATGAATCCGAAGGCGAAGATCGTCTACTCCTGCTCCACCGGCTACGGCGAAGCGCTTCTCAAGGCTGCGTTCCTGCTGGACGAGGGCGAGGTCGAGACCATCTCCCACTATTACGCGGCTGCGTTCTTCGAGCCGGAGGTGGACTGCATCCTGGACATCGGCGGCCAGGACATGAAGTGTATCCGCATCAAGGATCAGACGGTGGATTCGGTCCAGCTGAACGAGGCATGCTCCTCCGGCTGCGGCTCCTTCATCGAGACCTTCGCAAAGTCCCTGGACTATTCTGTCCAGGATTTCGCGAAGGAGGCCCTCTTCGCCACGGATCCCGTGGACCTGGGCACCCGCTGTACGGTCTTCATGAACTCCAACGTCAAGCAGGCCCAGAAGGAAGGCGCCACCGTGGCGGACATCTCCTCGGGTCTTGCCTACTCCGTCATCAAGAACGCCCTGTTCAAGGTCATCAAGATCTCTGACGCGTCCAGTCTCGGACAGCACATCGTGGTGCAGGGCGGAACCTTCTACAATGACGCAGTGCTGCGCGCCTTCGAGCATATCGCGGGCTGCGAATGCACCCGCCCGGACATTGCCGGCATCATGGGCGCCTTCGGCGCGGCCCTGATCGCCAGGGAACGCTGGGAAGGCAAAGAGACCACCATGCTGCCCATCGACAGGATCATCGGCCTCGAGTACCGGACCTCCATGACCCGCTGCCAGGGCTGCAACAACCACTGCGTACTGACCATCAACCAGTTCGGCGGCGGCCGGCGCTTCATCTCCGGCAACCGCTGCGAGCGCGGTCTGGGTCTCGACCGGAAGAAGAAGGACGTCCCGAACCTCTTTGAGTACAAGTTCCGGCGCATCTTCGACTACGAACCCCTGACGGAGGACAAGGCCCCCCGCGGGACCATCGGCATCCCCCGCGTGCTGAACATGTACGAGGACTACCCCTTCTGGGCAGTCTTCTTCCGGAGACTCGGCTTCCGCACAGTACTGTCGCCGGTGTCTTCGCGGCGCATCTACGAGCTGGGCATCGAATCGATCCCCAGCGAGTCTGAGTGCTATCCGGCGAAGATCTCCCACGGCCATGTGACCTGGCTCATCCGGAACGGGATCAAGACCATCTTCTACCCCTGCATCCCCTACGAGCGGGATGAGATCCCGGGGGCGGGCAACCATTACAACTGCCCCATCGTCACCTCCTACGCGGAGAACATCAAGAACAATGTGGAGGAGATCACGGATGGACAGATCCGCTTCCTGAATCCCTTCATGGCCTTCACCAACGAGGAGGTCCTGACCTCTCAGCTTGAAAAGGTCATGCAGAAGGAATTCTCCATCGGCCCTGCGGAGGTCCGGGAGGCAGCCCATGCCGGCTGGGAAGAGCTGCTCCAGTCCAAGAAGGACATCGAGGCTGCGGGCGAGGAAGCTATCTCCTGGTGCCGTGAGAATGGCCGCCACGGGATAGTCCTCGCAGGACGTCCCTACCACGTGGATCCGGAGATCCACCACGGGATCCCGGACATGATCACCAGCTACGGTCTGGCGGTGCTGACGGAGGATTCGGTGTCCCACCTCGCGAAGGTGGAGCGGCCCGTCATCGTCTCCGACCAGTGGATGTACCATTCCCGCCTCTATGCGGCGGCTACCTACGTAAAGAACAGCGATCTTCTGGACCTGGTGCAGCTGAACTCCTTCGGCTGCGGTCTGGACGCCGTCACCACGGACCAGGTGTCCGACATCCTGACCGGGTCCGACAAGATCTATACGGTGCTGAAGATCGACGAGGTCAATAACCTCGGCGCCGCAAGGATCCGCATCCGCTCCCTGATCGCGGCGCTCCGGGTGCGGGACAAAAAGGACTACCGCCGCACCGTCCGGGACGCGGCCTACCACCGCGTGATCTACACGAAGGAGATGCAGAAGAAGGGCTATACCCTTCTCTGCCCGCAGATGTCCCCGATCCACTTCGATCTGCTGCAGCCGGCCCTCCGGGCCTTCGGCTACAACGTGGTGGTCCTGGACAACGACAACCGCAGCGCCATCGATGTGGGTCTGAAATACGTCAACAACGACGCCTGCTATCCGTCCCTCTGCACCATCGGACAGCTTATGGAAGCGCTGCAGTCCGGAAAGTACGACCTGAACCGCACCGCCGTCATGATGAGCCAGACCGGCGGCGGCTGCCGCGCGTCGAACTACATCGGCTTCATCCGCCGCGCCCTGATCAAGGCCGGCATGGAGCAGGTGCCGGTGGTCTCCGTGAACGTCGGAAACATGGAGCAGAACCCGGGCTTCAAAATCAGCCTGCCCCTGGGGATCAAGGTCATCCAGGCCTGCATCTACGGCGACGTCCTGATGCGCTGCCTCTACGCAACCCGCCCCTACGAGAAGGTGCCGGGGAGCGCCGACAGGCTGCACGCCAAGTGGCGTAAGATCTGCACGAAAGCGGTCTCCCGGAGAGCTCCGGAGATGGGCGAATTCAAGCGGGTGGTCCGGGCCATCGTAAAGGATTTCGACAGCCTGCCCCGGGTGAATGTGAAGAAGCCGAAGGTGGGCGTCGTCGGAGAGATCCTGGTCAAGTTCTCGCCTCTGGCGAACAACCACATCGTGGAGCTTCTGGAGCGGGAAGGGGCCGAGGCGGTCATGCCGGACCTCCTGGATTTCATCTACTACAGCTTCTACAACCTGAACTTCAAGGCCGACAATCTGGGCTTCTCCCAGAGGAGCAAGTTCTTCTGCAACATGGGCATCAAACTCATGGACAGCTTCCGGGCCGAGGCAAAGAAGGCCCTGGCCGCGTCGAAGCACTTCTCTCCGCCCGGGGACATCGCCCACATGGCGGAGATGGCCAGCGAATTCGTATCCCTCGGCAACATGACCGGCGAGGGCTGGTTCCTGACGGGGGAGATGCTGGAGCTGATCGAGGGCGGCGTCGAGAACATCGTCTGCACCCAGCCCTTCGGCTGCCTGCCGAACCACGTGGTGGGCAAGGGCGTGATCAAGCAGCTCCGGGCAGCCTACCCCGGCGCCAACATCATCGCCGTGGACTACGACCCCGGCGCTTCCGAGGTGAACCAGCTGAACCGCATCAAACTGATGCTGGCGACGGCGCAGAGAAACCTGTAATGTGTAAATGGATCAGCACCCCGGAATCAGAGCCAAAAACTGAATCGGGAGCTTGCTCACGAGGCAGTTTTGGGATCTGATTCCGGGGCGGACAAGGCGCGAAGCGCCTCTGTCCGCCCACAACGAGGGCTGCGCAGCAGCCCGAGTCTGGGGGCTGATCCGCCAAAACCCGCGCAGCAGCCCGAATCTGGGGTGCTTCGCACCCATGAAGAAACAGCGGCTTCAGACGTAATGCGTCTGAAGCCGCTTTCTATTCATTCTTCCTCTGGGCATTTCTCCGTGATCCAGGCGACCGCCTCTTCCAGGCCTTCAGGCGTAAACGGGAACTCCCTGCTCTCCTTCAGACTGTCGTCTGTCTTTTCCCAGCAGTAGGGTTCCGGCCAGACGGTGGCCAGAAACACCGCCGGATCCCGCTTGTCCAAGGGGACAAACTTCACGTTCTTCAGCGGTTCCATGGCGAGACGAAACCGCACGCCTCTGCAGGAACCGAGATACGGTTCGCCATATTCATAATGTTCAAAAGAATAGAAATCGCTTCGCTCCATGTTCTTTCCTTCCCGGCACCGGCGCTGCCCGCGGGAAACACCGCAATGCCATGCAAGACTCTTTTGCCTGTTCTCCATTCTGTCATAAACCGGGAGGAAATTCCAGTTTTCTGCAGTCCAAACTTCTTCCGATTTCCGATTGAATTATTCCGTTCCTGCAGGTATAACTAAATCGAAAATGCAGTACAAAAATGTAAAAAAACTATCTGAACGCACGAAATTACAGCAGGAGCTTCCCGGACTGCTGTTTTTTCCATGCTTTCTTTTCTGGTGCGAGCTGCTGCTCCGCCTCTTCAGCGATGTCGGTCTGAGCATCTCTCTGCTGCCCGCAGCTCTGGCGGCCGCAGGCACCGGCTCGCTGATCTCCCTGCTCCTGTGGCTCATCAGCCGGATCTCCCGCCGGGCTGCGTTGATCACCGGCCTCCTTCTGGCGGCTCCTGCCGCGCTTCTCTTCACCATTGAGAGCATGATCCGGACAATCTTCACCACCTATATGACGCCCTCCAATCTGGCGGTCGGGGCAGACAATGTTATCCGGAACTACGGAAACGAATTCCGACGGGCCTTTTTCGCTGGTATGGGACGTTTTGTCCTGTTCCTGCTGCCCCTGATCGTCTTCCTTCTGTTCCGGTTTCGTTTCGTTAACCGAGGCAAAACTTCCCTGGATCCGGACGCTGAAGATACAGCGGTCTCTTCGGACATTCTCACCGCAGCGGATGAAGCGGATACTGCAGACGCGCCTGTCTGGCGTCTGCCGGCGCTGCTCCTGGTCTTCGGACTCCTGCTGACCGGCAGTTCATCTGCCGCGGCCCGGGCAGGAGCATCTGCACCCCTGTACAGTTCACAGTACAGTTATCACGCTGCCGTCGAAGCCTTCGGTCTGCTGACCGCGAGCCGCCTGGATCTGCAGTATTCGCTGCTGGGAAATCCCTCGGAAAGCTTTTCCCTGGCCGGCCCCGGTTCCGCACCCGGATCCGCTTCTGCTCTTGCTTCCGGTTCGGATACTTCCCATTCGGAGAGAATGCCTGCAGCTTCTCCGGCATCGGCCGCTTCCCTGTCAGAAGTTTCCCCGTCGGAGACTTCCTCAGGCCCGGCGCAGTCCGCCGAGGATCCGTCACAGGCTTCTGCGGATCCGGTACAGGCTGTCGCAGCTCCCGGCGTGCTTCTTGCGGAAGGAATCAAATGGGCCAGGACACCCTCTGACGCGCTGCGTGCATCGCCCGCTTCTTTCGGGGATAATGCCATGGATCTCGACTTCACCGCCGAAGCGCTGAACCAGACGAAAAAAACCCGGGAGCTCAGTGCTTACCTGTCCACGCTCACGCCCTCGAAAAAGAATCCCTATACGGGGCTCTTCGCCGGCAAGAACCTGATCCTGGTCTGTGCGGAGTCCTACTGCGACCGTTTCATCCGACCGGAGCTTACTCCGACACTCTGGCGGCTGACACACAACGGCATTTATTTTGAGGAATACTACCAGTCTGAGTGGGGCGGCAGCACGACCACCGGCGAGCTCGCTTTTCTCACCGGCCTGTGCGGAAATGACGGCGACGACTCTCTCTCCGGGATCGCAGACAACAATCACTATTTTACGATGGGCAACCAGCTGCAGCGTCTGGGCTACTCCAGTCTTGCGTTCCACACCGGCTCCCGTACGTATTACAAGCGACACACGACCCATGAAAACCTGGGCTACAATCAGTACCTGGCCAACGAGAACGGCATGAAAAAACTGCTCGGACGCTCCTATGCGCCGGACTCGCTTCTCATCGACAAGACCACGGACCTGTACTTTGACCATCAGCCCTTCAGCATCTACTATATGACGATCAGCGGCCATGCGCCCTACGAGAAGAATCATCCCTTCGTCTGGCAGTACTACGACCAGGTAAATAAAGTCCTCGGGGACGAGTATCAGGAAAAGACGAAATACTATATCTGCTACCAGATGGAACTGGAAGCAGCCATGAAGCTGCTGGTGGAACGTCTGGAAGAGGCGGGCATCGCCGACAACACTGTCATTGCACTGACCGGCGACCATTATCCCTATGGTCTGGGCGGCGGCAGGACCTGGCAGAACGACAAGGATTATATCCAGGATCTCCTTCACGGCAGCGATTTTTTCCGCTGGGAAGAGGACCGGAGCGGCCTGATCATCTGGAGCGGCTGCCTGGAGCATCAGAACGCGGATATGGCCTGCACGGTGACCGAACCGGTAGGAAATCTCGACATCCTGCCGACCCTCTCCAACCTCTTCGGTCTGGACTATGACAGCCGGCTCCTGCCCGGGCGGGACGTTTTCGCCCCGGATGTGCGCCCGCTGGTCTGGTGGAACAATCTGAGTTTCGTCACCACAGAGGGAAAATATGACGGACGTAAAGGCATCTGGATCCCGAACGAGGGCTACGAAAAGACTTTGGGAGATCAGGAATTCCTGGGTGAGCTGCAGCGCCTTGTGAACGACCGCCTGCTGATGGCACGCCTGATCATGCAGACTGACTACTATGGCCTGCTTTTCGGCGAGGACGATGTGCGCACCGCCGGAGATATCCTCTGGGAGCCGGAGGATGCCGCGGCGAAGAAACAGTGATGTATTCATTAAAAATTATTGCAAAAAATCTTGCGGCGGCCTTTCCGGCCGCCGCTCTTTTTTGCCGGGATAGCCTTGTACCTGCCCTCTGGTATCTGGGCTATTCTTTTTGATTGCCAGGATAGCCAAGTCACCTGCGTACCGGGGTTTGGTCTATCTTTCCAGCGCATAGCTCCCTTGGTATAGAGCAGACCACCGGCTGTCAAAGCCGGTGGTCCTGCCAAATCGTTCCTGTTCACTTTTGACTGTTGTCATCCTTGCCGGAGCCATCCTGGCTCACTTCACTTCACTGTTCTGGCTTTCGCCGGAACCATCCTGGTCCATCCCGCCGTTCCAGTCGCCGCGGGGGCCGCCCTGCCCCATTTCAGCGCCCCGGCCGCCGAAGCCGCGCTCGCCTTCGTAGGTGTTGATCGCGGAAACGGTCACCGAATTCTCAACCGTTCCTGCGGTGATGGTATAAGTCTTGTCCGTTTCCAGGTCACCGGAAGAAAGCTGCAGACTGCGGAAGCTCTTCGGGACTGTCCAGCTGAGAATCACCGCTCCATCAGAATCCTTCACCGTGACCTCCGTGCCTGCTTCGATCTCTTCCTCGTAATAGACTGTGATGATGTTCTGGGAGGACTCATCGGAGAGAGTCTCCGCCATGCCCGGCATGCCCGCAGCGATCAGACTGCCGCCGTCCACATATCCCGCGCCGTTCCAGTCAAGCGCCGCGTTCCCATCGCTTTCCATACTGTTCACGAAGACTTCGCCGCCATTGATGTGGATGTCGCCGTTGGAGTCCAGACCGTCACCCTGGCTGTTCACAATGAGTGTGCCGCCGTTGACCACGATCTGGCACTTCTCGTTATACTGCATTTTCAGACGTTCCGCCTGCATCTCTTCCTCGGTCATGCCGCCGAAACCGTCGTGGCCGTTGAAACCGCCCTGCGGGGGCATTCCGCCGCCGAAACCGCCCTGACCGTCAAACGCGCCCTGCGGGGGCATTCCGCCGCCGAAACCGCCCTGACCGTCAAACGCTCCCTGCGGGGGCATTCCGCCGCCGAAACCGCCCTGACCGCCCTGGCTGTCGGAACCGCCGTCCTGCGGCATGTTTTCCGCTCCAGTCTCCTGTGCTGCAGTCTCCTGCACTGCAGTCTCCTGCGCTGCAGTCTCAGTTGTCTCCGTGGTCTCTGCTGTCTCCGCTTTCTCCCGGGCGTTGACACCGTCATCCGCGGCGGTGATATCCCAGGTTCCGCCGTTCACTGTGACCGACAGGCCCTCGATCCCCTCACTGGAGGCGGCCACAGTCATAGTTCCGTCATTCAGCGTCACAGCTCCCCGGGAAGTCATGGCCTTGCCCTCTTCTGTGTCGGTGATGGTGACCGTGAAGATACCGCTGTCTACAGTGATGCCGTCCTTACCATTGAAGGCATCATCCGCGGAAGTGATATCGATGGTGCCGTCCGCAAGGGTCAGGGTATCCTTCGCGTGGATGCCCTTGCCTGCGGAGGTGATCTTCAGCGCGCCGCTTCCACTGACCACAAGGTCATTCTTGACATAGATGGCTGCGTCAGCCTCCTCTTCCTCCGTCTGCGCGTTGTCATCGTCCGCGACACCCCTCACAGTCAGGGTGTTTTCCGTGCCCGCAGGCAGGATCACATTGACCGTCTTTCCCTTAACGGACGCGATTGCGTAAGCCTTCTCAGAAGTGATCTCCACGCCGTTCAGGTACAGCGTGACCTCTTCCTTTTTATCGGTCTCCAGCAGGACCTGGCCTTCCAGTTCTCCGGAAAGCATATAGGTTCCGCCCTTTGTGATCTTCAGCGCACCATCGGCATATTCCGCGCCAGCCCCGCTGATCTCCGCGCCGCTGCCGGTCATTTTCACCGTGACTGCACTTGCCGGAATCTCCGTTCCGGGCGCCGCTTCTGTTTTCCCCGCGGCCGTGCCGGTATTCTCCGCAGACGTGCCGGTATTCTCCTCGGCCGATGTCTGCCCCGCGGCGTCTGCCGCTGCTTCGGCTGCTGAACTGCTGTCCGCCGCAGCTGTCGTCACTTCCACTGCGGCACTGCTGCCTGCCGCTGTCTGTGCAGTCTGGCTGCCAGCACAGGCGGTCATCATCGAAACTGCCAGTAAAATCGCAGCAATAGCGGTTTTATTCTTTCTCATTTTATTCTCCTGTATCTCCGGCGCCGTTCCGCCGGTCTGTCTTATTCCGATTATTTACAGTGCTTCTGCGCCCCGGTCGCGGCGTCCGCACACAATGTTCAGGTTTCCGTTGCGGACACGGATCGCGTCGATCATCTCTTTTTCCTTCTCCTCGTCCGCTTCTGTGACCGCATATTCCAGCTCATAAAGGCTGCCCATGTTGGTGGTCTTGACGCGCACAAGCTCCGCGCGCTTCAGATACTTCCCGAAAATATCGTCAAATACGTGGTAATAGTCCAGGCTTTCCGGGATCGTGATCCGGAGATCCTTTTCTGTCTCCCGTGCGGCCGCCGTGAAAACCGTCTCAAGAATCACCGTCGCCAGCGCAAAGATCAGCGTCAGCAGAAGGCTGAGTCCCAGATACCCTATGCCGTTTGCAAGGCCTGCCGCCATGGCGGCGAACACGCTTGTGATCTCCCGGGAATTGCCCGGCAGGGAACGGAAGCGGACCAGGGAAAAGGCGCCTGCCACTGCAACGCCCGTCCCGACGTTTCCGTTCACCACCATGATCACCGTCTGCACCAGCATCGGCAGCAGGATCAGCGTCATAAGAAAATTTGAGGTCGTCCGGTTCCGGTAAGCATGAATTCCTGCGAGCAGGACGCCGCAGAGTGCGCTCCCCCCCCGAGACAGATCAGAAATGATCGAACATCCAGCGTGGCGGCGACCCCGCCAAGTACACTCTCAAGCAGCATTTTTCTTTCCTCCTCTTTCTTTCTCTTCCGTCAGCCGGCTGTAATAGGCGCCGTATTTGGAAAAGGATGCCTGGTATTGAATGATGTTTTCAAAAAGTTCCGCCATCCAGAGCGGCATGGCCCCCGGGATCTTGACCTCCATCAGGACCGTGTTCTTCGGCAGCAGCTGCTGTCCCTGTTTTCCCTCCGCAAGGTCCAGACCGGAATCCCGGCAGCGGATGTTGGTGTCAAAAGTGACCCGCAGTTCCGGATCCTCCGCCCCTGCAAGTGCGATCCGATCGTAGGCGATGAATGCGGCCGGACGCAGTCCGTACCGTTCCTTCATGTAATCGATCTCCCGGAAGATCTGCTGCTGTGTAAACTTCCAGCCCGTCATATCCGGATGGATCCCGTAGATCAGGTAACGCCGGGCCTCCATCAAAGAAAGGGTGATCCTTCTCTTATAGACGATCCCTTTGTACTTTTTCTTGATCTCCACAAAAACCTTTCCGTCCTCCGACGGCGTTCCGTAACAACGGAGCCGCAGCTTCTCCTTATATACGGGCTTTTCCAGCGATGCCCGGATCAGATCAAACTGACCGGTGTCAAAATAGATATTTGAAATCGTGTACCTGCCGTAAACATCGTCCGCCATATGCTTCCGAAGCTCTGGGAGAAGTCTGCGGAAGACTGCTTCCGGAAGGAGATATTTCTTCTCGATCCGCTCAAACACTTCCTGTGCCATACTTCCGGCCTCCTTTTCTCTGACTGCCGGGTGGTCTGCTGCTGCGCTTCCCGGCACTGCGCTTTTGTTCTCAACACGCCGGAATTGTAAAGAGATTCTCTGAAAACAGACTGAAAGAAAAGCGGGGAATCTGTGAACGTTCCGTGAACCCGCCGGATCCGAAACAGCGCTGCAGGGAGATCCTTGCTCTGCGGGAAGGCACAGGCGAGTTTTCAGTATTCTTTCAGCATCCTCTGATAAACTGTAGAAAAGCGCAGTGTGCGCAGCCGAAACAGCCTGTTTCTGTGATACACTGCAGTTGTGAATGGTTTGAAATTATCTGCATCAAGTCAGTGGAGAGTCAATAACTACTCATGACTAAAGTCACGAGCTTGTACCTGCCCGGTGGTGCAGACGGCAGAGCCTCCCACCTTTGGCAAACGCTTTGTTTCGCAATGCTTCTGCGAAGTGGCGGTACATTACGGGACGATTGACGGCGCCCCTCCTGCGGGAGATGTGC